>JAUMVN010000014.1 GCA_030530145.1 Coriobacteriia bacterium | reverse complement strand
GTTTGATTACCAGTCAGATCAACACTGCGCCAAAACCATTGGCACAAAATCCCCACTGCAAAGGACGGTCAAATCCAACTGGCAAGCTTTCTCAGCTCTCTAAAAAGTGCAGGTCAATAGCCCTTTTATGTTCATGGCTATAATTGTACTCATCGCACTTATTCTCGATCAGCAATACTCTCGTTTTTTGATACAACACATGCTCAAGCATGGCTTCAAAATCATTTTTCGATAAAAAAGTCTTAAGGTTAACGAAAACGAGAACCCTATGGTCGCCAGCGTCAAGGGTTAATGATAGAAAATTCAAAAGGTTATCAAGGAACGGCCTTGTCTCTTGATAGTCTACACCGAAGCCGGCGAACTTTAGGTACTTCTTGAACTCCCAATTATTAGCAAATGCAAAATCCGCGTTCATTCCCAAACCTAAAGACATGAGCTTGGCGTCCATGGCCGCCTGCATGCCCTCGACCGCTTGCCGCAGGTCCTCGTCCTCAAGAAACTCACGCTCCATCTGCTTGACAATTCGCCCCATAAGAACCCGCTCATCCCAAGGTAAAGACAGCGGGTTATCGATGACGAGCAGCGTTTCGCTCGGTTTCAGCTCCTCATCATCCTCCCACAAAGAGTACGGCTCCGCGGCGAATCTTCCTTCGAGGGATCTGAGGGATAGGGCCAGCCTCGTGAACAGCGTCTGATTCTCGACCTCAAGGGTGACGCACTCCCCCGCCGGAAGCTCCAGCGGCTCATCCAGTCCGGCAAACACGAGCTTCATAGCACAAGCAGCTCCTCCATCGTGTCTACCTCATCGTAAGCTTCGCGATTACCCGTTATGTACTCCATAGTGGAAAACTGAGCCTCGGTTATCCTAAGCACCTGGACAAGCCCCGCAGGAGGCCTATTTTTACGAAGGCGCGCAACCGCATGACCTGCCGCTCCGTCGTTCACAACCAGCTTCGCGTATACCGACTCTTGCAACGGAAGATAGCCGTCCTTGAGCAAGAACTTCCTGAATAGTCGATAATCTTTGCGCTGCTTGGCCGTCGCGACCGGCAAGTCGAAGAAGCAGATAAGTCTCATATAGCGGCCTCTCACCATATTGGTCATACGACATCAAAGGGTTCGATTGCATCGACGGAGAGTCGCCGCGCAAGCGCGTCAAGACAGTCCTTAACGTAGAGCGAAATCACCGACGACACTCGGTATGCCCCACCCCTATAGGGAATCGCTTGGTTGAACATATCCACAAGGAGCAGCTTATCGTCCTTAGTGAAGTCGCCCCGAACGTTGTCGAACACGATTCGATCGACAATCGGTCTGAACGGCTCCATAAAATCGCAGCTCAGGTTAAACTGATTGAACTCGTTGCGGTGGCATATTCCCTGCTGCGTAAGGTAGCCTCTCGCGACGATTTCGCGGTTGACGGAAGAGAGCAGCAAAGCATAGCCATAGTTGAGAGCTGCGTTAATCGGCGTCTCATCATCACGCGAGAAGCCGAGGCCGAACAACGCTGGAAAATAGACATGAGCAGCGTGCGCCTCGCGGTGCGTCGAATCGCCGGAGCGGACCTCGGTGGCAACTTTCTCGAGAACCGCCGCATCGTCTTCGCGGGCCCTCACGCTCAACACGCGGGCTTGATGAGCGATCTTATCTTTAACAATCCGCTGCCACACCTGCTTCTTCGCGACCGGGCCCCATTCAAGCTGCTCGTCAATTCGGGCGCTCGTGTTGTGGGCACCATACAATGGCAGAAATTGCCCAATCGGGTCATATCTCTCGTCGGAGACGACCAGCGAGATCTTCGCCTTCGCAAGCTCGGACATCAGATAAGCGCTGATGTAGACACGATTGGTTTGGAGAACCAGGGTCTGGAACTCAGAAAGATGAATCTTTGCCGTATCGTCTTCCTTGCGGACAACCATGTAGCCGCCTTTATACGACAGCTTGCACGGATTCTGTATGACGATGTTCCTAAAGCCCGACACGAGTCCTCCTCTCAAACATGCCCGTCACGGACTGGTCAATGATGTAGAAATCGACGTTCGGGTCGCCAAGCAGCTTTGACCTGGCAGGCCTAATTTTGCCGGCATTTTTCGGCCCCCCAATCAGGGTGAGATCCACAACATTTGATCCTCCGTTTGTAAGCTTTACCAAGCCAAGCAGAATAACCAGCTTATCCGCACTGTCGAGTCGTTCAAATGCGGCTGTATATCTTTTAAGTTTTAGCTGGCCATACAGGAAACCACGAGTAGGTCCTTGCTCAGAAACAAACGAAGCCCAGAGACGGTCGAGCACGAGCTGATTGGCCTCTGCATAATCACGGTCCGTTAACGCCATCAGTTCTTGCTCAGAAATAGAGACCTGCCTGGCGTTCCTGAACTCCTCTGTTCCCGTCAATACCAAACGGCAGCCGTCTATTTCCACAAGCTGCTTCTTAAGTACTCTGGAACGAACAATGCGAACATATTCCAGCCCCGAGTTCGCAGCATCATCTGTGGCAAGCTCCACCAGAGCAGCAGAATCTGCAGCTATCCTCTCACGAGAAGCGACAGGAACCTCTGAGAACTTGAAGTAGGGTTTTCCTTTCTTCCTAGCCTCATAAATGTAGAAATACGCAAACTGCTCTCGAGAATAACTGCCGAATTGTTCAGCAGAAAGCCCTTGCTTAAGAGGAAGGGCAAGCGCCTTTCCACTTCGAGGCGAATATATCGTTGCATCCCAGAACGCTCCCGTGTCCTCCTGCGGCATCCTGGAGATGTAGCACTGCCGATAATTGAGCGTACGGCGCATTCCCTCGAGCGCAGCCTCGGCATCCCAGGTGTCCTGGAACACTTCACCGGTCTCTTTGTCGAAGCCGGAGGTCAGGAAGCTGTTAATCACAAAGCCGGCTGAACCGGGCATCTGGTGGGTCCGGTTAAACAAAATTGCTTGCGAGCGCACATAATTCTGCATCATGCGCGTATAGCCGATCGGGTTGTCATAGATGCCTGGGTGCCTCATCTGGATGAAGAGGCCAATTCTGCAAGCAAGGAAGGCGTCATGGGCATGGTGGAAATCGTTCGCCTCGCGGCACTTGATAAAGCCCGCGGCCTCACGAAGGTTGTGGGACATGCTCGCCTTAACGGGAATAATCTTCGTTCCCTCGCCGGCATAGCGGGCCTCAAGCAGCGACTGTGTGAGCTTCACCATCTGCGAGGTCTCGACGAGCTGACGGGCCACAAAGCCCTTCATGGCTCCATCTGAAATGCTGCTCCGGAGCAGGTTATTGAATTTCTTATCTCCAATTAGATGAGAGTCGTGAAGGCTGCGCCAGTAGCCGCTCATCTTCTGCCTTACGCCACTGTCAAGGAGAAGCTCGTCCGTCTTGCGCTGATTCTCCTCGCGGTAGACCAGGGCTTTGTTCTCAAAGCTGTCGTCCTTGATGTACGCGCGGGGAATGATGTGGTCGACCTCATACAGGCCGGCATTCGACAGTTGGTTGATATCGATCGGCTTACCCGAGTACAGGCATTTACCGCGCTGCATAAAGTAAAGCGTCAGGCGCTCATCCAGATCGTCTGCAGACCTCTCCTTGATCTCTGCCCAGACCCTCGGATCCTCCTTCTTGAATACCTCAAGCGCTTCCTTGAGCTGGTCATAACGCTTCTTGGTGCGCTTGCCCTTGGCCTTCTCGTCCTCGTCGCGCGTCACCTCAATGAAGATATTCGAGGGCGCATGGCCTGCGATGGAGACGATCTCGTCGACGATTCGGATGGCCTGGTTCAGACTCCTGCGAATGGCAGGAGAGCCCGGAAGATCGTTCACTCCAAGGTCATTGGACCGACCGGCATAATACGCACGGTTCGTCTTGTCGACGGCCTTCTGGAAGCCGAGGTCTTCGTCCCTCAAAACCTCCATCATCACCATCGTGTCGCCGTTACGGCGAGTCGAATTGGGATTGCCCTCACGAAGTACGTCCATAATCGAAACCCTGCGGGCATTCTGTGCTTCGACCTTAAGACCAGTGAGGAACTTCTCGGAAAGCCTTCCCCAACCCGTGAACCGCTTCTTACAGATGGCCTTTATCTGCGCGGCGTCCAAAAGACCGCTGCCGGAAGACCCAAACTCGCTCTCGAGCTTCTCCTTAAGGATGGAGCGATCCTCAAAGAGCGTGTTCCACAAGATGATGGTCTCGACGTCATCGTAGAGCTTGGTGCCCGGATTGATTACGTCGACGTGCAGGATATCCTTGGTAAAGAAAATCAACGAGCCGAGCTTTGACTCCATCGCCGACTTCCCCTGCCCGCCCTTGACGTGCGGGCTAATAGCTCCATCCTCTCGAATGAGCCAATCCTCGATTTTCTTATACGTCACGCGACGAGTCTTACTGAACAGGTCTCGCATGATGCCCTCGCGCTGAGCAGCGTCGAACCTACGCCAGTCGTCGCCATCGCCGTCGCACCAACGCATGCCGTTGAGCTCGTTCAGGACGCAGAACTCTTCGTAGAGCAACGAGCACTTAGGGAGGGTCTTCTCCCCCACCAGATAGGTACAGTCGCCGGTCATGCGCATGATGAAGTTCTCGGCGCTTTTGTTCTTATCTATGACCTGGTCCCAGTTCCAAGGCGTGATCGCAGCGTCTTCCATACCGGGCTTGCGCTCAGACCACTGGAAGCGGTTCTTTCCGCGAGCGTCTTGGCGGGCATTCTTGCGCGTCAGCGGGCCAACGTAATACGGGATACGGAACGAGACGAGACTTTCGAGCTTCTCGGCATCTTGCTTGAGGAACGGATAATGACGGCCCTGGTTCTTGATGATAGCCCGCAGCTCCTCAAGGTGAAGCTGATAGTAAATCGCTCCGTTATCGCTGGTCTTAAGCCTTCGCAGAAACTGCTGCCGGTCGAAGCGCGCCATCATATCAATGTAGCGAGGGTCGTTCTTGGCACCGGTTCCCTCGAAAAGCTTCACGACCTCTTTCCTAAAGTTCTCGTAGCTCGTCTTATGCAGGTTGTACGCCGTATAGCCCGTAGCCTTGTCGTAGCTGTAGTCCCTGGAAGGGTCACCGGCGTTCAACGAGTGGTAGGTCGAACCGCGGAAGAAAGATTCATAGGCCTCTTTGGAGCAGTAGGTGCGGACAAGCCCGTCTTTACCCTTGAGCATCTCAAGATCGGCCGCGTACTGGTCATATTTGGCGATCATATTCTCCGAGATGCTGCCGCCCGGCACGTACGAGAGAAGCCCCTGGAGCACGAAAGCAGAGTAAACGCCGCAAAGAGCATCGAGAAGAGCGCTGCAATCATCCGGGCACGCTGCCTTGAGGTTCTCGAGGTCCTCTTCGTTGCCGAGAGAGACCTTGGTCTTCTCGCAGGGGAAATCGCCAAAGATGTCCTTGAACTCGGCGGCCAGGCCAACCATCGCATTTGCCATGGCGCGGATGAACTTCTTTTGGTCGAAATCTTCGGGGAGGGGCATGGCCACAAGAGGCGCTATTTCCTGAGCGAGAGCGGAGCGGTTTTGCTGACCTTCGTTTAGAAGGGCTTTGGCGAGCTTCGCGCTCTTATCGGCGGGCTGCTCCGCACCATGGGAGATGCACCAATCGGCAAGAGCTTTGAAGAGCTCTTCTGTGGCAGCTTTGGGATTTGCGTCCTTCGACTTGAGTTTCTTCTCGCCCTCACGCAGGAAATTGCCCCTGTGCTTAATGATATTGTGCATCGCCAAGTAAATGAGTCGCAGGTCAGCCTGCTCGTCCGTTTCCATCAACCACTTGCGGAGGTGGTAAATCGTGGGAAAGCGATCGTAATACTCCGCCTTGGTGAAGTCGGAACCATTGAAGATCGGGTCGCCATCGATCGTACGCGAGTGGTTGATTCGCTCAAAGAAGCCGGCGTCTACGAGGCTCATCTCGTCCTGGAAGAGGGACTGAAGAAGATCGAGACGCCAGCGGCGACGAACGTACCGGCGGCGCTGGCCTCGATGGACACGGGCCTCAGACGCCGGCTGGGCGCTGTCGAAGAGCCTGCTTCCCCAGGTGGGCTGCTTCTTGAAGTGCAGAAGATCGCCGCTCGCATCGACCACGGACCAGCCGACCGAGCCGGTTCCCATATCGAGCCCGATGCTGTACTCACCGTTATAGTTTCTTAGGTTCATGGCGCTCGTTCCCCTTCGGTCGTGCTACAGTCATGCCGTCTTCCGATTACCAGTCGGATCGACACTGCGAGTCAAAATACGGCTTTGCCAAAAATGCTTTCCTCGGAAAGCGCCCCGTAGGGGGCAATCTTGACTCGACCGGGCCCCTTCCAAAGGGGCCCTTCTTTTTTACCATGGGGTTGTGACAACAATGGCAATCCTCCCCCCACCGACGAAAAACGGCCGCCCCGCGGATGCGGAACGGCCGTTGCTGGCAAGAAGTGCTTGTTGCAAGCCTTACAGCAAGCGAAGGGAGACTTCCTTGAGCTGCTTGGAGCTGACCTCGGACGGGGCGTCGCTCATGAGGTCGGAGCCGGAGCTCGTCTTCGGGAAGGCCATGACCTCGCGGATGGAGTCGGAGCCGGTGAGCAGCATGCACACGCGGTCGAGGCCGAGCGCGAAGCCGCCCATCGGGGGCGCGCCGAACGCGAGGGCGTCGAGCAGGAAGCCGAACTGCTCGCGGGCGCGCTCCTCGCTGAAGCCGAGCATCTTCAGGATGGCCATCTGCATCTCCGCGTTGTGGATACGCATACCGCCGCCGCCCGCCTCGAAGCCGTCCATGACGAAGTCGTAGGTGTAGGAGCCCACGGCCAGCGGGTCGGCCATGATCTTCTCGGGGTCGGTCTCGGTCGGAAGGGTGAAGGGCTGGTGCTCGGCCTGATAGCTCTTGGTGTCCTCGTCCCAGTGGAAGAGCGGGAAGTTGACGACCCAGAGGAAGTCATGGCCCTCGCGCGGGAGCTCGAGCGCGTCGGCCATGTGACGCCGCATGCCGCCCAGGATCTCGTCGGCCACGAGGCGGCTCTCGACGGCGAACATCACGAGGTCGCCCGGCTCGACGCCCATCTCGGCGCGCAGGCCCTCCATCTCCTCGTCGGAGAAGAACTTGACGATGGGGCTCGTTACGGAACCGTCCTCGCGGAAGGCGATGTAGGCCAGGCCCTTGGCGCCGAAGCCGGCCGCCACGTCGGCAAGGCGGTCGATCTGGGCGCGGGGCCACTTGCCGGCGCCCTTGGCGTTGATGGCCTTGACGAAGAGCTTCTCGTCGGCCGCGGCGCTCGCGAAGAGCTTGAACTTGGAGTTCTTGAAGATCGGGGTGACGTCGTGGAGCTCCATGCCGTAGCGGGTGTCCGGCTTGTCGGAGCCGTAGGTGTCCATGGCGTCCCAGTAGTCGATGCGGCGAAGCGGGAGCTCCATCTGGACGCCCATCTTGGCGAAGGCCTCGCCGAGGACGGACTCGATGCAGCCCATGACGTCGTCCTGGTCGACGAAGGACATCTCGACGTCGACCTGGGTGAACTCGGGCTGGCGGTCGGCGCGCAGGTCCTCGTCGCGGAAGCACTTGGCCACCTGGTAGTAGCGCTCGACGCCGCCGATCATGAGGAGCTGCTTCAGGAGCTGCGGGGACTGCGGCAGGGCGTAGAAGTGGCCCGGCTGCATGCGGGACGGCACAAGGAAGTCGCGCGCGCCCTCGGGGGTCGACTTGAAGAGGGCCGGGGTCTCGACCTCGGTGAACTCGGCGTCGTGGAAGGCCTGGCGGATGGCGAAGGTGAGGTCGCTGCGGAGCTTGAGGTTGGCGGCCATCTTCGGGCGGCGGATGTCGAGGTAGCGGTAGCGCAGGCGGACGTCCTCGGAGGTGTCCACGTGATCCTCGATCTGGAAGGCCGGGGTCTTGGAGGTGTTCAAGACCTCGAGCTCAGAGACGAGCACCTCGATGTGGCCGGTGGCGAGCTTTTCGTTGTCCTGGCCCTCGGGGCGCTCGCGGACGGTGCCGGTGACCTTGATGGGCCACTCGGAGCGGACGTCCTCGGCCGCGTGGAACGCGGTGCCGCCGGAGTGCTCGGGGTCGAAGGAGATCTGCGTCACGCCCGCGCGGTCGCGCAGGTCGATGAAGATGAGGCCGCCGTGGTCGCGGCGGTGCCAGACCCAACCGGTAAGGGTGACGACCTCGCCGATGTTGGCGGGGCGCAGCTCGCCGCAGGTGTGGGTGTGCATGGAGAAGGGCATCGGGTTCCTTTCGTCTCTTCCGCCCCGTGCCGTGACGGGCGGACCTACAGAAGACGGTGCGCGGCCGTAGACGGCGCCCGCGCACGCGAAGAGAGAGTTTACTACGGGCGGCGCCGGGAAAAGCCCCGGAGCGCAGCGCGTCACGAGGTCGCAACACCGGCGGCAAGCGACGTCGGGATGAACCGATGCGAGAGCTTAACCTACTTCCGCAGAAGTAGGCTAAGAAGGCCAGAGCGGCCTCGGGCACGTTGCCAACTGGGGTTTTGTCGATAGTTAAATAGTTAGGGTACTTGCAGAGAAGTACCCTAAGCCGGCGGCGCTTCTCGCCGCGCAAGGGGTCCGGGGCTTCTCTCCGCGCGGCAAGAAGCGCCGCCGCCACGCCCCGACCCGCCCACAAAAGCCTGGGCCGCCGGGCGCGAACGCCCGACGGCCCATCCTCTCCCGCGGCCGTTTCCCAGGTGGCCGCTGCTTTCTCCCATGCTACCAAACAAAAAACGACCGGCAGCCGAAACCGCCGGTCGCTCGAGCTAAAAGCAAAAGAGCAGTCCGCGAGTCGCTGCGGCTACTCCTTCTCGCCCTTGATGGAGGGGTAGAACGTCGCGTGCGCGAAAACGTCCTTGATGGTCTTGCCGTTGACGAAGGGGAGCACGAGGAACTCGTCGACGGTGGGGACGAGCTCGGAGCAGTCGACGAAGTGGTCCTTCTCGTTGCGGCGGCTCGTGTCCTGCGCGCGCCAGGCCTCGAAGTTAGCGTCCGTAAGGTAATAGATCGAGTTGTCGACCTTCATGTAGACGGAGTGGTTGACGTGCAGGTATTCGGCGAGCTCGTCGTAATTGATGTCGAGTGCCTCGGCTGCCTTCTTACCCATGGTGGCTCCTTTCGTCGAGCGACCAAACGAAACTTGTACTTGAATATAACCCGCCAAGCTTGAAGTTAGCCGAACGAAATGGAAATGTACGCTGAGCGTAGTCGCGGCGCCGCTGGCGGAATTCTCATGCGTCCATGCTAAGAAGAACGCGACGCAGCTCATCGGGGGTGTCGACGATTGTTGTGGCACCGGCCTCCACGAGTTCTTCTCGGCTGCGGAAACCCCATGAGCACGAGACGCAGGGGCAGCCGCACGCCCTCGCCGTCGCCACGTCGACCTCGGAGTCGCCGATGTAGACGAGGCCCTCGTGGTCGGCTCCCAGGCGCTCCAGCGCGGCCTCCACCATATCCGGCGCGGGCTTCTTGCGGATGCCGGCGGCCTCGCACTCGCCGATGACGGCGCCGAAGAGGCCGGGCATGCGCGCGGCGATGATCTCCTGCACGGCGAAGTCGGCCTTGTTGGACACGACGGCGCAGCGCACGCCGGCCGCGAGCAGCGCCTCCACGCACTCGCGGACGCCGCCGTAAGGCCGGGTGTGGTCGAGCGCGTGCTCCCCGTACCAGCGCTTGAACTCGTCGAAGACCTGCTGCCAGAGCTCGCGGGGCGTGCCCTCGGGGACGCTCCTCTCCACCAGGCGCACGATGCCGTTGCCGGTGAAGGCGATGATGTCCGCCTCCGGGCGCCGTGGCAGGCCGAAGGCCTCGAGCGCGTGGTTCACCGCCAGCGCGAGGTCGACCGTGGTGTCGAGCAGCGTGCCGTCGAGGTCGAAGACGGCGGTCTTGACCTTAGGTTTGTTCGTTTGGGCTGTGGGCACGGCCATAGGGTCTTCCTTTCCACCGGGGCGTCGAACACAAAGGGTAGCACGCGCGGCCGGCAGGCCGGCCGACGGGCGCCCGCGATGCGCGAGATGGGCCGCACGTCGAGCGGGGCGAACCCGGAATACCCTGCTTTTGGAGTCAAAATAGACGTCGATTTTGGCTCCAAAAGCAGGGTATTTTGCCAAAGGGAAGCGTAAGGGCCGAGAGGTGCCCTTGTTGTCGGCGCCCCAAAGGATCGGCGGGCGGGCGGTGAACCAGCCGACGGAGCCTGCGGCGCATCGGCCTCACGCGCCCCATGAACCGCTCCCTCGCCCGCTGGCCGATGCGCCGCGTGCGCGGCCGCCGACCTGCGTATGATTAAAAAGTTGCGCGCCGAGGGGGCGCGCCCGGCACCTGGAGAGAATACCTTGGACACCATCGTCGACATGCTGCGCGCCAACGCCGCCGCGCGGCCGAACGACATCGCGCTCGTCGAGGTCAACCCCGAGCGCCACGAGAACCGCCACATAACCTGGCGTGACTACGACCTCGTGGAGACCACCGACGAGCAGCCCTTCCGGCGCGAGATCAGCTGGGCGGTCTTCGACGAGAAGGCCAACCGCTTCGCCAACCTGCTGCTCTCTCGCGGCGTTCACCGCGGCGACAAGATCGCCATCCTGCTGTACAACTGCATCGAGTGGCTGCCCATCTACTTCGGCATCCTGAAGACGGGCGCCACCGTGGTCCCGCTCAATTTCCGCTACTCGGCCGACGAGATCGAGTACTGCCTGGCCAAGGCCGACGTGGACATCCTCGTCTTCGGGCCCGAGTTCATCGGCCGCGTGGAGGACATCGTCCCGCGCGTCCAGGCCGGCCGCCTGCTCTTCTTCGTGGGCGACGACTGCCCCACCTGGGCCGAGCCCTACTACGAGCTCGCCGCCCTCTGCAGCTCCTCGGACCCCAACGTCGCCTTCGACCGCGACGACGAGGCGGCCATCTACTTCAGCTCGGGCACCACGGGCTTCCCGAAGGCGATCCTGCACAAGCACGAGTCGCTCGCCCAGGCGGCCGAGATGGAGCAGGCCCACCACGGGCAGACCGCCGACGACGTGTTCCTCTGCATCCCGCCGCTCTACCACACGGGCGCCTGCATGCACTGGATGGGAAGCCTGCTCGCGGGCGGGCGCGGCGTCCTTCTTCGCGGGGTCTCGCCCAAGACCATCCTGCAGACCGTCTCAGACGAGCGCTGCACCATCGTCTGGCTGCTCGTGCCCTGGGCCCAGGACATCCTCGTCGCCATCGAGCAGGGCACGGTGACGCTTTCCGACTACGACCTCGACCAGTGGCGCCTCATGCACATCGGCGCCCAGCCGGTCCCGAAGTCGCTCGTAGAGCGCTGGCTCGCCGTCTTCCCGGGCCATGCCTACGACACGAACTACGGCCTCTCGGAGTCCATGGGCCCCGGCTGCGTCCACCTGGGCGTGGAGAACGTCGCGCACGTGGGCGCCATCGGCGTGCCGGGCTACCGCTGGGAGTGCCGCATCGCGGGCGCCGACGGCTCCGACGTCGCCCCGGGCGAGGTCGGCGAGCTCTGCGTCCGCGGCCCCGGCCTCATGGAGTGCTACTACAAGGACCCCGCCGCCACGGCCGAGACGCTCGTCGACGGCTGGCTCCACACCGGCGACATGGCCCGCCAGGACGAGGACGGCTTCTATTGGCTCGTCGACCGAAAGAAGGACGTCATCATCATGGGCGGCGAGAACCTCTACCCCGTCCAGATCGAGGACTATCTCATGGGCCACCCGGGCATCAAGGACGTTGCCGTCATCGGGCTTCCCGACGAGCGCTTGGGCGAGGTCGCGGCCGCCGTCGTCGAGGTCAAGCCCGACTGGGAGGACAAGCTCGGCGAGGAGGAGCTGCGCACGTTCTGCCTTGGCCTTCCGCGCTACAAGCGCCCGCGCCGGTTCATCTTCGCCGAGGTGCCGAGAAACCCCACCGGCAAGATCGAGAAACCGCGCCTGCGCGAGCAGTACGGCACGAAGTCCCTGGTAGATTACGAGAACCGCCGCTAACGAACCCGGTTAGCCGCCATAGAGAGAGGAGAAGCGCATGCAGCTTCTGAGCGGAAACGAGGCGATCGCCCAAGGCCTTTGGGAGGCCGGCGTCGCCGTCGGGTCGGGCTACCCCGGCACCCCTTCGACCGAGGCGCTCGAGAACCTCGTCAAGAAGGACGGCGTCTACTGCGAGTGGGCGCCCAACGAGAAGGTCGGCCTCGAGGTCGCGCTCGGCGCGGCCATGGGCGGCGTGCGCGCCCTCGCGGCCATGAAGCACGTGGGCCTGAACGTCGCGGCCGACCCCTTCATGAGCGCGGCGAACACGGGCGTGAACGGCGGCCTCGTGCTTCTCGTCGCCGACGACCCGTCGTGCTACTCGTCGCAGAACGAGCAGGACTCGCGCTACTACGCGAGCTTCGCGCGCGTCCCGTGCCTGGACCCCTGCGACTCGCAGGAGGCCTACGAGTTCTCCAAGCTGGCCTTCGGCCTCTCGGAGGAGTTCGACACCCCCGTCATGCTCCACGAGACCATGCGCGTGGCGCACACCCGCACCATGGTCGACGTGTCCGGCGAGCGCGAGGAGGTCGCGCCGCGCCCGTACACGAGTCAGATCCCCAAGTACGTGATGATGCCCGCCAACGCCGTGCGCCGCCGCGCCGTCACCGACGAGCGCGAGGACGCGCTTATCGCCTACGCCGAGAAGACCGAGCTCAACCGGGTCGAGATGCGCGGCCGCAAGGTCGGCGTCATCTGCGCGGGGGCCCTCTACACGCACGTCCGCGAGGCGCTGCCCGAGGCGTCGGTGCTCAAGCTCGGCCTCACCTGGCCGCTGCCGCCGGCGAAGATCGCCGAGTTCGCCGCCTCCGTCGACAAGCTCTACGTGGTCGAGGAGACCTGCACGTACTTTACCGAGAAGGTCCGCGCCATGGGCATCGAGGTGAGCGAGCCTCCCGCCGGTCCGCTCCCGCGCGGCGGCGAGATCCGCCCGGCCCATATCCGCGCCGCCTTCGGCATGGGCGAGCCTCCCCACCCGGCGCCCGCCGCAGGCCTTCCCGCACGCCCGCCCGCGTTCTGCTCCGGCTGCCCGCACCGCCTCGTCTACGTGCAGCTGCGCGAGATGAACGCCATCGTCACGGGCGATATCGGCTGCTACACGCTGGGCGCCGTCGCGCCCTACCGAGCCGTCGACTCCGTCATCGACATGGGCGCCTCGCTCTCGATGGCGCACGGCATGGAGCTCGCCCGCGCGCCCAGGCGCACGGGCCGGCCGGTCGTGGGCGTCATCGGCGACTCCACGTTCGCGCACTCCGGCATCACGAGCCTGCTCGGGACCGTCTATAACGGCGGCAAGGGGACGCTCTGCATCCTGGACAACCGCACCACGGCCATGACGGGCGCACAGGGCAACCCCTGCAACGGCGTCACCCTGGCCGAGCAGGCGGCGGGCGTCTCTCCCCTGGACGTGCCGGCCGGAAAGCCGCTCGACATCGTGGCGCTCTGCCAGGCCATCGGCGTCGACGAGGTCGAGCTCGTGGACTCGCAGGACGCCCGCGAGATCCGCCGCGCGCTCGAGGAGGCCGTCTCGCACACCGACAAGCTGAGCGTCGTCGTCTTCCGCTCGCCGTGCCGCCTGATCGACCGCTCCCGCCGCCCGCGGCCGGTGATCGACTCCTGCCAGGGCTGCGGCACCTGCATCCAGATCGGCTGCCCGGCGCTCGGCCGCGACGAGGACGAGCTCGCGGTCATCGACCCCAACCAGTGCATCGGCTGCGGCCAGTGCCTCCAGTCCTGCCCCTTCGGCTGCATCCAGGAAGGTGAGTAGCATGCCTCACTACACAGCAAGCGAGAAATCCGCCGAGGTCGTGGCCACGGGCGAGAAGGTCGAGGTCGACGGCACGCTGACGGTCCTGCTCGTGGGCGTCGGCGGCCAGGGGACGATCCTGGCGGGGTCGCTTCTTGCCATGGCGGCGGCCGACGCCGGGCTCGACGTCAAGGTCTCCGAGATCCACGGCATGAGCCAGCGCGGCGGCTCGGTCTCCACGGTCGTGCGCATGGGCAAGAAGGTCGACTCCATGGTGGCCGACCCCGGCTGCGCCGACGTCGTCGTGGCCTTCGAGTCGATGGAGGCGCTGCGCGCGCAGGAGTTCCTGCGCGAGGGCGGCACGCTCTTCGTGAACGACGAGGTCATCGTGCCCGTGAGCGTGGCCATCGGCACGTTCGAGATGCCCGAGGACGTCGACGGCGCGCTCGACGGGCTCGGCGCGGTGAAGATCCCCGCCGGGAGAATCGCGCGCGAGGTCGGCAGCCCCCGCAGCACGAACGTGGTGCTCGTGGGCGCGCTCTCCACGGCGCTGCCCTTCTCGGCCGAGGATTGGGAGGACGCCATCGCGCGCCGCGTGCCGCCGAAGACCGTCGAGGCAAACCTCGAGGCGTTCCGCCGCGGCCGCGAGGCGGCAGCGCGGGGCTAACGCTTGAACCGGCCCCGGACGCGCCGTCGGGGCCGGCAACACAAATCGTGTACCTCTTCGCACGTACACGATGCACCGAAATCGAGGTCTAAGGTCGAAATGGCCCGTGTCCTGTACGTCTAGAGACGTACAGGACACGGGCCGATTTCTTGTGGGTGATCCTATGCAGGCCGAATCGTTATGGACGGGCGACGCCCGCCTCGGCCGCGCAATCGGCGACGCCGCCGCGCAGGATGCGCAGGCCGTGTGCGATCGGGTCAATCACGGCCTCGATGTTCTCGCGCGCCGCTTTGGGGCTGCCGGGCAGGTTGACGATGAGGGTGCGGCCGCGGATGCCAGCGGCCTCGCGCGAGAGGCAGGCGCGCGGGGTTATCGCCATCGACGCGGCGCGCATGGCCTCGGGGATTCCGGGCGCCATGCGCTCGCAGACGGCGGCCGTGGCCTCGGGCGTCACGTCGCGGGGAGAGAAGCCCGTGCCGCCCGTGGTGAGCACGAGCGCCACGTCGGAGGCAGCCACGTCGGTGAGCACGCGCTCGATGACGTCGCGCTCATCGGGCACGATGCGGGTGTAGACCACCTCATAGCCGCGGGCGCGCAGCAAATCGACCAGTACCGGCCCCGAGCCGTCCTCGCGCTCGCCCCTCGACGCGCGGTCGCTCACGGTGATGACCGCCGCGGTGTACTTCTCGTCGCACATACAGGCCTCCTCAGGCGCCTTATTTGCCGAACGGGCAGACCGGGAAGGTGCAGGGCTTGCAGCCGAGGCAGAGGCCGCCCTCGCCCATCAACACGAAGTCGCGCTTGGAGAGAGGGACGCCGGCCGCCACGCGCGGCAGCACGAGGTCGAGCACCGTGGCCTTGTTGTACATCGCGCAGCCGGGGACGCCGAGCACGGGCACCGGGCGCTCGGACTTCTCGCCGTCCGCGCCCTCGTCGAAGTAGCCCACGAGCAGCATCGCGCCCGGCAGCACGGGGCTCCCGTACGTGACTATGCGGGCGCCGGCGCGCTTGATGGCGCCGGGGGTGTTGTCGTCGGGGTCGACGCTCATGCCGCCTGTGCAGAGCACGAGGTCGACGCCGGCGGCGCGCGCCTCGTCGATTGCCGCCACGACCGCGCCCATCTCGTCTCCCGGGGTGGCGGTGTAGGTGACCTCGATGCCATAGGCGGCGAGCTTCTGGACCATGACGGGGGTGAACGCGTCCTCGATGAGCCCGGAGGCGACCTCGGAGCCCGTGGCTATGACGGCCGCGCGGCGCAGGACATAGGGGCGAACCTCAAGCAGGAACTCGTCGCCCGCCGCGCGCTCGGCCTCCTCGAGCACCTCCTCGCGCACCACGAGCGGGATCACGCGCGTGCCGGCGAGCGCCTCGCCGGCACGCACGCCGAAGCCGCCCTTACGGGTGGCCACCATGACCTCGTCGGTGGCGTTGACGGCGTTGAGCTTCTCGGTGTTCACGATGAGACAGCCGTCGTGCGCCGCGTTGATGCCGATCTTGCCCTCCGACGGCTCGCCCGCGGCAACGGTCCCGGGGCCCAGGCAGAGCGCCGCCAGGCGGTGCGCGGCGTCGTTCTCGTGAACCATGCCCTGCTCAAGCTCCCAGACGTACAGGTTCACCTTGCCCATGGAAAGAAGGACGGAGATGTCCTCCTCGGTGACCACGTGGCCCTTCTTGAAGCGGGGGCCCTTGGACTTGCCCGGGATGATCTGCGTCATGTCCTGGCAGAGCACCTGCCCGACAGCGTCCTCGGTGCGGATCAGCTTCATGATCGTTCCTCTCCTCAGCGATGCGTAGGGGCGCTGCCCCCTCGCATCATCCCCTACTGATCTGGTCGCCCGGCCGCACCGTGCCGCCGCGCGTGACCACGGCGAAGACGCCGTCGGTCGGCATGACGCAGCTGCCGGTGAGGCGGCGGATCTCGCAGTCGTTGTGGCAGGTCTTGCCGATCTGCGTGACCACGAGCTCGGCCTCCCCCACCTTGAGCACGGTGCCCACGGGCAGCTCCTTGAGCTCGACGCCGCGCGTGAGGATGTTCTCGGCGAAGTCGCCGGCCGCGAGCTCGGGCAGCTTCTGCCGCATGCGGTCCACGGACTCCTCGGGGAGCAGGCTCACCTGGCGATGCCAGTTGCCGGCGTGCGCGTCGCCCACCACGCCGGAGCCTGCGACGAGCTCGATGGCGTCCTGGGGGACCTTGCGCGTGCCCTTCTTCGTGCTGAGCGACACCGCGACGACGGTGGCGAGAAGAGCATCGTCGGCTTGGCTTATCTGCGGCTCGTTTGAATCGTCGGCGCGGACGAAGTGCCCCGACTTGCCGCCGGTCTTCTCGAGGAGGCGCACCTCGTCGATGACCATGTCGCGCTGGGCCGCCTTGAGCATGTCGTAGATGGTGAGGCCCGCGACGCTCGCGGCCGTGAGCGCCTCCATCTCGACGCCCGTCTCGCCGCAGCAGCGGCACTCGGCCTCGACGGCCACGCCGCAGCGGCCCGGCTCGCAGACGAGCTCGAAGCGAACGTCCACGCCGGTGAGCTGGATGGGGTGGCACATGGGCACGAGCTCCCAGCAGCGCTTGGCCGCCATGATGCCCGCCACCTGCGCGACGGCGAGCACGTCGCCCTTCTTGCAGCCGCCCGTGCGCACGAGCTCGAGCGTCGCGGGCGCCATGGCCACGAAACCGCCGGCGCGCGCGGCGCGCTGCGTCCTCTCCTTGGCCGAGACGTCCACCATACGGGCCCGCCCCTGCTCGTTTATGTGCGTGAGGTCCTCTGTGGCCAAGGCCTAGCCCCCGATCTCGTTCATGTCGCGCGCGGATTCGCTCGCGCGCCCCTCGTCCATCCGATGATACTTCGGCTTGGCGGCGATGCCCGCCCGGAGCGCGGAAAGAAGCCCCTCGTGGTCGAGGCCGCGCAGGTCGAGCTCGGCGGCGGAGTGGAGGCACGGCTTGAGCTTGCCGTCGGCCGTCACGCGGATGCGGCTGCAGCCGTCGCAGAACTTGTGGCTCATGGGGCGGATAAGGCCGACGTTGCCCGCCCAGCCCGGCATGTGCCAGAGCTCGGCCACGCCGTCGCGGCCGAGAAACTCCATGCCGGGCAGCGCCTCGAGCACGGCCTCTGCCGGCAAGAAGCGCCCGCGCGGCCAGGCGGCCGAGGGGCCGATGGGCATGAGCTCGATGAAGCGCACGTCGACCGCCTCGT
Organism: Coriobacteriia bacterium; assembly: GCA_030530145.1. Taxonomy (GTDB): domain Bacteria; phylum Actinomycetota; class Coriobacteriia; order Coriobacteriales; family Atopobiaceae; genus Paratractidigestivibacter. The sequence continues at coordinate 36,859 of JAUMVN010000014.1, read as the reverse complement.
CGCGCGCGAGGCCCGCCAGGTCGGCCACCTCGTCGTCGTTGACGCCGCCCATGAGGACGGCGTTCACCTTCGTATGGGAGAAGCCGGCGGCTCGCGCGGCGTCGAGCCCCGCGAGCGCGTCCTCGAGGCGCCCGCAGCGCGTGATCCGGGCATAGCGGTCGGGGCGCAGGGTGTCCAGGCTCACATTGAGGCGACTGAGCCCCGCCTCCCGCAGCGCGCCCGCGACCGGCGCGAGCAGGCACGCGTTCGTCGTCATGGCCACCTCTTCGATGCCCGGCACGGCGGCCACCATGCGCACGAGGCCGACCACGCCGCGGCGCGCCAGGGGCTCCCCGCCCGTCAGGCGGACCTTGCGCACGCCGAGCTCGGCCGCCGCCCGCACGACATCGGTGAGCTCCTCGAAGCTCAGGATATCCGCGTGCGAGAGCATGGGCACGCCGTCCTCGGGCATGCAGTAGACGCAACGGCAGTTGCAGCGGTCGGTCACCGAGAGGCGCAGGTACGCGATGCGCCTGCCCTCGTGGTCGAGAACGGGGGCCATGCTAGGGGCGCCCGTCCGCGCCGCCGACGAGCGGCATGACGAACTCGGGCGCGATGCGCAGGGCGACCCTCGAGGGGTCGCCGAGGGAGGCCCACTTCCCCTTGTCGCACTCGTAGCGAATCTGACCGCCGCCGGGGGTTCCCAGCATGACGATGGTCGAGAACGTGTTGTCGATGACGCGCTCGACCGTGCAGGGGATGCGGTTCTCTCCCTGCGCCCCGGCCGCCGAGCCGCCCGCGGCCTCGACCTCGAAGTAATGCGCGCGGATGCCCGCGTGGTCGCAGCCCGCGGGCACCGGCAGGGAGGTGCGCAGCTCGACGCCCCAGTCGGCGCAGCGCAGCGCGCCGGCGCCCGCGGGCTCGGCCGCGCTCACGTTCTTGCACCCGGAGATGAGCGCCGCGGCGAGCGTCGACGGCGTCTCGAAGAGCTCGGGCACGCTGAGCTTCTCCTCGGAGCGCCCCTGCGAGACGACGCAGACGGTGTCGCACATGCGGTAGACCTCGTCGCGGTTGTGGCTCACGTAGACCGAGCCGCCGGGGAACTGGCGCAGCGTGTCGGTGAGCTCGAGCTCGAGCTGCCAGCGGAGGAACCCGTCGAGCGCCGAGAAGGGCTCGTCGAGCAGGAGCAGCTCAGGACGGCTCGCCATGATGCGGGCGAGCGCGACGCGCTGCTGCTGGCCGCCGGAGAGCTGCGCGGGTCGCTTCTTCTCGAGGCCGCCGATGCGGAACGCCTCGACCTGCTCGGCCACGCGCCGGGCGCGCTCGGCCTTGTCGACCCCCAGGACGCCCGCGGCGATGTTCTGCTCCACCGTCATGTTCGGGAAGAGCGCGTAGTTCTGGAAGAGATAGCCCACGCGACGCTCCTGCGGGCGCAGGTTCACGCGCTTCTCGCTGTCGAAGAGCACGCGGTCGTTGAGGACGATGCGGCCCTCGTCGGGGCACACGATGCCCGCGATGCACTTGAGGGTCATTGACTTGCCGCAGCCCGAGGGGCCGAGAAGCGCGAGGGTCTCGTCGGCGCGCTCGACCTCGAACGAGACGTCCAAGGTAAAGGCGCCGAGGCGCTTCTTCACGTCGACGGAGAGGCTCATCGCGCACCTCCCGCCAGGCGCGCGCGGCCGCCGTGGGCGGACCTGCCGCGGGCGTCCGTCGCCTTGCTCTTCTGCTCGAACCAGTTCATGGCAAGAAGCACCACGGCCGAGATCGCGAGGTTGACCATGACCCACATGAGGGCGCCGGCGTCGTCGTTCGTGCGCCAGAGCTGGTAGACCGTGGTCGACACCGTGGCCGTCGTGCCGGGCGTGTAGCCGCAGATCATGGCCGTCGCGCCGTACTCGCCGAGCGCGCGGGCGAAGGCGAGGACCGCGCCCGCGACGATTCCTTGCTGGCAGAAGGGCATCTTCACGCGCCAGAAGATCCAGCGCTCGGAGCGCCCGAGGGTGCGGGCCGCGTCGGCGAGGTTCTCGTCGAAGGACTCGAAGGCGCCGCGCGCGGTGCGGTACATGAGCGGGAAGCTCACCACGACGGTGGCGAGGATGGCCGCGTACCACACCATCGTGAGCTTTATGCCGAAGGTCTCGAGCAGCCACGCGCCCAGGACGCGCTTGGGACCGAAGACGCGCAGCAGCAGGTAGCCGACGACCGTCGGGGGCAGCACGAGCGGCAGGGTGAGGACGACGTCGAGGACGCCCTTGATGAGCCTCGGGGCCCGCGCGACCACGTTGGCCAGGAAGATCCCGAGGAAGTAGACGATCACCGTCGAGACGGCGGCGATCCTCACCGAGTTGTAGAGGGGGTACCAGTCCATCGTCATCCTTATCTCCATCGATGCAAAAAGGGGGCAGCCCCCTCACCGCGCGACGGCGAGAAGGGGCTGCCCTCCCGGGAAGCCTCGCTACGCGTTGGCGAGCGGCGTGAAGCCGACCTCCTCGAAGTCAGCGGAGGCCTCGTCGCCCTTGAGGAACTCGAGGAAGGCCTTGGCGCCCTCGGGCTGCGGGGCGTTCTTGGTGGCGGCGGCCGGGTAGACGACCTGGCCGCACATCTCCTTGGTGGCCTCGTCGACGACGGTCAGGCCGGCCGAGAAGGCGTCGGTCTTGTAGATGATGCCGCAGTCGACGGCGCCCTCGGAGACCTGCGTCGTGACCTCCTTGACGTTGGTGCCGTAGGTGATGCAGCCGGACGCGGCGAGCGCCTCCTCGTCGAGCTCGTAGTAGGCCAGGATCTTCTGGGTGTACTGGCCCACGGGCACGTCGGAGTTGCCCATGCAGAGAAGCACGTCGCCGGCCTTGAGGTGCTCGGCGAGCTCGTCGAAGCTCTTGATGCTCTTGGGGTTGCCCTCGGGGACGCAGAGGGTGACCTTGTTCTCCAGGATGTTGAAGCGGGTGGAGTGGTCGATGAAGTCGAGGCCGTCCTCGTGGTCCTTCTCGGCCTCGGCGTCGAGCTGGTTCATCTGCTTCTGGCCGGCGGAGATGAAGACGTCGCAGTCGGCGCCTTCCTGGATCTGGGTCTTGAGGGTACCCGAGGAATCGTAGTTGTAGGAGAGCTCGTACTCGCCGTTCTGCTCACAGAACGTGTCGCCCGCCTTGGTGAGGGACTCGGTCATGGAAGCGGCCGCGAAGACGATGATCTTGGTCTTCTCGGCGCTGGCGGCGTCGGACTTGGAGTCGTCAGACTTGGCCTCCGAGGACGAGGAGCCGCAGGCCGCGAGGCCCATCGCGACGGCCGCGGCGGCGGAGCCGCCCAGGAACTGCCTTCTGTCGAGCATGGTTCTTCCCTTCTTCGTTGCCCTGTCTCGGCCGCAGGGGCCTGGATCGTTGGCGCTTGTATATCGCAACGGGCGGCGCGGACGGCGCCCGGCTGCTTCGGTCGGCGCGGGGGCGGGCCCCGCGGGGGCGAGAGGCGTCAGGAGGCGCCGCCCTCGTGCGGGCGCCGGGGCCTGAGCTCGGCCCGGCACCGGATGATCTGCGCCGCGATCGAGACCGCGATCTCGGCGGGGGTGACGGCGAGGATGTCCTCGCCGATGGGGAGATGGACCGAGTCGGCGAGCTCGGGCGCGATGCCGCGCTCCTTGAGCAGGTCGCGCACGAAGCCCGCCTTGCGGCGGCTGCCGATGCAGCCCACGTAGGCCGGGCAGTGCGGGAGCGCGCCCTCGAGCGCGGCCGCGTCGCCCAGGTGCCCGTGCGTGAGCACGACCACGTAGTCGCGCGGGGTAATGCGCTCGTAGAGCGCGGGGTCCTCGAACGAGCCGCAGGTCACACGGCGCGCCAGCGGGAAGTTGGCGGGGTCGCAGACGCCCTCGCGGTCGTCGAATACCTCGACCACGAAGCCCACCGACGCGAGCACGGGCACGAGGGCGCGGCCCACGTGGCCGCCGCCGAAGACGTAGCAGACGGGCTCGGCGCCCACCGGCTCGGTGTAGCGCGCGGCCGCCTCGTCCCACGTGGGCACGTCGCAGCCGGTCCCGCTCGTCTCAACGCGCGCGCAGGGGGCCGCGGGGTCCGCCCAGTCCTCGACGAGCCACGCCGCCTCGCCCGAGGCGACGGCGCGCGCAAGGTCCTCGAGCCATCCGGCGTCGGCGGGCCCGAGCAGCCTCACGGCCAGCAGCGCGTCGCCGCCGCAGGCCATGGCGTTCTTCTCGTGGGTCATCCACTCGAGCGACGCCGGCGCGCCCTCGCCAGCCGCGGCGGCGCGAAGAAGCTCCTGCTGGCGGCCCTGGGCGATGAACTCGATGTTGCCGCCGCCGACCGTGCCGATATAGGAGCCGTCGGCGAGGGCGAGCATGCGAGCGCCCTCGTGGCGCGGCATCGAGCCGGCCGTGGCGAGAAGGCTCGCGAGCGCGACCGGGCGCCCCGCCGCGAGCTCGGCGCGCGCCGCGGAGACGATCTGCGGGTCGTTGATGGTGCCTGCCACGTCGTTCATGCGAACTCCTCGATTCCCGTGAGGTCGAGCCCCGCCGACGCGGCGGCGAGGGCCGCGGCCTGGATGGCCGGCGACGACGCGGCGGCGGGGGCCGGGGACCGCAAGGCGCCAGAGAGGCGCAGGATGGCCTCGAGCACTCCCCCGCCGACGGCGCTCGCCTTGTCGGAGACGGTGCGGATGTACTCCGGGCGGCAGCGAGGGTCAACGTCGCCGGACTTCATGCCGCGGCGGACCTCGACGCCGCCCTGCAGCAGGCCGCGGACCACGCCGTCGATGGTGGCGACCATGGGCTGGCCCGCCACCTCGCCGCAGACGGCGCCGGCGCGCACCTGGTCGCCGATCTTCACGCGAGGCTCGAAGACGCCGTCGGCGGGGGCGCGCAGGACCCGCTCGCCGGCGTAGCCGCCGATAAGGCCGGGGATGGCGGTGTTCGGTATGGGCGAGCCCTGGTAATACACGCGACCGAGGTAGTGGCCGCGCATCGTCTCAACGGCGGCGTCGACGTCCACCTGGGCGGTGAAGCCGGGACCGACGCCCACGACCACCGGGGCCATGCCGCGCGTGGTGCCGAGGTTCCTCTTCGCGAGGATCGCGTCCACGAGGACGTCGGGGGCGAGCTCGGGGACGAGGGCGGCCCCCGGGTCGACGACGACCGCGACGTCGCCGGCCGCCACGGCGGCGCGCACGGAGGCGACGTCGGAGCAAAGGACCCCGCGAACGTCCTCGACCATGGTCTGCCCGAGGCGGATGGCCTCGCTCATGCAGACGGTGCGGCGGATGGACGTGGGGACCGCGAGATCGGCCATGACGACCTGCATGCCGCAGCGGTGAAGGCGAAGGGCGATGCCCGTGGCGATATCCCCCGCCCCTCGAACGTAAACGAGCACCCTAACCTCCCCTCGCAGCTTAACGTACAATCGATTTACCGAGTGTAGCAGTTTAAGGTACTGGCGTTATAGCAGCTTTACAGCAACGCTGAGCTGCTGCTTTATTAAGCAACGTCTGTTGTAACGCCTGGTTTTCTTACTAAATGTTAGGTTGCAAGATGAAATTGCAGGAAGCATTGCGGGCACCGCGCGGCGTCGTCTCGGTCGTGGGCAGCGGCGGGAAGACGACCCTGCTGCGCGAACTCGCGCGCGAGCTCGCGGACGATGGCGAGACCGTCGCGCTCGCCACGACCACCCGCGTCCTGCCGTTCGAGGGCGTCCGAACGCTCACGGGCGAGGACGCCGGGCAGGTCGCGCGCGCGATCGCCGAGGAGCGCGTCGCCTGCGTCGCCTCGCCCGCTGAGAAGGGCAAGCTCGCCGCGCCGGCCCTCGAGCTCGCCCGGCTCGCCGAGGTCGCCGGCCACGTGCTGGTCGAGGCGGACGGCTCCAAGCGGTTGCCCCTCAAGGCGCACGCCGCATGGGAGCCGGCGGTGCCGCCCGAGTCCGTCCGCACGATCCTCGTCGTGGGCGCGGGCGGGTTCGGACGGCCGGTTTCCGAGGCCGCCCACCGGCCCGAGGTCTTCTGCCGGCTCGCCGGCTGCTCGCCCGACGACGCGGCGACGCCCGAGCTGGTCGCGCGGGTCGTCGCCGCCGAGGGGCTCGCGGACCAGGTCGTGGTTAACCAAGCGGAGGAGCCCGCGGCCCTCGCGGCGGCCCGGCAGCTGGCGGCGCTTCTCGACGTCCCCGTCTTTGCCGGAAGCATCCGAGACCACGAGCTCGAGGCGCTCTGACGCGGACCGGCCGCAGGCAGCCGAGGGCGCAGCACGGACGACGAGCGCTTCTTGCCACATGGCCGCGGCCCCGGCGGCACTCACCCTGCTCGTCGCTACAAATAAGCCGCCCATGCGGCTGCGCGTCCACCGCCCGCCACAAAACCGCGGCGCGGGCGTCATCCAGCCGGCTCCCCGCCACAAAACCCTGCCGCCCGCGACTTCCGACCGGCGCCGGAGGCGCGGTTCTGTGGCACCAACCTGCGGAAGTGTCGCCGAGACCGTGATTCTGTGGCGGCAAGCCTTATCGATGCCGCCGGCACTGCGATTCTGTGGCAACGGCCCGGGCCGCGCCACCCAAACGCCGCAGGGGACGCGCCGCGACCGGCCGAAGGGGACCCGAAGCAACACGCCCACGGGATTCAGGCCCCGTCGCACGGGCGGCGCGGCCCCCTTTCCGCTACATTTGAAAACTATTCAAAACCAAGCCCAGCCAGCGAAGAAAGGCCGCCCTATGCAGTCATCGCAGCAGCGCTACGCGCTCGTCAACGGATACGTGCTCGACGGCACGGAGCACATGGAGCCCACCGCCGGCCTCGCCGTGGTCGTGGCCGGCGGCCACTTCGAGGCCGTCCTCCCAGCCGACGATCCGTCGCTCGCCGGCATCGAGCGCATCGACCTCGCGGGCGGCTACCTGGCCCCCGGTCTCATCAACATGCACGTGCACCTGGCCGCCGCCGGCAAGCCGCCGCGCGCCGACACCGGCAAGAAGCCCGTCGACTACAAGGGCCTCATGGACCGCCTGGGCAAGCACCGCCTCGTCCGCCGGCTCTTTTACCGCATGGCCCAGGATTACGCGAAGACGGAGCTCCTCGGCGGCGTCACCACTATGCGCGCCGTGGGCGGCCTGTGGGACATAGACGGCCGCGTGCGCGACGACGTCGAGGCGGGGCGCCTGCAGGGGCCGCGCATCCTCGCGGCGAACACGGCCGTCTCGGTGCCGGGCGGTCACTTCGCGGGGTCGCTCGCGACGGAGGCGCGCACGCCCGAGGAGGCGGCCGAGCACGTCCGGCAAATCGCGGCCACGGGCCCGGACCTCATCAAGATCATGATCACCGGCGGCGTCATGGACGCGACGGCCGAGGGCGAGCCTGGCGCGCTGCGCATGTCCCCCCAGATGGTCAAGGCCGCCTGCGACGAGGCCCACAAGCTGGGCTATATCGTTGCCGCCCACGTGGAGAGCACCGAGGGCGTCCGCGTGGCGCTCGAGGGCGGGGTCGACACCGTGGAGCACGGCGGCGCCCCCACGCCCGAGGTCATGGACCTCTTCCGCCAACGGGGAGCGGCGCTCATCTCGACCTTCTCGCCGGTGGTGCCCTACACGTTCTTCCCGCTCGAGGTGGCCAAGTGCGGCGAGCTCGGGCGCAAGAACGGGCGCATCGTCTTCGAGGGCATGCGCGAGATGGCCGACGCCTGCCTCGCCGCGGGCATCCCCGTGGGCCTCGGCACCGACACCGGCTGTCCCTTCATCACGCACTACAACATGTGGCGAGAAGTGCGCTACTTCGCACACTTCTGCGGCGTGAGCAACGCCTTCGCCCTGCACACGGCCACGCTCGGAAACGCCCGGATCGCCGGCCTCGCCGACGAGTGCGGATCGATCGAGGCCGGCAAGCGCGCCGACTTCATCGTCTGCAGGAAGAACCCGCTCGACGACCTCTCGGCCCTTCGCGAGCTCAAGATGGTCGCCCACGACGGCCGCATCGTCCGCGACCCGCGCCCGAAGCGCATCCCCGGCGTCGACGAGCCCCTGGACGCCGCTGAGAAGGCGCTCGGGCTGTAGGAACGGGCCGCACGCCCGCCCCTTCGCGAGGGGTGAGGCTTTCTCTTCACTGCTCAGCGCTCACTGCGTTCGCTCGCTGCGCGATTCGCGTGAAGAGAAACCCTCGCCCCTCGCGAAGGGGCTGTCGTTGCCGAGAATGAGCAGCTTCAGCAGGGCAACGCCGAGAAAGGCATCAACCGAAGATCGGCCCGGGCTCGGCGGGGAGAGGCGCGTGGCCTCGCGCGAATCGCGAAGCGAGCGAACGCAGCGAGCGCTGAGCAGTGAGGCCACGCGCCTCTCCCCGCCGAGCCCGGGCCGAACGCCCTTCCGCTATCCTTGCTACGTCAATCCCGCGCAGCTAGGAAAGGGGTTCTCGTGAAGAAGCTGCTCAAGGAGTTCGAGGAGTTCATCAATCGCGGCAACGTGATGGACATGGCCGTCGGCGTCATCATCGGCGGCGCGTTCACCTCGATCGTCACGTCGCTCACGGACAACATCATCAACCCGCTGATCAAGGCCGTCTCGGGCGGCAGCGTCGGCGAGGTCTCCGGCCTCGTGGTCCCCGGCACCGAGATCGACTTCGGCAAGTTCATCAGCGCCTGCATCAACTTCCTCATCGTCGCCGCCATCGTGTTCGCGCTCGTCAAGGCCGTGAACAAGGCCCACGAGCTCGCTGAGAAGGCCATCGGCCACGACGAGGAGGACGAGCCCGAGGCCGCGCCGGACCCGACCTGCCCCTACTGCCTCGAGAAGGTCCGCGCAGGCGCGTCCAAGTGCTGTCACTGCGGCAGCGACCTCGCCTAGAGCGCGGGCTTCTTGCCAAGGCGATGCCCGTCGGCAAAATAACGCACAAGTTTGGCCATAGCCGCGAGATTTAACCGCTCCAATCGACAAACTTGCGCGTTATTCCACCCGAGCGCCATCCGCACCACAAAGAAGGGCCGCCGGGCAGCATCGACTGCCCGGCGGCCCTTCTCGTTAGCGTAAGCGATCCTTACAGGTACGCGACGGCCTTGATCTCGACCTTGGCGGCCTTGGGCAGCGCCGCGACCTGGAAGCAGGCGCGTGCGGGGAACGGCTCGGCGAAGAAACCGGCGTAGACCTCGTTCACAGCGGCGAAGTCGGCCAGGTCGGTGAGAAGGACGGTGGTCTCGGCGACGTTGGACATGTCGGCGCCGGCGGCGGCCAGGATGTTCTTGACGTTGGTCAGGCTCTGGCGCGCCTGGTCGACCGCGGACTCGCCCGCGAACTCGCCGGTCTCGGGCACGACGCCGAGCTGGCCGGACACGTGGATCACGTTGCCGGAGACGACGCCGGCGGAGTAGGGTCCGAGGGCCGCGGGGGCCTTATCGGTGACGATAGCCTGGTTGGACATGGTGTTTCTCCTTTACTGGTCGGATATTCCAGCCGCCGGGAGCCCCGGCAGGCAGGTTAACGGGAGACGAACTCGCCGGGCACGGTGCCCGTGGGCTCGCCGTCGCGGGCCACGAGCTCGCCGCCCACGTAGACGAGATGGGCGCGCCCGCGGCACTGGAAGCCCTCGTAGGGCGTATGGTCGACGGCCTGGTGCTGGGTGGCGGCGTGGATGGTCCAGCGCGCCTCCGGGTCCCAGACGCAGACGTCCGCGTCGGCGCCCTCGGCGAGCCGGCCCTTGCGCGGCCACATGCCGAAGACGCGCGCGGGGTTCTCGCTCATGAGGCGGCATAGGCCCGTCGGCCCCAGCTGCCCAGCGAAGCTCGTGGCCACGAGCGCGGGGCGGTGCTCGATGCCCGCGCCGCCGTTGGGGATCTTGCGGAAGTCCCCGCGGCCGCGTTCCTTCTGGCCGCACAGGTTGAAGCTGCAGTGATCGGTGGCGATGGTGTCGATCTCGCCGGCAACGAGCGCCTCGCGCAGCGCCGCGACGTCGGCCGGCTTGCGCAGGGGCGGGCTCATCACGTACTTCGCGCCGGCGAAGCCGTCGTCGCCCTGCTCCTTATAGCGGGAGTCGTCCAGCAGCAGGTACTGCGGGCACGTCTCGATGTAGATGTTCTCCTGCCCGCGGGCCTTCGCGTCGCGGATGGCCTCGAGGCCGAGCTTCGTCGAGAGGTGCACGACGTTCACGCGGGCGTCGCCCGCCAGGTGCGCGATGTAGAGCAGGCGGCTGATGGCCTCGGCCTCGCAGACGTCCGGGCGGCTCAGCGGATGCCCCTCGGGGCCCGTGACGCCGGAACCGAAGACACGCTGCTGCAGCCGGTCGACCAGGGTGCCGTTCTCGCAGTGGACGCAGAGCGTCCCGCCGAGCGGCTTCAGGGCCTCGAGCACCTCGAGCGTCTCGGCATCGTCCAGCCGCAGGTGATCGTAGGCGAAGTAGGTCTTGAAGGAGCAGACGCCCTGCTCCCGCATGGCAGCCAGGTCGCGGCGGTTCGTCTCGTTCCACTCGGCGAGGGCCATGTGGAAGGCGTAGTTGGCCGTGCAGGTGCCGTCGGCGCGGCGGTGCCACTCGGCGAGCGCCTCGGGCATGGTGACCCCGCGGTCGGCCGTCGCGTAGTCGACCACGGTGGTGGTGCCGCCGCAGGCCGCGGCGCGGGTGCCCGTCTCGAAGCTGTCGGCCGTCCAGTCCATGCCGGTCCAACACTGCAGGTGCGTGTGCGCGTCGATGAAGCCCGGGAAGACCCAGCAGCCCGAGACGTCCACGACCTCGTCGCCGGGCGCGGGCTCGATGCGCGCGGCCACGCGGGCGATCTTCTTGCCGTCGAGCGCCACATCGCCTTCGCGCACGCCCTCGGGCGTGACCAGGGTTCCGTTCGCAAGGATCCTCATCGCTTGTCCTCCTTACAACCCTAGAGGGCGGCCTCGAGCGCGCCGAGGTCCTCCCTCGTGTCCACATCCCTGACCTCGGTCTCGCGCGCCGCCTCGACCAGGCGCACGCGCACGCCGAGCTCCTGACGCCTGGCGAGAAGCGCGCTGCCGCCCTCGTCGCCCTCCATGGCAGCGAGCGCCGGGAGCTCCTCGCTCGGCCACAGGATCGGGCTCGCCGGGACGCCCCGCCACCCCAGGCGCACGATGCTGCCGGGGTGCAGCTGGAACTCCTTCACGAGCGCCCGCACGCTCGACTCGGAAAGAAGCGCCTGGTCGCCGGGCACGAAGAGGCAGCCCGGAACGGCTGGGAGCGCCTTGAGGCCCTCGCGGATCGTGTCGGACTGCAGCGGGCCCGCGTGCCGAACACAGCGCACGCCGACCATCTCGCAGAGCTCCTCGACGGCGTCATGGCGCGTGACCACCACGACGTCGAGCAGGTCGTCGGGCAGCGCCGAGAGCGTCCGCTCCAGCACCGGGACGCCGGCCAGCGGCTCCACGAGCTTGTTCGCGCCGAAGCGCCGGGCGAGCCCCGAGGCCATGACCACGCAGCCCACGCGCGCGACGCCGCAGAAGCCGCTGAAGCACTCGTTGAAGTTGCGGCGCAGGTCGTCCTCGCAGGCGCTCTCGAACGCCTCATAGCGGGCAAGAAGGTCGCGCGCCTCGAGGGTGAGGCGGCTGCCTCCCCCGCCGGCGCCGCCGATGGTGCGCTCGGTGAGCTTGAACCCGAAGGCCTGCTCGGCGGTCTTCACGAGGCGCGTGGCCTTGGTGTAGGCCATGCCCATGGAGACGGCGGCGGCGCGCAGGCTGCCGGTCTCCTCGACGCGGCGCATGAGCTCGAGGGGGCCGGGCCCGAACGCCCGGGCGCCCTCGTCGCCAAGAAGATATGCCCTCAGGTCAGGTCGCAAGCGCGTCCCCTTCCCCGCTTTGCGCGGCAAGCGTTGTTCCACGGGCGAGATAACGGTTATGGACACTATACACGCTATGCGCGACCTGCGGCGCGTTTAGGCGCGAACGACGGTGCCCGTCTTGCCGGCGATGCCGTCCGCGGCGCGGTCGAGCAGGGTGATGAGGGCGGAGCGGCCGGGCTTCGACTCGGCGAAATTCACGCAGGCCTCGACCTTCGGCAGCATCGAGCCCGGCGCGAACTGGCCCTCGGCGATGTAGCCGCGCGCCTCGTCGGGCGAAAGCTCGTCGAGCCAGCGCTCGCCGGGCTTCCCGTAGTTGACGGCGACCTTCTCCACCGCGGTAAGGATCACCAGGTAGTCGGCGTCGAGCGACTCGGCGAGAAGCTCCGCGGCGAAGTCCTTGTCGATGACGGCCGCGGCCCCCTTAAGATGGTTGTGCTCGCCGGTGGGCACCACCGGTATGCCGCCCCCGCCGCAGCAGACGACCACGTGGTCGGCGGCGACGAGGCAGTCGATGGTGTCGAGCTCGACGATGCGCTTGGGCTTCGGGCTCGCGACGACGCGCCGGTAGCCGCGCCCGGCGTCCTCGACGAAGTCGTAGTCTCGGTCGCGCTTGAGCGCCTCGGCCTCGTCGAGCGTCATGAAAGAGCCGATCGGCTTGGTCGGGTTGTCGAACGCGGGGTCCGCGGGGTCGACCTCCACCTGGGTGAGGACGGTCGTGACGCCGTGGCGGATGCCGCGGCACTCCATCTCTTCCCGCAGGGCGTTCTGCAGGTCGTAGCCGATGTAGCCCTGGCTCATGGCGCCGCAGACCGAGAGCGGGCACGGGATGTAGCGCTCCGGGTCCGAGCGCGTGAGCTCAGTCATGGCGTTGGCGATCATGCCGACCTGCGGCCCGTTGCCGTGCACGACGGCGACCTCGTTGCCCTGCTCGAGCAAGTCCACGATGGCGACGGCGGTGTTCCTCACCGCTATGGCCTGCTCGGGAAGGTTCTTGCCGAGCGCGTTGCCGCCCAGCGCGATGACGATCTTCTTGCCCATTGCCCCTCTCCTTATGTGATCCGAGAAATCGATAGAAGCATCCCCGACCCCTCGCCGAACGAGCTCGTGCCAGGGGACCTACTGTGAATCGAAATATAAAGAGGGCCTGCGGAGGGTGGTCCGCAGGCCCTCGAACGTCGTCTATAAGACGGGCGCCTAGGCCTGGTACCAGCGCGGGGTCGCGCGCTCCTCGAGCGCGGCGAGCGTGGCCACCGGGTCGGCGACCTTCTGCAGGAACATCATGGCCGCGATGGCGTAGGGCTTGTAGGAGGCCTCCTTGTACATGCCCACGCGGTGCATGTCGAAGACGTCCGCCATGACCTCGCCGTGCTCGCACGAGACGCCGGAGATGTCGGCCGGCAGCGGGTGCATGAAGATGGTGTCCTGGCCGTTGGCGGTCTTCGCCATGAGATCGGTCGTGGAGCACCAGTCCTTGTGCGTGGCGTTCTGGGCGAGAAGCTCCTTCTCGAGCGCCGCGATGCCAGCGTCGTCGCCCTCTGCGTAGAGGTTGGTGCGCCTCTCCATGGCGGCGTAGGGTGCCCAGGACTTGGGGATCACGATGTCGGCGCCCTCGAAGGCCTCGGCCATGGTGTTGGCCTGGGTGAAGGTGCAGCCGTTCTCGGCGGCGTAGGCCTTGGCGGCCTCGACGCGGTCGCCCATAAGGTCATAGCCCTCCGGGTGCGCGAGCGTCACGTCCATGCCGAAGCGCGGCAGCAGGCTGATGAGCGACTGCGGACAGGAGAGCGGCTTGCCGTAGGAGGGCGAGTAGGCCCAGGTCACGGCGACCTTCTTGCCGCGCAGGTTCTCCAGGCCGCCGAACTCCTCGATGAGGTAGAGAAGGTCGGCCGAGGACTGCGTGGGGTGGTCGGAGTCGGACTGCAGGCTGATGAGCGTCGGGCGGTGGTCGAGCACGCCGTCCTCATAGGCCTGCTGCACGGACTCGGAGACCTCCTGCATGTAGGCGTCGCCCTTGCCGATGTACATGTCGTCGCGGATGCCGATGACGTCGGCCATGAAGGAGATCATCGTGGCGGTCTCGCGAACGGTCTCGCCGTGGGCGATCTGGGACTTCTTCTCGTCGAGGTCCTGGAGCTCAAGGCCGAGCAGGTTCGAGGCCTTGGAGAAGGAGAAGCGGGTGCGGGTGGAGTTGTCGCGGAACAGCGAGACCGAGAGGCCCGAGTCGAAGATCTTGGTGGAGATGTTGCGCTCGCGGAGGTTGCGCAGGGCGGCCGCGGTGGCGTAGAGCGCGCGCAGCTCGTCGGTCGTCTTGTCCCACGTGTGCAGGAAGTCGGCGCCGTACAGCCCCTTGAAGTCCAGGCCGGACAGGGTGTCTAGATAGTTCTGGATCTCACTCATTTTTATGTCCTCTCCATAAATCCATTAACGAAAGACGTGCGCGGGTTTCCCTGGAGCCCCCAGATGGGGTGCCAGGGGAAGCCGACTACTTGATGTCGTTATCCGTCAGCGTGGCGCGGAAAGCCGTCGCGTCGGCCATCTCGTCGCTCGGCTCGTAGAGGTTGAGCGCGGCGACGTAGAGGGCGGCGCAGGTGGGAAGGTCCTGCTTATAGGTGACCTCGTTGGGGGCGTGGGCCTGGGACTCGGCGCCCGGGCCGAAGCCGACGCAGGGGATGCCGTAGCGGCCCTGGATCGAGACGCAGTTCGTGGAGAAGGTCCACTTGTCGCAGAGGGGACGGCCGGCGCGCTTGCTCATCGACTTCTCGCAGCCGATGCGCTCGTCGCCGAAGAGAGCCTTGTGGGCGTCGACGAGGGCCTTGACGTGCGGCGCGCTCTCCTTGTTGATCCACGTCGGGAAGTAGGCCTCGGTCTCGTAGACCTCGCCCGTCCAGGAGGGGCGGTCGTACATGTACATGGAGACCTTGACGTCCTCGCCGTACTTCTTGACGGCCGGAAGGTTGCGGACCTCCTCGAGACAGGACTCGTAGGTCTCGCCGGCGGTCATGCGGCGGTCGATGGAGATGGCGCAGGAGTCGGCGACGGCGCAGCGGCTCGGGCTCGTGTAGAAGATCTGCGAGACGGTGCAGGTGCCGCGGCCGAGGAAGCGCGCGTCCTCGTAGTGGTCCGGGTTGAACTCGGGCTCGAGCATCTTGCAGAGTCCCTTGATGTCGGTGGACTCGGCGCAGCCGTTGTTGTTGAGGGCGCGGACGTCGGCGATGATGTCGGCCATCTTGTAAATGGCGTTGTCGCCGCGCTCGGGGGCCGAGCCGTGGCAGGAGGTGCCGTGGACGTCGACGCGGATCTCCATGCGGCCGCGGTGGCCGCGGTAGATGCCGCCGTCGGTGGGCTCGGTGGAGATGACGAACTCGGGCTTGATGCCGTCGACGTTGTAGATGTACTGCCAGCACATGCCGTCGCAGTCCTCTTCCTGGACGGTGCCGACGACCATGACCTTGTAGCCCTCGGGGATGAGGCCCATGTCCTTCATCATCTTCGCGGCGTAGGTCGCGGCGCAGACGCCGCCCTCCTGGTCGGAGCCGCCGCGGCCGCCGATGAGCTGGTCGTCCTCGAAGCCCTCGTAGGGGTCGAAGTCCCAGTTCTCGATGTTGCCGATGCCCACCGTGTCGATGTGGCCGTCGATGGCGATGATCTTGTCGCCGTCGCCGACGAAGCCCATGACGTTGCCGAGGCCGTCGACCTTGACCTCGTCGAAGCCGAGCTTCTCCATCTCGGCCTTAATGCAGGCGACGACCTCACCCTCCTCGCAGGACTCGGACGGGTGCGAGATCATGGCGCGCAGGAACGCAGTCATGTCCTCCTGGTAGCCCTGGGCGGTCTTCTTGATAAGGTCGAAATCAAGTTCCTTAGCCATTTTGAGAAACCCTTCTTTTCGATGGCCACAGTTAACTTAGTGATAAGAACGCGAGGCGCACGTCATAAACGCGCCGCAGCTTGAGTTAGCAGGTGGGGTACTCTCCCTCCCACACGATGCGGCGGTACTGCTCAGGGTCGGTGTCGCCCTCGGTCGAGAAGCACAGAACCGAGCTCGTGCGGTCGAGGCCGATGGCGTCGCGCAGCTCCGCGTAGTCCTCGTCCTGCATGAGGGTGGCCACAAGGCCGGTCGTGACGGCGCCGGACTCGCCGGAGATCACGCGCGGGTCGCCCTTCTCGGGGGCGCCGAGGACGCGCATGCCGCGGGCCGTGACCCAGTCGGGGCAGGAGACGAAGGCGGTCACGTGGTTGCGCAGGATGTCCCAGCCCAGGATGTTCGGCTCGCCGCAGCAGAGGCCGGCCATGATGGAGGGCATGTCGCCGTCGACGATGCGCGGGTCGCCGTCGCCGGCCGCGGCGCCCTTGTAGAGGCAGGCCGCGGGCGCGCACTCGGCCACGACGAAGGTGGGCGGGTTGTCCGGGTAGAGGTTGGTGAAGTAGCCCACCACGGCGCCCGCGAGCGAGCCGACGCCGGCCTGGACGAAGACGTGCGTCGGGCGGTTGATGGCCATGGAGCGCAGCTGCTCGGCGGCCTCGGAGGCCATGGTGCCGTAGCCCTCCATGATCCAGGACGGGATCTTCTCGTAGCCCTCCCAGGCGGTGTCCTGGACGATCACGCCGCGCTCGCACGCGTCGGCCTCGGCGGCCGCCATGCGCACACACTCGTCGTAGTTGACCTCCTCGATGGTGACCTCGGCGCCCTCGGCGGCGATGTTGTCGAAGCGCGGCCTCGTGGAGCCCTTGGGCATGTGGACGACGGCCTTCTGGCCCAGGCGCTTGGCGGCCCAGGCGACGCCGCGACCGTGGTTGCCGTCGGTGGCGGTGAAGAAGGTCGCCTGGCCGAAGTCGGAGGCGAGCTCGTCGGAGGTCAGGTAGTCGTAGGTGCAGTCCGCGACGTCGCGGCCCGTCTCGTCGGCGATGTAGTTGGCCATGGCGAAGGAGCCGCCGAGGACCTTGAAGGCGTTCAGGCCGAAGCGGTAGGACTCGTCCTTGACGCAGAGGTTCGCGAGGCCGAGGCGCGCGGCCTGGCCGTCCAGGCGGGCGAGCGGGGTGACCGAGTACTGCGGGAAGCTCCTGTGGAAGGCGCGGGCCTTCTCGACGTGCTCCAGGCTCATGATGCCGAGATGCGCGTCCTCGCTCTTCGGCATGTGATTGACGGCCCACTCGATCTTCTCGCCCATCGGATCTCCTCTTTGCTCAGGCGTGGTACAGACTTGCCTTGATTGTATTGCCGACAATTTGTTTGGGCAGCAAACAATCAGTTTGTAAGTCCTAATATACGCACCGATTTTTAGAGATTCAAGGCCCGTTTTATTCATGCGGGTGAGCGTTACGTTAAATCCCGCGAACGCGACAGGCGTCTAAACAAGCCCTGAGGCTGCGAGGTCCTTCTCCACGAGGTCGCGCAGGTAGTCCGAGCGTCTGAGGCCGAGCTGCTCGGCGCGCGCGTCGATGAGCGCGACACGACTGAGCGGCTCCTTGAACCCGACTTGGCGCATCTCCTCCCCGAACATCATGGGCCGGCCGGGCCCCGTGACGACCGGACCGGAGGGCTCGCCGTGGAAGATAGCCTTGCACGCGTCCTCTTCCCACTGTTCAAGCTGTTCTGCCGTTACGCCGAACCGTTCCTCGATTTCCTCGGCGGAGATTACCTTCACCTCTTCCCTCCCAACAATTCGGGCTCAATCAATACGTTCCTGGTCGGAGACCTCATGGCGTGGAATATGACTGTCCCGAACGGTCGCAGGGCAGCCACCATCTCGACGGCCCTGCCCTTGCGGTCATAACCCACGGCCACTATCTCCCTCTCTTCCCGTACCAAGGGCCTCACCATACATGACGTGCGAGACAAGAATTAAAGAGAGGAACGCTACGCCCGCTCGGGCGAATAACGCACAAGTTTGCTCATAGCAGGCAAATTGAACCGCTCCAGTCGACAAACTTGTGCGTTATTCGGCAAGAAGCGCGCTGCCCGAGGTCGATCTCGCGCCCGGCGGCGAACTTGCGCACCAGGCGCGCGCCCTCGCTTCCCAGGTGTACACAGCGCTCGAGGCGCTCGGGCACCGACACCTCGCGCGGGCGCCGCATCGCCGTCGAGCCCGACAAAGTCCGTCACAGCCCAACGCCACTCAGGGAGAACTCCCTGCTCTTCTACCTTGCTTTTAGGTAGAAGAGCTTGACCTTAAGGTCAAGCCGCAAGAGAGGGGTCACGGCATGGCGATGGTCAAGTGCGCCGAATGCGGCAAGGAAGTCTCGGACAAGGCAACGACCTGCCCGTCGTGCGGCGCGCCTATCGCGGGCGTCCAAGCGACCAAGCAAGAAAAGGAATACTCCGTTCGCTCAGACGCAATTACGTGACTCATCGGAGCAGTCGGTTATCCGATTGTCCTTGGCATTTTGAAAGCGATCCAGGACAACACCCCCGATGACCCAGGCGCCTACTCCGTTGTCATGATGTACTCCGACCCCTTTGAGTACGCCTGCTCCGATGCCAACCCCTGCCTCGGGTGTAGATTCAGAGCAGGAGTACGTCTACTTCTCGCCGGCAATATTGCCGAAGGGCTAGCAAGCAATCCGCTCATTGCAGCAGTAATCGTCGTGACCTTCCTGGCCGTTCTCGATCTGCTGCTCGCCGCAGCTTATTGGGCAGTGAGTCAAAGGCGATAAGAAGATGCTGTGTCCACGTCAGGCGCAACTCCTTTACCGGACATAGTCAGAAACGCATCCGGCAATAAGCCGGGCGCTGACCCAATGGAACCAAAAACGCGACAAGTCGGCCATCAAACTCGGCCCGGCCTAGTAGCCGAGCCTTTCTCGTTTACAAACCCGAGGGTAGATGAGGTGCGTGATTTCGGGCTACTCACCGAACCCGATTTTGTTGGCCGACTTGTTGAGTTTTTCAAATTCAGGAGCTCCCGCGTCAAGGCAAATCCCTCACCTGTTACGGCAACGCTGGCGCAAAGATGAAGTCCGCACCCGCATCCGTTCCCCGCTCCGTCAGCTCGTCAAGGCAGAAAGTCATGTAAATGGGCAGGTAAGTAACCTTGCCTTCGCACGACAGATTGTTACGAGAGAGGACCACGCCCTCACGGATCTTGTACTCCCCCACCTCAAGCAGCTTGTCAAAAGCCGCATGCGAGCGGACCTTGCGCCCAGACTTCACCTCGATGGGGACCACACGGCCACCTTTCCCCTCAATAATGAAGTCAACCTCGCCCACAGTGTCTGACTGGAAATACCATTGTCCGATATCCTGAGCTGCAAGTTCTTGCGCCACAACGTTCTCGTAGATTCCACCCAGATTGGGCGTCTTTTGATCGAGGTAGACTGCACGAGCCGTGCTTTGGGGATAGCGCGAGAGAAGCATGCCGATGTCGGACTCGTACAGCTTGAACTTTCCGGCCGACTCCGTCCTCTTCAAGGGGCTCTTTGCCTCGGTGACCTGCGAGACCATAAGGCCCACACCGGCACTCACAAGCCAAAGAAAATCCTGGTCGTACTGACTGTACCTTGCCCCGTCATCAAGTTTTGAGACGCAAAAGCGCCGCGACTCTGCCTCAAGCTGCACCGGAATGCGATCGAATATAGAGCGAACTTTCAGTGCTCGTTTACCGGCGTACTTGCTGATATCTTGCGCATACTGCAAGATAAGCTGTTCTTGGATTGTGCGGGTCTGGGCAAGCGTGTACTTGCTGTCTATATAATTTTGAACGACCTCTGGCATACCGCCAGCAACGATGTACGCACGATAGTTCCTGAGCATCACATCATGAAGAGCCTGATCAACCGGACGCCGCTTACGCAGGCATTCCCTCACCTCGTCAAGAAAGCGCGGCTCGATGCCAACGGCCCACGAGAACTCCTCGAAATCGAGCGGCCTCATCACCAGCTGATGTACGTACCCAACAGGGAATGATCGAATCCCGCGAAGCTCGGTTCCCAGCATCGAACCCGAGAACGCAAACGAGTACCGTCCGTCCTCGACCAGCGCCTTTGCCAGCGTGACAATGTCAGGAAACTCCTGCACCTCATCGATAAAGATGAGTGTGTCGCCTTCAACCAGGGGATTTGGCGAGAGAAGCGCCACGCGATTGATGAAGTCTGACGCGCTGTGTGCCGAAGTCAGGATGTCTGCAGATTCACGATCGAGCAGAAGGTTCACCTCAACATAACAAGCATACGAGCGTGTGCCAAACTCGCGGATGGCATAGCTTTTGCCGATTTGTCGGGCACCAGTTACCAGAAGGGCCTTGCCGGTCATTCCCTTCCAGCGCTCAAGCTGCTCCGTAACCTTTCGACGCAACATTTTCGGCCGCCAATCAACAATAATTATCAGATTCATTTGCGGTGAATCTTACAATAATTGGCAGATAGAATCTTGGTTAATTAAGCAATATCTCAAAGATTCGTACCGTGAGACCCAGATGTTGAGTTTTAGGCGTAGGTCGCGCTCCATCTCGGTCTACGCCAGGTCGATTTCCCGCCCGGCGACGAACTTGCGGACCAAACGCGCGCCCTCACTGCCCAAGTGGACGCAGCGCTCGAGGCGCTCGGGGACGGAGAGCTCGCGCGGGGCGCGCAGAGCCGAGTCGTCGACCACGAGCGCGTCGAAGTCGTAGCCTTCCTCGAACTTGCCGACGAAGCCGAAGAAGGAGCCGCCGCCCACCGTGGCGAGCCAGAGGGCTTCTTGCCAGGTCAAGGGCGCAAGTTCCTGGTCCACGAAGCGCCAGCGCAGCTTCGAGGCCGCCACGGCGTCGGACATCGCGCGCCACATCGAGAGGCTCGCGCCGCCCGCCACGTCGGTGCCGAGGCCGACCGAGAGCCCCTCGTCCAGGTAGCGCCGCACCGGCGCGATGCCGCTGGCCAGCTGCGCGTTGCTCTGCGGGCAGTGCGCCACGTAGGTCCCCGTGCGGCGCAGCAGCCCCATCTCCTCGTCGCTCGAGTAGACGCAGTGGGCCATCACCGTGTGCGGCCCCAGCAGCCCGAAGCGGTCGTACGCCGCCCCGTAGCAGCTCGCCCACGGGCAGAGCTCGCGCACCCACGCGACCTCGGAGAGGTTCTCGGACAGGTGGCTCTGCACCGGCACGTCGAACTCCTCGCGGATCCAGCCGAGGTCCTTCATGAGGCCGTCGGTCACGCTCGGGGTGAAGCGAGGGGTGAGGATGGGACGCGTGCGCTCGTAGCGCCCGGCCACGTCGTCGAGCCAGCGACGGGTCGCGGCCGCCGACGCGCCGCTCGTCTCCACAAGGGAAAGGGGCGCGTTGCGGTCCATGTTGACCTTGCCCACGTAGCTCACGAGGCCCGTGGCCTCGAGCTTGTCCATGAGCAAGCGCGTGGCCGGCACGTGGATGGTGCCGAAGACGACCGCGCGGCAGGTGGGGCTGCGCCGCAGGTCGTCGGCGAAGATGGAATACGCGCGCTCAGCATAGGTGAGGTCGCGGTAGCGGGCCTCCTCCGGGAAGGTATAGGTGTTCAGCCACTCGATGAGCTCGCGGTCCATGCCGATGCCGCGGAAGGCGTACTGCGGAGCATGGACGTGGATGTCGTTCATGCCGGGGATCACGAGAGCGTCGCCGCAGTCGACCACCGGCAAGCCGGCGTAGGCGTCGGGAAGGTCCGCCGCGTCCCAGACGCCCGCGCACGTGCCGCCCACGCAGACGGCGCAGACGCCCTCCTCGCAAGCGACCTCGGTCTGCGAGGTACTCCAGCAGATGTTTCCCTTTAGGACAAAAGAATCGCTGGTCATCGTGCCACTCTCCCCTACTTGCACCAAGCCTTGCACCAACCCGGCGCGCACCAAGCAGGCGCCCTTAGAACCCCGCCTCGATCTGCCGCACGCGCTCGTAGAGCCAGTCGTTCGTCGGCGTGAGGATGCCGTGCGCGCGCCCGAGCTCGCGGATCGTGCCCGCGAACTCCTCGACCTCGGTCCTCTTGCCGTTCACGCGGTCCTGCGCCATCGAGGGCATCCCGTCCGGGTCGAGCCCCGCCATGAGCGCGACCATCTGCGAGAGGTCAGCCTCAGTAAGAAGCACGCCTTCCGCCTCCGCGACCGCGCGCACCTCGCGCATCGCCGCCGCGAAGCACCGCATCTGCTCGCCGCCCGGCTCGAGCACCGTGCCGTACGTGCCGCCGTATACCATGCACGTCTGGTTCACGCCCACGTTGAGCATGAGCTTCGTCCACATGCGCCGCACGATGTCGACCTCTACGGTGTGCGAGATCCCGGCGCGCGCATACAGGTCGGCCAGGTCCTCGACCACGCCAGGCGCCGTCCCCTCGGCCGCGCCGAAGCGGATCTCGCCCGTGTGCGCGTACGTCATCGCGTCGCCGATGAAGACCGCGTCCATGCCCTGCGCCACCGAGAGCACCGTCCGCTCCCAGCCATAGCGCTCGGCGATGGCCTTCTCGCTGCGGATGCCGTTGCACAAAGAAGCGATGCGCGTCTGCGGCCCGACGACCGCCGCCATGGTGTCCAGCGCCGCCGCGAGCCCCGTCGTCTTGATCGTGAGGATAACCGCGTCGGCCACGCGCGCCCTGCTTGCAGGCACCGTCGCGATCGCGCACTTCTCGCCGTTCACGGTCACGGCGTCGGCCGCGTGCCGCGCGAACCGCTCGTCGTCCATGACGAACTCGACCGCGCCCGGCCCGAGCGCCCGCTCGATCATCGAGCCGTACAGCAGGCCCACGGCTCCTTTACCTATGATCGCGACCTTCTGTATACGCACGGCGGGCCCCTTTCGACCTTTGGCGGATTGGATTTCTCACACACTCGCATTGCATTATATTTGCCTGAGTCGCGAACGCCCATTTTTGCCGAGGAGGACACGGTGCTCGACATCATCAACGCGCAGGAAGCAAAGGAGCTCGTCGCCGAGGCCAACCCCGGCCGGGAGATCGCCGCCAACGACACCCTTGCCGCCTCCGCCATGAAATGGGCCATCCACAACGCCATCGGCCGCACGGACGCGCGCATCCGCACCTATGCCAAGTTCGGCAAGACCCAGCTCTCCGTCAAGTTCGCGCCGAGCGACATCGACTGCGCGGGCGAGGGCAACTCGTTCTACAACGACCTGGTGGGCAACTCGAACACCTACGTGGCCGACGCCATCTGCGACATCATCTACGGGCGCGACCAGGACCTGATCAGCCCCATCCAGACCGCGCGCCTGCTCAACACCTACTCGACCCAGCTCTCCAAGTTCGTGCGCGACCTCGGCCGCCTCGGCTACGCCGTGCGCGTGGGCGACGGCACCGAGAAGGGCAATGGCAAGATGGACGACTCCACGATCATCATCAACTGGGCGTGACGGGTCCGGAAGCGAGCGGTTTGCCTCGATGGTGCTCGCATCGCCACGCAAACTGATTCTCTGGTGACAGAATTTTCCTAAAAACTGTCACCAGCGAATCAGTTTGCGCGGCGACGGGACGTAAAAGCCAAAGGCAACGGCCCGCATGACCCGTTCGCGACAAAAGAGCGGGGCCGCAGCAGCAGCCCCGCCTCAAATCAAGAACATACCAAAGACCCGGAGATCTTCACACTACTTCGCGCGGTGCATCTTTCGCCAGTCATGGACAAGAAGCACGGCGAGCGGCACGTAGAGCAGCAGGGTGCCCACGAGCGACGCCTGGCCGTTACGCTCGGCCTGGGTGTAGAAGATGGCCGCCGACTCGAGCGCGGAGCCCGACTGGGTCCAGATGGTGAACAGGAAGAAGTTGTTCACCCAGTGGATGACGCAGCCCGGCATGCAGTTGCCGTACACGACGTCGGCGAGGTACATGCCCATGCCCGCGACGAAGTACGTCAGGCACGCCATGACGATGAGCGGCGTCTGGGTCTGCGAGGTGACCTCGGGGTTAAAGAAGTGGCAGGCCATGAAGACGGCGGTCGAGAGGACGCCCCAGGCAATGCACTTGAACGTGGGGCGGATATCGTTTCCGCAGGTCGCGCGAAGGAACACGCAGCGGTACATGACCTCTTCCCAAGTTGTCTGGGTCCAGACGAGCAGCGTGCAGATAACGAAGTTGACCGCGACGGGCACAAAGCCCACGGGATTGAAGGTCGTCACGCCGTCGCTGCCGCCGAGAAGGTAATCGACGGCCACCGTGAGCACCACGCCGGCCACCCATGCAAGGGCGATCTTCCTGCACTGCCGCCAGTCGACGGAGCCGTCGACGCCGAGGATGAGCTGGCGCAGCGTGGTCTTGAGGACCTTGCGCGAGAGCCATGCGGTCACAACGAGCGAGAGCGCGAAGCCGGTGAGCGAGCACAGGACGTCCGGCAGCCAATACCAGGCGCCGTCCAGGCGCCAGAACCTTTGCGTCACTCCGGTCACCGTCATGGCAACGAGCGCCCCGACATTCGCGAGAACGAAGAAAAGAACCCAACGCCTGGCACGAGCCTCGTTCGGAACGGCAGGTGCCTGGGCAACGTTTGCCTTTTTCATACCGTATTCCTTTCGCTTTGGGGGAGAAATGTAAAAGTACTCCCTCACGGCGGAAATTACAACGGTATTTCGTAGTTAATTTTACTGCCTTAGAGCAGGGTCTTGACCCGCATGCAGCTGAACTTGACGATGCTCGTATCGTAATACTCGACGTCGAGCATCACCGGCCGGTTGTCCTGGTCGTAGTTGAGCGACTTGAAGACGAGCACGCTCTCGCAGCCCATCAGCTCGCGGCAAGCACGGCTCTCGGCCACGCTCGAGCGCGGAACCGCCTCTATGCGGATCTTGTCGCGCTCCACGAAACGACCTCCCAGTCGCAAGAGCACATCGAAGACGGAGGGCTCGCCGAGGTCCTCGGGCGCAAGGGCGTCGCCCACGATCTCGCAGGGAAAGAGATCGACGCTCACGATGGCCGCGACGTCGCCGGCGTAATAGACCTTCTCGACCGCGTACAGGTCGCACCCGACGTCGACGCGGAGCAGCCCCGCCGTCCTCTCGTCGGCCGGAACGCGCCGGAAATCGACGACCTCCGAGCGCGCCTCGTGCCCGCAGGTGCGCAGCAGCTCAAGGAACTCGAGCCCGAGCATGAGGTTCGGCTTGAGGTCGAAGGCCTCGGGATTGACGAAGGTGCCGCGCCCGTGCATGCGCAGGACGAGGCCCTCCTGCTCGAGCTCGGCGAGGACACGCCGGAGCGTCACGCGACTTACACCAAGCCTTGCAGCAAGCTCGGTCTCGGCGGGGAGCTTGATGTCGGCGCCTTTCTCAAGGCCTTGGATATAACGGTAGAGCTTGGTCTTGGCCGAGGTGCTCGCGCTGGTCTTCGGGGCCGGCCTAAGCCGGGTTTTCTGGAGCTTCATGCCCGCTTCTCTCGCCGCATCGGGGTTGTCTGGAGATACTACCACGATGCTTCCCCGGGGTGCGTCTGTGACCACAACACTCGACAAGCCGAAGGCGGCAAGAAGGGCCCCGGCGCCCGCCCGGACGGTGCCGCCGGCGTGCCCGCGGCCCCCGTTCCTACCCCTACTCCTGCTCCTGCTCCTGCTCCCCGCAGCTGTCATGGACGATCTGTATGGCGCGCTCCACGCCGTTGATCACGTTCTGGTAGCCCGTGCAGCGGCAGAGGTGGCCCGAGAGGTTCTTGCGGATCTCGTCGCGCGTGTACGTCTTGCCGCTGTTGATCATCTCCATGGCGCTCATGATGATGCCGGGGATGCAGAAGCCGCACTGCACGGCGAACTCGTCGATAAACGCCTGCTGCACGGGGTTCAGGGTGCCGTCCGGCGCCTGCAGGCCCTCGACAGTGAGAATATCCTTGCCCTCGGCCCAGCTCGTGAGGTAGAGGCACGTGTCGGTGGCCACGCCGTCGATGAGCACGGTGCACGCGCCGCACTCCCCCACCTCGCAGCCGCGCTTGACGCTCGTGAGCCCCAGGCGGTTGCGCAGCGTGTCGAGCAGGCTCTCGCGCGGGTCGTAGCCCACCTGGACGCGGCGCCCGTTGACGGTGCAGGTCAGGATCCTCATGTCCATCAGATATCAGCCCCTCCGTTGCGCGCCGCGTAGATAAGGGAGCGCTTGGACATCTCCTTGATGAGCTGCAGGCGGAAGTCGCGGCTCGCGCGCCAAGAATCGCGCGGGTTCGTGCAGGCCGCCGCGAGCTCGCCGATGCGCTCAGCGGCATCGAGGACGTCCGTGCCGCGCACCGCGTCCTCGGCGTCGAGCGCGCGCATGGGCGTGGGCCCCGCGACGCCGAAGGCCAGGCGAATGTCGTCGATCGTGCGCTTGTCCTCGCCGAGCTTGACCAGGCAGCAGCAGCCCATGGTCGTGATCTCGAGCGCGCGCCGCTTGCCGTACTTGAAGTAATAGCCGCTGAAGCCCTCGTAGTGCTCGCGCGGGATGCGGATGCCCGTGAGCACCTCGTCGCGCTCCTTATGGCTACGGCCGGGGCCCGCGTACCACTCCTCGATAGGGATGGTCCTCTTTCCCCGGACGGACTCGACGTCGAGAAGCGCGCCGTAGGCAAAGAGCGTGGAGCCGGTGTCCGCCGAGGTGGCGGCCGAGCAGACGTTGCCGCCGATGGTGCCCGAGACGCGCAGCTGCGGGCCGCCCGGGGTGTCGCAGGCCTCGCCCAAGGTGGGCACCGTGGCCTGGATGATGGGGTTTATGGTCACGTGGTGGAACCAGGTGATGGGCCCCACCCAGACCGTGCCGTCCTCGAGCAGGCGCACGCCGTCGAGCTCGTCGCGGAGCTCATGGACGGAGACCAGGTGCGCGGGCGCGCCCTTGCCCTCGCGCAGCTTGACGAGCACATCGGTGCCGCCGGCGATGACCTCAGCGGCGGGGTCCTCGGCAAGCGCGCGGCACGCGTCGGCCACGCTCGTGGCCTCGTAGAGAGACTCGATGTCGTACATCTAGATCAGCCCCGCTTCCTTGAAGCCCTCGAAGAGGCGCTGCGGCGTCATGGGCTCCACGTAGAACTTGACGCCCGTCGCGTTGAGGATGGCGTCGCGGATGGCCGCCGCCGGCGAGATGGCGGGTGTCTCGCCCACCGCTTTGTTGCCGTAGGGGCCGGTGGGGTCGGGCTTCTCGACGAAGTCCGCTTTGAGGTCGGGCAGGTCCATCGTGGTCGGGATCTTGTAGTCGAGCAGCGTCGGGTTGAGGACGCGCGCCGTCTTGGGGTCGATCTGCAGCTCCTCGTAGAGGCCGTAGCCGATGCCCTGCGCCATGCCCCCGTGAATCTGCTGCTCCACGAGCCTGGGGTTGATCAGGCGGCCGGAGTCCTGCACGTTGATGATCTTGTTCACCGTAACCTGACCGAGCGGGATGTCCACCGTGACCTCGGCGAAGGTGCAGCCCCCGGCGATGGCGTTGGTGTGGACGTTGATGGTCTCGTGGGCGGAGAGCTGGTCGGCGGCGTCGAGGTTGTAGTAGGCCTCGAGCGCGAAGGCGGGCAGGTCCCAGACCTTCTCGCCGTTGCCGTCCCAGATGGCGTGGTCGCGCAGGTCGAGCTCGCCGGGGGCGTCCGGAGAGAGGCGCCGCGCGAAGGCGAGGATCTTTGCCCGCAGGGTCTCGCCGGCCTTCTTCACAGCGGTGCCGGACACGTAGGTCTGGCGCGAGGCGTAGGCGCCGGAGTCGTAGGGCGTGACGTCGGTGTCCTGCTGAGAGACGATGTGCACATCCTCGGTGTCGATGCCGATGGCCTCGGCCGCCATCTGGGAAAAGACGGTGTCCGCGCCCTGGCCGATCTCGGTCGCGCCCATTTGCAGCTGAACGGTACCGTCCTGGTTGAGCGTGACCTGCGCCGTCGCGGTCTCGAGCGCGAAGGGGGCCACGGCCGTCTTGTACACAAAGAAAGAGACGCCCACGCCGTGGCGGATGGGACCTGTCTGGTTCGCGTACTCGGCGCGCTTGCGGTACCAGTCGATGTACTCGGCGCCCTTCTGGGCGCACTCGGGGACGGCACAGGTGTGGGCCGCGACCACGCCGCCGGGCGTGAACTCATCGACGAAGGCGTCGGTGTAGACGTTCTTGAGGCGGAACTCGAGGCCGTCCCAGCCGTTGTCGTAGGCGATGTCGCCCATGAGGCACTCGGCCGCCCAGTTGCCCTCGGGAACGCCGTAGGCGCGCATGGCGCCCGTGTGCGGGCCGTTGGTGTGGATGGTATAGGCCTCGGAGTGCGTGGCGACCTCGTTGGTGTGGTAGAGCCAGCGGAAGGAGTTGACCGAGTTGAGCACGAGCGCGTGGCCGTGGTGGATGTAGCCGCCCGTGTTGGAGTAGGCCACGATCTTGCGGGCGTGCAGGCGCATGTCGTCGCCGTAGGAGCACTCGACGTCGAAGGTCTTGGGCTGGCGGCCCGAGGTATCCCAGAAGAGCTCCTCTCGGCTGAGCTCAAGGCGCACGCAGCGGCCGCCGAGCTGCTTGCAGATCCAGGCGTTGAGCGGCTCGTAGTGGACGTCCTGCTTGGTGCCGAAGCCGCCGCCGATGTAGGGCTTGATCACGCGGACGTCGCCCCAGGGGATGCCGAGCGCCTGGCCGATGACGCGCCGGACCACGTGCGGGATCTGCGTGGAGCTCACGCAGACGATCTTGTGGCCCTCCATGTAGCAATAAGAGACGCAGGTCTCGATGTGGACCTGGCTCTGCTCGCGGCTCTCGCAGTGGATGGCCACATGACGGTAGGCCGGGTCCTCAAGGGCCTGCTCGACGGTCTCGTAGCCGGCCTCGGCGAGCTTCTCGGCGGGGGTGACGGCGCAGGTATGCGCCACGATATTGTCCGGCTTGCGCTCCTGGACGGGCGGGTTCGTTCCCTTGAGGGACTCGAGCGCGTCGTAGACGACGGGGTACTCCTCGTACTCGACGCGGATGAGCTTGAGAGCGCGGTCGCAGGCCACGGTGTCCTCGGCCACGACGACGGCGATGTTGTCGCCGTAGATGCGCACGCGGTCGTCGAGGAGGCGCCGGTCGGCCTGGTCGCGCTTGGCGGCGGCGGAATCGGCATACCAAGGGTGGCCGGCCACGGGATAGGCGAACTCGGGCACGTCGAAACAGGTGTAGACAGCGACGACACCCTCGACCTCGAGCGCGGCGGAGTAGTCGATGGACAGAACACGGCCGTTGGCGATGGTCGAGTGGAGGATCTTCGCCTCCAGGCACGGCTTCGGGCACAGGTCGTCCGTGAACTTGGCGCGCCCGGTGACCTTATCGGCGGCGTCCACGCGAACGACGGGGCGACCGACCTCTCGTAGCTCCTGCATGACGCCCTCCCCTCTCAAGGATTGTCTTGCAGACAAACACATTGTATGCCCGATACCCAAATTAGGCATGCGCTAAACCGCGAGCGGACAAGAAGCGACGCTCGATGGAAACATGCCCTGAACTGGCCGTTATTGTTTTCGAAGAACAACGACTGGCGTTGGCGAGAAAAGCGACATTAGTTCAGTTCTTAATCAAGAAACACCACCACCCGGAACGTACACGCCGCCGGAGGGGCCCGAAGTCGCCCTCCTAGAACGTACCGGCCTCTATCTGGGCGACGTAGGACTCGATCTTCTCGCGCACATCGTCGGGGACCGCGTCGGAGAGCTCGCCGAGGCGGATCCCACCGCCGGCAAGGTCGGCGACGATGACGGCCCCGCCGCCGAACGAGCCGTCGGCCACGGCCTCCATGGCCTCTTGCACGGGCCATTCGATCACGGTCGACGCGACGACGGCAGGCTCGCCCGCGAGGTCGCGGGGCTGCGCGATGTTGAAGTGCGCGTCGGCCCCCGCGTCCGAGAGCGCCCGGCGCACGCCGTTGTCGGCGGCCGAGGCCTCGCTCCAGATGACATCGACCCCGTCCGAGCCGATGAGCCGCTCGGCGGCCGAGCGCCCCGCGTCCTCGTCGGTGAACCCAACGTCGAACGCGCTGACGGCCTCAGCCTCGGGATTGACCTTCTGCACCGCCTCGGCGAAGGCGGCGTACTTCTCGGTGGTGGAGCTGAGCGTGGCGCCGGCCACGTAGCCGACCTTGTTCGTGCGCGTCATCAGGCCCGCCACCACGCCGGCCATCGATGCGAACTGCGCGCGGTCGACCTCGATCGCCTGCACGTTCTCGAGGGTCTGGTAATCCGGCAGGTCCTCGGTCGGGTCGATGTTCGTGAAGAGGAACTTGGCCTCGGGGCGCTTCTTCGCGGCGGAGGACACAACGTCGCCCCAAGCGCGGGCGAACTGCACGCCGGCGCCGATGATGAGGTCGACGCCCTGGTCCACGTAGGACTGGGCCAGGTCGGCCGATGCGGCGGCCGAGGTGTTCTCCTCGGGCTCGATCAGCTGCCAGTTGCCGAGTTTCTTGCACGCGGCCGTCACGGCGTCGTAGTGCGACTGGCCCCAGCCCTTGTCCTGGGCCGGCCCGCTGATGACGAGCGCCGCCTTGTACGTCTTCCTCGAGGAGCAGGCCGCAAGCGGGGCGAGGCCCGCACAGGCGAGCGCGCCCGCGGCGAGCCCGAGCGCGCTCCTTCTGCTGAGGTTGGCAAAGCGGTCCATGGCCCTCTCCCCTCTCTTGAATGGGCATACAAACACGATACCGGGCCCGGGCCCGGGCGGACGAGGCAAGAAGGGCGCCGAGGGGGCGCCCCTCTTGCCATTGAAGCACAGCCGCGGCAGCCCGGGCCGGGATGCCGCGCGGGCCTACAACGAGGCCTTGAAGGTGTCCACGTCCTCCTGGGTAACGAGCACGCCGGCCTTGACCTGCTCGACGCACTCCTCGATCTGAGCCTTCAGGTCGTCGGAGACCTTGTCTGCGATGGTGCCCAGGTAGACGCCGCCGTTGTCCATGTTCGCCTCGATGACCTTGCCCTCGCCGAAGGTTCCGGCCTCAACCTCGTCCATAGCCTGGCCGATCATCCAATCGATGACGGTCGAGGCGACCACGGTCGGCTGGGAGTCGCCGACGGCGTCGATGGGCTGCGCGATGTCGAAGTGCGTGTCCGCGCCGGCGGCCTCGAGGGCCTGGCGGGCGCCGTTGTCCACCGCGGAGGCGTCGCCCCACATGACGTCGACGTCGTAGGAGGCGATCCACTGCTCGGTGAGCTTCGTGCCGAAGGACGCGTCGGTGAAGCCGGCCTCGAAGTTGTAGTGGCCCTGGACCTGGTAGTTGATCTGCTGGGCGGCGAGCACGTAGGCGGCGTACTTGGTAAGGGTCGTCGGGAGCCTCATGCCGCCGATGAAGCCGATGTGGCCGGTCTTCGAGAGGAAGCCGGCGACCACGCCGGCCAGGGCGCCCGTCTGCACGAGGTTGGTCTGGACGCACTCGAGGTTCTGGACCGTGTCGTAGTCCGCGAGGTCGACCTCGGGGTCGGTGTTGGTCATGAGGAACTTGACGTTCGGGTTCTGCTCGGCGGCCTCGGCCACGACCTCGCCCCAGGCGGAGGCGAACTCGTTGCCGGCGGCGATGATAAGGTCGACGTCCTGGTCGACGTAGGACTGCGCCGCCGTGGCCGCGTCGGAGGTCGCGGTGTTCTCCTTGGGCTCGAGCATCTGCCAGTTGGGGTGGCTCTCGCAGGCGCGCTTGAGGGACTCGTAGTGGCCCTGGCCCCAGCCGCCGTCCATCGACGGGCCCGAGATGACCATGGCCACCTTATAGCTGCTCTTCTCCTCGGAGGCGTCGCCCGTGCCGGAGCCCGAGCCGCACGCGGCGAGCGGCAGGGCCGTCGCGGCCGCGAGGGCCCCCGCGCCGAGCTTGAGCGCGTCGCGCCTCGAGAGGTTCGTCTTCATCATGTCCTTCTTCCTTCCAGAGCTTCCGATAGGTACGGAAAAGGGCGGGGCGCGCCAAGGCGTCCCGCCCTTTGCTTACATCAAAGAGTAAACCTGACCCACGGTTAGCGCACCAAACAGTCGGTGAGCGAACTAGAGGGTGGCCTTAACGGCCGCGACCTCGGCGTCGGTGAGGAAGGTGCCGGCCTTGATCTGCTCGGCGTACTCCTCGATCTTGGACTGGACGTCGGCCGGGACCTTGTCGGAGAACTTGCCGAGCGAGACGCCGCCGTTGTCCATGTTCGCGGTGATGGCCTTGCCGCCGCCGAAGGAGCCGGCCTCGATCTCGTCCATGGCCTGGTCGATCTTCCAGTCGGTCACCGTGGAGGCGATGACGGTCGGCTGGTTGTCGCCGAGGATGTCGATCGGCTGGGAGATGTCGAAGTGGGTGTCCGCGCCGGCGGCCTCGAGGGCCTGGCGGGCGCCGTTGTCGACCGCGGAGGCGTCGCCCCACATGACGTCGACGTTATAGGAGTTGATCCACTGCTCGGTGAGCTGGGTGCCCTTGGCGGCGTCGGAGAAGCCGGCCTCGAAGTTGTACTGGCCCTGAATGGAGGCGTCCATCTTCTGGGCGGCCGCGAGATAGGCGGAGTACTTGTTGAGGGTGGAGGGGAGCTTCATGCCGCCGATGAAGCCGATGGACTTGGTCTGGGTCATGAGGCCCGCGATGACGCCGGCGAGGGAGCCGAGCTGGACGAAGTCGGGCAGGACGGCCTCGACGTTGTCGGTGCTCTCGTAGTCGGTCATCTCCTGCTCGGGGTCGGTGTTGGTGATGAGGAAGTGCACGTTCGGGTGGCTCTCGGCGGCCTCGGCGATGACCTCGGCCCAGGCGGAGGCGAACTGGTTGCCGTTGCCGACGATCAGGTCGACGTCCTGGTCGACGTAGGTCTCGGCCGCGGTCGCGGCGTCGGCGGTGGCGGTGTTCTCCTTGGGCTCGAGCATCTCCCAGCCGGAGTGCTTCTCGATGGCGCGCTGGAGGGACTCATAGTGGGCCTGGTCCCAGCCGCCGTCGGTGATGATGCCGCTCATGATCATGGCGACCTTGTAGGAGGACTTCTTCTCGCCGTCGGAGGAGCTGGAATCGGAGGAGGAGCTGGAGCCGCAGGCGGCGAGGCCCATGGTGGCCGCGGCGGCGCCGGAGAGGCCGAGGAACTGGCGACGGTCGAGGTTGAGCTTGGACATGTTTCTTCCCTTCGTTCGTGCGGGCGGGCGCCCGCGTTTCCCTGAATGCGCGCCCTCCGCCGTCCGACGGCGTAAGCGCATATCCGCGGGGCCCAGGGTTGCCGATGCGCCCCGCGGGTAGAACCGAGCCGTGCCGCTTACCGCGACTCGCGGAAGTACGGCTTGCCGCAGGCCTTCGGGCCGCCGTGCTTAGAGCCGAAGAACATGAGCGCGATGATGGTGAAGACGTACGGGATCATCTTGAAGAACATGACAGGGGCGGACTGGAAGGACGCCTGCAGCGCCACGTTCAGGCCGTCGAAGAAGCCGAAGAGCAGGCTCGCGAGCATGACGCCCACGGCGCTCCAGCGGCCGAAGATGACGGTCGCCAGCGCGATGAAGCCGCGCCCCGCCACGATGCCGTCGGTGTAGATCGGCGTGTAGCAGATGGTGAGGAACGCTCCGCCGGCGGCGGTGAGGGCGCCGCAGACCACGCACGCCAGGTACTTGACGCGCACGACGTTGATGCCGAGGGTCTCGGCCGCCTGCGGGTTCTCGCCCACCGAGCGGAACGAGAGGCCCGCGCGGAAGCGCTTGAAGAAGAACGAGACGCACGGGACCAGCAGGAAGGCCAGGTAAGCCAGGAGCGTCTGGTCGAAGAGGCCGTTGCCGATGATGGGGATGTCCGAGAGGACGGGGATGGCGATGGAGGCCATCTGGGCGCCGGTGGCGTTGTCGGGGTTCGAGCCGACGAAGAGGTTGTAGCCAAAGAGAGCGATGGCCGGCGCCAAGATGTTCACGGCCATGCTCGTGACCGTCTGGTCGGAGCACAGGGTGATGGCGCAGAAGGCGTAGATCATGTTCACGGCGACGCCCGCGGCCATGCCGGCCAGAAGGCCGAGCCAGAGGTTGCCCGTTACCTTGCCCACGGCGAAGGCGACGAAGGCGCCGACGGCCATGATGCCCTCGAGGCCGATGTTCACGAGGCCCGCCCGCTCCGAGAAGACCTCGCCGAGCGCGGCCAGAAGGATGGGCACCGCGCCCATGGCCATCGCCTTGACGATGGTGGGAAGTGCGACCATGAAGTCCATTACGCGGTCACCTCGGCTTTCTTGTTCTTGTTGCTCAGGTTGGTGATGAAGGCCTTGACCTTGGGGAGCTTGACCATGGCCATGCCGGCGACCGCGAAGATGATGATGAGGCCGCGGATGATGTCGACGATGGCGGTGGGCACGCCGATGACGGACTGCATCATCGTGCCGCCCGTGGAGAGCATGCCGAAGACGATGGCGACCACGATGGAGGCGACCGGGTTCAGCTGGGCGATGAGCGCGATGGCCACGCCGTCGAAGCCGAAGCCCGAGCCGAAGCCGTCGGCCAGGCGGAAGGGCGTCTTGCCGAAGAGCTCGACCGCGCCGCCGACGCCGGCGATGGCGCCGGAGATGACGAAGGCCGCGAGCACGAGGAAGCGCACGGGGAAGCCGTTGACGCGCGAGGCGGTGGGGTTCAGGCCCACGGCGCGGATCTTGAAGCCGAAGCTCGTGCGGAAGATCACGTACCACAGCAGGATGCCCGCGAGGATGGCGAGAATGACGCCCAGGTGAGCCGGGCCCACGTCGATGAGGTGCGCCGACTTGGGCATGGCCGGGGTCTGCGGGAGGCCCTGGTCGGAGTAGACGTTCTTATAGAGGAACTCCATGAAGTACAGGGCGATGTAGTTGAACATGATCGTGGTGATCATCTCGTTGAGCCCGCGGGTGATCTTCAGGATGCCCGGGAGCAGCGCCCACAGGCCGCCGAAGACGATGCCGGCCACGAGCCCCATGAGGACCGCGGGGACGCCCTCGAGGCCGAGGGTGAGCACGAAGTAGGCCGCCGCGGAGGCGCCCATGATGAACTGGCCCTCGCCGCCGAGGTTGAACACGCCGCACTTATAGGCGAAGACCGCCGCGAGCGCGGTGAAGATGAGCGGGCAGGCGCGCTCGATCGTCTTGCCGAGCTTGCCGAGGTCGCCGACCGACCCCTGGATCATGGCCGCGTAACCCTCGAGGGGGTTCTTGCCGAGGCACGCGATGATGATGGCGCCGACCACGAGCGCGAGGAGCAGCGAGACGATCGGGGTGAGCACCGCGAGGCGCTTCTCGCGCTGCTGCTCCGCGTACATCCCGGCACGCCAGTCGCGCTTCGATTCCTTGTTGCCCTGATCGACGACGACGTCGGTCTTCTTTGTAGGATCTGCCACTTTTCCTCCCCTCCTACTTGCCGGCCATGGCGAGCGAGATCTCCTTGATGGGAGGCTTCGCGCCAGGATAGGTGCCCATGATCTGTCCCTCGAAAAGGACCGTGATGCGGTCGGAGAGCTTCAGCACCTCGTCGAAGTCGGCGGAGATGAGAAGCACCGCGCAGCCCGCGTCGCGCTGGGCGATGATCTGGTCGTGGATGAACTCGGTCGCGCCGATGTCCAGGCCGCGCGTCGGGTAGACGGCGACGAGCAGCTTCGGGTGCGCGTCGAGCTCGCGGGCCAGGATGACCTTCTGCTGGTTGCCGCCGGAAAGCGAGCGCGCCGTCTGGTTGACGGAGGTGCAGCGGATGTCGTTGACCTCGGCGAGGTTCTCGGCGTACTCCCTGATGGCGTCGAGCTTGAGCCAGGCGCCGTGGCCCGCGCTGAAGCGATCGGAGTCGGTCTGCTTGAGCACGAGGTTCTCGGCGAGAGACATGTCGCCCACGAGGCCCATCTTGTTGCGGTCCTCGGGGATGTTGCCCATGCCGGAGTCGATGAAGCTCGAGGGCGAGTACAGGGCGATCTTGTTGCCGTCGGGGCCGATGACGTCGCCGGACTCGGGCTTGATGAGGCCGGTGACCAGGCTCGCGAGCTCGGACTGGCCGTTGCCGTCGATGCCCGCGACGCCCAGGATCTCGCCCTTGTGGATGGCGAGGCTGACGTCCTTGAGGCCGCCGTGCTTGACGTCCGGGCGGTACGAGACGCCCTTGAGCTCGAAGGCCACCTCGGAGGCCGCCTCGACCTTCTCATAGGTGCTCTCGGTGAACTTCTGGCCGATCATGAGGTCGGCGAGCTCCTGCTCGGTGGTGTCGGCCACCTTGAGGGTCTGGACCGAGCGGCCGCGGCGCAGGACCGTGACGTAGTCGGAGATGTGCATGACCTCGCGCATCTTGTGCGAGATGAAGATGATCGACTTGCCCTCGGCGGTGAGCGAGTGCATGATGTCGAAGAGGCCCTCGACCTCGAGGTCCGTGAGGACGGCCGTGGGCTCGTCGAGGACGACGAGGTCGGCTCCGCGGAAGAGGACCTTCATGATCTCGACGCGCTGCTGCATGCCGATGGACATGTCGCCGACCTTCTCGTCGAGGTCGATCTCCATGCCGTAGCGCTCCATGAGCTCCTCGACCGTCTTGCGGTCGTCGGCCACCTTGAGCAGCGGCGAGTTGTGGCGCTTGTCGCCCAGGATGATGTTCTCGAGGCCCGTCATGTCCTCGATGAGCATGAAGTGCTGGTGCACCATGCCGATGCCGTTCTCCACGGCGACGCCGGGGCTCGAGATCTGCACCTCTTTGCCCCGGATAAAGATCTTGCCCCCGCTCGGCTGGTACAAGCCGATAAGGACGTTCATGAGCGTGGACTTACCGGCGCCGTTCTCGCCCAGAAGCGTGTGGACCTCGCCTTCCCCCACGGTCAGGTTCACGTTCTGGTTGGCAAAGAACGCGCCGAATTGCTTGCAGACGTTCTCCATCCTCAGCAGTTCCGCCACGTCATCCTCCTCTCCTCCTAAAGCCCGGCGTCCCCCCTTGCACGCGACGCGGGCGACGCACATACGCTAAACAGGTCTAAAAATACCTTCTTATCGTGACGCATAGATTTCGAGATTACAGCTGTTTAACACCTGTTTGTTAATCCAAAGTTGCAGGGCATCAAACCATTTTTTTGTAATCGCAGGTAGAGCAGGGTGGCTATAACAAATGTTGCTTATCGTGAGATTTTATGTGCCCGGAGCGCCCCATAGGGCAAGAGGGCCGCAAGGGGCGCATTTGGGCGGTGAACGGCAAAGAAACCGCAGGTCGTTGTAGTTATAAATACCTAACGGCCCGGGGAAGAAAGGCACAGGGGCGCGACGAGGGAGCAGCTGCTCGGGAGGCACTTCTCGCCACAGAAGCAAGGGTCGCGCGACGCTCCCTGGCGCCCGCGCCACAGAAGCGCGGCCTCCGCGACGCGATGTGCGTCTCTCGCCACAGAAACGCGCCCTCG
>JAUMVN010000043.1 GCA_030530145.1 Coriobacteriia bacterium | reverse complement strand
GCGATTTTTTGGTGTTGTACAATGCCCCGGTGATGGGGGGGGGCCTCAACTGTTGGTGGGCTGGACGCCGCGATTCCGGGGCGCTTAACCTCTGCTCGGCCTTGATTTCTGTGAAGGATTTGTGTGGCGCCGCTCCGATCGCGCCCGGGCGCATCGTCGGACCTCGGAAAATGAACCGGTTTCGATACCAGTCGCCCCGCGGCCGGGAGCACGGGATTGTTCACGTCGCGTCGGCAAAGCGTCGGCAATGTGTCGGGATTCCGTCGGCGCAGGGTCGGCATTCCGTCAGCTGCGAATAAAATAATTCTAGAAGGACACAGGTAAACCCTAGTAAATAGCGCAAACTAGCTCCCACTCAAATTCTCGTCTCGGATATGGGGGCTTGCATGGATCGCAGGATGAGGCTTGTGCTCTCGGGCGGGTTCGCCGTCCTCACCGCGGGGCTCTGCGCCCTGTACGCGCAAGAGGTCCACGCCGACGCGGACCGGCAGCGAAACGAGGTCCTCGAGCGTTTCGGCGGGCAGACCGTGCGACTCGTGGTCGCGGCGGAGGCCCTTGAGGCGGGCGACGTCGCCAGCAAACAGAACGTCGTCGAGAAGGACTGGGCCGGCGACCTTGTGCCCGAGGGCGCGTACCTGAGCCTGGATGACGTCATCGACTGCAAGGTCACGGTGCCCGCCGCGGCCGGCGTCCCGCTGACGGAGCTCAACTTCCGCGAGAGCGACGAGATGCCGTCGGTGCCCGACGGATACGTCGCCATTCAGGTGCCGATAACCGACAAGCTCGGGCTTCCAGGGTCGGTCTGCGCCGGCACGAGATTGGTGGCCTACGAGGTCTCCGACGACGGTACGAAGACGCTCTCCGGCGATGTGCAGGTGCTTCTTGCCCAGACGAGTTCCTCCGGGCTCACGCGGGGGTCCATCAGCGTCGCGGCCCGGCCGTCGGACGTGCCGGCCCTTCTCGCGGCGAGCGCCGAGGGCTCGCTGCGGCTCGTGATGCCGGCCGACGGCGTCGAGGTCGCGGGGGCGGCCCCTGGATCGGTCGACTCGAAGGACGGCCCGGCCGCCGTCGACGCGGCGGGGGGCGATGCCCAGTGAAGGCCCAATGGCTCGTCTGCTGCGGTCGCTCAGGGCGTGAGGACGCGCGGCGGGCCGTGCGCTCGCTGGGGGCCTCGCTCGGGACCGAGTTCGCCGAGGGGCCCGACGACCTGCGCCGGCTCGGCGAGGAGGAACCCGGCCGCTACGGGGCCGTCGTCGGCGAGGGCATATCCGGTGTATCCGAGGTGAACCTGGCCGCCGCTCTCGTGTCGAGCGGGGACTTCCTCGAGGTCGTGCTGGTGGCGAGGGGCGCATCGGGCTCCCTGCGCTCGCGCGCAGCGCGGGCCGGGGTCGACGTGGTCATCGACCCCGCGGACCTGGCCCCCGAGCCGTGCGCCTCGGGCGAGGCGCGCGCGGCCGCATCGGTTCCGGCCACGGCCCCTCATGATCTGGATAACGCGCCCGGCGTGATGGGAGCCGCCCCTTCCCGCGCAGCTGTCTCGCCCCCGGTCGTGCGCCAGGTCGAGAGGCGCCAGGTGGTGCCGTGCCCGCCCGAGGTCAAGGGCCGCGCTCCGGTCGTCGTGTTCTGCTCCGGGCGCGGCGGCGTGGGCAAGACGGCCCTCGTCGCCGCCTGCGCGGCCGCGGCCGCGGGCTGGGGCCTGCGCGTCGCCGTGCTCGACCTCGATCTCTCGTGCGGGAACCTGTACAGCTGCTTCGGCTTGCCGGAGGGCCTCGACCTCTCGGGCGAGGGCCCGCAGGGGCCGCTCGACGTGGCCTCTCTGCGGGGCCTGGCGGCGTGCGAGGGCGTCCGGCTCTTCGGCCCCTGCTCCCGCCCGGAGCTCGCGGAGAGGGCTATGCCGCAGGTAGAGGGGCTCATCGGCGCCGCAAGTGCTTCTTTCGACCTCGTGCTCGTCGACACCTCGACGACCTTTACCGACGGTGTCGCGCAGGCTATACAGCTCGCTGACCGCGTGCTCATCGTCTCTGACGGGGCGGGAGGCTCTACGGCGTCGTGCGCCCGAGTGGCGGGACTCGCCGTGCGCCTCGGCGTGGCCAGGACGAGGATCGCCCGCCTGGAGAACAAGGTGCCCGCTCGAGGGCGCCCGTCCCCCGTCTTCCCCTCCGCGGCGGTCGGCCTCGAGGGGGCGAGGACCTTTGAGGTGCTCGACGGCGGGGAAGAGGCCCGCGAGCTCCTGTGCGCCGGGAGGGCGGTCGAGCTCGCGGAGCCGGGCATGCCGCTCGGGGAGTCCGCAGCGACGCTCCTGGCGCAGGTCTTGGCGGAGCTCGGGCAGCTGCCGGAGTCCGAGGAGGCGGCGCGAGCGCTCGCCGCGGCGACGCCGCGGAAGCGGTCGTTCTTCGGGAGGAAGAGGGAGGCGAGAAGCGCATGAGCGTGCTCGAGCGGGTACAGGCCGCGGAGGCGTCGGCAGGCGAGGGCGCGCGTGTCGAGGAGGGCCGCGCGGAGCTCGCGAGGCGCTGGCGCGAGCAGCTCAAGCGCGACCTCGTCGAGCGCCTGGGCCTGGCGACGGTCGCCTCGATGCTGTCGGACGGGGACGGCTCCCGGGCGCGCGCGGAGCTCGGCGTGGCCATCGAGGCGATCCTGAACACGGGCGCGTACGAGTCGGTCCCGGCGGGCCTGCGCGGCGAGCTCCTGGCCCAGGTCGTCGACGAGGTCTGCGGCCTTGGTCCCATCCAGGGGCTTCTCGACGACCCCGAGGTCACCGAGGTCATGGTCAACGGAACCCAGGCGATTTTCTTCGAGAAAGCGGGGCTGATCGAGCAGGCCGACGTCGCGTTCGACTCGGCGGAGCAGATAACCATCGTGATCGACAGGATCCTGGCGCCCCTGGGGCGCCGGCTGGACCGGTCGAGCCCGCTGGTGAGCGCGCGGCTTAAGAATGGCGACCGCGTGAACGCCGTCGCCTGCCCCGTGGCCATAGACGGCCCGGCGGTGACCATCCGCAAGTTCACCGATAGCATCAGGTCGCTCGACACGCTCGTCTCGCTCGGGGCCCTGCCGGCTTGGTATGCGCAGCTGCTCCGATGGGCGGTCGTGTGCCGCCAGGGGATCGCGGTCTCCGGCGGCACGGGCTCGGGTAAGACGACCCTGTTGAACGCCCTCTCGTGCGAGATCCCTAAGGGCGAGAGGATCGTGACCATCGAGGACTCCGCCGAGCTGCGCTTCGACGCGCACCCGAACGTGGTCCGCCTCGAGGCGCAGGACGCGTCCATCGAGGGCATGGGGGAGGTCCGCATCCGGGACCTTGTCAAGAACGCGCTGCGCATGAGGCCGGACCGCATCGTGGTGGGTGAGGTGCGCGGCGAGGAGGCCATCGACATGCTACAGGCCATGAATACTGGCCATGACGGCGCCCTGACCACGCTGCACGCCGGCACGCCCCAGGAGACCGTCCTGCGGCTCGTGCTCATGGCGCGCTTCGGGATGGACCTGCCGCCTGAGCTCGTCGAGGAGCAGATAGCGAGCGCCCTCGACCTAATCGTCATGTCCCGCCGGCTCAAGGACGGCTCGCGCGTCATAACCGAGCTCGCCGAGGTCGGGAGGGCGCAAGCCGGCGGCGTGGGACTCGGGCCTTGCGTCGAGTACCGGCTGGGCGACCGCAGCTGGCGACTCGTCTCCGAGCCGGCTTTCGTGTCCGCCGGGGTCGAGTGCGGCCTGCTCTCGGAGGGGGAGGTGGAAGAATGGAGGCGATCTGTGCGCTAAGCGCGGCCGTCGCCGCCGCATGGACCGTCTATCTGCTGCTCGGCGGCGCGGGCGAGGACG
Source organism: Coriobacteriia bacterium (assembly GCA_030530145.1). Lineage (GTDB taxonomy): Bacteria > Actinomycetota > Coriobacteriia > Coriobacteriales > Atopobiaceae > Paratractidigestivibacter. Next base: position 8,470 of record JAUMVN010000043.1, on the reverse strand, counting down.
ACTTGGGCAGTCTCTCGAGGGGCCTGCGCCGCTGCGGCCGCAAGGCCGGCGCCGCGTTCTCGGCGCTCGCCGGTAGCCGCCTGGTCGAGGCCCTCCTGCGCCTCGACGGCTGGAGCTCCTGCGCGCGGTGGGCAGCGTCCGCGGGGGCGCAGATCGGGCTCGAGCTCGACGAGCGCGGCGGGTGCGCGGCCATCCTCTGCCTCGCGGCGGCGGGGTCCTGCACGGCGTCGGCGCTCTTCGCCACCTGGCTCTGCCTGCCCCTTTGCGCCTGTTGCCTCGCCATCGGCGTGCCCGCGCTCGCGGCGAGGAGAAAAGATGCGCTTCGTAGGGAACAGGTGGCGGCGATGCCCGTGGTCTTCCGCACGCTCGCGGTCGCCATGAGCTCGGGCATGACGCTCGTGCAGTCGGCCGAGTACGCCGGCGCCCATGTAGGGGGCGGCCCCGGCGAGGCGCTCGCCCGGCTCGGCCTCAGGCTGAGGTGCGGCATGGGGACGGAGGAGGCATTGGCAGCCCTCGCGGAGGAGCTGCCGGCGCCGGGGGTGGGGCTTCTCGCCACGGCGCTGGTGATCTCGCACCGGACGGGGAGCCCGCTCAAGGGGCTCTTCCAGCGCTCCGCCGTGCTGGTCGAGCGGCAAGGCGAGTTCGAGCGGCTCTTGTCCGTGAAGACGGCGCAGGTCAGGCTCTCGGTCCGCATCGTGTGCCTGCTTCCCGCGGTCATGGTGGCGATCCTGGCGACCATCTCCCCGGATTTCCAGAAGGGCCTCGCCACGGCCTCGGGCATCATGTGCGTCTGCGCGGCGGCCGTGCTCGACGGCCTCGCCGTCCTCATCATCCGCCGCCTGGCCAAGGGCGTGCTCTGATGGGCGCCCTCGCCGTCGCCGCGGCCTTCGTCGCCTCCGCGTCGGCGGGATGCTCCTGTGCGGCGCTGCTCGGCGGGGTGGACGGCCCTGCGCGCGCCCGGCTGCCCGGGAGGCTGCGCGCGGCCGGGGAGGCGTTCCGGGGCTCCGCCCTCGTCGGGCTGGCCCGGGAGCGCGGGGAGGCGGCCGACGCCCGTCGCTGTGGATCGGAGTCGATGCCGGTGATGATCGACGTCGTCACGTTGGGGCTGACGGCCGGGCTCTCGTTCGACTCGTCGCTCGAGCTGTACTGCGAGCGCTACGACGACGCCCTCTCGCGGAGGCTGCGCCAGGCGATGCTCTCGTGGCGCATCGGCGCGGCTACCAGGGAAGAGGCCCTGCAGGATGCCGCGCGCGACCTGGGCGTCGAGTCGCTGGCGAGGTTCTCGGCGGCCGTTTGCGAGGCGCTCGCCTTCGGGTCGCCGTTGGCCGAGTCGTTGGAGCGGCAGGCGCAGGTTATCCGCGACGAGCAGAGGTCGCGGGTGGAGGAGGAGATCGAGCGCGTCCCGGTGAAGATGCTCATCCCCTTGGGGACGCTCATCGTGCCGGCGATGCTGCTGGCCATTCTCGGCCCCTTGCTGGGGGCCGCGCTGGTCATAGGGTAAGGCCGCCCGCGGGCGGCGCGTAATCGGGCAAGGAGGAACCGATGGTGCACATGAACAGGGTCTTTGACGGCAACGTGACGCCTTTGGGCAGGGCGGCGCGCTTTCTGCGCGACGAGGAGGGCCAGGGCACGACCGAGTACGCCATCCTCGTCGGCGTGCTCGTGGTCATCGCCATCGTCGCCATCGTGGCGTTCCGCGGAAAGGTCAGCGAGCTCTGGAACGCCATCGCGGACGGCGTCAACTCGTTGTGAGGGCCCGCAGGGGCAGGCTCGCGGCCCTCGCGGCGCTCGGGGTCCTCGCGGCTGTGCTCGGGCTTCTCGCGCGGGTCGCAGGCGCGCCGGCGGCGAGCGGCGCGGGAAGCGTGTCCCTGCAGGAGGCGGCGCAGGAGGAGCTTGCGCAGGCGCCGGAGGTGGACGCCCAGGCGCAGAGCCTCGCCGAGGGGCTTCTTGACGTCGCCGGCGCGCGGGTGTCCGCGAGCGCGCTCGACGTCCCCGAGGCCTCGGCGGAGGTCCTCGAGGGCTATGCCGCCCGGTCGGATTGCGCGCTCGGGCAGGCGGGTTATCTGGACGTGACCGGAAACGCATGGGGCTGCGTCGTGCTCGGCGACGATTGGGCGGAGGTCTGCGTGGTTTCCGCAGACGAGGAGGGAAGCGAGGTCAGGACATGGCGGTTGTCGCAAGGCGACGTCGAGGGGCGGCTTTGCCCCTGAGGGGGAAAGAGGGGCAATCGACCATAGAGTTCCTTCTGGTGGCCGCGGCGTTCTCCGCCCTGTGCTGCGCCCTGGCGGCGATGTGGCGGGCGGCGAGCTCGGGCAGGATGCTGGCGCTCGCCATGGACGCCGCGTCGCACAACCTGGGCGCGGGCGTGGTCGCCGCGCTCAAGGACATCGCGGTGTTCTGAGATGCGCGCGGAGGTCTTGACCGCGGCGGCGGGGCGAGAAGGGCAGGCGAGCGTCGAGGCGGCGCTTCTCGTCCCATCGCTGCTCGTGGTGCTCGCGCTCCTTATCCAACCCGCCTGCCTGCTGTATACGCGCGCGGTGATGTCGTCGGCCGCCGCCGAGACGGCGCGCCTGGCGGCGACCGCCTCGTCGTCCGACGATGCCGTCGCGTTCGCCAAGCGCAGGCTCAAGGCGGTCCCGGAGGTCGGCGTCTTCCATGTGGGAGGGCAGGACGACTGGTCGGTCGAAGTCGAGGGTGCGGGAACGGGAAAGGCCAGCGTGACTATAACGGGGCACGCCCGCCCGCTGCCGCTCACCGCCGCCGTGGCGGGGGCGCTCTCGGGGTTGGACGCGGGTGGGGTGAGGCTGGAGGTAACCAAGGAGGTGCAGGCTCGTGCGAGCTGGGTGGAAGGCACATACTCCGACTGGGTCGGAATCTGGGAGTGAGCCCGCGCCGCGGCGACGCGCGGCATGGGGCATCGGCGCCTTCATCGACGACGAGGGCGGCTACACCACCGTCGCCATGGCGGTGGCGCTTCTCGCGAGCTTCTCGCTCGTGTTCGCCGCTGCGTCGGCGCAGTGGGCGACTTCGCGGGCGGCCGAGGTGCAGGAGGTCGCGGACGCGGCGGCGAGCGCGGGGGCGAACGCGGTCGCGGCGTACTCCACGGTGGCGCAGGCCCTCGACGCGTGCGTCCTGTCCATGGGCCTCACGGGCATGGTCGTGTACGGGGCCGGCTTCGTGGCGTCCTGCGTCCCGGCCCTCGCCCCCGCCGGGGCGGAGCTCGTGTCCACGGGCCGTTCGATCCTCGAGGCCAGGCGCGACTTCTCGAGAAGCGCCGCCGAGGGCCTGCAGCGGCTGGAGGGGCTCCTCCCGGCGATCGTCGTGGCGAACTCGGCCTCCTGTGTCCTGGCAAACGGGGGCGGGGGTATCTCATACGCGGGCTGCGCCGTGCCGTATCCGCAGCAGAGCCAGTCGGATTTCTCGGCGCTGCAGGCGGACGCGGACGACTCGGGCGCCGACGACCTCGCGCAGCAGATGCGCTCGCTCGCGCAGCGCGAGAAAGAGGCCAAGGAGCGGGCGGACGCGGCACGCGAGCGCGGGTGGCGCGCCGACTGCGGCAACGACCCCTCGTTCTGCATGTACCAGCGGGCGGCGACGCTGGCGGGGCTCTCCGGCTCGTCGAACCCGCGGTACGCTTCGGTCGGGGACTGGAACTTCGGCGCCCCGCTCTCCAGGGCGCGGGAGTACTACGCCGCGCGGCTCTCGTCCTGCGCCGTCGAGGGGCCGGGCGCCGAGCAGCTGACGGACGAGGCGTGCCGGCGCGCCTTCTACGCCTTCGCTCTCCAGAAGGTCTGGGAGGGGTCTTACCAGGAGCTGCCCGACGGGTCGGTGGCCATCAACCTGCCGAGCCTGCCGTGCAACGCGGCGCAGACGAGGGAGACGAGCCTCTACACCGACGCCTCCTGGCCGTGCACGACCGAGGAGGCGGGCCGGACCCTGCACTCGTCGCTCGCGTGCCCGGGCGCCACGGGCGCCGAGGCGGGGTCGGCGTCGCTCGCCGAGCTCGAGGCGGGCGGCGTGGCCCCCTGCGCGGAATGCGGCATGGACATCGGCGAGATGGGGAGGGCGGCCGCGGCCTCCACCTCCATCGAGAACGGCTTCGAGCATTGGTGGCGCGAGGTCGTCGCCGCCTCGAAGGATTACCAGGAGGCGAGAAACGAGGAGGTGGAGGCGAAGAAGAGCCTGAAGGAGAAGGCCCGCGAGGGGGCGGACCTGTTCAAGAAGGCCATCGAGGCGCTCTCGGCCGTGCGCCCGAAGCTCTGCCCTCCCGGCGCCTACGGGTGCGTGGGCATCGTCGTCAGGGGAGGGGGAACCGCGGTCCCGGGCGAGCTCACCGCGGCGTTCCTCTCGTCGGCTGAGCTCCCCGCCGGCGCGGCGGTCTCCGCGGCCGCGCTGGCGCCCGACGCGTCGACCGCCGAGAACAACGTCCTTGCGAGCTTCTTCGACGGGCTCTCGGCGAGCGGGTCGCTGGCCGGCGGGCTTCTCGACGGCGTGGCGACGCTCTGGGGAAGGCTCCTTCTGGGGTACGGGTCGGCCTACGGGTCGCTCGCCGACGCCGGGGGCGGTTTCCTCGACAGGCTCGACGGCGTGCTCGGGGGCTCCGTCGGGTCATGGCTCAAGGCCGAGCTGGGGAAGATCATGCAGGCCAGCGGCCTCGAGCCTGTGGACATGCGCCTGCGCAAGCCGGTGCTCGTGAACACGGGCGACGTGCTCGCGAAGGCGGGCTACGACCGGGCCGCGACCGTCCGCTCCCTCATCGGCTCCCTCCCGGATTCCGGCGACGCGGGCGACTATGTGCGCGCGCTCGGGGCTTGGGCCGTCGAGACCTATGGCGACGACGACTTCACCGTCGCGGAGCTGACGGTCCCGGGGACCGGGGCCAAGGTCCCCCTCAAGGTGAACCTCAAGAAGCTCGCGGGTGCGCTGTGAGGCGCGCGCTCGGCCGCCTTCGCGTGGCGCGCGGGGGACAGATGACGGTGGAGCTCGCGTGCCTGGTCCCCGTGGCCGTCGTCACCGCGCTCATGGCCTACAACCTCATGGGGTTCGTCGACGCGTGCGCAGCGTTCGACAGGCTCGCGCTCGACGCCGTGGTGGCGCACGGGGTGGCCCCGGCGGGCGCGCAGACGCAGGAGACGGGCGCCGCGCAGGTGCGCGACGCGGTCGCATCGGCCCTTGGGCGCGAGGGGACCTGTGAGGTGTCCGTCAACGTGCAGGACGTGGACGGGGGCGGAGAGACGGAGACCTTCGTCGTCTCGCCGCTGCTAAGGAGATTCGTCTGCACGCTCACGTACAAGCCGTGGCCGCGCTACCTGCGCCTGCCGGGGGTCACCTACGAGGCGCCGCTCGCGCTGCGGCACGAGCGCTCGATCGTCGTCGACCGCTACCGACCGGGAGTGGTGATGTGACATGGCGTACGCGAGGCTGCGCGTCGACGAGCGTCCCCGGGCGCTCGTGGAGGCCCGGGTCCTGTGCTCGTGGACCGAGAAGCTCAAGGGGCTGCTGGGCACCGGCCCGGGCGCCGGGGCGGTCATGCTGACCAAGTGCTCGTCCGTGCACACCTTTGGCATGGGCTATGCGCTCGACCTGGCGTTCGTCGGCGAGCGGGGAGAGGTGCTCAAGGCGCTTTCCTCCGTCGGGCCCGGGCGGGTCGCGAGCTGCGAGGGGGCGTCGTGCGTCCTCGAGCGGCCCTCGGCGGCGGGGCCCTGGCTCGCGGAGGGCGAGCATCTCTGGGTATGCGGCGTGAGCGCCGAGGCGCTCTAGGCGACTATGGGATTGGAGCTCGACGTGGCTGTCGGCGGTTATGCGAAGAAGGGCTGCCCGAGGTGCGGCCAGCTTCTTTATGCGGACATGGAGGTCTGCTATGGGTGCCTGTACGACTTCCGGCGCAAGGACAACGGGCCCTCGGAGGTCGCCGTGGCCCTCGACGAGCCGGATTGCCTGGGGGCCGATCCCCCGGGCCCGAGGTCTGCTGCCGAGAAGCACACCGCCGACGGCCGCTTCGGGGCGGCTGCGGGAAGCGGTCCCTCGCCTGCCGCGCCGGTTCCGGCGGATCCCGACGAGGGCCCCGAGGACAGGGCGGGCGCCGCGCCCCCGTGCCCGGGGGCCTCGCCCCAGGCCTTGCCCGACGACGAGATGACGACGGTCCTCGACGACGCTCGGGAAGAGCGCCCCGCGCACGCCGTCTGGGTGAGGACGCCCGTCGCGGACGTGCTGGTGCCGCTGGGCGAAGAGGGGCTCAACGTAGGAAGGGGGTCGGGAAATCAGGTCGTCGTCCATGCCAAATCGGTCTCGCGCAGGCATCTTCGGCTCATTCCCGCCGAGGGCGGGGTGGAGGCGATCGACCTCGGGGCGACGAACCCGGCCCGATACCGCGGCGCGTGCCTGACAGGGCCGGTGGTCGTGCCTTGGGGCGACTCGGTGCAGGTGGGGGAGGCGTCGCTCGTCATGCAGCCCTAGGCCGCCGGCCCCGCCCGCGCCCCGCCCGCTTCAGGGGCCTGACGAGGGCCTGACATCCGCTCTGGTATGCTTGAGCTGCGCGGACGGACGGATCGATCGCGGATGGAGGCTCTTATGAAACTGCGAGGACGCCTTTGGCTCCCTATGCTCGCGGCCCTGCTGATCGCCTTGGTCGCAGCCCCTGCGGCGGCCCTGGCCCGCGACTACTCGATCACGGCCGTCGACATCGACGCGACGGTGACCGAGGGCGGCACGCTGCGCGTGAGCGAGACCAGGACCTTCGACTTCGACGGATCCTTCAACGGCGTGTATTGGAAGATTCCCACGGGGCGCAACTCGAACAACGGCAAGGACGTCGCGCTCACCGTGGTCGCCGTGGGCGAAGGGGCTGCCGACAGCTTGGACACGTTCACGCCCTCGCAGATGGGCGACGCCCGCACCTACGAGCTCACCGAGTTCGACGGGTACACGCGGGTCAAGCTCTACTCGCCGCACGAGGACGAGGAGGCGCGCTTCACCATCGTCTATGAGCTCACGGGCGTCGCCACGCGCTGGGAAGACACCGGCGAGCTCTACTGGAAGTTCGTCTCGGACGGCTGGGACGTCGAGTCTCGGAACGTGACCTGCACGCTGCATCTTCCCGTGCCCGCGGGCGAGTCCGTGTCCGCCGGCGACAACGTCCGCGCCTGGGGCCACGGGCCCCTCGACGCCGGCGTCGCGTTCGACGGCAATAGCATCGTCTACACCGTCCCGGGCGTCGGCACCGAGGAGTACGCCGAGATGCGCGTCACCTTCCCGACCTCGTGGGTGGCCGGCTGCGAGCAGACGGCCGGCTCCAAGCTCGCGGGCATCCTCTCGGAGGAACAGGCCTGGGCCGACGAGGCCAACGCCAGGCGCGAGAGGGCCCGCATGCTGCGCGACGCCGGGGTGTTCGGGTCGATCGGCCTTGCCGTCGTCACAGCGGTCGCCGCGGTGGTCGCGCGGTTGCGCGAGGCCAGGGAGCGCACGCCCCGGTTCCAGGACAAGTACTTCCGCGACGTGCCGACGGGCGACCACCCCGCCGTGCTGGGGGCCCTCTACAACGGCGGGGTCGTCGAGCCGAAGGAGCTTACCGCGACCCTCATGCGCCTGACGGACAACGGGGTGATCAAGCTCGAGAAGACGACCACGACGAAGAAGGTCCGCGGGGCGGAGAAGCCCGTCAACGACTACCTCGTGACCAAGCTCAAGGACGTCCCGAGGGCCGAGGACGGCGCCAAGCGCCCGATCGCCGAGTCGATCGACGCGACCGCGTGCGACATGATGTTCAACAAGATCGCGAAGAAGGGCAACAAGCCCGGCGACGAGGTGCTTCTCTCCAAGTTCAAGAAGAGGGCCAAGAGCAGCCCGCGCACCTACGAGAGCGCATGGAACGCCTGGTCGGGCGTCGCCGAGGCCGGCTATAAGGACCGCTTCGTCGAGGGCGCGCCCTCGCAGGGCAATAAGCGGGCTCTCCTCGCGCTCGGGGCGATCGACTTCGCGGCGGCCATCGTCTCGTTCATTTTCTTCCTGTTCGTCATGGAGGACGCGTCGCCCCATGTCCTCGGCCTCTCCGCCCTTCTGATGGCGATCGGCGTCGCCGCGCTCCTCATCGGGGTCGGCCTGAAGCCGCTCAACCGCGACGGAATCGAGGCCAAGGCCGAGCTCGAGGCGCTGCGCCGCTGGCTCAAGGAGTTCACCAAGCTCGACGAGGCCGTGCCCGCGGACGTCGTGCTCTGGAACCGCCTTCTCGTGATGTCCGTGGTGCTCGGCGTCTCCAAGGAGGTCATCAAGCAGCTCGAGGTCGCGGCCCCGCAAGTCCTCGACGACCCCCTCTTTATGCCCTGTTATTACTGGTGCTACGGCGGCTACGGCTACCGGGGCCGGTCCGCGAGCGAGGCCTTTACGAGCAACTTCCAGTCGGCCCACAAGGTGTCCGAGTCGGCCCTCGCGTCCTCGTCCTCGAGCTCAGGCGGCGGCGGGGGAGGCGGCTTCT
>JAUMVN010000042.1 GCA_030530145.1 Coriobacteriia bacterium | reverse complement strand
TTTGCGCCTAGCGGCCGGTTTGCGCCGTGAGCGGGCGTGCGGTCGGGGAGAGGGGCGCTCTTACTGCATCTCCAGCACCTTGGCCGTGGCGTCGACGAAGCGCTGGACATGCGGGGCGGGGTCGCGCGGGTAGGCGAGGAAGCACGGCACCTCGATGCCGCTCTCGAGCGGGACGCCGACGAAGCCGGGGTGGATGCTCGACCAGGCGCCGCTCGTGACCACGACGTCGCCCGCCTCGGCCGCGTCGTTGAAGAGCGCGTAGTCGAAGCTCTGCACGTCCATGACCTCGACGCCGTGCTCGCGCTTGAGCACGTGGCGCAGCTGGTCGGTGGCGTCGTTGGCGTGGCGCAGCATGCGGACGCGAATCCCGCGCAGGTCGTCGAGGGTAAGGCGTTCCTTCCGGGCAAGCGGGCTCGTGCCCACGACGTCGATGGAGAAGGGCGTGCTGAAGATGGGCAGCAGCCGGCACATGCCGCCCCAGCGCACCGTCGAGTAGCTCGTCTGCACGACGTCGACCTCGGCGCCCAGGCGCGTCATCACGGTCGTCTTCGTGTCGTAGAGGTCTCCGACGGTGACGATCTCGAGCTTGAGGTCGGGCACGAGCGCGTGGACCAGGGGCCAGAGCGCCTGGGTGTTCTTGCCGGGGCACATGAGCGAGACGCCGAGGCGCACCGCCGCGCCGCCGCCGATGTTGCGCGCGCGCCAGAGCGCGGCCGCCGACTCCGCCATGATCTTGCGCGCGTCGTCGACGAGCGCCGCGCCCGCCTCGGTGGGGGAGACGCCCGTGTGCGAGCGCTCGAAGACCACGACGCCGTGCTCGCCCTCGAAGGACGTGACCTGCTTGACCAGCGCCGGCGTCGAGATGCTCAGGCGCTCGGCCGCCTTCGTGAAGCTGCCCAGCTCCGCCGCCGCGACGACGGCGTCCAGCCTCCGGTCGTACATCCTAAGTCTCCTCACCGTGGGCGCCATGTGGCCCCGCGTACTTTAACTGGTTGAAACTCTTCTGTGAACCAACGGTTCATACCATAGCATCTAATCGGTAATTCCGCGCGCCGCGTCGCCATCCTAGGATTGCCAGTGGCATGTTTCCGCACGTAGAAAGGGAGTCTACTATGGAAAACTGGCTGAACCTCAAGGGTGAGGTCTGCGCGGTCACCGGCGCGCTCGGCGGCATGGGCGTCGAGATCTGCCGCGAGTTCGCTCGCAACGGCGCCGACGTCGTGCTTCTCGACCTCGACGAGGAGAAGGTCAAGACCTCCGCGGCCGGCCTCGCCGACGAGTTCGGCATCCGCGCCGAGGGCTATCGCATGGACGCGACGAACGAGGACGAGGTCCAGGCCGCCGTCGACGCCGCCGTCGCCGCGTTCGGGCACGTCGACGTGCTCGTGAACACCGCCGGCATCCTGCGCTTCTCGCCGATGGAGGACCTGCCGCTCTCCGACTTCGAGGCCGTCCTCAAGGTCAACCTCACCGGTACCTTCATCGCGTCGCAGCGTTTCGGCCGCCAGATGATCAAGCAGGGCCGCGGCCGCCTGGTGCACATCTCCACCGCCGCCTCCTACACGCCCGAGACCTTCTCCGGCGTCTATTCCTCCACCAAGGCCGGCGTGAACATGCTCTCCAAGATGCTCGCCGCCGAGTGGGGCCCCTACGGCGTCCGCTCCAACTGCGTCTGCCCGTGCTTCGTCAAGACCCCGATGTCGGCCAACTTCTATGCCGACCCGCAGGTCGAGAAGGACCGCAGCCGCCTCATCGCCACGCGCCGCATCGGCGAGGTGACCGACATCGCCAACGCCGTCATGTTCCTGGCCTCCACGCGCTCCGACTTCACCACCGGCGCCGAGATCATGGTCGACGGCGGCTTCTCCAACATGATGGGCGACCTCACCGCCAAGCCGGGCGGCCGCCGCGCGTACGCCGAGAACTACCTCAAGAACAAGGGCGTCGCGCTCTGGACCGACGAGGCCGGCGTCAAGACCCCGACCGACCAGTAGGCTGACCTGCGGCTTCACGCCGCTTGCACCAATCCTTTGTGTAAGGCGGGCCGAAGGCGGAACGTCACGACCTCCCGGCCCGCGAGCCAAACAGAAAGAGACCCAAACAGCATGGCAACGGATTCCTCCAACAAGGGGCGCGCCGCGGTTCTCTCCGCCGCATGCGTCACCATGTTCTTCATCTCCAACATCGCGCTCTACTCCGTGGTGAGCAAGAACCTCTGCGCGGTGTACACCGACTGGTCAAGCGCGCTTACCTGGGCGTTCCCGGTCTTCCAGACCATCATGGCCGTCACGGGCATCTTCGCCGGCCGCATCTCCGACAAGATCGGCCCCCGCAACATCGTGATCGCCGCCGCCGTCCTCTACGGCGTGGGCTGGTTCATGTGCGGCACCGTGACCGCTCCCTGGCAGTTCTACCTGTGGTTCTCCGTGGTCGCCGCCATCGGCAACGGCCTGGGCTACAACCCCGCGCTGACGACCGGCCAGAAGTGGTACATCGACAAGAAGGGCCTCGCCTCCGGCATCACGCTTGCCGCCTCCACGGCCGGCCCGGCGCTTCTCTCCCCGGTCTTCGCGTCGTTCCTCATCCCGACCTTCGGCGTCTTCACCGCGCTCAAGGTCATGGGCGTGCTCTTCCTCGTGACCATCGCGGCCTCGGCCTTCTTCCTCAAGGCTCCCGAGAAGGGCTGGCTGCCCGAGGGCTACGTGGCCCCCGCCGCCGGCGCCCACGCCGGCACCTTCGGCGACCTGACCCCCGGCGAGATGGTCCGCACCCCGCGCTTCTGGGTGCTCATCGCCACGTTCGCCTTCGCCGCGACCGCCGGTACCCTGCTCGTGGGCAAGGTGGCCTCCATCGCCGCCGTCCAGCTCTTCGAGGATCCGAACTCCGCGGCGGCCGTCGCTCTGGGCGGCACCGTCGTCACCGTGAACACGCTCGCGAACCTCGTCGGCCGCCTCTCGTTCGGCCAGATCACCGACAAGCTCGGCGGCTACAAGTCCCTGCTCGTCATGCTCGTGATCACCATCTTCGCCCTCGTGCTCATGTCCATGAGCTTCTCGGTCGAGATGTTCTTCGTGGCGCTGGCCCTGCTCGGCTTCAGCTTCGGCGCGCTGCTCGTCATCTACCCGCCGCTCACGGGCGGCGCCTTCGGCACCTCCAACCTGGGCGTGAACTACGGCATCATGTTCCTCGGCTACGCCGCCTCCACCTGGATCAGCCAGCCGATCACGGCCGTGCTCTACCACGCCGACGCCGGCAACGCGGCCTACCAGCAGTCCTTCTACGGCGCCATCGCCATCGCGGCCGTCGCCGTCGTGCTCACCGTCTACATGATGGTGTCCGACGCGAAGAAGGCCCAGGCGTAAGTGGTTTTACCTGGGGCGGGTTCGCGCCCGCCCTGCTCGCCGCCGCCTGCCCGCCGCTTGTCCGCCGCGCGCGGCGGCTTTCGCGGCGCCTCTCCTCGCGGCCCGGCCGCAACCCCCGCTTAGGCGGCCGGGCCGCACTTCTTACTAGATAAAAGGAGCAATCATGTCCGAGAACCAGAGCCAAGCCCCCGTCCGCATCGCCGTCATCGGCGCCGGCGCCATGGGCCGCAACCACATCCGCTTCGTCACCGAGGAGCCCGAGGCCGAGCTCGTCGCCATCGCCGACGCCTTCGAGGGCGCCCGTGCCACGGCCGAGGCCGCCGGCGTGCCCTTCTTTACCGACCCTGCGGAGCTGATGGACGAGGTCAAGCCCGAGGCCGTCATTATCGCCACCCCCAACGACCTGCATCTCTCCGTGGCGCGCGAGGCCGTTAAGCGCGGCATCGTCCCGCTCGTGGAGAAGCCCATCTCCAACGACCTCGCCGACGCCAAGGCGTTCGCCGCCGAGGCCGAGGCCGCCGGCGTGCCCGTGCTCGTGGGCCAGCACCGCCGCCACAACCCGTTCGTGAACAAGGCCAAGCAGATCATCGAGTCCGGCGAGCTGGGCAAGCTGACCGTCTCGAGCTTCCACTACATGATCTACAAGAACGACGAGTACTTCGACGTCGAGTGGCGCCGCAAGAAGGGCGCCGGCCCGATCCTCGTCAACCTCGTGCACGACGTCGACCTGCTCCGTTACCTGCTCGGCGAGCCCGTGGCCGTCCAGGGCATGCAGTCGAGCGCCGCGCGCGGCTTCGAGACCGAGGACTCCGCCGTGGTCAACGTCCGCTTCGCCGACGGCAGCCTTGCCTCGATGACCATCTCCGACGCGACCGCCTCGCCCTGGAACTGGGAGGCGACCGCTCGCGAGGACCCGCAGTACCGGCCGTTCGACGCCGACGCGTACTTCATCGGCGGCACAAAGGGCGCGCTCTCGCTGCCGCGCCTGCACCAGGTGAGCTACGACGGCGCCTCCAGCTGGCACAAGCCGCTGCAGACCACGGTGCCCGCCGTCGACCCTGCGCTGCCGCACAAGATGCAGCTCAAGCACTTCGTCAAGGTCGTCCGCCGCGAGGCCGAGCCCGTCGTGACCCCGGCCGACAACGTGAAGACCCTGCGCTGCCTGAACGCCGTCAAGCAGGCCGCCGAGACCGGCGAGCTCGTCGAGCTGTAGACGCCGCGGCTGGCAGCGGTGCGGCGCGCCCCAGAAACGCTGCGTGCAGCAACCTCGGCAAGAGCCGCGCCCCGGAATTGCGGGTCGCAGTAATCGGCGAGAGTTATCCGCCCCGGAAACGCGGGTCGCAGTAATCGCAGAGCCACATCCGCCCCGGAAGTGAAGGTCGCAGTAACGCTTGGTTGCTGCGACCTTCATTTTTGGGGCGCCCCTTGCCGTCCAGTTGCTGCGAGCGTTGCTTTCGGGGCGGGTTCGACGCGTCGGGCGCTTCTTGCCGTGAGCCGTCTCGCTAGGGTACTTCTTGCCAAGTAGCCAAACTATTGAACTATCGACAAAAGCCCAGTTGGCAAAAAGCCCGCCTCTGTTTCCGCCGGGTTAGCCTACTTCCGCAGAAGTAGGCTAACCCGGCGCGGTGCGTCTCCCGGCATGGTGATTGGGTGGATGCACGTCAGTGGCGTGCCCTCCCGATGACGCTTGTGCCAACGTCGGCAAGAGGCGCGCCCCAGAAACGTGGGTCGCAGTAATCGGCGAGAGTAATCCGCGCCAGAAACGCCGGTCGCAGTAATCGGCGAGGGCAATCCGCCCCGGAAACCCGGGTCGCAGTAACGCTTGGTTGCTGCAACCTTCATATTTGGGGCACCCCTTGCCGCCGCGTTGCTGTGACCTTCACTTCCGGGGCGTTTCTTGCCGCCGAGCGACCGCGCGGGTATTCTAAGGGCCTTTTCGCAATCGAAGCCGCGGGTGCGGGGCTGAGGGTGTCGCTCCGCGCTACGCCGCGCCGCCCGCCGTACCGCCCGCCGCCCGCACCGCTTGCACTGCCCGAACCACGTGAGGAGACCTATGGACATAACCGCCCAGCTCGCAGAGGAGCTCAAGCTCAAGCCGGCCAACGTCGAGGCCGCCATCAAGCTGATCGACGAGGGGAACACCATTCCGTTCATCGCCCGCTACCGCAAGGAGGCCACGGGCAACATGGACGACGCGGCCCTGCGCGCCCTCGACGAGCGCCTGGCCTACCTGCGCAACCTCGAGCAGCGCAAGCACGACGTCATCCTGCTCATCGACGCCCAGGGCAAGCTCACGCCCGAGCTCGAGGCGCAGATAAACGCCGCCACGCAGCTCCAGCGCGTGGAGGATCTCTACAAGCCGTACCGCAAGAAGCGCCTGACCCGTGCCCAGAAGGCCCGCGAGGCCGGCCTCGAGCCACTCGCCAACATGATCATCATGCAGGCCTCCGCTAAGGGTTCCGCGCTCGACGCCGCGGCCGCCTACGTCAACGAGGAGGCCGGCTTCGGCACGCCTGAACTCGCCTTGGCCGGCGCCTCCGACATCGTAGCCGAGGTCGTGGCCGAGGACCCCGAGAACGTGGCCGACATCCGCGCCTTCACGCAGGCCACGGCGAACATCGAGGTAGAGGCCACAGACCCTGCCGAGAAGACCCCATACGAGCCCTACTACGCCTACGCCGAGCCCGTGGCAAAGATTCCCAACCACCGCATCCTGGCCATCGACCGCGGCGAGCGCGAGGGCAAGCTGCGCGTTCGCGTCGGCGTGGACGGCGCGGCCGCCACGGCCCGTCTCGCCGCGCGCTGGCCGCGTCGCCAGGGCGTCTTCGCGCCCGTCCTCGACGCAGCCATCGCCGACGGCTATAAGCGCCTGATGGCCCCGTCTCTCGAGCGAGAGGCCCGCGCCCGCCTGACCGTGCGCGCGCAGACCGACGCCATCGGCGTCTTCGCGAAGAACCTCGAGGGGCTTCTCTCCGCCCGCCCGGTGCGCGGCGCCCGCGTGCTGGCGCTCGACCCGGGCTACCGCAACGGCTGCAAGATGGCGGTCCTCGACGAGACGGGCAAGCTGCTCGACCACGGCATCGTCTACCCCACGAAGCCTCGCCACGACGTCGCGGGTGCCAAGCGCGAGTTCGCGCGTCTGGTCAAGAAAGACCACGTCAACACCATCGTCATCGGCAACGGCACCGCCAGCCGCGAGACGGAGGAGGTGGTCTCGGAGTTCATCGCCGAGTCCGCGCCGGAGCTCCGCTACACCATCGTCAACGAGGCGGGCGCCTCGGTCTACTCGGCCTCCGAGCTCGCGAGCCAGGAGTACCCGGACCTGGACGTCTCCACGCGCGGCGCCATGAGCCTGGGCCGCCGCCTGCAAGACCCGCTGGCCGAGCTCGTCAAGATCCCGCCCCAGTCCATCGGCGTGGGCCAGTACCAGCACGACCTTGACCAGAAGGAGCTCGGTCGCGCCCTCGGCAACGTGGTCGAGGACGTCGTCAACCGCGTCGGCGTGGACGTGAACACCGCGAGCGCGAGCCTGCTCGGGTACGTCTCGGGCATCACGCCCGCCGTGGCCAAGAATATCGTGGTCTACCGCGAGGAGATGGGCGCCTTCACCAGCCGCGCCCAGCTCAAGAAGGTTCCCAAGCTCGGGCCCAAGGCGTACCTCAACGCAGCCGGCTTCCTGCGCATCACCGGCGGCAAGAACCCGCTCGACGCCACGAGTGTCCACCCGGAGAGCTACGACGTGGCCAAAGAGGTCCTCAAGCGCGCCGGAGTCGCCGCCTCCGAGCTCGAGCGCGGCGGCGTGCCGGACATCGAGAGCCGTGTGGGCAGCGTGGGCGCGCTCGCCGGCGAGCTCGACTGCGGCGTGCTGACCCTTATCGACATCGTGACGGAGCTCAAGAAGCCCGGCCGCGACCCGCGCGACGACGCGCCGGAGGTCGTCTTTTCCCGCGCGGCGCTTTCCATCGAGGACCTGCAGCCCGGCATGGAGCTCAAGGGCACCGTCCGCAACGTCGTGGACTTCGGCGCCTTCGTCGACGTGGGCGTCCACCAGGACGGCCTCGTGCACATCTCCAAGATGGCCAACCGCTTCGTCAAGCACCCGAGCGACGTCGTGCGCGTGGGCGACACGGTGCACGTCTGGGTGGAGAAGGTCGACCTCGACCGAAAGAAGATCTCGCTTTCCATGGTGCAGGGGAAGTAGAGGCGCGGGCGAGAAGGGCACGGCGAGAAGGGCGTGGGACGGCACCGGCGCGGGGCCTTCTCGCTTCTTGCCGGCGGCTCTGGGAGAAACCGCGGCCGATGGGCCATTCTGCCTGAGCTCAAGGGCTTTTGCGGAACTGAGGTTCATTTGGCTGCAGTTTTGCCTGTATCGGGGGCTTCGCGCGCTGCGCTTCTTGCCATGCGTGCTAGACTGTTCATCGACAAACGGGGGCTGGCGCACGCCGGCTGAGATTGGGCCCAGCAATGGGAGCGGCCCTGACCGTCCACCTGATCCGGGTAATGCCGGCGTAGGAACCATAAGCTTCGCTCGCTTGGGGCACCTACGGAAACGTTGTGGGCGCCTTTTTTGGTGCCTGCCGGATGCGCGGGCAGCAACCGCGCGGGAAGGAGCGAGCGGATGAATTGTTCAATCGCCATCCAGTATTTGCCCATGGACGCGGCAGACGACGACGCCACCTGCGACGCCGTCGACGCCGTGATCGCCTACATTGACTCCACGGGCATTGACTACTTCGTCGGCCCCTTCGAGACGGCCATCGAGGGCGACTACGAGACGTGCATGGAGATCCTCAAGAACTGCCAGCTCGTTGGCGCCGAGCACGGCTGCAAGCACGTCATGACCTACGCCAAGATCAACTTCAAGCCCGAGGGCGACGTCATGTCCACCGATCACAAGATCGGCAAGTACCACCCCAACGACCCGGAGTTCGCCAAGACCTCCGCGGCCGTGGCCTAGGTCTCGCCCATGCGCATGCCGCCGAAGAAGGTCGTCGCGCCCGTCTGCGCCGTCGTCGCGCTTCTTGCCGCCTGGCAGGCTATCTGCATGGCCGGCCTCGTGCCGAACTTCATGCTGCCGAGCCCCGTCGAGGTCGTCCAGGCCCTGGTCAAGGACTTCGCCCTGCTCATGAGCCATCTGTGGACGACGCTCGCCGAGGCGGCGCTGGGCCTGGCCATCGGCGTGGCCGTCGGCTTCGCCTTCGCCGTCCTTATGGACAAGTTCGAGACCTTCTACCTGGCCTTCGACCCGCTGCTCACGGTGAGCCAGACCGTCCCCACCGTGGCCATCGCGCCGCTTCTGGTCCTGTGGTTCGGCTACGGGCTTCTCCCCAAGGTGCTGCTCGTCGTGCTCACCACGTTCTTCCCGGTGACGGTGGCCCTGGCCAGCGGGTTTCGCTCCGTGGACCCCGACCAGGTGGACCTGCTGCGCACCATGAACGCCTCCGAGTGGCAGATCTTCCGCTACGCGAAGCTCCCCGCCGCGGCTGACCAGTTCTTCAGCGGCCTGCGCATCAGCGCGACCTACGCCATCGTGGGCGCCGTCATCTCTGAGTGGCTGGGCGGCTTCACCGGCCTCGGGGTCTACATGACGCGCGTCCGCAAGAACTTCGAGTACGACCGCATGTTCGCGGTCATTATCATCACCTCCGCGCTCTCGCTCGCCCTCATGAAGGGGGTCGACGCGCTCGAGCGCCTCTGCATGCCCTGGAAGAGGGCAGAGAGGAACGATTCCTAATGAAGAAGATCGACAACGCCAGCCTCGCCCAGCGCGCCGCCACCGCCGGCCTTTCTCGCCGCGCCTTCGTCGCCGGTTCCGCCGCCACCGCCGCCACGCTCGTGCTCGCCGGCTGCGGCAACTCCGGCTCCGCGTCCGGCTCGGGCTCCTCTGACAACGCCTCCGCCGAGAAAACAGCCCTCACCTTCTGCCTCGACTACACGCCAAACACCAACCACACGGGCATCTATGTGGCCAAGAACCAGGGCTACTTCGCCGAGGAGGGCCTCGACGTCGAGATCGTCCAGCCCGCCGACGGCACCGCCGAGGGCGCTCTCGGCACCGGCCAGGCGCAGTTCGGCATCTCTTACCAGGATTACATCGCCGCGGCCTACGACTCCGGCAACACCGGCCTCGAGGCCATCGCGGCCGTGATCCAGCACAACACCTCCGGCATCATGAGCCGCGCCGCCGACGGCATCACGCGTGCCAAGGAGATGGAGAACCACGTCTACACCACCTGGGACATGGCCGTCGAGCAGGCGACCATCAAGCAGGTCATGGAGTCCGACGGCGGCGACTACTCCAAGCTCTCCATGGTGCCCTATACCGTGGACGACGAGGTCGCGGGCCTGAAGGCGAACATGTTCGACTGCGTGTGGGTCTACGAGGGCTGGGCGGTCCAGAACGCGAAGATCCAGGACTACGACGTCAACTACTTCAGCTTCAAGGACATGGACGACGTCTTCGACTTCTACACCCCCGTCATCGCGGCGAACTCCGAGTACGCCGAGGCAAACCCCGAGGTCGCCAAGGCGTTTCTCCGCGCGGCAAAGAAGGGCTACGAGTTCGCCGTCCAGAACCCGGAGGAGGCCGCGAAGATCATCTGCGAGGAGGTGCCCGAGCTCGACTCCGAGCTGGTCTCCGCGTCCGCGTCGTTCCTCGCCGGCGAGTACACGGCCGAGGCCGAGAGCTGGGGCGTGATCGACGCGACCCGCTGGGCCAACTACTTCCAGTGGCTGAACGACAACTCGCTGGTGGAGAACAAGCTCGACGTCAAGGCCGGCTACGACACCTCGTATCTGGCGTAAGCGCGGTGGGCGGCGAGAAGGACATGGCGGCGGCCGGGGCAGGCGAGAAGGGTGCCGGCGCGGTTTCGGGCGCGCCTGCGCTCGAGGCGCGCGGCCTCACCTGCGGCTGGGACGAGCGCGCCGACGTCGTGCGCGGGATCGACCTGCGCGTCGACTGCGGCGAGACGGTCTGCGTCGTCGGCCGCTCCGGCTGCGGCAAGACGACCCTGCTGCACGCGCTCTCCGGCCTCACGCTCCCGCGCGCCGGCCGGGTCCTGCTCCACGGCGAGGACCTGGCCGGGCGCCCCGGCCGCGTGAGCTACATGCTGCAGAAGGACCTGCTGCTGCCGAGCCGCACCATACTCGACAACGCGATCCTGCCGCTCGTGCTGGCGGGGGAGAAGAAGGCCTCCGCTCGCGAGCGCGCGATGCCCTTGATGGAGCGCTTCGGCCTCGCCGGCTGCGAGGACAAGTGGCCGAGCGAGCTCTCCGGCGGCATGCGCCAGCGGGCGGCCTTCCTGCGCACGTACCTGATGGGCAACGACGTGGCGCTTCTCGACGAGCCGTTCAGCGCGCTCGACGCGCTGACCCGCGTCGATTTGCGCCGCTGGTATTGCGAGATGGCCTCCGAGCTGGGGATCGCCAGCGTCGTGATCACGCACGACGTCGACGAGGCTGTGAGCATGGCGAGCCGCGTCTACGTGCTCGAGGGCGACCCGCGCGGCGGCGTCCCCTCGCGCGTTGCCGGCGAGGTCGTCGTCGACCATGCGGCCGGCGGTGGCGAGCCCTTCGAGCTCACCGACGAGTTCCTGCGCGCCAAGCGCGAGGTCATGGCGCTGCTGGGGTAGGCGGCGAGAAGCGCGCGGTTCCGGCCTGATGGCGCGGATTCGACCGGACGTGTTGCGAAAACGGGGCTGATGGCATGAAATTGCTGCCATCAGCCCCGTTTTCGCAACGCTTTGGCGAGAAATCCTGCCATCAGCCCCGTTTTCGCAACGCCCGCACGACGCTCACGGCCGTCTCGGAGCTCGGCCGCGCGCCCGGCTCTCTCCGTCGGGCAGGCGCTCGGTCGGGTGAACCCGCTCGACCAGGGGGAGGGCGATCCGAATAATCCGCCCGAATCCCACGGGGCCTTGACAGGCGGGCGATAATTCAATGAGCGGAGAACAACATAGGAGCACCACATGGGCGCATGGGAACGGGACAGCTTTCCTTCATATGGGATGGAAGACGGTACCGGTGTCTTGTGGCCCCGGTCGGTACCGCGCGGCTCCGACGATTGCGCCATGGACCCCGTGGCGGCGCGCGAGCTTCGCGATGCCCTCGGGCGCGACGAGGTTGGAAGCCCTTGGGCGCCCGTGCTCTGCGGGATGTTCGAGGCGACGGTCTCCGAGGACCTCGCCGTCCCCGTGCCGGAGGAGCTGCTCAAGGGGGCGACGCGCCTGTACGTGACGGAGAGCGAGACCGGGCCCGGATTCCTCTTCTGCCAGGCGGCGCCGCGCCGCATGGGCGAGGTCGCGAGGCTCATCAAGGCCGAGCAGGCGCTTGAGGGCTATCCCTGGGATTACGCCGACGACTTCGAGCAGGAGTTCCGCCTCTACGCCCTCGGTAACGAGGTGGAGGTCGTCGACGGGGTGCTGTCCCTCCGGGAGACGTCGGCCGTGCCCGGCTGGGTGCGGCCCGGCGCCGAGGTCGTGCTGCTCGGCGCCGGCGACCATTTCGAGATCGCCGAGACCGAGCTGTGCGCTCAGAGCGTGGGCGAATGGGAAGACGAGCTCTCGGACTTGCTGGAACTGCAGCTTGAGTAAGCGCACCAACTAGCTTTTGACGCCCTCGAATGTGCGCGTCCAGCAATGAGAAGGGCCTCTCCGCCCCGAAAACGACGCTCCCAGCAACGACCGGTTGCTGAGAGCGTCGTTTTCGGGGCGATTTTCTTGCCACGGTTACTGCGAGCTTGCGATTCGGGGCTCGCCAATCGTCGCGGTTACTGCGTGCGTGAGATTTGGGGCGCGTTCCGCCGGCCGGCGTCGCCGCGTGCTCTTCGGGGCTGCTAGGCGAGCTTGAGGAACGCGCGGTAGCCGCGGTAGGCCTCGTAGATGTCGGCCTTGCTCGTGGCTTCCCAGGGCGCGTGCATGCTGAGCACGGGCAC
>JAUMVN010000003.1:128809-186451 GCA_030530145.1 Coriobacteriia bacterium | reverse complement strand
ATTTCGACATATGGGACGAGGATTATTGGAGGCCGCACGGGAGCGTAAAGGCAGGCCCGCCTGCGGGAATGATTCCGCAGGCGGGCCTCTAATTTATCCACGCTAACCGCCTCAAGGCGCACGTCGCTACTGAACCTCAGCAAGCTTCTGTAGCACGCGGCCCTGGACCTCCAAGTAATACGCAGAATCCGCCGCTGAAAGCGAGTCGCCGTCGATGGCATCGAACTTTGAGGTCCACTCCGCATAGCTGGACATCATCTTTCCGTAGTCGGCGAGCATCGACGCGGTATTGTCGGAGTCCTGGTACTTCTTCATGAACTCGACGTACTCACCCATGAACTTCTCGTAGCCGTCCATGGTTTCCTTGAAGCTCGGGGTAACCTCAGACGACGATTCGGTCGTGCTCTCAGGTTCCTCGGCGTCCTTCGTGGAGGTCGACTCGGTCTTCGTGCTATCGGCAACCGTCTCTTCCTTCTTCGCCTCGGAAGAGGAGCTGTCAGATTTAGTCGTCTGCTCCTGCGTCGTCTTAGAAGACGCATCCGAGCTGCTCTCCTTAGACGAGGACAAACCGCAGGCCCCCAGCGTAAGCGCGAGCGCTGCAGAAAGAACGATAGCAGCAGTCTTATTCATCTTTAGCTCCAATCAACTGAGCGTTTTGCTGTTAGGCACATTCTGAAAACCACCGGAAAGCAATTCCTCAGTTGGCAACTGAATTCCGAGCTTGATTCTGTAAGCGGTAGACAAGGCGTGCACATCGATTTATTGCTGTTGGCCTAAAGCCAAGTGCTTCTGCCTCCACTTGGAAATAAATAGCCAAATGCCTGCCGCGACGAGCACCGCTGCGAAACCGAGCAGCGCCACGTGGCCAAAGGCCCAATTGCTAGCCGCCCCACTCGACACGGGACCGTAATCCTCAAAGTATTGGCTGATAAGCAGCATCAAGCCCAAGTTTGCCAACGCAAAGAGCGCTGTCGGCGTGGCCTTGCGAAGAAGGGCGAACAGCAAGGCAAGAACAGCAAGCGCCCCAGAAACAACAATCAGCCAGAACACTGCCGAGTAGTCATTTAGATCACTCGTCACCGATTTCTCAAGACGATCGCAATATGCCTTATAGAAACGCGCCCAGGTAATGATTGATGGATTCGCTAGGTCACTCGCCGTAACGCCGGACCCCTCGTAGATCTCGAAACTTTGCGCGAACTGACTCGTTACTATCGAGTCATCCTTTGCCACGGTAAATGGCAAGAAATAGCTAACACAAAGCAGGATTGCTGCAATGATGGCAACCACGGATGGAACCATAACGGTTTGTTTCTTGATCTTTTCAATATTGCTGGCTGGCTGACTTTCCATACCGCACCCCCAACTCCGGAGCCTTTACGTCTCCTGAAAGTAAATAGCGGGACGATCTTGGTCGCATCAGTTGCCAGCTGAATTACGCGAGTCAGCGACGCGAGCAAAGTGGAATCGAGTTCACAGCGGGGGAAAACGGTCATTTCTCTCCCCGCTGTGAACTGGGCGGGCGGGCGCTGCCCCTACCGCAGTTCCCCCCCCAGCAGCCACGCAGCATACAGCGGGATGCTCACGACCCCGCCGGCCTCACCGAAGTTGCGGCTGCTCAGACGATATGACTTCTCGATGTCGTAGCGCTCCGCAAATTCCTGCAGGCTCTTCGAGCGAACGTTCTTGCCGGATTTGACCTCAATGGGGGCAACTTCGCCGGTCTTCTTACGAGCAACGAACTCGACCTCGTAGCGGCTCGCAGTTCCCCAGTAGTACACGGACGCGTCGGCAGCCCGGAGCTGCTGGAACACGTAGTTCTCGGCAATCGCGCCGCGGAACCTCGACGCTATGTTGTCCGCGGGCTCCAAATCCTCGGGCCTCGCCTCGAACCTGCTGGAAAGAAGCCCGGTGTCGGCACCATAGAGCTTGAAGTTCGCGTCCTCCGCAAAGGTGGCGAGCGGCGCCACAGCGTCGGTCACACGCAGACAGCGCTCGGCGATTCCCGCCGCGTCCAGCCACTCGAGAGCGGTTTGATACTGCGCCGCCCGCGCTCCGGAGCGGATCTCCTTGTACTGGAACTTATGGTTCTCCTTAGCCAACTGGCGCGGCAGGCTGTTCCAGGCCGCGAGGATCCGCGGCGCGTCCTGCTCATCGGCGTATTTGACCATATCCGCAGCGTACGCCACGCAAATTTCCGTCTGCTTCTTTTGCGCGAGGTCAAGGGCAGCGTTACCGGACGCTCCGGCGCCCACGAACTCGGAGACGACTTCCGGCATACCACCGACGAGCTCATACTCCCTAACCAGCCTCATAGCGTGGTCATGCAATGGGAACGCGACGCCGGGGTTCCCGTAGGCCCCCCGAATCGCATCGGCTAGACGCGCCTCTCCCCTCGCGAACAGGTATTCTTCGAAGCTCATTGGGTGAAGGTTGAGAATATCCACCTTGCCGACTGGGAACGAGAAGTTCTCGCGGTGGATCTGCACGCCCAGAAGACTCCCGGCCGCAGCGATGCAATACTCCGGAGCCTCGTCGCAGAAATACTTGAGCGACGTCAGTGCACGCTCGCAAAGCTGGACCTCGTCGAACACAATGAGTGTCTTACTCGGCTCGATGTCCATGCGCAGATAGACGCTCAGGTTTGAGACGAGCTGTGCCGGGGAGATCGGGCCGTTGAAAATCGCCGCCGCGTCGACGTCGCGGCTGAAGTCGACGTATGCGAGCGACTCGAATTCCTTCTCCGCAAAGCGGCGGAGTGCATAGGTTTTCCCGACCTGACGAGCGCCGAGAAGCACCAAGGGCTTACGAGACTCAGACGCCTTCCAAGCGACGAGCTGTTCGTCGATCTTTCTCGCAAAGCCAGCCATCGTGACCCCCAACTTGAAATTTATGTCGATTCGAACACTTATTTCTTGAAATAAGTGTAGCATTCGCCATTAATTTCAAGTTCCGCAGCCCCGCCGCCCCTACCAAGGCATCACGTACGCCTCGGCAGTGGCGTAGGCCGGCAGGTCGCTCGCGGCGACCTGGGTCGTCTGGCCCTCGCCGAACTCCAGGCTATAAACAAACCCGTTGGTGCCGTAGACGATGTTGCCGTCGGCGTCGCGCAGCACGACGACGACCGCGGTCGTGTTCAGGTACGACGAAACGCTCGAAAGAGCCTCATCAGAACCCGCCACGGAATACGTGCACACGAAATTCGTCGTGCCGGCATGCTCGGAAATCGAGAGGTCGGTGACCTTCATCTCGAGCTTGTCGCCCATGCGGCGCGCCGAGGTCGACACGTTTCTTTGCAGCGTGAACTCCACGCGATCCGGCGCGGCGCCGCCGCCAACCTGGCTCGCATAATACGTCGTCTGCCCGGGAAGGCAGACCATGATTCCGCAGTCCTGGCTGAAGAGGACCGAGCCGTCCTCATCGTAACCCACGACCTTAACCGTGACCAGCTCATAGGCTGTGTCGTTGCTCGAATTCTTGACGCCCAGGGCAAAGTGGACGTAGCCGCTCGAGCTGGCTGTCCAGCCCGACTCGACGATCTCGAGAGGCAGGTCCTCTTCGTCGTCATCCGGAGCCGCGGCCACGTTTGAGGAAGTGGTCATCGCATTAGACGACGCGCCGGCCGAAGCCGCGGAGGCGCCGTCGCCACCGGCGACGGTCGTCTCTCCCCCGCTCAAAGCCAACCGAACCGTAAGCGCAACGGCGGCAAGAAGCGCCACGATGCCTACCGCGACCAGCACTTTAGATACATTGAGCTGGAATTTCTTGCCAGAGCGGGCAGACTCAGACGCCGCCGCGGAGGACGAAACCGGGGCAGATCCGGCAACTGCCGGCCCGCCGGGCTCCGCCAACGCCGCGGCCAGCTCCGCCGCCGTCTGGTACCGCGCGCTCGGCTCGAACGCGCACGCGCGGCGCACCACGCCAGCCAGCCGTGCGTCGACCGCAATGGCATCTCCGAGCCGCGCTTCGTACTCATCGCCGTCCGGCTGCATGCCCGTGAGCATGTAGCCGAGCAGCTTGCCGATGGCGTACACGTCGCTGCGAGCATCCGTCTGCGCGAAGCCGTACTGCTCGGGAGACGCGAAGCCGCGCGTGCCCAGCGATGTCGTGTCGCGGGTCGCGCCCTCCACGCGCATCCGCGCGATGCCCAGGTCGATGAGATGCGCGCCGTCCGCCGCGACGATCACGTTGCGGGGGCTCAGGTCACGGTGGATGATGCCGCAGGAATGCAGCGCCGCGGCGGCCTCGCAGATGTCGCCGGCAAGAGACGCCGCCCCGGCAGCGTCCAGCTGCCCGCGGCTCGTGACCAGCTCCTCAAGCGTTTGCCCGGGCACGTAGTCGTACACGACGACGAACTGGTCGGGCAGAGAGTACGTGGCCTCGACCTTGGGAAGGCGCTTGCAGTCGAGCGCGCCGATGGCCGACCAGACGCCCTGATTCGCTATCTCGAGGGGAAGCTTCTTGCGGACGAACGGGCCCGCGCCGTCGATGGAGACAAGCTCCGTCACGCCGCCCGCGCCATGCGCGAGCACGCGCTCGACGTGGTATACATCGTCGAGGCTCATGGCATGCATGACCTGCTCGTCGTTCAAACCGCTCCCGTTCTCGATCGGCGCATCCGGGATACCCCCCCCCGCGGGAGCTCGCGGCGCCATCTCTTCAGTTTAGGCCCCGCGGCAATGACGTTCTTCAGTTGCCAGCTGAATCGGCGGACGGCGCCGTGCCGATCAGGCCAACGCGCACCGTCACAAATAGCCACAGAAGAACTCCGTCGATGCAAGGTTTGGGCCTTCGTGCGACGTAACGGCCACTTCGCTGCAAGGTTTGGTCCTTCGTGCGACGTTCTTTTGCCGACAAAGAGGGCTAAACGGGCCAAATTGTCGATCTGAAGCCTTTCAAACGCCCCGACCGACGCAGGTCAACGTCGCACGAAGCGCAAAACCTTGCACGGCGCGTGCCTCCACGTCGCACGAAGGCCCAAACCTTGCATGCGAAAGCCCGGCGTCCCTTGATGAGCCGCCCCTAGCGCAGCGGGCCCGTTCCCAGCAGGGTCTTTTCGCCCAGCCGGTACAGCTCGTCGTCAGCCTCCTCGCGCGTGCGCCCGTTCTCCACGCACCAGATGAGAATCGCGTCGCGGCGCACCTTGCACCACAGCTCGGACACACCGGCCAAGCGCAGCAGGCGCTGGCATTCGCGCAGGTCGCAGCCCAGGCCGAAGGCGAGCATGATCGCATGGTCACGCCCCGGACGGCTCTTGCCGGAGAAGACGTCGTAGACCACCGTGGCGTTAATCCCGCTCGCGCGAACCACGTCGGCCCGCTTCAGGCCGTGCTCATCGAGGAGCTCGTGCAGGTAGTCGGGCAGGCCGCGATCGACGGTCGCGTCCGGCGCCGAAAGATACGCCTCCGGCGTGGCCGACGCCAGCAGCCGCTCGAGCAGCTCCTCGGTAATGCGCTCTTCGCTTTTCCCCTCAACCGAAGCCATGGGCACCGCCTAGAACTTGTCCGTCATGATGTCGCCGCCGCCGCGCAGCTCCTCGATGACCTCGGGAATGCGCTCGAGCTCGTAGGGCGTCATCTGGTAGATCCAGTTGAGCCAGTTGCGATACAGCAGGTTGGCGTGCGCGCGCCAGGTAAAGAGCGGCTGCTGCTCGGGGTCGTCGTCGGGGAAGTAGTTCTCGGGCACGCGGATGGGCAGCCCCTTGTGGAAATCGCGCCAGAACTCGGAGCCGAGCGTGTCGCGCCCGTACTCGAAGTGGCCGGTCACGTACACCTCATGGAAATCCCGCGTGGCGATAAGCGCCGGCCCGCTCGTGAAGCCCTCGGAAAGGACCTGCAGCTCAGGGTGGGCAGCGAGCGCCGCCGTATCGATGGCGGCGTGACGGGAGTGCGGCATGTAGTGCACCTCGTCGAACCCGTTGGTCAGGAAGTTGTACTCATCGCAGAGCTTCTGCTTGAAGACGCCGAAGAGCTTGGCGCCGAGCATCTTCTTCGGGATGCCATACAGGTGGTAGAGCCCCGCGAGCGCGCCCCAGCACAGGTACATCGTCGAGAGCACGTGGGTCTGCGACCAGTCCACGATGCGGCAGAACTCGTCCCAGTAGTCGACGTCCTCGAACTCAAGGTGCTCGATCGGCGCGCCGGTGACGATGAAGCCGTCGTAATAGTTGTCTTTGAGCGCGTCGAACGTGTCGTAGAACTTGACCAGGTGGTCAGCCGAGGTGTGTGTGGCCTCATGGCTGCTCACGCGCATGAAATCGCAGCTCACCTGCAGCGGCGACTTGGATATGAGTCGCAGGATCTGCGTCTCGGTCTCCACCTTGGTCGGCATGAGGTTGAGGATGACCACGTGCAGCGGGCGGATCTGCTGGTTGTTGGCCACTTCTTCCTCGAGCGCGAAGATGCGCTCCTGGTGCAGGGTCGCCTTGGCGGGCAGGCCGTCGGGGATGTTGATAGGCATGTTTCGGCTCTCCTATGCGGATGCGGGTTGGCTGACGACGATAAAAGCACTGCTCAGAACAACAGCCGGCGGCTGAGCTCAGCAGTGCCCCCGCATTCGCATCAGCATGGGGAGAGCGGCGGCTGCGCACATATGCTTCTCCCCTCGGGTAATCGCGACTAGATGCGAACCAGTATAGCAACGCTGGCAAGAAGCCCGTCGAAGCCGTCGGCGAAGTCGGGCGGCGGCAAGACGGGCGCGGCGAGGGCGCGCTCCGGGGCCGTATATCGTCCCACGTCAACCCAGGTATCGCCCTGAGCGATAGCCACCCATCGAATATCGCTCTAAGCATCGCGCCCGAATCCTTAAAACAGGCTGCTAGACTCTTCAACGCTATGATTCAGCTTACCGACATAACAAAGGTTTTCGACGGCGCGGCGGGCCAGAACCGCGCGCTGGACGGCGTTACCCTCACGATCCAGACCGGCGAGGTCTACGGCATCATCGGGGAGTCCGGCGCAGGCAAGTCCACGCTCGTGCGCTGCATCAACCTCCTCGAGCACCCCACGAGCGGCTCCGTCGTCATCGACGGGCAGGACGTCACCGGCCTACAGGGCCGCGCGCTGCGCGAGCTGCGCGCCGACGTCGGCATGATCTTCCAGGGCATCAACCTCTTCCAGCAGCGCACCGTGCTGGACAACGTGATCTTCCCGTCCACGCTCGCGAGCGCCGCCGGCCGCATTTCCGGCAAAGAAGCGCAGGACCGCGGCCGCGAGCTCCTTAAGCTCGTAGGCCTCGAGGGCAAGGAGGGCTCCTACCCCTCGCAGCTCTCCGGCGGCCAGCAGCAGCGCGTGGCCATCGCCCGCGCCCTCATGACGCGCCCGAAGTACCTGCTCTGCGACGAGGCGACCTCCGCGCTCGACACGCTGACCACGAGCCAGGTGCTCGATCTTCTTGCCCGCATCAACGAGGAGCTCGGCGTGACCATCGTGCTCATCACGCACTCGCTCGCCGTCGCCCGCCGCATCTGCGGCCGCATCGCGGTCATGGAGGCCGGTCGCGTAGTCGAGGAGGGCACCGTCGCCGAGGTGTTCGGCAACCCGCAGGCCGAGGTCACCCGTGCCCTGCTGCAGTTCGAGGGAGGAGCGCAGTAATGGATCTTTCCGCATTCATCGAGAAGTACGGCGCGCTTCTTGCCCAGGGAACGGTCGACACCACGGTCATGGTGCTCGCCTCCACGCTCGGGGCCTACGTCATCGGCATCGTGCTCGGCACGCTGCTCACCGTGGTCGCGCCGGACGGCCTGCGCCCCAACCGCGTCGCCTACTCCGTCATCGGCTGGCTGGTGAACATGGCGCGCTCGCTGCCGTTCATCATCCTGCTGCTCTTCCTGATCCCCGTCACCCGCGCCGTCGTGGGCACCACCCTCGGCGTCCCCGCCGCGGTCTTCCCGCTGATCGTCTCGGCAGCGCCCTTCGTGGCCCGCATGGTCGAGTCGAGCGAGGCCGAGGTCGACCGCGGCCTCATCGAGGCCGCCACCTCCATGGGCGCCTCTACCTGGGAGATCATCCTCAAGGTCTACCTGCGCGAGGGCCTGCCCTCCCTGCTCCGCGGCCTGCCGATCGTGATCATCACCATCCTCGGCTACACCGCGATGGCCGGCACGGTCGGCGCGGGCGGCCTGGGCGACATCGCCATCCGCTACGGCTACCAGCGCTACCAGGACGACGTCATGATTGCCACCGTGATCATCCTCGTGATCATGGTGCAGGTCATCCAGACGCTCTGCAACCTGCTCGTCCGCGGTTGCGACAAGCGAATGCGCTCCTAGCGCATAGACACAAGTTTGCCGCCCGACCGGCGGCGCCATCACACCTTTATTTGGAGCCATGCCAGACCCCCTGGCCACTCATATGCCGATTTGCCTTTGGGAAGAGGCCCAGCAATCTTTGAAAGGAACCGTTATGTCCATCAAGAACTTCATCAAGCCGGCCGCCGGCATCCTTGCCAGCGGCGCCCTCGCCCTCAGCCTCGTCGCCTGCGGCGGCAGCTCCGCGTCGAGCAGCTCCGCGAGCTCCGACACCTCCGCCGCCTCCGACAACGTGATCACCGTCGGCGCCTCGCCCTCCCCCCACGCCGAGATCCTGAACGCCGTGGCCGACGAACTCAAGGCCGAGGGCTACGAGCTCAAGGTCGTCGAGTACAACGACTACATCCAGCCCAACGTCGCCCTCGCCGACGGCGACCTCGACGCCAACTACTTCCAGCACGCCCCTTACCTCGAGAACTACAACGAGGAGAACGGCACCGACCTCGTGAGCGCGTACGCGATCCACTTCGAGCCGATGGGCATCTACGCCGGCAAGAGCTCCGACATCAAGAACGTCCCCGACGGCGCCAAGATCGCCGTGCCCTCCGACGCCACCAACGAGGCCCGCGCGCTCCTGCTGCTCCAGGACCAGGGCGTGATCACCCTTAAGGACGGCGCCGGCCTCGAGGCGACCGCCAACGACATCGAGTCCAACCCCCACAACATCGAGCTCGTCGAGGTCGAGGCCGCTGCCGTCGCCCGCTCGCTCGAGGACGTCGACTTCGCGATCATCAACGGCAACTACGCGCTTTCCGCCGGCCTCGACACCTCCGCGACCCTCGCTTCCGAGGCCGCCGACTCCGAGGCTGCCCAGACCTACGCGAACATCATCGCCGTGCGCAAGGGCGACGAGGACAACGAGAAGACCCGGGCCCTTATCAAGGCCCTGACCAGCCAGACCGCCGAAGACTTCATCGAGTCCGAGTACAAGGGCTCCGTCATCCCGGTGTTCTAGGCCCTGGCAAGAAGCGCCGCGGGCCGAAGGCCCCGACGGCACGCGAACGGCGACTCGATCGCGACCCGCCGGGCCGGCGCGCCCTTCTCCGCGCCATAGAGTTTCAACCAACGCCCCGTCCCTGCGTGCAGAGACGGGGCGTTTTGGTGCATACTTGCAGGCATGACTACCACATTTGCCGAGCTCGGGCTAAACGAGCAGATCCTGGCCGGGGTAGACGCCCTCGGCTTTTCCACCCCCACGCCGGTGCAGGCCGGTGCCATCCCCGAGGTCCTCGCCGGGCGCGACGTCGTCGCCTCCGCGCAGACCGGCACGGGCAAGACCGCCGCGTTCGGCCTGCCCACGCTGCAGGTCATCACCGGCGCCGAGGGCAAGGGCCCGCACGCCCTCGTCGTCACGCCGACGCGCGAGCTCGCCGCGCAGATCGACAAGGTCGTGAGCGTCGTCTGCGAGAAGACCGGCCAGCGCGCGGTCATCGTCATGGGCGGCGCCCGCTTCGAGAAGCAGATCGAGCAGCTCGAGCAGGGCTGCGACCTTCTCGTCGCCACGCCGGGGCGCCTCCTCGACCTCATGGAGCACAACCACGTGAGCCTCGCCAACGTGCAGACGCTCGTGCTCGACGAGGCGGACCGCATGCTCGACATGGGCTTCTGGCCGAGCGTCCGCCGCATCATGCACGCGCTGCCGGACGCGCACCAGACGCTGCTCTTCTCGGCGACCATCCCGCCGTCGATCAAGTCGACCATCGACGCGCTGCTCACCGACCCCGTGACGGTCGAGATCGCCCGCGTGGGCGAGACGGCCGACACCGTCGACGAGCACCTCTGCCCGGTCACGCAGGCCCAGAAGCCGGAGCTTTTGCGCGCGCTTCTTGCCACCGGCGGCGCCGCGGGCGAGAAGCCCGAGCGCGTGCTCGTCTTCTGCCGCACGAAGCACCGCGTGGACGACGTGAGCAAGATGCTCAAGAACGCGCAGGTCAAGGTAGACGTCATGCACGCAGACCGCCCGCAGAAGGCTCGCGAGAAGGCGCTCGAGAAGTTCCGCGAGGGCAAGGTCCAGGTGCTCGTGGCCACCGACGTCATGAGCCGCGGCATCGACGTCTCGGGCATCGACGCCGTCGTCAACTTCGACGTGCCCATGGACCCCGAGGACTACGTGCACCGCATCGGCCGCACCGGCCGCGCGGGTGCCACGGGCCACGCCTACACCTTCGTCGCCCCCGACGAGATCAGCCCCCTGCGCGAGATCGAGTACTTTACCAAGAAGCTCGTGCCGACCTGGGACCTCGAGGGCTTTAGCTACGACGCCGGGCGCATCATCCCGCAGGAGGGCCGCAGCACGAAGAAGCCCACCCGCACGATGTTCTCCGGCTCGCGCTCCCGCGGCCGCGGCATCTCCGGCGGGCGCTACGGCAGGCACTACTAGGATCAGCGGGGACAGCGCCGCCCGTTGCGCCGTCGGCGCGCGGCCGGTCCGGCGTTGTCCCTATATTTATGGAGAAAGGCGCTGGAATGAAGCAGGCACGCCCCTACCCGAAGGTCGTCGTCACGCGCAAGGCGGCGCGCTCGCTCAAGGCGGGACACCCGTGGGTCTTCGAGGGCGAGGTGCTCGATGCCGAGGCGGCCGAGAACGGCTCCGTCGTCGACGTCTTCGAGGAGAACGGCACCTGGCAGGGCGCGGGGCTTCTTTCCAAGGAGTCAAAGATCCGGGTGCGCATCGTCACGCGCAACGCGAACGACCGCGTTGACGAGGCGTTTTGGGGCAGGCGCGTCGCGTACGCGTGGAACCACCGCAAGGTCGCCATGGGCGGCCGGGCGCTTCCCGGGTGCGAGCCCGACACGAACGCGTGCCGCGTGGTCTTCTCCGAGGCCGACCAGATGCCGGGACTCATTGTGGACCGCTACGAGAACGTGCTGGTCACGCAGGTGGGCACCGTCGGCATGGAGCTGCTGCGCCCCGTGATCTACCCGCTGCTGCTCCAGGCGCTGCAGGCGGACGGCCAGAACGTGACCGCAATCTATGAGCGCAACGACTCGCCGAGCCGCGCGAAGGAGGGCCTGCCCCAGTACAAGGGTTGGTGGGACGGCGAGGGCGCCGAGGTTCCCGCGGCGCCGCGCATCAAAGTCGTCGAGAACGGCCTCACCTTCGACCTCGACATCGAGAACAGCCAGAAGACGGGCTTCTTCCTGGACCAGAAGTACAACCGACGCGCCGTGCGCCAGATCGCGGGCGGGCGCCGCGTGCTCGACTGCTTCTGCCACGTGGGGCCGTTCGGCTTGAACGCCGCGGCGGGCGATGCCGAGTTCGTGCGCTGCGTCGATGTGAGCCAGACCGCCCTCGACCTCGCCGCACAGAACGCGCGCCTGAACGGGCTCGACGGGCGCATGGACTTTACCTGCGCGAACGTGCTCGAGTACCTGCCCGAGCTCCGGCGCGACCGCGGCCGTCTGCGCAAGGAGGGCGGCCCGTACGACCTCATCGTCCTCGACCCGCCGGCCTTCACGAAGAGCCGCGGCACCGTCAAGCACGCCGCCAAGGGCTACCGCCAGATCAACTACGAGGCCATGCGCCTCTTGCCGCGCGGCGGGTACCTGGCCACGTGCAGCTGCAGCCACTTCATGACGCGCGACCTGCTCGCCGAGGCCGTCGCGGACGCCGCGCACCAGGCCAACGTGCAGCTCAAGCAAGTCGAGGAGCGCCAGCAGGCGCCGGACCACCCCATTCTCTGGGGCGTTCCCGAGAGCCATTACCTTGACTTTTTTATCTTCCAGGTAGTGTAGGCCCAGACACGGCGGCGCGGACCGCCGCGCCGCAGGCTTGACAAGACGCTGGTGAGGGTGAACGTTACCTCTCACCAGCGTCTTTCTTATTTTCTGGAATCGGTTCCACAACACGCGTTTCGAATTTCAGAACAGCGCCTTATACCCGCAAACGGCGTGATAATATCGGTGAACGGCATACCACATCACTCGTCCCTGACGAAGGGAGAAGCCCGTGCTCGGCTTGTTTGGAATGTTCGTTCTGGCCCTCACCCCCATCATCTGGTTGGTCATCGCCCTCTGCGGCCTACACATTGAGGCTTGGAAGGCGAGCCTCGGCGCGCTCGCCGTCGCGATCGTGGTCGCGGCCATCGGCTGGCAGATGACCGCCGTCAACATCGCGACTGCCGCGCTCGAGGGCTTCGCGATGGCGCTGTGGCCCATCTCCCTCGTCATCATCGCCGCCGTCTTCACCTACAACGTGACCGTGCACACCGCCGGCATCGAGACGATCAAGGCCATGCTCTGCTCCGTCTCTGCCGACAAGCGCGTGCTCGTGCTCCTCATCGGCTGGTGCTTCGGCGCCTTCCTCGAGGGCATGGCCGGCTTCGGCACCGCCGTTGCCATCCCCGCGTCCATGCTCGTGGCCGTGGGCGTCGCGCCCATCGAGGCCATTCTCGCCTGTCTGATCGCCAACTCCGTGCCGACCATGTTCGGCTCCATCGGCATCCCGACGACCACGCTCGCCTCCATCACCTCCATGGACCCGATCTCGCTCGCGACGACCCAGACCATCCAGGCCATCCCCTTCATCGTCGCCTGCCCGATCCTCATGGTCATGCTCGTCGGCGGCGGCCCCAAGGGCCTCAAGGGCGTGCTGCCCATCACCCTCGTCGCCGGCGTCTCCCTCGCCGCGGCCGAGCTCGCCGGCGCCATGTTCATCGGCCCGAACCTCGCCGTGGTCGTGGGTTCCGTCGTCTCGCTCTTCGCCGTCTTCGCGTTCGCCGTCGCCACGCGCGGCAACGATGTCCCCGAGGAGTACCGCCTCGCCAACGCGCAGCACACCGAGGGCTTCGGCGCGCCCGTGCTGCAGATCATCCTCGCCTGGTCGCCGTTCATTCTGATCTTCATCCTGCTCCTGGTCACGAGCAAGCTCTTCCCCGCCATCTACGGCCCGCTTTCCTCGATCTCGACCACGCTGAACATCTACCAGGGCGACCCGACCGCGACCCTCACCTTTGTTTGGATCGACACCCCGGGCATCCTCATCATGATCTGCGGCATCATCGGCGGTGTGATCCAGGGCTGCAGCGTCCGCGAGATGCTCGGCGTCCTAAAGGACACCTGCGCCCAGATGTCGAAGACCGTCCTTACCATGCTCGGCGTCCTCGCCGTGGCCAAGATCATGGGCTACTCGGGCATGATCGCGAGCATCGCGGCCTTCTTCGTCGCGCTTCTCGGCGGGTTCTATCCGCTGGTGGCCCCGCTGCTCGGCGCCCTCGGCACCTTCGTGACCGGCTCCGGCACCTCGAGCGAGGTCCTCTTCGGAAACGTCCAGCTCCACGCCGCCGAGACCCTCGGCGACGACCCGATGTGGCTCGTGGCCGCCAACTCCCTGGGCACCTCCGCCGGCAAGATGATCAGCCCGCAGAATATCGCCATCGGTTGCGCTGCCTGCGGCCTCGCCGGCAAAGACGGCGAGATCCTGGGCCAGATCGCCAAGTACGCCTTCGGCTTCGCCGCCGCGATGGCCGTCCTGGTCTACGTCGGCACCCTCGTTCTGGGCTAAAACAGGCCCCCAAGCAAAACCTACCCGACTTTTCCCGTTTTAAAATTGCGCTCCCTCAGTAGAGGGAGCGCTTTTTGTTACGTTTCCGCAGATAACTGAGCTCTAGGACGGCCGGTCTACTCAGCAAATCCAATTTTAATGCGGGAAAAGTCGGGCAGAACTTCCGTGAACCCCACTTTCAGGGGTCTTAAGCCTCCGCCGCGGCGCGCTTGGCCTCCTTCGCCCGCGCGCGCCGCGCCCGGAAGAAGTCCCGCAGCTGCCCCGCCGCCTCATCGGCGAGCACCCCGGCCTCGACCTCGAACTCATGGTTGAGACGCGCGTCGTGGCTCACGTCGTAGAGCGTACCGAGCGCGCCGCCCTTGGGGTCGGCCGCGCCGTACACGCAGCGGTCGATGCGCGCGTTGACCATGAGGCCCGCGCACATAAGGCACGGCTCGAGCGTCACGTAGACCGTGCAGCCGGAGAGCCGCCAGCGGCCGAGCGCGCGCGAGGCCGCGACCATGGCCGAGAACTCCGCATGCGCCGAGGGGTCCAGATCGGTCTCCCGGCGGTTATGGGCGCGCGCCACCACCTCGCCGTCACAGACCACGACAGCGCCAATGGGCACCTCCCCTTCCCCCGCGGCAAGACGGGCCTCCTCGAGCGCCTCGCGCATGAACCGCTCGTCGTCGCTCATCGCGCGCCGCCCTCGAGCTGCCCGTCGTTCTGCTTGATGTGGTTGCCGATGATCTCGGACACGTCGAGAATCGTCACGAACGCCGAGGCGTCGACCGAGTCCACGATCTCGCGCAGCTCGCGCATCTCGAACTTGGTGATCACGCAGTAGAGCACCTTCTTCGGTCCGCTGACCAGGCCGGAGCCGTCCATCATAGTGACGGTGCGGCCCATCTGGTCGTAGATGCGCTCGCAGATCTGGTCCGCGTCGTCAGTTATGATGAGCGCCGCCTTGGCCTGGTTCATCTCGGACTCGACCATGTCGAGCACCTTCGAGGTGATGAAGTACGTGAGCAGCGAATACATGGCGCGGTCGAGGCCGAACAGCAGGCCGGCGAGCCCGTAGATGACCACATTCATGCACAGCACCATCTCGCCGACAGCGAGGTTCGTTCGGCGGCTCAGCAGGATGGCCACGGCTTCCGTGCCGTCCAGGCAGCCGCCCGCACGGATGACGATGCCGACGCCGAGGCCCAGGAGCACGCCGCCGAAGCAGACCGCCAGCAGCGTCTCGTCGGTGGCGTTCGCCCAACCCGAGAACAGCGCGACGCACGCCGAGAAGACCGCCATCGAGAAAGCCGCCTTCACCGTGAAGCCCTTGCCCAGCCGCATGCCGCCGAGCACGAGGAACGGCGCGTTGAGCACGACCGTCAACACCGCGAGCGGAGCCCCCGTCAGGTGGCTCACCATCATGCCGATGCCGATGACGCCGCCGTCGAGGATCGTGTTCGGAACGAGAAACTCCTCGATGGCGAAAGCGGCAATGGCCGCGCCGAGCGCGAGGAGCAGAAAATTCAGCACAGGGCTGGAGGGACGTCGATTCAAGGCGTCGGTTCCTTTCTTCTGAGGTGCGATTCGCGTTGGGATATGTGGCCCATTTTACCCACGCCGCGGCGCGCGACGCCCCCGCGTCCGCTAATATAAAGAAGCTCGCATCTCCGGAGGAGTGGCAGAGTGGTTGAATGCAGCGGTCTTGAAAACCGTCGTGCGGTAACCCCGTACCGAGGGTTCGAATCCCTCCTCCTCCGCCATATCACCTGCGCGGGCCAGGCCATCTGAGACCGCGCCCGGACCAAAGGGGCCGCTCATGACCGTCGCCATCATCGTCATCGCCGCAATCGTCGTCATCGCCGTCGCCTGGATAACCGTCAGCAACGGCATCGTCCGCGCGTCGAACAAGTGCGACAACGCCTGGCAGACCATCGAGGCGCAGCTCCAGCGCCGCCATGACCTTATCCCCAACCTCGTCGAGACCGTCAAGGGCTACGCCGCGCACGAGTCGAAGACCCTCCAAGCTGTGACCGACGCGCGCGCCGCCGAGGAGAAGGCCGCGACGCCCGAGGACAAGATGCAGGCCGCCGCTCGCCTGACCGGCGCGGTCAACAGCCTTCTCGCCGTGGCCGAGAACTACCCCGACCTCAAGGCCAGCGCCAACTTCCAGCAGCTCCAGAGCGAGCTCGCCGACACCGAGAACCGCCTCAGCTACGCTCGCATGAGCTACAACGACTGCGTGATGATGTACAACAACGCGATCCAGACCTTCCCGGGCAACCTTGTCGCCGGCGGACGGCAGCCGCGCCAGGGCTTCTCTGCCGGCGCGGACGCCGCGGACAACCCGAAGGTCAGTTTCTAGCAGCACTTCTTGGCAAGAAAGGCGCGCCGGTGGGACCCCCCATCGGCGCGCCCGTTGTTCTCCCCAACCTCGTCTACCGCTCCCGGCGCCCCAACCGGCGGTCGCGGTGGCGCTTCGCCCATACACCGCCGGCAGCGAGCACGAGGATGTCCGCCACGCCGATGCCGACGCGGATCCACTGGATGCCTTTCCTCTTCACCGGGCGGGAAACCTCGGCGCTCTGCGACGCGCGGGCATTCAGCCAGGTATAGAGCGCGTCCTTGGTGGCGCGGCGCAGGTTCGTCTGGAAGCTGATGGCGCGCGCCTCGGACGAGGTGCCCTTCGCCGACACGAGCTCGTCCTCGGTGAAGCCGTACTCGAAGGCGCCGTTGCCGAAGACGCCGTCCATGTAGAGGTCGCCGCCGGCGCGCAGCATCTGGTCGGCGTTCATGTACTTGTGGTGGTCCGCGTAGTCGGTGATCACCGTGCCCTCGAAGCCCCACTCCCCGCGCAGCACGTCTGTGAGCAGGGCTATATTGCCGCCCGCCCACGTCGCGCCGATGCGGTTGTAGGAGGTCATGAACCCGGTCGCCCCGCCCTTGACCACAGCGATCTTGAACGGCCTCAGGTAGAGCTCGCGCAGGGTCTGCTCCGTCAGCCACTCATAGAGCGAGTCGCGGTAGGACTCCTGATTGTTCAGGGCCAGGTGCTTCAGGTAGCAATACGTCCCGGAGTCCTTCATGCCCGCGACCACGGCGGCGCCCATCTGCCCCGACATGGTCGAGTCCTCCGAGAAGTACTCGTAGTTGCGGCCACAGAGCGGCGTGCGGTGGATGTTCACGCTCGGCGCGTACAGCCCGTCGACGCCGAGCGCCGCGGCCTCGAGCCCGAGCTGGCGGCCGTACTCGCGCGCCAGGCCATCGTTCCAGGTCTGGGCGAGGACGGTCCCGGCGGGGTACCCGACGCCCATCGTCAGCTGGTTGAACGACCCGACCTGCGAGGGACCGTCGACCTCCTTCGTCAGGGGACGGCCCACCGAGCCGATCGCCGCGGTGGAGATGTAGCTGTGCAGCACGGCCTTGCTCATCTCTTCCACGGTCAGGCTGTCCAGCAGGTCGTCCCACGTCGAGTCGTTGTAGTTCAGGCCCAGGCGCTGCCCGAGCTCGGTGAGAAGCCCGTCCTCGCAGAGGGTATAGGACGACCTGCCCGACGCCACGCGCAGCGTCAGCTGCAGGCTTTGTCCAACAAGCCCCTGGTAGTTGGCCGCGTCGGCCTCGATGTCCTTCTCTGTGTACAGGTTAAGGCTCGCGACGTTGTCGGTCATCGCGCGGTCGGGGTCGGACTTCTTCGCAAAGGTGCCGGCGAAGTCCGCGCGGGTGAGCCAGGTGATGTCGGCCCCTGAGTTCGAGCCGTCGATGGAGATGCCGTCCCACGCGTCGTCGCCCGTGAAACGGTTCTTGACCTCGGCGCCCGTGGCAAGGTCCTCGGAGCACTCCTCGGTGCGCGGCACATAGAGCGTGGTCGACGCATACTCGCAGTCCGCGACCTCGTGCGCGTTGCGCTTGAGCTCGATCGTGTAGTCGCCGCTCTCGAGCTCGTAGCCGGTAAAGCCGTTCCCATTCACGTCGTAGCAGTCGTAGCTCGCCACGTCGTCCAACATGAACGAGAGGCTGACCTCCTGGCTCTCGCCCGGCTCGAGCAGCTTGGTCTTCGCATAGGCCACGAGCACGGTCGAGGACTTCTCGATGCCGCCCTCTGTGTACGGCGGCGTGCAGTAGAGCTGCACGACGTCGCGGCCGGCCGAGGAGCCCGTATTCGTCACCAGCACGGTCACGGTGAACTCCGTGTCGCGCGAGACGCGCGCGCCCTGGCCCGGCGTGCGGCCGGTAACCTGCCAGTCGAAGGTCGTGTACGAGAGGCCGTAGCCGAAGGGGTACTGGACCACGGCGTCGTAGCCCTGGCCGTGCTTGTTCTTGACGTTGTCCCAGTAGCCTTCCGCGTCGGCCGTCTCGTACCAGCGATAACCGACGTAGATACCCTCGGTGTAGTCGACGAAGCGGACGCCGTCGTACTTCTCGTCGGTGCCGACGTTCGAGTTCTTCGTGCCGTCCGCCGGGTAGAGGCCGCTGCCGTTCGTGTACACGCCCTCGCCCATGGCACCCGAGTTCGCCCAGCTCGCAGCAGTCGTGAAGTCATACGCGTAGGTGTCGGTGGTTCGCCCGGAGGGGTTGATGTCGCCCCACAGGGCCGCGACGACCGAGTCGGCGCCGACCTCGCCCGTCGGCCCGGCAAGAAGCGCCGCGTCGATGCCGGGGATGGTCTCGAGCTCGCCGAGCTCCATCGTGTTCGTCGAGTTGACGACGACGCACACGTGCTCGTAGTGCGCGCCGACGTAGCGCAGCAGGGCCTCTTCCTCGGTCGAGAGCTCCAGGTAGGTGCGCGTGACGTCCGCGGTCACGTCGCCGCCCTTGGCGTTGACCTTGTACTGGACCGCCGGGCAGTCGATGCTCTCGCCCGTGGTGCGGCCGATGACCACGATCGCCGTGTCGGAGTACGCCTCGGCGTTGGAAAGAAGCTCGTCGGAGTAGCAGGAGTCGTCGTAGACGCTCGGCTCATAGAGGCGGCAGTACTCCGACGCATGGCTGTTCAGCGCGCCCGCGCTCTTGTAGTCGCGCTCGCCGTGGAACGACTTATACATGTTGGTGAGCTCGGCGTTGTACTCGACGCCGGCCGCCGAGAGCGCCTCGAGGAAACCCTCAGTCGTGCCGCTGACCTGCCCGGACCCGGAGCCGGCGGCCACCCACTGCGTCGACGCCCACCCGAAGACGTTGACCTTCTTCGTCGACGACTCGAGCGGGAGCGCCTGGCCCTCGTTGCGAAGAAGGACGATGCCCTCGCCCTCGATGCGCTTGGCCAGGACGCGGCCGTCGTCCATGACGGCGGACTTCTCGTCCTCGGAGATGTCGACCTTATCGGCGCCGAAATACGCGTTGATGGTGTCGCCGAACAGCGCCATCGCCACGTTCGCCGCCACGACGACGGCCACGACCGCCGCCGCGCCGGTATAGCCGGCGACCTTCAGGACCTGCTTCTTCGTGGGGCGCTTCACGGGTGTTCCTATTTGCTCGCCTTGTCGAACTCGTCCTTGAAGGAGGAGAACATCTTTCCCATGCGGCCGATCTGCTTGCCGACCGCCTTTGCCGCCGCGTCGCCCGCGGGCTTCTTCGCGGCGGGCTTCTTTGCCGGTGACTTGGCGGGCTTGGCCGCCGCGGACGCGACCGCCGATGCGGGTTTCTTGACGGGTTTTTGCCCTTGAGCTGCGGCTGATTCGGATGCAGGCGCGTACGTCCTCGGCTCGTCCGCAGCGGAACGCTCATCCTTACCGGCGCGCAGGGTCTCCACCGGCTCGCTCACGCGGACGTCGGCGGCGGGCACGGCGGGGGCCTGGGGCGCTTGCTTCTTCGGCGCGGGCGTCTCCCCGTCCGCCGCGGCGTCCTCGATGGCGCGCTTGGCGCGGCCGAGCATGCGGCCGAAGGCGTACGAGCCCTTGTCGACCGCCTCGCCGGCGGCCTTGCCCGCCTTCTGGGCGGCCTCGGCACCCTTGACCTTGGCCTTCGCGTAGCCTTCGCCCGCCTTTGCGGCCACGCCGCCGTCGAGCTCCAGGCTCGCGGCCTCGTTGTCGACGATCATGTAGCCGTTGGAGTAGCCGCGCACCATGGCGGCAGGAATCTCGAAGCTGCCCACGATGGCGCGCGCCACGCCGCCGTCGCCGACGAAGAACTTGCTCACGGTGCCGGTCTTCGCGTCGAACTCGGCGTCCGAGACGTAGCCAAGCTTCTTGCCGCCAACGGTCTTGGCGTCCATGCCCGCCCACATGACGCAGGCGTCCCATTCGAGCGCGAGGCGCTTGCGGGCGTCGTCGTCCAGGGCGGCGGCCTCGCGCGTCACGCGCAGGGTGCCGTCGTCCTGGACGGCATAGGAGTCGAAGGCGAGAAACGCGTCGGGGCGCTTGACCATGCCTGCGATCTCGGGGCGGGACACGAGGAAGCCAACGACCTCGCGGCCGTTCGGCGAGAAGACCGCCATGTGGACTTTGCCGAGCTTGGAGAACTTAACCTGCTCCTGGCCGTCCTTGCCCTTCTTGGCCTTCTTCGGAACGTAGACCTTGCGGCCGTAGAGATCGTTGACTTTAAGCAAGGCTAGGCCTCGTCCTTCTCGGGCTCGACGACCTCGACGTGGACGGCCTCGGCGGGGGCGGCACCCTGCTCGGAAGCGGCGTCGGCCATGAAGACCACGGAGTCGGCGACGGTGTTGACGGCCTCGGTGACCTGCTCGGAGGTCTGGGCGACCACGTCGGAGAGGGAGTCGCGGAGCTGGTCCATGCGCTCGCGGGCGGCGTCGACCTTGGCGCGCAGCTCGTCGGTCTTCGCGTCGACGGTCGGGCGGACGCCGGAGACCTGCTCGTTGACGACGGCGCCGGCGCGCTCGTAGGTGTCGACGGCGGAATCCCAGGCGTCGTTCATGGCGTCAGCGGCCATGGCGCGAGACTCGGCGCCGGAGCGCGGCGCGATCATGATGCCCGCGACGACGCCGGCCGCCGCGCCGAAGATGCTGCCAAGGACGAAACCAACGGTCTTCTTGCTCATAAGTTCCTCCAAAGTTGTTGTGGCTGCTGCAACGTTAGGTATCTCTTACCCGAAGGCGCGTGTGCGCGGGCAAGGGTTACCGGTTGGACATTAACGGACGACGTGCGGGCGCGGGACGTTGTCGAAGCCCCAGTCGTTGGCGGGGGCGCTGGGCGCCTCGGGCTCGGGCTCGGGCTCGGGGACAGGCTGCGGCGCAGGCTCGGCAGGCGCGGCTTCGGGCTCCTCGACAGACTCGGCCGGCGGCTCGGCCTCCATCACAGGCGCGGCTGCGGCGGGTACGTCGGCATCGACCTCATCGTTAGCCTCGGGCTCAAACACCTCATCGGCCTCATCCTCGGGCTCCGAGTCATCCCAGGGCTCGGGGTCGCTAAACAGCCCCGGGAAGTCCGACGCAGGGCAGTTGTCGACGACGTCGCCATAGACCTCGGCCGCATCCTCACCATCATCGGCGACGGGTTCGGACGCCTCCTCGGGCACAACCGGATCGGCGGCGAGAATCGCCTCGACCTCAGCCTCGTCCACCGTCCGCGTCTCGGGCTCCGGCGCCGGGACGGGCTCAGCGACCGGCTCCTGCGGCTCGGCAGCGACCGGTTCCGGCTCGGGCTCGGCCGCCGGGGCCTCCTCCGCCGGCTCTTCGCAAGCGTCGTCGTCCGCGGCGGCAGGCTGCTCCTCCTCAGGCGCGGGCACGAGCTCGTCTTCAGGCTCCTCCTCGACCTCGGGTAGGCTCTTGACCAGGTCGACCAGGCCGGACGCGATGGCGTCCGCGTCAGGCTTGGGGTCGCCGCCGCCCGAGAACGCCCACTGCATGAGCCACGCCGCGCTGGAGAGCGCACCGACCACGAGCACGTCGTCGGGACACTTGAACGTCAGCTTGTAGGTGCGCTCGCCCGCCTCGGCGGTCTGCCCGCACGAGATGTCGCCGGCGATGTCCGTCCTGGCAAGAAGCTCTACGGTCACGTGCTCGAGCAGGTGCGCGAGCTCGGTGTTGCCCATGACGTCGCCGAAGGTCCCCGACTCGTCGCCCAGGCACACGTGGTCGCGAAGCTGCGGCATGACCTCCCAGGCACGGGTCGTGCCCTCGAGGTCCTCACGGGTCATCAGCGGCGCGCTCGGCGCGAGCTCGACGGTCGCCTCGAGGTTCTTCGGGCCGACGACGACCTTCTTGATTTCAAATAGCTGAGCCATCGCGGCCCCTCTCGTTCAAAGCCCGTCCCCCGGGCTTGGCGCAACTTCTGTTCATTGTAGTCAACGAAGCGGCGCGGGGCCTATTGCTTATCGGCGGCCGCTTCCTTAGTCTCGTCGCCCGAGGACTCGGAGTCGAGCTCCTCCTCGGAGGCGGGTTCCGGCGCCGTCACCCGCAAGAGGCTCACGCGGCGGCCGCGCATGGACTGCACGCGGAAGTAATACCCGTCCTTCTCATACAGGTCGCCGGGATGCGGGACCTTGTCGGCGAGCTCGAGCACGTAGCCCGCGATGGTCTCGTACTCCTCGTTGTCCTCCACGGGCCATCCGAGGTCGATGGCGTCATCGAGCGAAAAACGACCGTCTACCAGCCATTCGTTGTCGGAGAGCTTGGTCAGGTACTTGTTGTCGGGGTCGAACTCGTCCTCGATCTCGCCGACGATCTCCTCCACGATGTCCTCGAGCGTGAGGACGCCCGCGGTTCCGCCGTACTCATCGACGACGATGACCATCTGGTCGTGGCTCGTCTGCATCTCGGAGAGCAGCGGGATGATGTCCTTGGTGTCGGGCACGTAGTTGGCCGTGCGCACATAATCGCCGATGAGCGCGCCGCCCTTCCCGCCATCGATGATCGGGCTGATGATGTCCTTGATGTGGGCGATGCCGATCACGCGGTCGACGGAGCCGTGGTAGACGGGCACGCGGGAGAAGCCGGTTCGGCGCATGAGGCCGAGGACCTCGTTCAGGTTCTTGGTGTCCTCCACGCAGGTCATGTCCACGCGCGGGATCATGACCTCGCGGGCGATGGTGTCGCCCAGGTCGATGACCTCGTGGATCATGGACTTCTCCTCCTCCGAGAGGTCGTCGGAGTCGGTGACCATATACTTGAGCTCCTCCTCCGAGACATCCTGGCGGTCGTCGGCCGACTTGATGCCCAGCGCGGTGGAGAGGCCGGCGGCGGACTTGGAGGTAAGCCAGACGACCGGGGTCGCGATCTTCATAAAGCCGCGGATGGGCCCGGCCACGGACTTAGCCACCGACTCTGCGTTGGCCAGGGCCAGGCGCTTGGGCACGAGCTCGCCGACGACGGTCGACACATACGCCACGATGAGCGTGATGGCCACGACGGCGATGCTGCCGGCGATGCCCTCGGCCACGCCGAGGCTCACGAGCCAGCTCGCGAGGGGGTCGGAGAGGCTCGTCGCCGCGAACGCCGAGGAGGCGAACCCGACGAGCGTGATGGCCACCTGAATGGTCGCCAGGAACTGGTCCGAATCGGACGAGAGGTCCAGGGCGTTCTTCGCCCGCTTATCGCCTTCCTCGGCCTCAGGCTCGAGAAGCGCCCTCTTCGCAGTGGTCACCGCCATCTCGGATGCCGAGAAGAACCCGTTGACCAGCGTGAGAACAAACGTGACGATGATGCTAATGGCTACGTCCATGCGCGATTGCGCGACCTCCTTGGGTCGATGGTCAGATGCGGCCGCGCGTTAGACGTTGGGGCGCGCGGCTTAAATTCATGATTCTATCAGGTCATTGCCCCCAGCCTGTTTCATACCCGTTGCAGGAGCATCAGGCCTCCTACGCGAATCACGCAGCCGCCCATCGCAAGGTTTTGCTCCAAGTGCGACGTAGAGGGAATGTCCCTGCAAGGTTTTGGCCTTCGTGCAGCGTAAGTTCGGGCGAAAACTGCGCTTCAAAGCCCTCGAAGCGGGATTTTGGCCTCGGAACAGGCCGAATCAGCCCCCGTCAACGTCGCACGAAGGCCAAAACCTTGCAGCGATTCGCCCCTTACGTCGCACTTGGAGCAAAACCTTGCACAGCCCTGTATCGCATCTCCTCTTGCGCCTTGAGAACCGCGGTGCTGGGAGCTGCGCGGCGCACCCCCAAAGACCCCTGCAGGTCCTGCATAAAAGCGCTTAGCTTGACGTCGCTGCGAATCACCT
The DNA here is from genome assembly GCA_030530145.1 of Coriobacteriia bacterium. Taxonomy (GTDB): domain Bacteria; phylum Actinomycetota; class Coriobacteriia; order Coriobacteriales; family Atopobiaceae; genus Paratractidigestivibacter. The sequence continues at coordinate 162,543 of JAUMVN010000003.1, read as the reverse complement.
CGTTCGTCATGACGAAGACCCTGAACCCCATGTTCTCAAGCACGCGGCGCCGAGCCTCGTCGCGCTCCTTTTCCCGCGGCGAAAGATGGTGGGCGTTGCTGTCATACTCCAGCAACACTTTCTTGTCGAGCCAAAGGAAATCGGGGCTGATCGTCTCCTGTCCCAAAGCCGCCTTCTGCGATTTTGGGACCTTTATCGTCGCATTCATCTCGAATCCCCGCAGGTCATAGCCTCCCTTCCTACGAGAAAGGCTCAGGAGGACGGCGACGTCGGTCTCTCGGGGAGAGTTTGACCCGTCGACCACAAGCTCGAGCGCGGAGCAGGCTCGCTTTGCCCCTCGCACCCCTAGGGCACGGGCGGCGGAAGCATATGACCCCAGCTCGGCGACCGTCGTCAAGGGGGCCAGGTCTTGCGCGCCTTCATAGAGCGCCGTGGACGGCAGCCCGTAGGTCCCGCACGCCTCGTAGGCGAGCGCGGCAAGCTCCGCCTCGTCCAAGAGGCTCGCGAGCTGCACGAACGTGGCCGGAAAGGAACATGCCCACGCCTCGTTGTCCAACCAGGTCAGCTGCCCGGAAAGCGGCCCCGACCACACACGGTCGTTCAGGGCATCGCAGTTCCTGCGCTCGGCGCGAGCTCTCACCACAGTATCGAGCGGCAACCCCGAGCCGCACAGGTCGGCCGCTCTCTTTGCCCTCGCAAGAAGGCTTTCGTCGCGGCAGGCGCCATAGACGACGCCCTCCGGCTCGCGCGCTGGCCCCGCCCCAGCGATGCGCGCCGACCGCCAGAAATCCAACGCCGATGCATACCCAACGACAATCCTTCGCTCAGTCACGGCATCCCCTCCGAAAGTGAGAAGAAGCGCCGGCCTCATCGGAGACCGGCGCTTCCCTGCGTTGCCAGCTGGTGCGGCGCTACTTCTCGCCGGCGGCGCGGCGGGCGGCGTAGTCGGCGGCGAGCTTCTGCTGGATGTCGTGCGGGACCTGCTCGTAGCCGCAGAGCTCGAGCGTGAACTCGCCGGTGCCGCGCGAGAGCGAGCGCAGACGGGTCGCGTAGTCGGTGACCTCGGCGTACGGGATCGTCGCCTCGACCGTGGTCTGCCCGGCGTTGACGCCGTCGCCCGCGGCCATGCCCTCGACGCGGCCGCGGCTCGCGGAGACGTCGCCCATCACGGAGCCGGCGTAGCTGTCCGGCACGGTGATGGAAAGATGCGCCATCGGCTCGAGCAGCACGGGCTCCGCCTGGTCGACGGCCTTCTGGAAGCCGATGCGCGCGGCCGTCTTGAAGGCCATCTCGTTGGAGTCGACGGGGTGATAAGAACCCTCGTAGACGGCGACCTTGACGTCGATCATCGGGTAGCCGGCGAGGACGCCGTCCTTCATGGTCTCCTGGACGCCCTTGTCGATGGCGGGGATGAAGCCGCGCGGGATGTGGCCGCCGACGACCTCGTCGACAAACTCGTAGCCGGCGCCCGGGTTCGGCTCGATGCGCAGCCAGCAGTCGCCGTACTGGCCGGCGCCGCCGGTCTGCTTCTTGTGGCGGCCCTGGGCGGAGGCCACGCGGCGGATGGTCTCGCGATACGGGATCTTGAGCGCGACGGTGTGCGCGGTCACGCCCGCGCGGGCCTCGAGGCGGTCAAGAAGCACGCTGACCTGCGCCTCGCCGATGGCCGAGATGACGGTCTGCCCCGTGTCCTCGTCGCGCTCGACCTTGAGGGTCGGATCGGCGTCCGCGGACTTCTCGAGGAAGGCGTAGAGCTTGCCCTCGGTGCCGCGCTTGTCGGGCTCGATGGCGATGCGGTAGAGCGAGTTCGGGAAGCGGAACGCGGCGGCCTCGACCTTGCCGGTGACGGAGAGCGTGTCGCCCGTCTGCGCCTCGAGCTTCGGCACGACGACGATGTCGCCCGCGGCGGCGGACTGGACGTCGGTCGTCTCCTTGCCGCACATGAGGTAGAGGTGCCCCAGGCGCTCGGACTTGCGCGTGCGCGCGTTCGTGAGCTCGAGGCCCGGCGTCACGGTGCCCGCGAGGACCTTGAGGAAGCTGAGGCGGCCGTTCTGCGGGTCGTTCAGCGACTTGAAGGCGAACACGACCGGGCGGTCGTCGTCCGCGGAGATGTCGAGCTGCTCGCCGTTGACCAGCGGGATGCGGCCGAAGTCGGCCATGGTCGGGAACCACGAGACCACGGCGTCCATGAACGAGATAACGCCCTCCTCGCGCACGCAGCTGCCCGTGAACACCGGCACGAAGATCCTCTCCGCCACCGCCTTGGCAAGAAGCCCCTCGAGCTCGTCCTGGGTGATCTCCTCGCCCTCGAGGTACTTCATCATGATCTCGTCGTCGGCCTCGGCCACCAGGTCGGTGAGCTGCGCGCGGGCGTCCTCAGCCGCGGACTTGTACGCGTCGGGGATGTCGGTGACGACGGGCTTGCCGTCCTCGAGGTGGCGCGCCTTCATGTGGACGACGTCGATGACGCCCTCGAAGGCGTCGCCGGAGCCCATGGGGATGGTGACGGGGCCGAGCTTGTTGCCGAAGCGCTCCTGGAGCGTGGCGAATGCGAGGTCGTAGTCGGCGTCGGCGCGGTCGATGCGGTTGATGAAGAGCGCGCGGGCGAGCGAGAGGTCCTCGGCCGCGTACCAGAGGCGCGTGGTCACAGTACCGGGGCCGGACGCGGCGTCGACCACGAAGAGCGCCGTCTCGCAAGCGGACATCGCGGCATAGGCGTCACCGACGAAGTCAGGGTAGCAGGGAGCGTCCAGGACGTTGATGCGGGTGCCCTCCCACTCGACGGGGGCGATGGCCGTGGAGATGGAGAAGCCGCGCTCGCCCTCCTCGCCGTCGTAATCAAGCGTGGGCTTGGTGCCGGCGTGGCCTCCCAGGCGGGTGGTGCGGCCCGTCAGGTGGAGCATGGCCTCGGCCAGCATGGTCTTGCCCACGCCGCCTTGGCCCACAAGGACCACGTTCTTCACGTTCTCGGGTGCTTTTGCTGCCATGATGCCTCCTTTATCGGAGCGATTCTGCGTGATTCATCACACGTTGCAGCAAACCATACCCACGTCGGAGGGGCTGCCCTATGTGCATTCGGGCAGCGACGCCTAGCGCTCCGCGAGCGTATGGCGCAAGGCAGGCGGGCTTCTTGCCCCGCGCGCAAAAAGGCCGGGCGAAGGCATCCCCTTCGCCCGACCTCGACCGGTCGCCTCTATGCTTACGCGCGGCGTTGTCTACTCAACGGCCTCGGCCTGCTCGTCGGCCTCGGCGATGAGCTTGGCTTTCGCGGCGACGTCGTAGTTGGAGACCTCGTCCTCATAGACCTTCTTGCCGGTGGGGTGCTGCGCGAGCCACAGCTCCTCGGCGCGCTGCTCCCAGCTCTTTGCGTAGACTGAAGTGCGGGCGCAGAGATGGTCGACGTCCTCGGGCGTCACGTACTCGGTGCACTTGGCGTCGGCTTCGTGGACGATCTCCGGCAGGATCTCCGGGTTCTCGAGCATCGGGCAGGGCTTGAGCATGTTGTCGTTGAAGGGGTAGTGGCGGCGATACGCCTGGAAAATCGGCTGCTTGAGGCACTCGAGCAGCGACTGCTCCTTGATGTTGGCGTTGGAGTAGTGGATAAAGACGCAGGGCTCCACGTCGCCGCGGGCGTTGATGTGACAATACACGCGGCCGCCGGCGATGCAGCCGCCGACGTACTCGCCGTCGTTCTGGAAGTCCATGGCGAAGATGGGCTTGCCGCCGGTGACGCCGCGAACCTCGCGGATGCGCTTGAACATGTAGGTGCGCTGCTCGACGGTCGGGCACAGGTCGACCGAGGCGCCCTCGCCGACGGGCATGTAGTGGAAGTACCAGGCCCAGCGGCAGCCCTTCTCGATGATCTTGTCGAAGTACTCGTCGGAGCTGACCATCTCGGTGTTCGCGCGGGTGTAGGCCGTGGAGGTGCCGTAGAGCAGGCCGTTCTCGTGCATGAGGTCGAAGGCGCGCATGACCTCCTGGTAGGAGCCGTCGCCGCGGCGGCCGTCGTTGGAGTCCTCGGTGCCCTCGAGCGAGACGCTGAAGACGATGTTGCCCACGCGCTTGACGTCGTCGCAGAACGCCTGGTCGATGAGCGAGGCGTTGGTGAAGATGTTGAACAGGCAGTCGTTGTGCTCCTCGGCGAGCTTGATGACGTCGCGCTTGCGCACGAGCGGCTCGCCGCCGGTGAGCATGTAGAGGTGGCATCCCAGGTCGGAACCCTCGGTGACCAGGCGATCCATGTCCTCATACGTGAGGTTCAGGCTGTTGCCGTAGTCGGCGGCCCAGCAGCCCACGCAGTGCTTGTTGCAGGCGCTCGTCGGGTCGAAGAGGATGATCCAGGGGACGTTGCACTGCTCCTTCTCGGCGTTGGCGGTGGTGTTGCGCAGGCCGCGGAAGGCCGCCTCGTAGCCGCCGTTCAGGATCGAGGTCTTGAGCACGTGGTGGTCGGTGTTGTCGATGACGTCCCAGAGGAACTGCTCCCACTTGGAGCCCGGGTACAGGCCGTTGCGGATGCCGCGGATGGCGCCGGGGGCGGTGTCCTTGAGCAGCTTGCCGGCCATGTCGAGCAGCTTGTCGAGGTTCTTCTCGCGGTCGGGGCCCGACGCGGTCTTGATTATCTGGTCGAGCGCAATGCTGAACGCCTTACGTTCCGCAGCATGTGCGATCTTGGACTGCATGTGATGCCTCTCCTTCGTGAACGGGACGCCGCACCCCCACGTCGGCGATTTTTTGAACCCGTTTTAAATACCAGAGGCATACTACCCCTTTTTTAAGCGGAATAGCAGGTTTTTTAAACCACGTTAGAAAATTTGCAACGCGAACGACCCCGGAGCACAAACGCCCCGTGAGCGGGCGCGCACACCTGCTCACGGGGCAAGAAGCACCAACGTCGGTAGGCCGCCCTTACGCCTTGCTGGCCTCGAACGCCGCGACGTTCGTAGCGATGTGGTCGCAGGTAGCGTGCCATTTCTCTATCTCGTCCTCGGAAAGCGCGGGAACGAATACCTGCTCGACGCCCTCGGCTCCGATAACGCACGGCAGGCTCGAGTAGATGCCGCTCACGCCGTAGACGTCCTCGACGAGCGTGGACACCGGCGTCACCAGCTTGGTGTCGCCGAGAACAGCCTCGACGATCTGCGCCGCCGCGCGCGAGACCGAGTACTCGGTGCAGCACTTGCCCTGCATGGTGATATAGCCGCCGTGCGTGGCCTGCTCCTCGATGGCCGCCCGGTCGAGCTTGGTCCCGGACTGGGCCTCGACCTCGCCGAGCGTCAGACAGCCGATCGCCGCGTGGCTGAAGCACGCGAACTCGCTGAAGCCGTGCTCGCCGAGCATCCACGCGTTCACGCTCGCGGGATCGTAGCCCGTGGCGTCCGCCAGGGCGTGGCGCAGGCGGGAGGAGTCGAGCGCGGTGCCCGAGCCGATGATGCGGCGCGGTTCCATCCCCGTCTCCTTTTGCAGCTCAAGGGCCACGACGTCGCAGGGGTTGGCGATGGTCACCCACACGCCCTTGAAGCCGGCCGCCATGATCCGCGGCGCGAACGTGGCCACCTCGGCGGGCGTGAGCAGGTTCTCGGCGTCGCGGTTCGTCTTCGACGCGGCCACGTGCCCTGCAGCGTTCACGATGACGTCGCAGCCCGCGAGCTCCTCGTAGTCGCATGCGCAGTCGATGACGCGGGCGCGGCGCGGGTAATACGCCATGGCGTCGAGCATGTCGTTGGCCTGCGCGCGGGAAAGCTTCGTGTCCTTGTCGCAGAACCTGAGCTCCTCGACCGTCCCGTGGGAAAGAAGCACGTCCGCGACGTGCGCGCCCACATGACTCAACCCGATGATGCCGACCTTGCCCAAACTGCCCATGTGTGCCTCCGTTGCGATGACTTTGCGGGCCGAGGGTCCCCGACTCTCGAGGCCAGCATAGGCCTCGTGTATGCTGGAAAGACGAAATTTGACGAGGGAGACACACATGGGTTACCGCACTTACACATGCGGCATTGCGAAGAAGTGCGGCGGCTGCGAGTGGCTGAGCGTGCCGTATCCCATCCAGCTGCGCCGGAAGCAGGAAGAGGCGCAGGGGCTTCTTGGCCGCATGGCCGAGGAGGACGGCGGTGAGCTGCGAGAGATCGTCGGCGTCGACGGGGAGCCCCTCGCGTATCGCCACAAGGCGGCGACCCCCTTCGCCTACGCCGGGCGCGGGCGCATCGCCTGCGGCTTCTACGCGCGCGGCACCCACCGCATCGTCCCCTGCGACGAGTGCCTGGTAGAGGACCCGCGGGCCCGCAAGGTGCTGAACGCCGTGGCCCGAGTGGCCGCCGAACAGCACATTCCCGCCTACGACGAGGACCGCGGGACCGGCGTCCTGCGCCACGCCGTCGTGCGCTGCGGGTACGCGACCGACGACGTGCTTCTCACCGTGGTCACGAACACGCCGAGCCTTCGGAAGGCCGAGAAGTTCGTCGACGCGCTTCTTGCCGAGGCGCCCGAGGTCACGAGCATCGTCCAGAACGTGAACACCCGACGGACCAACGCTATCCTCGGCTTCGAGAACAAGACGCTCTACGGCCCCGGCTCCATGCGCGACGAGCTGCTCGGCTGCACGTTCCAGATCGGCCCCGCGAGCTTCTACCAGACGAACCCCGCGCAGACCGAGACCCTCTACCGCCTGGCCATCGAGGGCGCGGCGCTCAAGCCGGGCATGCGCGCGCTCGACGCCTACTGCGGGTGCGGCACCATCGGCATCTGCGCGGCTGCCGCGGTAAACGAGCTGCAGGTCATCGGTGTCGAGAAGGTCGAGGAGGCCGTGCGCGCGGCAAAGAAGAACGCCGCGATCAACGGCCTCTCCGACCGATGCTCCTTCGTGGCCGCCGACGCGACCTCCTGGATGGCGCGCGAGGGCCGCGGCCTCGGGTTCGACGTCGTCCTCATGGACCCGCCGCGCGCCGGCTCCACCGAGGCGTTTCTCGACGGCGTGGCCGCGCTCGCGCCGGAGCGCGTGGTCTATGTGAGCTGCAATATCCAGACGCAGGCCCGCGACCTGGAGTTCATTCGCTCCCGCGGCTACCGGATCGAGTCGGTGACCCCGGTGGACATGTTCCCCCACACGAAGCACACGGAGTCCGTCGCCGTCCTCGCGCGCCGCTGACGCGCTCCCGGCACCACGAGGCGGCATCCCGCGCCATATGACGGCATCTACGTGCTGGTTCTGTGACATGCGCCGGCGGGGAGTATCCTCACATACGGCAAACAACTCTCTTATATGCAGCGAAGGCCGCCGCCCTGTCCGGGGCGGCGGCGCTTGTGCTGCCGTCGACGGAAGTGACTCATGAACAAGCAGCTCGGCATCCGGTTCGGTATCTATCTCGTGGGAATGCTCTCCATCGCCCTGGGCGTCATGCTCAACACCAAGGCCGGCCTGGGCGCATCGGCGATCATCTCGGTGCCCTACACCATCAGCGAGGGAACCGGCCTGAGCCTAGCAAACCTCACGCTCATCACGTATTGCCTGCTCGTCGTGCTGCAGTTCTTCGTCAAGGGCAAGGACCGCCAGTGGATCGACGTGCTGCAGATCGCGGTGAGCATCGTGTTCACCCGCTTCATGGCGCTCATAGAGTGGGCCATCCCCTACCAGAGCGGATATTTGCCCACGGACCTCGTCATGCTCGCGCTCGGGATCATTTTCACCGGCATCGGAGCCGCGGTGACGGTCGATATGCAGCTCATCCCCAACCCCGGCGACGGCATCGTGAGCAGCATCGCGGGCAGGACCAAGAAGGAGCTCGGCCTCTGCAAGAACGGCGTCGACGTGTTCTGCGTGGCGTGCTCGCTGGCGGTCGGCCTTTCCATGGGAAATCTCTGGCTGGGCGTGGGCCTGGGCACCATCGCCTCCATGGTGGGCGTCGGCCGCGTGATCTACGCGTTCAACCACGTGGCGCTGCCCAAGCTCCAGGCGGTGGCGGGCCTTAGCAGCTAACCGCCGCATCAGCCGTTCTTCTCACCAAAAACCATAGATACAGGGAGCTGAAAAATCTGACGGGATTATCACAGCGGTTAGGAGCCCAATTCGGGGCCGGAACGGCTGTGGTAATCCCGTCAGATAATTCAGGTAGCTAAAGCAGTGTCGAGAAGGACGCGACGGTCGCATCCGCGCCGTCCACGGGCAGGGTCGCGGTCGCGCCCGTGTAGCGGGCCGCGAAGATGCCCGCGGCCTCGGCGCTCGCGATGCCGGACGGCGAGTCGTCGAACGCAACGGCCCGCGCCCGGGCCTCATCCGCGCCCTCGCCTTCCAAGCCGGCAAGAAGCTCGAGTCCCCGCTCATACGGCTCGGGGTCGGGCTTGGGCCGCGACACCATCTCGCGCCCCACGATCGCGTCCACATACGTGAGCATCCCGAAGTGGTTGAGCGCCCTCACAAGACTGACGCAGCGCGTCGTCGAGACGACTGCGATGCGACACCCCCGCTCGCTAAGGCGCTCCCACAGCTCGCGCAGCCCCGGGCTCGGCTCGAGGTCCTCGCGCCCGTAGATGCCCGCGTCCGAGTCCCAGACGGCCAGATAGTCCTCGGTCGTCGCGCGGATCCCGTGCTCGGCAAGAAGCTCGGGCCCCGCGACCTCGGAGGCCTTGCCGATAAACGACTCCAGGTCCTCATCGGTCGCCTCGTAGCCGAGCGCGGCGAGCGCCGCCCGGTCGAGGTCGATGTAGAGCGGCTCCGTGTCGGCGATGACGCCGTCGAAGTCGAAGAGCGCGTATCTGGCCTGCTCAAGCCATGCGGGCATCATCGCCGGGCCTCCCTTCTCCCTTACGTTCTTCGTCGCCTTACGCGCCGACGCGGTCGAACGCGGCCTCGATCTTTCCGCGCACGTACTCGCTCGCGAAGGCGGTCTCCTCGCGCCAGTTCTCGCTGCCGACGTACCAGAACTCGGCGACGTAGCGGCGCACGCCCTGGCGCACGCACTCGTCGAGCGCCTCCCAGTCGGTGGTGCCGGTGCCGAAGGGGATCTCGCGATAGGCGCCCGCGACGGTCTCCTTGCAGTGGGTGGCCACCAGGTGGCCGCGGCCGGTGGCGAGGTCGTCGGTCACGGACTTGCCGTAGAGGAAGCTCGCGTTCGTCAGGTTGCCGAGGTCGGGGTAGACACCCAGGTACGGGCTGTCGACCTGGCTCACGTAGGCCATGGACTTCTCGACGGTGTCCATGAACGGCGTCTCCATCGTCTCGAAGCCCAGCAGCACACCCTCGCGCGCGGCGAGCTCGGTCGCGCGGGCAAGGTTCTCGGCGAACCACTTGCGGGTCTCGTCGGTGCCCTCCTCGTAGTAGACGTCGTAGCCGGCGAGCTGGATGGTGCGCACGCCCAGGTCGCAGGCGAGCTCGAGCGCCTGGGTCATGATCTGCATGCTTCGCTCGCGCACCGAGGGGTCGGTCGCGCCGAACGGATACTTGCGGTGGCCCGAGAGGCACATCGAGCGGATGGGCAGCCCGCACTCCTGCTGCAGGCGCACGAGCTCGCGGCGCTCGTCGGCGGTCCACTCCAGGCGGGCGAGCTTGGCGTCGGTCTCGTCGACGGAGATCTCGACGTAGTCGAAGCCGGACTCGCGCGCGACCTCCAGGCGCTCCTTCCAGGAGATGTCGTTGGGGACGGCCTTCTCGTACATGCCGAGCAGATACGGCTTGGACATGGTTCTCTCCCTTGAACAGGCATTCATTCATCAAGAAGGGCCGACCGCCCTTATGAACGGTCGGCCCTGTGCGCGCCTGAGCGGCCACATAACCGCGACCGCGGGGCGCCTCAAGCGTTCAACGTCGCCCGAAAGACCTTAGAGGACGGAACGGAACGGGACGTTGGGCTCCTCGTCGAAGCAGTCCTCGAAACCGCGCTGGTACACGAAGTACTTCTTGCCGTTCTCGAAGTCGGTCGGGTAGGTGTAGTGGCCGCCGACCTTCCAGTAGTAGGGCTTGAAGGTGTAGCCCAGGCGCTCCTTGCGCATGTTGTAGAGAACCTCGATCTCGCGCAGGTCGGCCTCGAAGTTGGTCCAGACGTCCCAGTGGATGGGGATGACGACCTTGCACTGCAGGGCCTCGGCCATGCGGATGATGTCGGAGGCCTCCATCTTGTCCTGCATGCCCATGGGGTTGCAGCCGTAGGAGCCGAAGGCCACGTCGACGCCGCCGTACTGCTTGGCGATGTCCTTGCCGTGCTTGGCGAAGTAGATGGAGTAGTGGGAGTCGCCGGAGTGGTAGATGTTGCCGCCTGGGGTGCGAAGAAGGTAGTTGACGGCCTTCTCGTCCATGTCCATCGGGCAGACGCCCCAGAGGTCCTCGCGGTCGGGGCCGGTGGAGTCGGTGGTGGTGATGCAGGTGCGGTCGAAGGAGTCCATGCAGACGATCTCGATGTCGCCGACCTTGATCACGTCGCCGGGCTTGACGGTGATGCAGCGCTCCTCGGGCACGCCCCACTTGAGCCAGAACTCAACGGACTTCTTCGGGCCGATGAACGGGACGGGGATCTCGTTGCCGTCGGCGTCGGTGGTGGTCATGCCGGACTGGATGACGTGGGCCGCGAACTCCTTGGACATGTGGTCCTGGTGGTAGTGGGTGGCGAGAACCGCGTCGACGTGCTTGATCGCGAAGGGATCGAAGACGTAGGGGATGTTGCGCAGGTTGGGCTGCATGGCGCGGCAACCGGCCATGTTGGCCATCTGGTGGCCGACCTTCATCTTGCCGTCGCCGTGGGTGCGCTTGCCGTTGCCGGTCCACAGGTCGATGGTGATGGCGGTGTTGCCCGGGGTCTTCATGTAGATGCCGGTGCAGCCGAGCCACCACATCTCGACGGTGCCGGGCGCCGGCTTGGCGGCCTCCATGTCCTCGTTCAGCCACGTGCCCCACTCGGGGAACGTGTTCATGATCCAGCTCTCGCGGGTGACCTCGTCGATAGCAGACATGTCTTTCCTCCTAGTATTTCTTCTTTCGGCGGGCACGCGCGGTACCCGCCAAGCTAATAAACTCTTGAACTGCATAGCGCCGAGAGGGGCGCCGAGCGACGCTCGTTAGGCCTCGACGGTGTAGAGCGCGACCTCGTTGGTCTCGCGGTTCGCGGCGATGATGCGCTGCGCGCCCTCGTCCTCGATGACCCAGCAGTTGGCCGGGCCGCGGTCGTGGTCGATCTGCTCGACGGCGTAGGTGCCGTCGGCGTACACGACGCGCAGCAGGTCGCGGGCGTCCTTGCGGTTGCCCACCACGGCGCAGGGCTCGCCGGCGAGCTCGCCCGACCAGATGGCGTGCAGGAAGTTGCGGCGCTCGGGGTCGGTCCAGACGCACTTGTACTCGTCGGCGTTCTCGGTCGCGTGCCACACCTTGAGGGTGTCGCCGTGGAAAGCGGAGATGGTCAGGATCTCCTCAGCGCCGTCGCCGTCGAAGTCGCCCACGCAGATGTCGCTCGTGGGATTGACGATAAGGCAAGCCACGTCCCACTCGCCGTCGGCCGTCGCGGGCGGCACGTAGCGGAAGACGCCGGCAGCCGTGGACACGAGCGCGTAGCTGCGGTCGGGCGCGTACCAGAAACCGTGGTTCTGCACCTGGGCGGCGGCCAGGCAGGTGAGCTCGAGCTGATTCTCGTCGCCGTAGGCCTCGGCGGCCTCGTCGAGGCGGCCGACCCAGACGGCGCCGGGGGTCTGCCAGTCGTTCTTGATCTGGCGGCAGGCGCCCTTGATGGTGCAGGCGATGACCCAGGTCGCGCCGTCGGCGCCCTTGAGCAGGCCGAAGCGGTGGACGTAGGGCAGGTCGCAGAGCTTGCTGGAGCTCCAGGAGCCGTCCTCGGCGCGGGTATAGGTGCGGATGTGCGCCGTGTCGCCGCCGAAGTTCGGCGAGAAGAACTCGCAGGTGGCCATGAACTGGTCGTCGCGGCCCGGGACCTGCGTGATGGTCATGACGCCGCCGGGGCCCTCGGCCACGGTCTCCATCGGCTCGCCGTCGAGGGCGAAGCGGCGGATCGGGCCCTGCTTCTCGACGCCGATGAGGAAGCTCTTGGCGTCAGCGCCGTCGAAGGTGCCGATGGCGTAGGCCAGGTTCATCTCGGCGATAACCTTCTTGGAATAGTTCATCTTTTCCCTTACCCCTCGGATTCGAACGTGATTGCGGTGCTTCCCGGCGGCGCGCGCCGCCGAGCAAGAAGTGCGAGGTCCTTAGGCCTTGAACTTCTCGGCAGCGCCGGTCTCGACGAGGTGCTGCTCCATCTCGGCGTCGGAGAGGACGTTGCGCAGGCCGATGACGTTGACGCCGGCGGCCTTGGCGGAGTCGTACATGTTCACGAAGTTGAGGGGGCTGAAGACGATGTCGTACTGACGGGCGACGGAGACGCCCTCGGAGAGCGCGCAGTGGTGGATCTCCTGGACGCCCATGCCGAGCTTCTTGGTCACGCGCTCGCAGGTCATCTTCATCATGAGGGAGGTGCCGGCACCGTTAGCGCAAGCGACGAGGATCTTGGCGTTCATGGTTCTCTCCTTTTCTTCCGGGATGCCCCGGAGGTTTCCCCGGGCCCCTGCCCGGGATCGTTTCTTTGCAAGAGGGGCGGCCGGCGGACCGACCGCCCCTCGTAGAGCTGGTGAATCAGGTGGTGCTTCTTGCGACGTGCTTCTTGCGAGGCTTATGGCCTCAGCGGGACGAGCAGGTTAAGAGGCGCAGGCTACTTGGTGCCGTTGGCGCGCATCTCCTTGCACTTCTGCCAATCCTCGACCTCGAGGAAGTAGGTGTCCTTGTGCTTGCGGTACTGGATCTGCGGGATGGCGATGAGGCCGATGACGCAGAGGGCGAGGCCGGCGTAGCCGAGGTACTTCATGAGGACGGTCATGATCGGCCAGACAGCGGCCCAGTCCCACATGCCCATGTAGCCACCGTAAGCGGCGAGGCCGGTGAGGCCGGCGATGAACGCGGAGCCGAAGACCTGGATGAGGCCGGAGATGAACGGGAGGATGCAGCAGGCGCGCAGGCCGCCCTTGTCGTTGGCGTAGACGCCGATGACGGCGTTGTCGAAGAACAGGGGCACGAAGCCGGCCATGATCACGACGGGGGAGCCCATGAGGAGCAGGATGCCGATGGCGAGGAACTGGCCGAGGGCGCCGAAGAGGAAGCCGATGGTCACGGCGTTGGGGGCGCCGAAGCCGAAGGTGACGGCGCAGTCGACGCCGGGGACGGAGCCCTTGAGGAGCTTGGAGGAGATGCCGGTGAAGGAGTTGGTGAGCTCGGTGACGAAGGTGCGGACGCCGAGCTGGAGGATGGACAGGTACACGGCGAACTCGAAGGAGGTCGTCAGGATGTACATGAAGAAGTCCTGGCTCTCCTTCATGAAGGAGTTCTCGACGAGGAAGTCGCGGCCGAGGATCGCGAGGATGGTGCCGAAGAACGCGGTCATGAGGATGGCGGTGGCGACGAGGTTCTCGTTGAAGATCTTGAGGAAGCCGGGGAGCTTGATGTCGTCGACGTTCTTGGACTCGGTCTTGGAGTGCTTGTTCATCCACTCGGCGGCCTTGGAAGCGAGGTAGACGCCGTACATCTGCTGGTGGGCGATGGTGAGGCCGGCGCCGTCGGTGAGCTCCTGGGTCGGGCGGATGCAGAGGTTGGAGCCGACGGCCCAGTAGAGGCCGAGGAGGACGGTCATGATCGCGAGAACGGCCCAATCCTGGTTCTTAAGGGCGGGGAACGCGAAGAGGATCAGGAAGAACGCGAGGGCGGACTGCTGAACCTGGACGTGACCGGTGGTGAAGAGGGCGCGGCACTTGGTGACCTTCTGGAACGCCACGAGGACGATGTTAAGGATGAAGGCGAAGAGCAGCAGGAACATGACGAGCGAGAAGGACTTGCCCGAGATGAAGTCGAGGGCGCTGGAGCTGGTGTCCTCCATGGCGGCCTGAACGGCGTTCTGGCCGAAGTACGGGTCGATGACGCAGGCGTTCATGTTGAAACGGGTCTGCAGGCCGACGAGGACGGGGCGGAAGGCGCTGGTCAGGCCCGAGGAGCCGACGAGCAGGATCTGGTAGCCGATGACCGCCTTGATAAAGCCGGCGAGAATATCGTACCAGGGCTTCTTCATGAGGGCGTAGCCGAGGACGACGATCAGGCCGATGAAGTACGCGGGCTGGGTCAGGATGTTGTTGACGATCCACGACCAGATTCCCAATAGGACGTCCATATCGTTCCTTTCTTTCCTTTGCAGGGACGCCTCCGACGCGCCCCGCAATTACTGGTGCTTAAACTGGTCGGTCTTACTCGTCGCCGACCATGGCGTCGATCTCGAGGAGCTCCTCCGCGGTCGTGGCGACCTTGAGCTTCTCGACGGCCTCCTCGTTGGTGAGGACGGCCATGAGGCGCTGCATGTTCTTGAAGTGCTCGTCCTGGTTGGTGGAGCACAGCGTGAAGAAGATCTGCGCGTCGGTGTCGGGGGTGGGGTTCTCCTCGTCGAAGTGGACGGACTCGGAACAGCGCATGAAGCCGATGCCGGTGCCGTTGCAGCCCTGGGCGTTCTCGGTGGTGTGGGGCATCGCGACGCCCGGGACCAGCACGATGTAGGGGCCGTTCTTCTCGACGTTCTCGATGATCACGTCGGCGTAGACCGGCTCGACGAGGCCCTCGGCCTCGAGGGGCTTGCAGCACTGGCGCAGCGCCTCCCTCCAATCGAGGGGGCCTTCGGTGAAGGCATAGCGCTTCTTCTCGACGATTTCCTTAAGAAGCATCCGGAACCTCTCCTTTCCTTTGCTTGCTTGACGGGCGCCGTAGGTTGTGTTCTCAATGTGTTGTTGAGGAACGTTACGAACGCTTTGTTGGCTTATTTATAGCTCCAACCGTTCATCTTGAACATTAGCTTTGTCCATGATGCCCGCAAACGGTAGAATAACAGCCGTCAACGGTAATTGCAATTGTTCATATCGTTCATCTCTGATATTGTGATTATAAAGATAGTTCGAACCGTTCAAACCCTATGTGAATATGGGCGGCACGTCTCCTATACACTTAAATTCAACCCCCGGGGAAAGGATCAGGGCAGCAGCCATGGCAGAGAAGAAAAGCCGCAGCTTCGTCGAGCAGCGTCGTCAGACCATCCTGCGCATCCTGCGCGAGAAGGGCCGCGCCGGCGTGAGCGAGCTCGCCGAGAAACTCGGCATCTCGACCCTGACCGTGCGCCGCGACCTCGACGAGCTCGAGGGCCGCGGGCTCGTGAGCCGCCGCTACGGCGAGGCCGTCCTCGTCGAGGGCGACGAGATGCTCGGCGGCTCGCCCGCCTACTCCCCGAGCAAGGTCATCAAGGAGCGCATCGCCGAGGCCGCCGCGGACCTCGTGGACGACAACGAGCTGCTCTTCGTCAACACCTCCACCACGGCGCTCGCCACGGTCAAGCACATAAAGTCCCACGGCGTGACCATCGTGACGAACAGCATGCACGGCCAGGACCTCACCGTCCCCGAGGGCGGCATGGTACTCGTCACCGGGGGCGAGGTGCGCCCGCCGCGCGGCGTGCTCTCGGGCGAGTTCGCGCTCGCGAACATCCGCAGCGTGGCGGCGAGCACCTGCTTCGTCGGCTGCGGCGGCATCTCGCTGACCGCCGGCGTGACCTCGACCACCCAGCAGGAGGCCATCGTCAACTCGCTCATGGTGGAGAGAAGCGACCGCCTGGTGCTTCTTGCCGCGTCGACCAAGCTCGGCGTGAGCGCCGGCTTCAGCTACGCGGACCTCTCGCAGGTGAACCTGCTCATCACCGATAAGGACGCCACCGACGAGGACATTGCCGTCCTTCTCGACGCCGGCATCCACGAGATCCGCCGCGTCTAAGACCGGCGGCAGCGACCGCCCGTAAACAACCCTTCATGAATCTCTACCGCTCCAGAATGCGATTTCTTGGCCCCACAGAGGACGGAAACGTCATTCTGGAGCGGCAGAGATCTCCGTCGGCCGAGTCTCGGCGGGGCCGAGCCGGCTCAGCCCCACTCCGCGATGTCGATCATGCGTCCCACGCGCCAGGCGAGGGCGTCGCGAAGATACGGCAAGCGGGCCAATAGCGCGTCGTTGGCAGAAAGAATCCCTATCGCCTCGTCGATGAAGCCCTCCAGCGCATCGGCGCTAAACCAGCTCATATCCTCGACGAGAAGCATCTGGTGAGCAGGGCTCTCGAAGAACTGCCTGCTCACGAAGCTATGCTCGCCCGCCGCGAGGCGAGACGTCCCCACATCGCACCAGAGCGAGGAACCTGAGTCGAAGATCGGGGCGGGGCGGCATTGCAGGGTCTCGACGTTTCGCACGATGCCGAAGTTGCGGCGGTGGCGGTCATGGTTCGCGATCATGTCGTCGCATACGATCATCCGCTCGAGCGCGGGCCGCGCGGCGTGAACGCCGAGCGCCTCGCAGCAGTCGAGATAATGCTCGAAGTCGTTGCGGTTCGCCGCCTGCTCCAGCACCCGCTCCACGTATACGGCCGGGACGTACTCCTCTTCATCGGCAAGATACTCCGCGCAGCAGCTCAATGCATTAGCGCCCTCGCCCTCCAGCGCATACGGCACGTACTCGCCCTCCTTGAGCAGGCGGCGGTGAAGAGCCGTGGCCACAACCTCGTTGTAAGGCTCCTGACCGTAGGAAGACCCACCTTTAAGCAGCGCACGCGTGCCGTTGCGGCACACCCAGCGTTTGGGCAGGTTACCGTCCGACGTGTTGTCCGGAGTGGCCACCGCCGACTTGCCATCAACAGCGAAGGGTTCAATGGAGAGCGACGCCTCATCGAAGTCGTTGTTAAAGAAGTTGATATCTTTCCACTTCAACCCGGACCCGTCGGGGCAGATCCAATACTGATCGGAAAGGGAAAGCCCGAGGTTTCTTTGCAGGAGCTCCTCCGGGAAGTCCGCCCCAAGCTCCGTGAGCAGCGCCGAGAGGCCCATGCGGGCAGACGGAATCCCCCTGCCGCGCCACCAATCGTTGAAATCCCTGAGGGACATGTTTGCCTTCTCGGGAATCAGCCCAACGGGTGCACGAGACCGATCGATATCGCCCAGAAATCCCGTGAATTCCTTCCTCTCCGAGCTGTAGACGACGCGCGCAACCTCATGGCCCCTGTTCATGAGGGTAAAGGTCGTCTCGCCCCGAGCCCGACCACGACGTGGGCGGCCACCTTCTTTATTCACGTTGGCCAGCCGCGCCTCCACCGAAGCCTCGTCGATGAACCACGAGCCCGAGATCTTCTCGCCCGTCAGCAATCCGTCTGCAGCGAGCACCTGCACCCTGCGCCGCGTTATACCAAGTCGTCGAGCCGCCTCTTCCGTGGTGAGCATAGTTCCTCCCAGACGAATAGTTTCTGTTGCTAAGTTTAGATAAAACCATTCGTTTTGACGAATAGTTTTATCTAAACTCTTCGCGCGCCCGAGGCATTTGATATCTCTACCGCTCCAGAATGCGATTTCTTGGCCCCACAGAGGACGGAAACGTCATTCTGGAGCGGTAGAGATCCTGCTGAAGCCCATAAGAAGACGCGCCGCGCCGAGAGAAGCATCTCTCGGCGCGGCGCGCGGGTCTTTGATTGATTCGCGGGCAGCTAGGCGATGGACACGCGGCCGTCCTCGGCCACGCGGACACGGCCAGCGGCGAGCCAGCCGATGACCTCGGGGTAGAGCTCGTGCTCGATGGCATGGATGTGCTCCTCGAGCTCATCGACGGTCCAACCCTCCTCCACCGGCAGCGCGCGCTGGGCGATGATGGGACCGCAATCGTACTTATCGTCGGCGAAGTGAACGGTCACGCCCGTGACCTTCGCGCCGTAGTCGAACGCGTCCTGGATGGCGTGCGCCCCCTTGAAGCTGGGGAGAAGCGCCGGGTGCAGGTTCACGATGCGGTTCGGGAAGGCCTCGAGCAGCGGGGTGCGGACCATGCGCATGTAGCCCGCCATGATCACGTACTCGCAGCCGGCCTCCGTGAGCGCGGCCGCGATCTTCGCGTCCGCTGCCTCGGCGTCGGCGACGTACTCGGACTTCTCCATGACGAGCACCGGCAGGCCGGCGGCCTGGGCGCGCTCGATGCCCTTCACGCCCGGGCGGCTGGAGACCACCAGGGCAATCTCGGCGTTCAAACTGCCATCCGCAATGCGATCGATGATCGCCTGCAGGTTCGTGCCCGACCCGGAAAGAAGCACGCCGATTTTTAGCGGCTCGTCGTCCTCGACCAGGCGGCAAACGCCGCCCTCGCAGCTCCAATGGCTCATCGATAGATCACCTCACCGGAGCCGGGCACGCACTCACCCATGACGAACGGCTCGAAGCCCTGCTCGCGAAGCTTGGCCTCGACCTCGGCCTGATCCTCGGGCGCGCAGATGATGCTCATGCCCACGCCCATGTTGAAGGTGCGGTACGCCTCGTCGAGGGTGAGGCCCGCGGCCTTGACCATGTACGGGATCACGGGCGGCATGTCCCATGCGGGGCCGTCCTCGCCGCCGCGGTACACGAGCGCGTCGACGTCCGCGGGAAGCGCGCGGTTGAGGTTCTCGGTGATGCCGCCGCCGGTGATGTGCGCCATCGCGTGGATCGGGGCGCCCGCGCGCAAGGCTGCCACGAGGCCGCCGGCGTAGATGGTCGTCGGGCGCAGCACGGCGTCGGCCAGCGACTCGCCGCTGAGCTCGTCCAGGGGCTCGTTCAGCTCCTCGACCGTCTTGCCCTCGATGGCGACCTTGCGCACGAGCGAGTAGCCGTTGGAGTGGATGCCGGAAGAAGGCAGGGCGAGGATGACGTCGCCGGCCTTGACCTTCTCAGGGCCGATCATCTTCGTTCGGTCGACGACGCCCACCACGAAGCCGGCGAGGTCGTAGTCGTCCGGGTTCATGACGCCGGGGTGCTCGGCCATCTCGCCGCCGACGAGCGCGCAGCCGGACTTCTTGCAGCCCTCGGCGATGCCCTTGACTATCTCGGCCACGTGCTCGGCGCGGAGCTTGCCGATGGCCACGTAATCAAGGAAGAAGAGCGGCTCGGCGCCGATGGGCACGACATCGTCGACGCACATAGCCACGAGGTCCTCGCCCACGGTGTCGTGGCGGTCGAGCAGCTGCGCGATAGCGAGCTTGGTGCCCACGCCGTCGGTGCCCGAGACGAGCACCGGGTCCTCCATGTCCTTGAAGCCCTTCATGGAGAAGCAGCTGCCGAACCCGCCGAGGCCGCCGATGACCTCGGGGCGGTTGGTCGCCTTCACGGCGTCCTTGATGCAGTCGACGGCGCGGGCGCCCTCGGCGGTGTCGACACCGGCCTCGGCGTAGGTGATGTGCTTGGTCTCTTTGGCGTCGGACATGCTAGTTCTCCTTGTCTGCCATTTCGAGGACGTCCTCGGGGTGCATCTTCGAGAGGTCGCTCGCGGGGTTCAGGTTGTTCGGCGTGTAGCCGGGAAGGAACTTCTCCTCATAGAAGGACTTCGGGATCTCGACGGGGTAATTGCCGTCGAAGCAGGCCTTGCAGTATCCGACCTTGGGCACGCACTCCATGAGGCCCTCGACCGAGAGGAAGCCGACGGAGTCGGCGCCGATGTGCTCGCGGATCTGCTCCAGGGTCATGTTCGCGGCGATGAGCTGGTCCTGGTCGGCCGTGTCGATGCCGTAGAAGCAGGGCCACTTGACCATCGGCGACGCGCTCCTCACGTGCACCTCCGTCGCACCGGCGTCGCGCAGCAGCTGCACGATCTGGTTCGAGGTGGTGCCGCGGACGATGGAGTCGTCCACCATGACGATCCTCTTGCCGTCGACCACGTCGTGGAGGGCGTTGAGCTTGAGGCGGACGCCGCGCTCGCGCAGCTCCTGCGTGGGGGCGATGAAGGTGCGCGCGATGTAGCGGTTCTTGATGAGGCCCGTGCCGTAGGGGATACCGGACTCCTTGGCATAGCCCTCGGCCGCGGGGCAGCCGGAGTCGGGCACGCCGATGACCAGGTCGGCCTCCGCCGGCGTCTCGCGCGCGAGGACGCGGCCCATGTTGTGGCGCACCTGGTAGATGGACATGCCGTCCTTGACGGAGTCGGGGCGCGAGAAGTACACGTGCTCGAAGATGCAGTTCGCGGCACCGCGGGCGCGGCATCCCATCTGGGAAGAAAGGCCGTCGTCCGAGACGCGGACGATCTCGCCCGGCTCGACCTCGCGCACATACTCGGCGCCCACGGTGTCGAGCGCGCAGGTCTCGGACGCCACGACCCAGCCGGCCTCGCCGGGAAGCTGGCCCAGGACCAGGGGCCGGATGCCGTGGGGGTCGCGGAAGGCGTAGAGCGCGTTGTCGCGCACGAGCACCATGGCGTAGCCGCCCTCGAGCATGCGCATGGTGTGCGCGATGCCCGTGCGCAGGCTGTGGCCGCGCTGCGTGAAGAAGCCGATGAGCTTGGCCGCGACCTCGGAGTCGGTGTTCGAGCGGAACGGGATTCCCATCTCGATGAGCTCGTGGCGCAGCGAGTCGAAGTTAACGAGCGTGCCGTTGTGCGCGAGGGCGATGATCACGTCGTTGATCATCGAGAGGTGCGGCTGGGCGGACTCCCAGCCCTTGGCGCCGGCGGTGCCGTAGCGGCAGTGGCCGCAGGCGACCTTGCCCGGCATGGCGGCCAGGTCGGCGTCGGTGAAGACCTGTGTGACCAGGCCGAGGTCCTTGCGCACGAGGACCGTCTTCCCATCGCCCACGGCGATGCCGGACGAGTCCTGGCCGCGGTGCTGCAGGGCATGGAGCGCGAAGTAGGTCATGCGCGCCACGTCGCGGCCGGGCGCCCAGATGCCGAAGACTCCGCACTCCTCGTGGAGCTTGTCGTCGGGCTCTGGTTCGGCGATCGTGGCGGTCGCCCTTCTTTCCAGGTGGTCGAACTTCTCTGACACGAAGATCATGTTCCTCTCGGTTGGGGCCGGCTAGGGGCTGGGAAGAACGCTATTTCGGCACGCAGACGAGGATGACGCGGCCCGTCTCGTTGCCGGTGTAGCTGCAGGTGCACAGCGAGAGCACATTGGAGGCCGACGAGATAGCCTCGTCGCAGTCGGAGGACTTGGAGCTCGCCTTCGCCGCGAGGTCGGAAAGATAGCTGTGGAACGCGTCGTCTGACTCGAAGGAGAACTGGCGGACGTTCTCGTCGTCGCCGTCGGTCTTGTACGTAAAGAGGGGACGCAGCTCGTAGGTCGCGTTCTCGGTCACGTACCAGACGGTCTGGATGGAGTCGAACATGCCCTGGTTCTCGAGGTCGGCCACGGCCTTGAACATGGAGCCGTTGTACAGGTGGTGCCCGTAGACGATCGACTGCTTGTCCACCATGCCGGGCGCGGTGTTGTCGGCGTCGAGGAAAATCTGGCCGCCCACCGAGTACTGCCCCTCGGCGTTCGTGCGGAGATACTCGTCGTTGTCCGACCCCTGGTAAACGGGGTAGTTGACGACGGTCCCGGGAATCTGGATCCACCCGACGACGTCGGCGTTGACGGCCTTGAGCGACGCCCAGTCCACCTGGGGCGCCGTCGCACCGGTATCGTCGACCGTGGCGTAGGTCGCGAGCTTCTCGTTGATCTGGTCCTGCTCGTGGTACTGGTACTGGTTGTAGATCCACATTCCCGCGGCGCCGATGAGAAGCGCCAGGCCCACGACCAGGAAGACGGTCGAGATGATGCGGGAACGGCGGCGCTTGGGGTCGCGCTTGCCCTTGATGTCGTAAGGGTCGGTGTGCGCTGGGCCTCGGCGGCCTTTCTTGCGGCCCTTCTTCGCGTCGGCTTCTCCGACGACGGAGTTGTATCCCACGGCACCGGCCGCGGACGGCCTGGCGTAGCGGTTGCCGGCCGGGGCGTGGTAGGACTCGTCGCCCCCGCGCAGGGGGCGCGCGATGGTCGGCTGGCCGGAGGTCGCGGGGTCGTTCTTGAAGTGACGGGCCATGCCGCTAGGCCTCGGCCATCTGCTGCTTGAAGTCGACGATGGCCTGGCGGTACTCGGGCATGGTGGCGCCGAGGATCTGCGTCGCGTAGATGGCGGCGTTCTTTGCCCCGTTGATGGCGACGCAGGCCACGGGCACGCCGGAGGGCATCTGCACCATGGAGAGAAGCGAGTCCATGCCGCCGAGGTCGGAGGTCTTCATCGGGACGCCGATGATGGGCAGCGGGGTAAAGGCCGCGACCACGCCGCCGAGGTGCGCCGCCTTGCCGGCGGCGGCGATGATCACCTTGAGGCCGCGGTCGGCGGCGGAGGCGGCCCACTCATGCACCTTGTCGGGGGTGCGGTGGGCCGAGGCGATCACGAGCTCATACGGGACGCCGAGCTCATCGAGCTGGGCGGTGCAGGCTTCCATGGTCGGCATATCGGACTTCGAGCCCATGATGATGCCCACGAGCGGCTTCTCGGCGGTCTGTGCCACGAGCTTCTCCTCCCTTGGCGCCCGGGCAGGGGCGCCGACGCTGCATGAGAACCATCAGTATACGCGAGCTGCGACGGGTTTCATCTGCGCCGACATCTCCTCCACGTCTGTCCCCCGCAAGCGCCGGCCTAGCGCTCCCGGCTCGCGCGCCACATCTTTATGAAGCGGCCGACCCCCGCGCGCTCCATCGTCTGCACACTCTTGCTCGGAAGGGAAGAGACGAACTGCCGCCCGTAGCGCTTGGTCACCAGGCGCGAGTCGGCCAGCACGAGCACGCCGGTGTCCGTCGACGTGCGGATGAGCCTGCCCGCGGCCTGCTTCACGCTGATCACGGCCTCGGGCAGCGAGTGCTTCCACCAGGCGCGCTGGTCGCGGGCCTCGCGCTCGCGCGCGAGCGGGTCGGTCGGGCTCGCGAAGGGGAGCTTGGGGATGACCACGCAGCGCAGCGTGTCGCCGGCGGCGTCGAACCCCTCCCAGAACGACTTGAGCGCGAGCAGCGAGAGGCCCTTGTCGGCGACGAAGCGGTCGCGCAGGCGGCGAGCGCTCGTCCCCTTCCCCTGCTGGGCGAGCTCAAGCCCCGCGTCGGCGAGCCGCGGCGCGAGCAGCTCGTGGACGCGCTCCATGTCGCGTCGGTTCGTGAAGAGGGTGAGCACCGAGCCGCCCATGGCCACGTGCACGTCGTAGAGAAGCTCGACGAGCGCCTCGATGTAGCCCTTCTCGTTCGGCGCAGGCATGTCCTTGGCCACGACCACGCTCATGTTCCGGTCGTAATCGAAGCTGGAGTCCAGCCTCAGGTCGCGGTGGTTGCCGGCGCGGTCCAGGCCCACGGCGGCGTCGAAGTGCTCGAAGCTCTCTCCCACGGCGATGGTCGCCGAGGTAAAGACCACCGATTCCATCTCGGGCAGCCACCGCTCGGCGAGGTCGGCGCCCACGTCGAGCTTCTCCGCGCAGAGCTTCTCCATGTTCTGCCGCTTCTTCGAGCGGCTGACCTGCGCCGAATAGACATAGGCCGGGTCGGGCTCCACGCACACCAGGCGCGCGCCGTTGAGCAGATCGGACAAGAAGCGCGTCGACTCGCCGAGGTCGGCCGCCGCGCGGGCGTCGGTCTCGCGCAGGGCGTCTGCGGCCTCCTTGAGCTGTTTGTTCGCCTCGGCGAGGACGTCGGCGGCGCGTGCGCCCGTCTCCGCGACCGCCGCCCACTCGGGTTTCTCCCTGATCTCCGGGCTCACCCAGAGCGTCGCCACGTCGTAGCCGCCCTCGCCGCCGCGGGCAAGGCCCGCCAGCCCGTGCACCGCCTCGAAGAGGTCCGCCGTCGACACCTGCGCTCTGGCTATCGTCGCCGCCGCCTTGGCAAGAAGCCCCGTGACGAGCGTCGAGTTGTCCAGCCGCGCCGCCTGGGCCATGAGATTGCGGATGACGCCGGTCTTCGTCCCGCCCAGGAGCTCGAAGGCCACGCGGGCCTCCTCGCCGGAGACCTCGACGGCCCACTGTCTGCGCGCCTCGGCCTCGAAGGCGTGCGCCTCGTCGACCACCCAATGCCGGACAGGCGGCAGGATGTTTCCGTCCGCCTCCACGTTCCTGAGCAGCAGCGAGTGGTTCGTGACCACGACGTCGCCGCAGGCGGCGCGCTTCCGCGCGCCGTGGAGCAGGCAGAGGTTGGGGTAGTAAGGGCAGCGCGAGCGCAGGCACTCCCCGGAGGTCGTGGTGAGCATGCTGCGCGGCACGTAGCGCCAGCGGATGCCGAGCGCGTCGAGGTCCCCGTCCGGCGACTGGCACGCGAACGCGTAGCACACGGCGAGCGCCGTCAGCATATCGGAGCCGACCGCGTTGTCAGAACGGCCGTCCTTCTTGCCGGCGGCGATGGGCAGGTCCTCGCGCGCCGCGCGGTCCATCCTGTGCAGGCAGGGATAGTGGTCGTAGCCCTTGAGGCTATGGAACTCGAGCCCGTCGGGCAGGGCCGCGGCGAGCGCAGGCAGCTCATGCGAGACGAGCTGGTCGGTCAGGGCGTTCGTCTTCGTGGCCACGCCCACCGTCACGTTGTTCCTCTTCGCGTAGAGCGCCATGGGGAGCAGGTAGGCGAGCGACTTCCCCACGCCCGTGCCCGCCTCGATGGCGCGGTGAGAGGATTCCTTGAGCGCGCGGGTCACCTCTCGGGCCATCTCCTCCTGCTCCGGCCGGCGCTCGAGGCGCTCGTACATGCGCGACGCGACGCCGCCGGCGCGCAGCTCCGAGGTCACCTCCTCGGGAGACGGGCACGACGCCGGTCCATCGAGCTCCTGCGCGTCCACGCGAACGTGCCCCGTCGCGGACATGACGAGCTTGGCCCGGGCCGCGGGCAGCGAGAAGCCCACGCCCTCCTCGGCGAGCGCCATCTGCGAGAGCACCGGTCTGAACGCCCAGTCGATCTCCGGGTGCATGCCGGCGAGAAACCCGGTCAGGCCCGCTGGCAGGTCGTTCAAGGCGCAGAGGATGATCCTCCACATGCCGCAGAGCGCGTCGACGTCGTCCGTCGAGTTGTGCGTGACGGCGGCGCAGCCGAACGCCGAGGCCATGTCCGCAAGCCGGTGGGACGAGAGCCTCGGCAGCGCGATCCTCGAGAGCGAGAGCGTGTCGATCCAAATATCGGATACCTCGGCGCCGCCCGGCACCGCCTCGATGAAGGTCCGGTCGAACGTCGCGTTGTGGGCCAGGACCGGCGCCCCTCCCACAAACGCCGCGAGCTCGGCGACCGCCTCCTTCGGCGACGGCGCGCCGGCGACGTCGATCTGCGAGATGCCCGTCAGCTTCTGGATCTCGGGCGGTATCGGCCGGCCTGGGTCCACGAACGTCTCGAAGCGCTCGACGACCTCGCGGCCGCGGAGGCGGGCGGCGCTTATCTCTATGAGCTCGCAGTCCTTGAAGCTCAGCCCGGTCGTCTCGGTGTCGAGGACCACGACGTCGTCCTCGAGCAGCCCGAACCGGGCCGTCTTGGCGCGCTCGGCGAGCGTGCGGTACGCGGCGGCCACCTGGCCCGGGGTTCCCGGCATGATGAGGTCGTCGAGGGTAGGCGTCGCCTGGCCCCCGTGCTGGGCGTCCTTCGTCATGTGATCTTCCTTATCTATGTTCTTCACGCGCGCTGCGGAGGTTTTGCGACGTCGTTTCTATTATTCAGCGGCCTGCCGGCTCTTCGCCTTCTCCATGGCGAGCTCGATGAACCTCGTGCAGAGCTCCGGGAACTCGATGCCGCCGTGGCGCGCCGAGTCCGGCAGCAGGCTCGCGGCCGTCATGCCGGGGATGGTGTTCGTCTCGAGGATGACGGGGTCGCCCTCGGGCGTGACGATAAAGTCGCTGCGGGAGCAACCGGCGCAGCCCAAGGCCTTGTGCGCGGCCTCCGCGAGGGCCTGGGCCTTCGCGTAGACGGTCGCGGGAAGACGAGCGGGTATGACATGGTGGAGCTCAGCCGGCTCGTACTTGACCTTCTCGTCGTAGAAGTCGGCGCCGGTCACTATCTCCACGATGGGCAGCGCATGGGGCTCGTCGTTGCCGATCACCGGAACGGTGATCTCCATGCCCTGCACGCACTCCTCCACGAGAACGCGCTCGCCGCCCGCGCCGGCGCGAGCGATGGCGGCCGGGAGCAGCGGCCGCTCGGTCACCCTCGTGATGCCGAAGCTGCTGCCGTTGCCCGACGGCTTTACGATGAGCGGCAGCCCGAGCTCGGACACGATGGCGTCGAGCTGGTGCTCCGAAAGCTCGGCGGTCGCGGGGAAGTCGAAGCCGCGCGGCGCGCGGATACCTGCCTTCTCATAGATGACCTTGGCGACTTCCTTCTCCATCGATACGGCTTGCGCGAGGACACCGGAGAAGGCATAGGGGATGTGCAGCACCTCGAGCAGGCCTTGAACGCACCCGTCCTCGCCGTAGCGCCCGTGAAGGGCGGGGAAGGCGACGTCATACCCGCCGCGGCTGAGCTTCTCGACGAACCCAGGCTCAGCGATATCGATGAAGTCGACCTGTGCGAAACCGGCGTCGAGAAGGGCCTTCTGGCACTCGGCACCCGACTTGAGGGAGACCTCCCGCTCATCGGACCATCCGCCCGCGAGGACGGCGACCTTCAGTGCCTTGAGTTCTTCTGTGTTCATGACGCTCCTTAGCCAGACCGCCCCTGCGCTGCACGTATACTCATTTGGCACACACAGAGGTTCATTTCCTGTTGAGAGGATACTCCACCGCAGGGACGACTCGTAGACGGGAGCTTACGTGGACACCACGAACGAAACTGTTTCTTCGGCGCAGATGCGCGACCTCAAATCCCTGACCAAGGGAGAGCTCATGGAGCTCATGTCCTCCCTCGGCCAGCCGGCGTTTCGCGTGAAACAAGTCGAGGATTGGATTTGGAACAAGAACGCCAGTTCTTTCGACGATATGACCAATCTCCCCAAGTCACTGCGCGCTGAGCTCTCCTCGAAGCTCACCCTTGGCGGCGTCGAGGAGGTTGCGCGCCAGGTTTCCGAGGACGGCAGCCGGAAATACCTGCTCAAATTCCCCGACGGAGCGACCGTCGAGTGCGTCGGCATGCCCTCTGGAAAGAAGCTCGCCGTCTGCGTGAGCAGTCAGGCAGGGTGCGCTATGGGCTGCGCCTTCTGCGCTACCGGAGGTGCCGGCTTCACGCGTCACCTCACCGCCACCGAGATCTACGACCAGGTCATGCATGTCCGCGACGACTTCAACACGCGCGTGACGAGCGTCGTCTTTATGGGGCAGGGCGAGCCTTTCATGAATTACGACGCCACCCTCGCCGCTCTCCGCAAGCTCAACGACCCCGAGCAGGGCGGAATCGGCGCACGCCACCTGACTGTCTCTACCTGCGGCGTTATCCCGATGATCCGAAAGTTCTCCCACGAGCCGGAGCAGTTCACCCTCGCGGTCTCTCTTCACTCCGCGGTCCAGAAGACCCGCAATTTCCTGATGCCGGGCGTCAAGAAATACTCGCTGCTCAACCTCTACACGGCCATGGGCGAGTACGTCGACCGCACCGGCCGCCGACCGACCTATGAGTACGCCCTCATCGGCGGCGTGAACGACTCGCGCGACGAGATGAACGCGCTCTGCGACTTCTGCCGCGACACGCTGGCCCACGTGAACCTGATTCAACTGAACGAGGTCCCAGGCTCGAAGCTCAAGCCTTCGACCCAGCGCAAGGCCGAGGACTTCCTCAACGCGCTCGCCCGCGTCGGCGTCGAGGCCACCATCCGCAATTCCCGTGGCGCTGATATCGACGCCGCCTGTGGTCAGCTGAAGCAGCGGATGAGTTAACTCTTTACGCACCATACTTAAGAAAATGCGCCGTTAGATATTCTCTAACGGCGCATTATTTATACCTCTAATATCCTAAAGTCTCCCATTGCAGCTTCGTTGCCTGCACATTAGGAAGCGAACTGGTGTCCTCAATCACGACGCCCTGATGTTCCTCGACGAGCTTCGAGATGGTTGAGTAGGCCTTCTTTGATGCCTGCGCGAGTTCCTCGATTTTACGTTTTGCGTCATCTCGCAAACCGTAGGTATAGAACAGATATCCAACTACGGTAAGAGTCGCAGAACTGATAAGGAGTGTTTTCACCTTCATTACTGCTCGCCGTCCATACCAGAAAGCTTGTTTACGAGCTGCGCGAGGTCCTCTTCGGTCGAAAACTCAATCTCTATCTTGTTCTTCCCTCGAACAGATTTGACCTTGACGTTTGTCTCGAGAGCAAGCCTCAACTGGCGTGCTGCTCGCTTAAATGATTGCGGGGTCGGCTCCCTGTGACGAGGAGTCGCGTCAGCATCGACAGAAAAGAGAGGGGCAAGTGTTTCTGTCTGACGTACCGAAAGCTTTTCTTCAACCACCTTTTGAGCAAGCTTGATGCGGCCTTCCTCAGAGGGTACCGCAAGGATTGCCCGTGCATGCCCTGCGGTCAGTGAACCGTCCTCCACGAACTGCTGCACTTCACTGGGTAAATCAAGAAGGCGGAGAGTATTCGTCACAGCAGAACGAGATTTAGAGACGAGCTTCGCTGTCTCATCTTGAGTAAGGCCTCTCTCCTTAATCAGCTGCCTATAACCCCTCGCTTCTTCAAGCGGGCTTAAATCTGAACGCTGCAGGTTCTCGATAAGCGCGAGCTTGAATACCTCGTCATCGTCAATATCCTTGATGATGACCGGTACTTCTTTGAGACCAGCAAGTTTTGCTGCCTGATACCTACGCTCACCGGCGACGATTTCGTACTGGGCACCCTTTTTCCTTACAAGAAGCGGCTGGAGAACACCGTTCTGCTTAATAGAATCAGAGAGCTCAGACAGTTCTTTCTCTTTAAAGAGCTTTCTCGGCTGGTCTTTATTCGGGACTATTTTAGAGATCGGAAGCGTTGAGTCGCTGTCGAATGCTGCGGTCTCTGCCTCAGCAGTTCCCATCAGCGAGCCAAGTCCTTTTCCAAGCGCTTTCTTAGCCACGCCTCGTCACCTCTTTTGCCAACTTGCCGTATGCAAGAGCTCCCTTACTTACACGCGCGTAGATATTGATCGGCTGCCCGTATGAGGGTGCTTCGGCAATCTTAATGTTGCGCGGGATGACCGTCTTAAAGACTTTCGGACCGAAGTAATTCCTAACTTCCTCTTCCACTTGCTTGGAGAGGGAAGTACGGGTATCGAACATCGTGAGAACAACACCGAACACTTCAAGGTCAGGGTTGATGTTCTTTTGCACCATCCTCATCGACTCAAGGAGCTTAGTTACGCCCTCAAGCGCGTAATACTCGCACTGAATTGGAATGAGCAGAGAATCGGCGGCAGTCAAAGCGTTAATAGTAAGAAGCCCCAACGAAGGCGGACAATCGATGATTATGTAGTCAAACTCACCCTCAATAGGCTTCAGTGCGCGCTTTAGGCAACCTTCACGGGACATTTTAGACACCAACTCAATTTCAGCGCCAGCAAGCTGGATGGTAGCCGGAGCCACATACACTGATTTACATTCAGTTGACTGGATAATGTCCTCTATCGGGTAGTCCTGGAGCACAACATCGTAAATATCATGCTCTAGTTCCTCTTTTTCAATACCAAATCCCGATGATGCGTTCCCTTGAGGGTCAAAGTCGATAATCAAGACCTTCTTTTTAAGCTCCGAAAGGCTTGCAGAAAGGTTGATAACCGTTGTCGACTTGCCAACACCGCCTTTTTGGTTGATACAAGCAAGAATACGAGTATCTCTATCCGGAAAACCACGCTTTACGTCTCTAAAGCTCAATTCCGACTCCTTATTGTATGTAGCAAATGAAGTTTCTCTATCTTACGTCATGTTCCACGTGAAACCATCTATTACTTTGTTTCACGTGGAACACTGACTATTTGATTATGGGACTAGATTATTGAGTCAAAGATACTACGGCCAGTGTTTCACGTGAAACACTGGCCGTATTCAATTCTCTGCTAGAGAATCTTACTTATGACCTTTATGAGCTAACAATGGATCAGATTTAGCCAATCCATTTCGACGCGGCAGTTGAATTCTCGCCTCATGATCCTTCTCATAGATCAACACCTCACGATGTCCAAGATCCCTAGGCAATTCGAATGTTTCACGTGAAACTCGGACAAGGCCGCAAACCTGGGCAGCATAATTTGCATTATCAAGCTCCTCAGCAGTTGGATTAGCCTTCTCAAGTATCAACTGACCACCATACTTAAGAAGCGGGGTCGCATATTCAATGAGAACATTGCTCTGAGCAACAGCACGGGCACAGACGTAGTCATAAACAGACGGCTCTTCGATCGCAAGCATCTCTGCTCTCGTCGAGACTGCCCGACAGTTATCAAGACCAAGCACCTGAATAAACTCATTTACAGCAGCGATCTTCTTACCTACAGAATCGATGAACGTACCGTCCATCCCGGTCAAAATGGCAAGTGGAATACCAGGAAATCCTGCACCTGTTCCAATGTCAACAAACCTAAGCCCTTCTGAGGGGTTGAAATCTTTTGTCAGGAGTGGGACAAGGGAGTCAACAATATGAAGCGTCACAGCGTCTCTCAGAGTGACGATTCTCGTGAGGTTCATGACTTTGTTCTTCTCAATAACCAACTCAAGATGACGAACCATCTTACGAGCTCTATCCTCAGGGCACTTCAACCCCATTGAATGGGTTTCCTCAAGAAGCTGATCAACAGCCTCATCGATCTCATGCTGGTCCATATCTGACTCCTGACAAAAACTTTCGACACACGAAGAATTGGCAACAAAAAAGGAGAGGACAAATCCTCTCCTTAGATAGTACCTGAATCAAACGCTTATCGAACAGCTGTGATAACCACGCGACGATTAGGGTCGACTCCCTCGGAATGAGTGGTGACGGAGTCGTCGTCGACCAAGGCAAGGTGAACAAGGCGCCTCTCGTAAGCGTTCATAGGAGCCATAGCAACGCGACCTTGCTTGCGGGCGCGCTGGGCGGCACTTCTAGCAAGTCCCTGAACCTTGTTCTTCCTACGGCTCTTATAGCTCTCGATATCCACAGTGATCGGATAGTAGAACTTGAGCGTAGAGCTCATAAGGGAAGTAAGCACCATCTGCAAGGAATCAAGCGTGTGACCGTGCTTCCCGATGAGGACAGCGAGATCGCCGCCGTTGACGTCGAGAATAAGCTCTCCGTTGTCGCCGTCGTACTCATCGATAGAGGAGTTGTTCTCGCCGAAGAACGAGAGGAGGCTGCGAAGGTGCTCGACCGCGACGTCGGCGACCTTATCGGTCTCCTCGTCGGTGAGCGCCACACCAGCCTCGAAGTGCTCGCGGATAGAAGCGAACTCGTCGTCGGCAGCGCCAGCATCGAGGGACTGATCGACGGCGACCGTCGTTTCCTCAGTCATTTCCTCATTGTCCATGCCAACCTCCGAATTACATAGGTAATTAAACTTAATGCAGGAAAACACCAGCGTTTTTAGTTCTTCTTGTGCTGACGAGGCTTCTTTTCCTTGCGAACAACGTTGATCTCGACCGGCGCGTTCTTCGCCTTCTCCTCAGCCTCGCGCTTGGCCTTCTCCATGACCTTCTGGGTCACGAGCTTCTGCTGCACGACCTGCCAAAGCGAGGAAGCCACGTAGTACAGCAGGACGGCGGCCGGGCAGGTCCAGCCGAACCAGAGCATCATGACGGACATGACGCCGCCCATGACCATCTGCTGCTGCTTCATCTCGGGAGCAGCGGACTGGGAGTTGAGCATCATCGGGACGAAGGTGAGCACGCCGAAGAGCACGTCCATGATGATGTACGGAAGCGCGGCGACGAAGCCGGAGGCGGCGAGAACACCGGACACGGAATCCGAGATCGACGGGAGGATGCTGTAGAAGCACGCGTCGGTCGGCACGTTCTTGATGACGGTGAACAGAGCGAAGAAGACCGGCATCTGGATGATCAGCGGCAGGCAGCCCATGAGCGGGTTGACGTGCATCTCGGAGTAGACCTTCATGGTCTCCTCCTGGAGCCGCTGGGGATCGTCGGCGTACTTCTCCTGAATCTCCTGGATACGCGGCTGCATGACCTGCATGCCTGCGGTCGACTTGACCGACTTCGTCTGAAGCGGCGTCAGGATGAGGCGGATGATGATGGTGAGGACGATGACGGCAAGGCCCCAATCGCCCACGAAACCCTGGATGCCCGCGAGCACCTGGGTCAGAAAGCTAATAAACCAATCCCACATGATTCCTCCGTGGTCAGTAACTAGGGGACGGGGTCGTACCCACCGTTGTGGAGAGGGTGACAGCGAAGGATCCTGCGCACGGCGAGCAGGGAGCCCTTGAGGGCCCCGTACTTGCAGATGGCGAGACGGGCGTACTCGGAGCACGTGGGGTAATAGATGCACCTCGCCCCGAAGAGCGGGGATATCCGACGTTGATAGAAGCCGACGCCGGCGAGAAGGACCCTGGAGGCGATGCTTCGCCCCTTCGAGCCCCTCACCTTAGGCGCCGGCCTTCTTGATGAGCCTTCTCAAAGAGCGCGCGACACTCGAAGGGGAGCTGTCATGCGTATCCTTGGTCGAGAAGAGGATCACGTCGTACCCGTCGACGGGAAGGCCGCACTCGCGCGCTGCTTCCCTCAGAACCCTCTTGCAGCGATTCCGATAGACGGCGTTTCCCAGCCGCTTAGGCGCGACGAAGGCGACCCTTGCGGGGTCGCCCTCGTCGAGCTTAGCCATTCGAATGCGCAGGAGAGGGTCGTTGAGCCTCTTCCCGCAAGAGAAGACCTTCTCAAATTCACGCTTGGATTTGATGGTCTCCATCTTTGTATTTAGACGGTGAGCTTCTTGCGGCCCTTGGCACGACGGCGAGCGAGGACCTTGCGGCCGCCCTTGGTGGCCATACGGGCGCGGAAACCGTGGGTCTTGGCGCGCTTGCGCTTGTTGGGCTGATACGTACGCTTCATAGCTATTCCTCCCGGTTGGGTGTAAACGTCTTTATAGGGCAATAAGCCCAAAGATTGTAAAGGTCGGCGCGGCAAAGTGTCAAATATCTACGCAAAAGAAGTACGCGCGCGGCGCGGGAAGCTTTTCACGCCTTCCTTTCAAAGCCGGAAGGTTTCTTTCAAACGGCCTGAAACCTGCGGAAAGATGCTATGCTTTTTCGGCTTTGGATTCACCTTGCGCACGAGTTATCTACGGGTTTTCATCCGTTGTTGAAAACTTTCGTTCACATCGAATCCGGGCTGAAAAGTTTTCTACAAATGATGAAAAGCCGTTGAGAAAGCGGGGTGGGAGAGGGACATGGCGCGCGATTTCTATCCGATGGTCGAAGAAGGCGCCGCGGACGGCGACCAGGAGAAATCCCTGGTCACGAACCCGGCGCGCATCGCCGTCTACGACGACGCGGCGGCGGCGCCGAGGGTCGTCGTCGTCGAGCCGAAGGATGTCCGCTCCTACCTCGAGGAGATCACCGGCACGGTGAACAAGCTCTCGCACGAGCAGGGCGGCCAAATCCCCTTCATGGTCATCCGCGAGATCGTCGAGAACTTCATCCACGCGTACTTCCAGTCCCCGACGATCACCATCCTCGACGGCGGGAACACCATCCGCTTCTCCGACCAGGGCCCCGGCATCCAGGAGAAGGACCTCGCGCTCGAGTACGGGACCTCGTCCGCCACCGAGGAGATGCGCCAATACATCCGAGGCGTGGGGAGCGGCCTGCCGTACGCGCAACAATATATGGAGGACAAGGGCGGAAGCCTGGTCATAGAGGACAACATCGCCGGCGGGACCGTGGTGACCATCTCCATCCGGCCGAGCACCGAGGCCATGGACATATCGCGCGCGCCGGCCCCCGGCCCTTCCGCGGGCGCCTACCCGGGCGCGTATCAACAGGGCGCCTGGCAGCAGCCGGCGTGGCAGCA
>JAUMVN010000003.1:0-128799 GCA_030530145.1 Coriobacteriia bacterium | reverse complement strand
GGTTTTGTTGTTGGGGGGTTGGGGGTGGTGGTGGGGTTTGGGGTTGTGCAGCCCTATGCCCAGCCGGCCTTCCAGCAGCCCGGCTGGCCGCAGGGATACCAGCAGCAGCCCCAGCAGCCCGGCTATCCCCAGGCCGGCGCCCAACCTGCGCCGCAGGCGATGCCGAGCGTCTCCGAGCGCGGGAGGATGGCCCTCGACTACCTGTCGCAGCACGAGAGCTGCGGCCCCACCGAGCTCACCCAGCAGCTCGGTTTCTCGGGGCCCACGTGGTCGCGCGAGCTCTCGAAGCTCGTCTCGGCGGGATACCTGACGAAGTCGGGGCAGAAGTACACCCTGACCGCCGTCGGCCGCGGACTCGTCTAGGCGCAAGCGCGGCACCCCACCGAGTTCGGAAGGCTTCCAAACTCGGTGAGCCGGGCGCGTCTTAACGGGCGGGCGCCGCACGTCGACGCCCGTCTCCCTAAGTTTTCAACAATGTTCTATACTTGCGTTCACTTTTCGACAATCGCAAGGACACGCGCATGGACATCTCACAGGAATCCGACGCCGACGCGCTGTGGCAAGACGCGCTCGACCTGCTCGCCGGCAACGGCGCGCCGGAGGCGTTTCTCGCCATGCTGCGCAACTGCACCCCGACCTCGCTCGAGGACGGGGTCCTGCGCGTCCAGACGCCGATGCGCCTCGTGCTCAAGCGCCTCTCGGCCAACGTCGCCGAGATAGAGGCGGTCCTCGAGCAGGCCGCCTTCGAGCCGGTCAAGCTCGAGGCCTCGCTCGGCGGCGCCGCGGCCGCGCCGAAGCCGCACGTCTCGTCCATGTCGAGCGCCGAGGCGCGCGACTGGAAGGCCGCGACCGAGGCGCCGGCGCGCCCCCAGGAGCAGCCGCGGCCCCGTCCGGCGGCCGAGGAGGACCCCTGGAGGGAGGACGCAGAGGGCGTCGCGCGCGAGAATCGCCGCAGGAGGGCGGAGAACCCACTCGTGGAGGACGTGGGCGCCGGCGACTCCAAGCTCACCTTCGACCGCTTCGTCGTGGGCGACGAGAACCGCATAGCCTACGACTCCGCCATGCAGGTGGCGGACGGCGTGAACAAGGCCTACGACCTGCTCTTCATCTACGGCAAGTCCGGCCTCGGCAAAACCCACCTGCTGCGCGCCATCCAGAACTACATAGCCGAGAACGACCCCTCGCGCATCTGCGTGTACAAGGACGCGTCGAGCTTCATCACCGACTACGTGAACGCCTCGCGCTCCGAGAACCGCTCGGCCGCCGACGAGCTGCGCCAGCACTACGCCGACATCGACGTGCTCATCATCGACGACATCCAGCAGCTCCTGGGCAAGACGGGCACCATCAACTTCTTCTTCGACACCTTCAACACCCTGAGGGCGGCGGGCAAATGGATCGTGCTCGCCGCGGACCGCACCCCCGCCGAGCTCGGCATGGGCAAGGACGGCTTCGACGAGCGCGTGACCAGCCGCATCGGCGGTGGCTACCCCGCGGCCGTGCAGGTGCCCAGCTATGAGCTCCGCACCCACCTGATCGAGAGCTTCTGCGAGCGGGCGCTCGAGGACGCGGCCCGGGAGCACCTCGAGGGGTCGGTGGCCCCCATCTCGGAGGACTCCCAGCGCTTCATGGCCGAGAAGGCCGGAAACAACATCCGCCTCATCGAGGGGTTCTGCCAGCGCTGCCTCATCGCGAGCGCCCGGGCGCGCGCGGCGGGAGGCGAGCTCACCCGCGACCAGATCGGCGAGCTCGCGCTCGAGGTCTGGCCCACCAGGGAACAGCACGTGACCATCGAGCAGGTGCAGAAGGGCATCGAGAAGTACTACGACGTCGGGCACGCGGACCTCATCGGGTCCAGCCGCAGCAAGAACCTTATGGAGCCGCGCCACGTGGCCATCTGGCTCTGCAAGGGCCTCTGCGACCAGACCCTGGCAGACATCGGCAAGAAGTTCGGCGGCCGCAGCCATGCCACCGTCCTCCACAGCATCCGCTGGGTCGACGACAGGCGCAAAGAGGACCGCACCTTCCGCGAGAAGCTCATGGTCGTGCGGGAGAACATCACCCAAAACGTCTAGGGCTCCGGTTCAAAAGCGGTCGAAAAGCCGTCGATGACACATAGATAAACCGTGGGGGAATGTTGAAAGTTCAAGGGAGGAGACGGCGGATGTTCACGAAGGTCGAAACGCCGAAGAGAAGAAAACCTCAGAGAAACGTTAGTTGACCTCGCCTTTTGCCCTCTTATCTACTTTTCAACAGACCCTATTATTACTACTAATCTTTTAGATATATATAAATACAAATAGAAAGGCCCGAAGATGAAGTTCACCGTAAGCCAGTCCTCGCTCCTCAAAGCGCTGTCGGTGGTTGCCAAGGGCATGGGAGCCAACTCGACCCTGCCCATCCTCTCGGGCATCTACATCAAGGCCGCGGAGGGCACCCTCGAGTTCCAGACCAACAACCTGACCATCTCCATCCGCCACCTCATCCCCGCCAACGTCGAGGAGCCGGGCGAGACGGTCGTCTCCGGCAAGGTCATCACCAACATCGTGAAGACGCTCCCGGACGCCGCGGTCACCTTCGACGGCGGCGAGAGGACCATCTCCATCTCGTGCGACAAGTCCTCCTTCCGCCTGAACACCCTCTCGCCCGCCGACTGGTCCGGCTTCCCCGCGGTCAACCCGCAGCGCGAGATCGAGCTGCCGAGCGACCTTCTCGCCACGATGGTCGACAAGGTGTACAAGGTCACCTCGAAGGAGACCTCGCGCGCCATCCTCCAGGGCATCCTGCTAACCGTCGAGGACAACACCATCCGCCTCGTGGCCACCGACTCCTTCCGCCTGGCGGTCTGCGACTCGTCCACCGAGGCCCCCGCCGGGGAGGCGTTCCGCGCCATCGTGGCCGGCAACGTGTTCCACGACGTCCTCAGCATGCCCTCGATGACCGAGAGCGTGCGCATCGGCGTGGCCGAGAGCCAGGTCGTCTTCGACTTCGGCACGACCACGTTCGTCTCGCGCAAGATCGAGGGCAACTTCCCCGACTACAAGCAGCTGCTCCCCGCGACCTGCGGCACCGCGGTCGAGGTCGACGTCGCGGCCCTCTCCGCCGCGCTCAAGCGCGTCTCGGTCATCGCCGTCACCAACGCCTCGGTGCGCTTCGACATCGACGCCGACGCGCGCTTCGTGCGCCTGTCCGCGAGCTCGCCCGAGCAGGGGGAGTCCTCCGAGATCATCGACGCCGACGTCGACGGCCAGAGCCTCTCCATCGCGCTCAACTACCACTACGTCTTCGACTGCATGAACGCCGTCGCCGGCTCCAAGCGCCTGCGCCTGGAGCTGCAGAGCTCGAACCAGCCGGGCATCTTCAAGTCCAACGGCGCGATCAACTACCTGTACCTGCTCATGCCGGTCCGCCTCTAGGGCGCGCGTGGGTCTCCTCGTCCAGAACATCCGGCTGACCGACTTCCGCAACGCGCGGAGCCGCGAGATCGAGCTCTCGCCCGCGGCCACCGTGCTCGTGGGCCCGAACGCCTCGGGCAAGACGAACACCGTCGAGGCGCTCCAGATGCTCACGGCCGGCTACTCGTTCAGGCGGCCGACCCCCGCCGCGCTCGTGCGCGAGGGGGCCGGCCGCGCCCGCGCCGAGGCGCGCCTCGTGGGCGACGGCCGCGTCGTGGACGTGCGCGTCGACGCGGCGCCGGGCAGGAGGGCCTTCTTCCGAAACGGCAAGAAGGTCCAGTCCTCCGACGTCGCGGGCACGCTCATGTCCGTGCTCTTTACCCCCGACGACCTCGCGCTCGTCAAGCGCGGGGCCTCCGGCCGCCGAGACGAGCTCGACGGCTTCGGGCGGCAGGCCGCGGCCGGCTACTCGAGGCTGCTCGCCGCCTACACGCGCGCCGTCGAGCAGAGAAACCGCCTCCTCAAGGAGGACGCGCCCGACCCCGGCCTTCTCGACGCGTGGGACGCGAGCGTGGCCGCGGGCGGCGCGGCGCTCCTCTACTCGCGCCTGCGGCTCTTCTCGCGCCTCGCCCCGAAGGTGTCGGAGTGCTACGGAAAGATATCGGCCGGCGAGCCCATGGGCTGCGCGTACGTGTCCACCCTCGGGGACGGCGTCGAGTCCATGGGAAGAGACGACCTTGCGCGCCTCTTCTCGGAGCGGCTCGCCGAGGCCCGCGCCGACGACCTGCGGCGCCAGCAGACGACCGTGGGCCCGCACCGCGACGACGTGGCCTTCACCGTGGACGGCCGCGACGCCCGCGCCTTCGCGAGCCAGGGGCAGCAGCGCTCCTGCGTCCTCGCGCTCAAGATGGCCGAGGCGCTTCTCGCCGAGGAGGTCGTGGGGTCGCGGCCCCTGCTGCTGCTCGACGACGTGATGAGCGAGCTCGACGAGCGGCGCCGCGAGGCCGTGGTGGCGATGCTTTTGGCCGACACGCAGGCGGTCATCACGACGACCAACCTCGGGTACTTCTCGGACGGGGTCCTCTCCGGCGCGAAGGTGGTGAGCTACGGATGACGCAGGTGGACGAATTCTCCAACATCTCCTCGGTGGGCCAGGCGCTCCAAGGGCTTCTCGACACGCCCGAGGCGACGGCGAAGATGAGCCTCGGGCGCCGCGCCGCGCGCGCCTGGCACCGCCTGTGCGGCCCTGTCGAGCGCGAGCACACCTGCGGAATCTACATCCGCAAGCCGCGCCGGGCGGGCGAGGCCCCCATACTGGGCATTTACGTGGACACGGCGCCCCGCGCCGCCGACTTTCGGGCAAACCGCGAGGTCTACCTCGCGCGCCTGGCCATGGAGGGGTTCGAGTTCTCCGACATCCGCTTCGAGAAGACGCGCCGCCCGCCGAAGAAGAAAGACGTGCCGGCGAGAAAGGCGGCGCCGGCGCCCGCGCCCGCCCTGCCCGAGCTCACCGACGAGGAGCGGGCGCGGGTGCGCGCGGCGGTGGCCTCGCAGCCCGAGTCGATCCGCGAGAAGGCCTATAAGGCCATGAGCGCTTCTTTGCGACGCCAGAAGTACGAATCAAGCAAAAATGATAGATAACCGCTGAGAGGGGCTGTGAGGGCCTCTGATGCGGTATCATCAATCATCTACATATCTATTTGAATGCATCCCGAACATTCAGACCGACACCGAAAACGAACGCGTGGGGGCCTGCGCGCCCCAGGAAGGACATGCGCGTGGAAGAAACCGAAGCGCAGTACGACGGCAACGAGATCAAGATCCTCGAGGGCCTCGACCCCGTGCGCAAGCGCCCGGGCATGTACATCGGCTCGACGAGCGCGTCCGGCCTGCACCACCTCGTGTGGGAGATCGTCGACAACTCCGTCGACGAGGCCCTTGCCGGCTTCTGCACGAAGATCCTCGTGACCGTCCACGCGGACAACTCCGTGACGGTCGTCGACAACGGCCGCGGCATCCCCGTCGACCTGCACCCCGTGAAGAAGATCCCGACCCTCGAGGTCGTCCTCACCATCCTGCACGCCGGCGGCAAGTTCGACAACGCGGCCTATAAGGTCTCCGGCGGCCTGCACGGCGTCGGCTCCTCGGTCGTCAACGCCCTCTCGAAGAAGATGATCGCCCAGGTCCGCCGCGACGGCAACGTCTACGAGATGCGCTTCGAGCGCGGCAAGACGACCCAGAAGATGCAGGTCGTCGGCACCTCGGACACCACGGGCACGACCATCACGTTCTGGCCCGACGACCAGATCTTCGAGACGACCGTCTACGACTACGACACGCTGCACAACCGCCTGCAGGAGATGGCGTTCCTTAACCGCGGCCTCACCATCGTGCTCACCGACGAGCGAGAGAGCACCCCGCGCGTCGAGGAGTTCTGCTACCAGGGCGGCATCATCGACTTCGTCAAGTTCCTGAACCAGGGCGAGGAGGTCAACGACGGCCTCAAGGAGCCCATCTACCTCGAGGGCGAGAACAGCACCGACGACGCGGCCAAGCGCGCCGAGGTCGAGGTCGCCATCCAGTGGAACACCTCCTACGCCGAGCACGTCATGAGCTTCGCGAACAACATCTACACCCCCGACGGCGGCATGCACATGGAGGGCTTCCGCACGGCCCTTACCCGCGTGATCAACGACTACGCCCGCAAGCAGGGGCTTCTTAAGGAGAAGGAGGCCAACCTCACCGGCAACGACATCCGCGAGGGCCTGACCGCCGTCATCTCCGTCAAGCTCGGCGACCCGCAGTTCGAGGGCCAGACCAAGGCCAAGCTCGGCAGCTCCTTCATCCGCCCGCTCGTGATGAAGGTCGTCTCCGAAGGCCTCGCCGAGTACCTCGAGGAGCACCCGAAGCCCGCCCGCGCCATCGTGAGCAAGGCCCTGCAGGCCTCCAAGGCCCGCGCCGCCGCGTCGAAGGCCCGCGAGGCCACCCGCCGCAAGTCCCTGCTCGAGACCGCGCACCTTCCCGGCAAGCTCGCCGACTGCTCCTGCCGCGACGCCGAGCTCACCGAGCTCTTCATCGTCGAGGGCGACTCGGCAGGCGGCTCGGCCAAGGACGGCCGCCGCCGAGACATCCAGGCGATCCTGCCCCTGCGCGGAAAGATCCTGAACGTCGAGCGCGTGGGCGACCACCGCGCCTTCTCGTCCGACACGATCCAGTCGCTCATCACCGCGGTGGGCACCGGCGTCACCGGCTCCGGCGGCGACATGGGCGATTTCGACCTCTCCAAGGCCCGCTACCACAAGATCATCATCATGACGGACGCCGACGTCGACGGCGCCCACATCCGCATCCTGCTGCTCACGTTCTTCTACAAGTACATGCGCCCGCTCATCGACGCGGGCTACGTGTACGCCGCTTGCCCGCCGATCTTCGGCATCAAGGTCCGCAAGAAGATCTATTACGTCTACCCCAACGGCAAGGAGCCCGAGGAGGAGATCTTGAAGCGCAAGATCCGCGAGCTCGGGTTCGCCTCCGACGACGATGACGACGACCCCGAGGGCGCCGGCGAGATGTCCAACGGCAAGGCCAAGAAAAAGAAGCGTCCCTACACCGTCCAGCGCTACAAGGGCCTCGGCGAGATGGACCCCAAGCAGCTGGCGTCGACCACCATGGACCCGCGCACCCGCATCCTGCAGCGCGTGACCATCGACGACGCGGCCATGGCCGAGAAGGCCGTGCGGGAGCTTATGGGCAACCAAGTGGAGTATCGCCGCGAGTACATCGAGCGGCATGCGCACGACGCGCGGTTTTTGGATGCCTAGCTTGTGACGCCCTCCGGCTTCCCCTGGCACCCCATCTCGGCGCGAACCCGAGGACTTGCGTACCTCAGTACGCGGCGCCCTCGCGTTCCCACCGATCTGGGGCACCAGGGAAACCCCGCAAGGCTATTGGGAAATACGAGCTGAGTGACCGGGGTTTGGTCGGTATTTGAGATGAACGATAGCCGGTTGACGGGCTTGTCAGCCGTTTAGAGAAAGGCCGTACGTGGCAGACGACATCAACAACAACGAGGGGACCGGCGAGGAGTCGCTGCCCGAGGACCTGCGGCGGCTGCTCGACCGCGCCCAGGCCTCCGACGAGGGCGAGGACGTCTACGACGAGACCGAGGCTGGCGAGGACGCCGAGGACGATGACGACGGCGAGCTCGAGGAGGAGTTCGGCAACGCCGGCACCGGCGTCGACTCCGGCGAGACCGACGAGCACGGCGGGGCCCTCCAGCTCAAGGAGTTCGGCCACGAGATGCGCCAGTCCTTCATCGAGTACTCGATGTCGGTCATCACGGCCCGCGCCCTGCCGGACGTCCGTGACGGCCTGAAGCCGGTTCACCGCCGCATCCTCTACGCCATGAACGAGTCGGGTATCTTCCCGAACCGCCCGCACAAGAAGTCCGCCTGGACGGTCGGCGAAGTCATCGGCAAGTACCACCCGCACGGAGACTCCGCCGTCTACGACACCATGGTCCGCCTGGCCCAGTGGTTCTCCATGCGCACGCCGCTCATCGACGGCCACGGCAACTTCGGCAACATCGACGGCGACTCCGCGGCCGCCATGCGATACACCGAGTCCCGCCTGGCCAAGCCCGCCATGGAGCTCCTGCGCGACCTGCAGAAGGACACCGTGGACTGGCAGCCCAACTACGACGAGTCCCTCGCGGAGCCGCAGGTCCTGCCCGCGCGCTTCCCGAACCTGCTCGTCAACGGCTGCGGGGGCATCGCCGTCGGCATGGCCACGAACATCCCGCCGCACAACCTCGGCGAGGCCATCGAGGCCACCTGCATGCTCATCGACAACCCCGAGGCGACGACCGAGCAGCTCATGGAGGTTCTCCCCGGCCCGGACTTCCCCACGGGCGCGGTGATCATGGGCACCGACGGCATCCGCGAGGCCTACGAGACCGGCCGCGGATCCATCACCGTGCGCGCCAAGGCGCACGTCGAGACGACCAAGACCGGCCGCTCCCGCATCGTCTTCACCGAGATGCCCTACCAGGTGAACAAGGGCAACCTCCAGGAGAAGATCGCGCAGCTCGTCAACGAGAAGCGCATCGAGGGCGTCTCGGACATGCGCGACGAGTCCAACCAGAAGGGCATCCGCCTGGTCATCGAGCTCAAGAAGGACGTGATCCCGCAGGTCGTCCTCAACAACCTGTACAAGTTCACCCAGCTCCAGACCACCTTCGGAGTGATCAACCTGGCGCTCGTGGGCGGCGTGCCCAAGCTCCTGTCGCTGCGCGAGATGCTGCAGCACTACATCGACCACCAGGTCGACGTCGTGACCCGCCGCACCCGCTTCGACCTCAAGAAGGCCCAGGCCCGCGCCCATATCCTCGAGGGCTATCTCCTCGCGCTCGACCACATCGACGAGGTCATCAGCATCATCCGCGGCAGCCGCACCGACACCGAGGCGAGCGAGCGCCTGATCGAGCGCTTCGGCTTCTCGCCCGAGCAGACCCAGGCCATCCTCGAGATGCGCCTGCGCCGCCTGACCGGCCTCTCGCGAGACCAGATCGAGGAGGAGCTCGCGGGCCTGCGCCGCGCGATCGCCTACTACGAGGACCTTCTCGCCAACCCGATGAAGATCCTCGGCGTCATCAAGGACGAGATGCGCGAGATCTCCCGCAAGTTCGCGGACAAGCGCCGCACCGAGATCTCGCGGCAGGGCACCAAGAACCTCAACGTCGAGGACCTCATCGCCGAGGAGGACATGGTCGTCACGTGCACGCACGCCGGCTACGTCAAACGCACCCCGGTGGACACCTACCGCGCCCAGAAGCGCGGCGGCAAGGGCGTCCAGGGCGTCAACCTCAAGGACGAGGACTTCGTCGAGGGGCTCTTCGTCGCGAGCACCCACGACTACGTGCTCTTCTTCTCGAACAAGGGCAAGGTCTACCGCCTGAAGGTCCACGAGCTGCCCATCGGCCAGCGCACCGCACGCGGAACCGCCCTGGTCAACCTCGTGCCCTTCGCCGAGGGCGAGCACGCCACGGCCGTCATCACCTGTCGCGACTTCCCCGAGGACGAGTACCTGATGTTCGCCACGGCCAACGGCACCGTGAAGAAGACCGCGATGAGCGCCTACGACCGCACGCGCCGCGACGGCATCATCGCCATCAATCTGCGCGACGGCGACGAGCTCGTCAACGTGCGCCGCGTGAAGGAGGGCGAGAAGGTCATCCTCGTCTCCAAGGATGGCAAGGCGATCATGTTCCCCGAGGAGGACGTCCGCCCGATGGGCCGCGACACTTCCGGCGTCCGCGGCATCACGCTCAAGGACGGCGCGAAGATGCTCGGCATGGAGATCACCAACGGCAACGGCGACCTCTTCGTCATCACCGAGAAGGGCTACGGCAAGCGCACGCCCGTCTCGGAGTACCCGGAGCACAAGCGCGGCGGCCAGGGCGTCTTCACCATCACGATGACCGAGAAGAAGGGCCAGCTCGTGGCCTGCCGCATCGTGGGGCCGCAGCATGAGCTGATGATCATGTCCAACGACGGCGTCGTCATCCGCGTGAAGTCCAAGGATGTGAGCCTGCTCGGCCGCTCGACCCAGGGCGTGAGGGTCATGAACCTGGCCGACGGCGACGCCGTGGTCGCCATCGCGCGCATGGCCGCGGCGAAGAAGGCAGCCGAGGGCGAGGGGCAGGACAAGATCGACCTGGCCTCCGCAGGCGCCAACGCGGACGCTGACGAGCCCGTCGACCTCGGTGACGGCGACGAGGTCGATGAGGACCTTCTCGACGATTAAGGGGCCTCTGGAGGCCCGCAGGGCATGAAAGAGGGGTCCCGCGCCGGCATCGGTGCGGGACCCCTTTGTTATTGGGCATGGGCCAGCTCGGCGCGCCCTGAGCGCTACTCGAAGTCCTCGGGCGAGAGGTGCTCGACGAACTCATGGAAGTCGGCCATCTCCGCCGCCTGCTCAGCCTCCTTGACCCCCTTGAAGTCGAACATCGAAGCGGTGCGGATGACGTCCTCGTCGGCGAGAATCTTCACGCCGCAGCGGACGGCGAGCGCGATGGCGTCGGAGGGGCGGGCGTCGACGAGCGTCTCGGCGCCGTCGGCGGCGCGCAGGACGAGCTGGGCGTAGAACGTGGTGCCCGAGACCTTGGTGATCCTGACGGAGAGGAGCTCGGCGCCGAGGGCGTCGAGCGTCGACTTGAGGAGGTCGTGGGTCATGGGGCGTCGCTCTCGGCTCTTCTCGACGCCCATGCTGATGGCGGCCGCCTCGACCGACCCGATGCGGATGGGCACGCGCCGGCGCTTCTTTGCCGGCGCGCCGTCGGCCTCGTCGGAGGGCTTCTCGCCCTCGCGCTGCTCGAGCACGACGAAGGAGGGGATGGGGCCCGCCCCCATGGCGATGGTCTTGATGTCCATGTCCTTGAATGGCAAAGCTGAGTCCTTAGTACTTGGGTTCTATGCTGCGTAATCGTACCCGTCCGAGGGGGCCGCGCAAGGGCGCCCGAAAAAGTCGCTCGATTT
The DNA here is from genome assembly GCA_030530145.1 of Coriobacteriia bacterium. Classification (GTDB taxonomy): domain Bacteria; phylum Actinomycetota; class Coriobacteriia; order Coriobacteriales; family Atopobiaceae; genus Paratractidigestivibacter. The sequence goes on along the minus strand of JAUMVN010000003.1, from coordinate 117,869 downwards.
TTTTCAAAAAAGTAGTTGACGGGTGTGGGGGTGCCGCGTAATATATCTTCTCGCGTTGGGCCTGTAGCTCAGTTGGTCAGAGCGTCCGGCTGATAACCGGGAGGTCACAAGTTCGAACCTTGTCAGGCCCACCATCTTTTTTCTTGGCAATAGCCGCCCCAGCGTTAGCCGAGTCGCCGCTGGGGCGGTTATTCTTTTTAAAAGATGACCGCGCAGTTGGGGACTTAGCTCAGCTGGGAGAGCGCGGGCTTTGCAAGCCTGAGGTCGTGGGTTCGAACCCCATAGTCTCCACCATAGGATTTGACGCCGCCGGAGCCGTTTAGCCCGGCGGTTTTTCTTTATAGTGGCGTGATATGATTTGGCCACTATTATGGCCAGGAAAGGGGCTGACATGACCATCGTGCCGATTAAAGAGCTGAAGAACACCGCAGCCATCTCCGAGAAATGCCACGAGCTCGACGAGCCGATCTACGTGACCAAGAACGGCTATGGCGACATGGCCATCATGAGTATGGAGACCTTCCAGCGCTACGACAAGGTTGTCCGCGAGGTCGAGGCCGCCCGCGCGGCGCGCAAGCGAGAGCTCGAGGAGACGGTGGCGGAGCTCCGCGAGGCGCAGCGTGAGTATGAGAACGGCGAGTCCTTCGATGCCTTCGAGATGATTGATCGGATGAAGGTGCGTTATGGCCTTTAAAGTTTCTGCCGTTCCCGGCTTCGAGGGATGCCTGAACGATGCGCTCGACTTCATGAACGGCTGCGACCCTTCCGGCAAAGCCGCGGCCCGGCTATTGAGAGACATTGAGGGGGCGATGCATCTGTTGGCGGAATTTCCGAGGATGTGCCCCGTGAAGGAGGAGGTGTCGAAACTCTCTGGGATCGAAATGAGGGCAACGCCTGTTGGGAATTACCTCATGTTCTACGCTGTCAGGGATGATGAGGAGGAGGTCAGGCTTTATACGATTCGCCATAAGCTGGCCGATCCGGAAAAGACGAACTGGGCAGCGTTTGCCGGCGAGTAGCCGCCTTGCGGTAGGATGCTGGAAAGAAACACCGAGGAAGGGATTGGCAGTGGCGAACAACGACGAGCTCCGCGAGGGCGTCTCCGAGAAGACCGACCAGCTGGCGAGCGCGCTTCTGGGCAAGGCGCTCGATGTGCTCGCCGTCGGCGAGGAGCTGCATGTGCTTCTTGCCCTCGGCGACGAGTCCGGCGAGGTCGCGAGCTTCGAGTTTGCCGAGGACGGCGCCGAGGAGTGCCTCGAGGGTGCTCACAAGAAGGCCGCCGAGGCGGGCCCTGAGGTCGTTCGCGCGGCGCTCGCCTACCGCGGCGCCATCGCCGACGAGGCCGGCGCCTACCAGGACGCCGTCATCCTCGAGTTCGGCGAGCGCGGCTACCGCAGCTACTCGGCCTTCTCGCTCGTCGACGTCACGGGGGACGAGGACACCTTCGGGTGGACCGCGCCCGAGCCCGCCGGGGAGGTCGAGCCGCTGCTCGGTTAACGGGCGGCAGCGAGTCCGCGCCCGTTGCCCTACAAGAGCGCTGGAGAAGCCGTGAGGAGGGGCCTGTGAGCCCTTCTCACTGCCGTTCGCGCTGTATAATCCCCCAGTTGCCGAAAAAAGAGGCATAAAGACATCGAGAGGGACATATGCGCCAGGAGAACATCAGGAACATCGCCATCATCGCGCACGTCGACCATGGCAAGACCACGCTCGTCGACGAGCTGCTCAAGGCCACCGACGCCTTCCGCGCGAACCAGCAGGTCGAGGAGCGCGTGCTCGACTCCAATGACCAGGAGCGCGAGCGCGGCATCACCATCCTGGCGAAGAACATCTCCATCGAGTACAAGGACGTCAAGATCAACGTCATCGACACCCCGGGCCACGCCGACTTCGGCGGCGAGGTCGAGCGCGTGCTCCGCATGGCCGACGGCGCCCTTCTCCTCTGCGACGCCGCCGAGGGCCCGATGCCTCAGACCCGCTTCGTGCTCTCGCACGCCATCGCGGCCGGCCTCTCGGTCATGATCGTCGTGAACAAGATCGACAAGCCGGGCTCCGACCCCGAGAAGGCCTATAACGACTGCCTCGACCTCATGGCCGACCTCGGCGCCGACGACGAGCAGCTCGAGTTCGCTATGGAGCACGTCATCTACGCTTCCGCTGTCAACGGCTTTGCCCGCCTTGACCCCGCTGACGACAACGACAACATGTTCCCGCTGCTCGACATGATCGTCGACGACCTGCCGGCGCCCGACGTGGACCCCGACGGCCCGCTCGCGCTGCAGTGCGTGACCATCGATCACTCCGAGTACGTGGGCCGCATCGGCATCGGCCGCATCTACTCCGGCACCATCCACGACGGCGACAAGATCCTCGTCGTCAAGAACGATGGCTCGCGCGCCATGAGCCAGGTCAAGCAGCTCTTTACCTTCGACTACCTGGGCCGCAAGGAGTGCTCCGAGGCTGTGGCCGGCGACATCGCCGCCGTCGTGGGCGTCGACTCCACCGACATCGGCGACGTCTACACCGACCCTGAGAACCCCGTCGAGCTCGAGCCGATCGAGATCGACCCGCCGACCCTGGGCATCGTCTTCGAGCCCTCCACCTCCCCGCTCGTCGGCCGCGAGGGCGACATCGTCGGCGGCCGCCAGCTCAAGGAGCGCCTCTTCCAGGAGCGCGAGAACAACGTGACCATGAAGATCGAGGAGCTCCCGGACAAGACGGGCATCGAGGTCTCCGGGCGCGGCATCCTGCACCTCTCGGTCCTCATGGAGACCATGCGCCGCGAGGGCTTCGAGTTCCAGGTCGGCCGCCCGCGCGTCCTCTTCAAGAAAGATGAGCACGGCAACACCGTCGAGCCCGTCGAGCAGGCGGTCGTCGAGTGCCCGGGCGAGTACTCCGGCAAGGTCATCGAGGTCTTCGGCAACGCCGGCGGCACCATGAGCAGCATGGAGACCGGCACCACCCAGACCCACCTCGAGTTCAAGATCCCGACCCGCGGCATCATGGGCCTCAAGAACCGCATCCTCAACGTGACCCACGGCGAGGGCGTCTTCTACCACACCTTCCTCGAGTATGGCCCCTACGCCGGCGAGATCGGCGTCCGCCAGAACGGCGCCATGATCTCCATGAGCACCGAGAAGGCCGTCGCCTACGCGCTCGGCACGCTCCAGGAGCGCGGCCAGCTCTTCGTCGGCCCCGGCGACGAGTGCTACGAGGGCATGCTCGTGGGCGAGCGCTCCAAGCCCGGCGACATGGTCGTCAACATCGCGCGCACCAAGTCCCTGGGCAACCAGCGCAGCTCCACCGCCGACATCGCGGTGCAGCTCACCCCGCCCAAGACCTTCTCGCTCGAGGAAGCGCTCGAGTACATCATGGACGACGAGCTCGTGGAGATCACGCCGCAGTCCATCCGCATGCGCAAGCGCATCCTGAACGAGACCGAGCGCCGCAAGTGGGCCGTGCGCAACGGCAAGGTCAAGAAGTAAGGTGCCTGCCACCCCATAGAACGCCGCCTGCTCGTAAAATCGAGAAACCCCAAACATCCATGAGGGTGTTTGGGGTTTCTCGTAATTGTCACAGCTGCGTACGAACTCAAAGGCGTCGGCGATCGCGGAGAAAAGGCGGAAGGTGATGACGCGAGCGTCCTTGGCGAGTTCGTGCGGGCGCCCGATATGGACGGAAGATTTCTTGGTGGCGTTTCCGTTGCCCGGCATTGTTTTCTGGGTGTTGGCTTTCGATTTGGTAATCTTTTCCCCTGGGTGTAATTTGCTTGTTGGCGAGGATGGCAAATTAAAGGGATGGAGTTTAGGTATGTGGCGAAACTGTGGAGCATATGCCAGGAGTATTGGTCACCTGAGACAGGTGCAAGCGCGAACTCTGAAGAATAACAAGGCGCATCTCCGGGACCCTTCAAATTGCAATACAAAATTAGAGGAACGAATCAATATAAATTAATAAGCCAAACTGATGAATGACGGTAAGAAGAAACAAACTCAAAAAACTGCCGGTGTAAAGGTGTGTTTATAAGCGTTTGGGACTACGAATTCAACCGCAGTCTAACCGCTGTCTTACAGAATTCCTTCGGAATTCATGGGGGGGGGAAGAAGATGCTGTTCAACATAGGGGATATGGCGCGCCTCCGCAAGGGTCGGTCATCGGAATCACACTAGGAAGGTAAGGCAAGAGCGGTAGGTCTAAATTTCATTGACTGCGCTAGAGTTTCGGGAATTCACTTCCCCTATAACGGCAAAATTGAGTCCGTATATGTAGGTAGGACAGCTATGCGAAAAATCGCCGAATGCTGTTCTAGGCACGTGGTCTAACCATCCTGAACGAGGGGAGAGACTGTGAAAGTTAGAGGTGAGATGGGCAAAAAGGCGCTGTCTGTGCTGCTATCGGCCGTGATGGTCGCACAGATGTACGCCTCGCCCGTCCAAACCGCCTACGCTCAGGCGGCTGAAAACGCTGCCCAAGAGCAGCTCACACAGGCTTTGGAGGAGTCGCCGAACAACAGCGACGACGCCGACGCCCAGAGCGACGAGGCCGAGGTCCAGCCTGTGGACAACGGCCAGACCGGTGCTGCTGATGAGCAGTCCGAGTACAACGAGAATTCTGTTACCCCCCCCCTTTCCTCTGATGAAGATGGTGTGTCTGACGGCGAAGTAGCCGATCAGGGCGCGTCCGGCAACGATGAGCGGGCGTCCGAGTCTAACTCCGCCGAGCCCGTTGCCTCCATTTTCAACAACGATGCCGCGGCCGCCGACAATGGTGAGGTCAACGGCGCCGAGGAGGGCATTGCGCTCGCCGATGCCGACGGCGCGTACAACCCCGACGCCGACCCGGTCCTTATCGACGAGAACTCTGGCACGCTTACGGTCAGCATCTCCTACGACAGCGCGGGCACCAAGCCCTGCAACGGCGAGGCCATCACGGCGGACACCACGCTGTACGGCAAGTTCAACGTCGACTTCGCCGCCAACAAGCTCCCGACGCTTGCCCAGCCGAACGTCTATTACGAGATCCCGGGCGAAATCACCGTGGCAGATCGCGATGCTGCCACGCTTTATGACTCGAACAACAGGGCTGCCGGCACCTGGGAGATCAAGAACAACAAGGTCGTCATCAAGCTCTCCGAGGAGTGGCTGAGCCAGCACATCTCCGAGCTGTCCGCTAACTTCAGCTTTGAATTCAAGATCGCCAACCAGAAGCAGGGCGACGGCGAGAAGACGACCATCATCTTCCCCGGCACCGGCACCACGGTCACCATCCCCACCAAGGACGAGAAGGTCGACGGTTCCAAGTGGGCCCTCAACAACGGCGCCTACGACGCCGAGAAGGGCACCTACACCTGGGTCATCAAGGTCTCGCCTTCCGCGTCCGGCGCGAAGAACCTTGTTATCACTGACACCATCGGCGACAACCTGTCCTTCGTCGAGGGCTCTTTCTCCATGTGTGACAAGGATGGAAACCCCACGAGCGAGAAGCCGACCGTGACCATCAACGGTCAGGTTGCCACCATCTCGCTCGGCGATCGCGCGCAGGGCGACTACTACGTTACCTACACCACAAAGATCAAGGACTCCGCCCTCAAGGACCTCAAGGACAACCAGGAAGTCGACAACGTCAAGAACTCCGCCTCCTGGAGCTGGGGTTCCGAGAACCCGCAGAAGCACGATGAGATTGTGGTTTGGCCCACCAAGGTCAAGTACTCCATGGTGAGCAAGTCGGCCTCCGGCACCAACGACGACATCACTTGGACCGTTAAGCTCAACAACGGCACCCTCAAGGCCGACATGAGTGGCTACACCTTCACCGACACCCTCGGCGACGGCCACGCCTTCAAGTCCGGCACCCAGTATGTCGTGACCGACGAGTCCGGCAAGACCATCGCGTCCGGCGATGTTGACCCGAACAGCAAGACGCTCACCTTCACGCTGCCTTCCGGCATCGGCAAGCAGAGCCTCACGGTCACGTACCACACCGCCATGACGGACACCTCTTCCCCCGATCCGGTGAAGAACACCGTCGACGTGACCCCGGGCGACGACAAGTATCCTTCCGGCAAGGGCGACGGCTCCTATACCCCGTCCGATGAGCGCATCTACGTGTCGAAGACCTTTGAGAAAAAGAGCGACGACGGTGCGACCGCCCAGTGGAGTTCCATCGTCTACTTCTCCAACATGGCGAGCGTGACCGATGTGTCCACCGTCAAGTGGGAGGACACCATCTCGAAGTCTCCCTATAGCGATGGTTTCAACCCGTTTGTCTTCAGCGATGTGGTCCTGAAGACTTCCAAGGGTAATGTGGCGCTTAGCGAGGGTGTTGACTACAAGATCAGCCAGAACGCCAGCACGTGCACCATCACCTTCCTCAAGACCGACACTGTTGCCGGGCTCGTGGGCAAGGAAGACGTCGTCATTACCTATACGACCGCGCCCCAGAAGACCGGCGCCGTTCCGTCGACGGGCGACAGGTTTACCAACACTTCAACCGTGTACGTGAACAACGTAAAGAAGGGTTCCGCCGAGGCGAGCTACTCCATCGACGGTGTGCCGCCTGTGTATAAGAGCAACGGAACTACTTCCTGGGACGTGAACTATGACTGGGGCGACGGCACGACCGGCGCCTGGGTCACCAGCTGGAAGGTCGTGGCAAACACCAACGGAGAGTGGGACAAGGGCGTCACCGACCTGGGTAACGCTGGAATTACCATTAAGGACACGCTTCCCTCCGGCATGACCTACGTCAAGGATTCCGCTAAGTACTACCTCTACGGTGGGCTGAACGGCTATAACAACTCCGGTTACTACACGCAGTCTCCGACGGTGACGGAGGAAAGCGGCGTCGTCTCCTTTGCGATTCCGACGTCTGGCGTCGCCACCGATGGTCACTGGGTTGGTCGCGTGGAGATGACCTACCAGACCGCCGTCAAGGCGTCCGACGTGCCTGCGGGCCAGAGCGTGGTCTACACCAACACCGCGTCCGCCGAGTCCGGTGACACCAAGTTCCCTGCCGGCTCCGGTTCGACCACCATCGAGAACAAAGTTCTCGATAAGACCATGGCGAAGAGCTCCGCCGACTCCTCTCGTGTCAAGTACACCATCAAGGTGAACGAGAAGGCGCTCGACCTCGATTCCAAGAGCGACATCCTCACCCTCACCGACACCATGAGTTCGACCCTTGCTTACACCAACGGGTCGCTCAAGGTCGTCGACGCGAGCGGCAACGACATCACGTCCAGCTGCCCCGTCACCGTTGAGAACGCCGTTGTCGACGGCCAGGAGAAGACCGTCCTCACCCTCACGGTGCCCGACGCCAAGGCGCTCACGGTGACCTATGAGTGCTCGCCCATCGGTGCTATCGGCCAGACGGTCACCGTCTCCAACAGCTGCTCCCTCAACGGCATCACCGCTAAAGACACCGAGACCAGCAACAAGGTTATTGTCCAGGAGGCCGATGCCGGCGTCGTGGCCGTGAGCTATGGCCTGACCGTGACCAAGGTGGCTAAGGAAGACACGAACAAGCGCCTCGAGGGTGCCGAGTTCACTCTCTATACGGTCGATAAGACCACGGGTGAGCTGACCGAGTCCCAGGTTGCCACTACGAACGAGAAGGGCGTCGTTACCTTCGGTACCGCCGCCAACCCGCTCAAGGTCGGTACGATCTACTTCGTCAAGGAGACCAAGGCCCCGGCCGGCTACGAGCTCTCCTATGATGGCACCTACATGGTGTTCTATCCGGCGACCGCGACCGAGCAGGCCAAGGCCGACTTCCAGGCCGCGTACGACGCTGCGGTTAAGCTTGGCCACACGCCGATTGTGGGAACGATCTCCGACGAGACCCACAAGTACCCCGGCGTGAGCATCACCGCCTACGACAAGAAGAGCACCGCCGCGACCGCGACCCCTAAGGTCCACAAGACGGTGACCGGCAAGGCCTCGAGCGAGGAGTATTCGTTCGGGCTCTTCGCCGCCAAGCAGGTTGGCGAGGACTGGGTCAAGGACGGCGACGCCGTTGAGACCGTCACCGCCAAGGACAACGAGACCGCCTCGTTCAGCGCGCTGAGCTTCAAGGAGGAGGGCACGTACCACTACGTGATCTCCGAGACCTCCGAGCTCGGCTCCGGCTGGTCGAACAACGGCGACGTCGTGGTCACCATCGTCGTGGACAAGAATGCCAACGACGAGCTCGAGGCCACGGTCTACTACAGCAAGTCCACCACCGGCGTCGACGCCGGTGTGATTACCAACACCTATAAAGCCACCGGTTCCGCCACCCTGTCCGCTCACAAGACGGTCACGGGAGGCACCGATGCCACTGCCGACAAGGAGTTCAAGTTCGAGCTCTACGAGGGTGAGGGCACCACGGGCACGAAGCTCGGTACCGTTACCGCCAAGGATGGTCAGACCGTCGACTTCAGCGCGGTTAACTACAAGCTCGCCGACGCCGGCAAGGAGTTCAAGTACACCATCCACGAGACCGGCCAGAGCGGTTCCGGATGGACGCTCGCGGGCGACGTGACCGCCACCGTCAAGGTTGTGGACAACGGCAACGGTGCCCTTGGCACCACCGTGACGTACTCCACCGCCACGACCGACGGCTCCGCCGCACTCTTTACTAATAAGTACGCGACCTCCGGCAAGGCCACCATCGACGTCTATAAGACCGTCAACGGCAGCGCCACCGCCAAGCCCGACGAGGTCTTCACCTTCGACCTGTACGAGGGCGAGGGCACCACGGGCACGAAGCTCGATACCGTCACGCTCAAGACCGGTGAGACCAAGAGCTTCCAGGAGCTCACTATCACCGAGGCCGGCACCAAGACCTACACCGTCCACGAGGTCGGTCACAACGGCAACGGCTGGACCGCGGCCGACGACGTGAACGTTACCGTGACCGCCACGGACAACGGTGACGGCTCGCTGACCACCAAGGTCGAGTACAGCAACGGCACCAACGCCGCCGCGTTCAACGACACCTACGAGGAGGCCACCGGCTCCTTCCAGCTGAACCTGGAGAAGACCGTTAACGGCGCTGCCCCCAAGGATGGCGAGACCTTCGAGTTTTCCGCCACGTCCACCGACGGCGGCCCGGCGCTTCAGAACGTGACCACCGACGCTTCCGGCAAGGCTTCCTTCGCTGCCGTCGACCTCGGCGACGCCGACGCGGGCAAGACCTACACCTACACCATCTCTGAGGTTTCCAACCTCGATACGACGCACTGGACCAAGGCCAACGACGTCACCGCCACGGTGACCGTCGGCACCCGCGGCTCTGACGGCAAGCTGCCCGTCACCGTTAAGTACTCCACGGGCGACACGGCCACGTACGCCGCGTTCGACAACACCTACGCCACGACCGGCTCCGCCGACATCAAGGTGAGCAAGACCGTCGTGGGCGGCACCGAGGCCGTCAAGGATGAGGTGTTTACTTTCGAGCTCGTCAACGCCGACAACGAGGTTGTCTCCACCGTTAAGGCCAAGGCCGGCGAGACCGTTACGTTCGAGGGCGTGACCTACACGACCGCCGACGCGGGCAAGACCTACGAGTACACCGTCCGTGAGACCGGCCACAACGACAAGGGCTGGACGGCCCAGGCCGAGACCACGGCGACCGTTAAGGTCACCGAGAACGCCGACCGCTCCATTTCTGCCACGGTCACCTATGGCCGTGGTGATGGCGCCGCCACGTTCACCAACACCTACGCCACCAAGGGCAACGCCACCATCGACGTCTACAAGACCGTCAACGGCGGCACCGAGGCCAAGAAGGGCGAGAAGTTCACCTTCCAGCTGCTCGATTCCCAGAAGAAGGTCGTCGACGCCGTCGAGACCGAGGCCGGCAACAAGGCCAGCTTCAAGAACCTCGAGATCACGGGTGAGGGAACCTGGACCTACACCGTCCACGAGGTCGGTCACGATTCCGATGCCTGGTTCGCCGCGTCCGACGTGACCGCCACCGTGACCGCCAAGGACAACGGCGACGGTACGCTCGACGTCACAGTTGAGTACAGCAACGGCACCAACGCTGCCGCGTTCGACAACACCTACGCCCCCACCTCCGCGAGCCTTGAGGTTCAGAAGACCGTCAACGGCGGCTCGATCAACTCTGACGAGAAGTTCGAGTTCCAGCTTTATAAGGCCAACGAGTCCGGCGAGAAGGAGGGCGACGCTCTCCAGACCGTCACCGTCGACGGCAGCAAGTCCACCGACGGCAAGGCCAGCTTCAGCGCCATCGATTTCGACAAGGTCGGCACCAGCTACTATGTCATCACCGAGTCCTCGACCCTCGACGGCGACCACTGGACTAAGGCCGGCGACGTCGAGGTGACCGTCACGGTGACCCGCGACGCGACCAACAAGAAACTCGTTGCCTCCGTTGATTACTCCAACGGCGATGACGCCGCGAAGTTCGACAACACCTATACCGACACCGCCTACGCGAACCTCTTCGTCAACAAGAAGGTCGTCGGCGGCACCGACGCGACCAAGGACGAGTCCTTCGAGTTCTCGCTCTACGAGGCCGACGGCTACACTGTCGATGCCCAGGGCAACGTCACCGCGGGCATCCAGATCGGCAACACCGTCTCCGTCAAGGCCGACGGCACCGCCAGCTTCGACGCCCTCGAGTACAGCCTCGATGACGCGGGCAAGACCTTCAACTACGTGATCCACGAGGTTGGCCACAGGACCGACGGTTGGACCGCGGCCGCTGACGTCAACGTTACGGTTGAGGTTGTCCAGGCTGCCGATCGCTCCATCAGCACCAAGGTTACCTACAGCAACGCCAACGAGAAGGGGACCGCGGCTCTCTTCACCAACACCTACGCCAGCTCCGGCGAGGCCACCATCTCCGTCTACAAGACGGTCAACGGCGGCACCGAGGCCAAGAAGGGCGAGAAGTTCACCTTCGATCTCTACAAGGCCGACGAGGACGGCAACGCCGAGGGCAACAAGCTCGGCACCGTCGAGACCGAGGCCGGCAAGGTTGCCAGCTTCGAGAACGTTAAGTACACCGAGGCGGGCACTTATTACTATGTTGTGAAGGAGACCGGCCACGACGGCAAGGGTTGGACCGCCGCGTCCGACGTCAAGGCCACGGTGACCGTGACCGACAACGGCAAGGGCGGCCTGACTGCCGAGGTTGCGTACAACAACACCGCACAGGGCGCCGCCGGCTTCGACGACACCTATGAGGCCACCGGCTCTGCGACCGTCTCCGTCAAGAAGACCGTCAACCAGGGCACGCTGACCCCGGACCAGGAGTTCACCTTCGGCCTCTTCGAGACCGACGAGAACGGCGACAAGACGGGCGACGCGCTCGACACCGTCTCCGTCAAGGCCGGCGAGGCTGCTAAGAGCTTCGATGCCCTTGAGTACACCTTCGATGAGGTTGGCACCCACACCTACGTCATTTCCGAGACGTCTACCCTGAGCGACGCCTGGACCAAGGCTGCCGACCAGAAGGTCACCGTCACCGTCACGGACAACAACGACGGCACCCTGAGCGCCGCCGTTGCCTACGACAACGACCAGAAGGACGCCGCGACCTTCGACAACACCTACTCCAGCTCCGTTTCCGCGAAGCTCGGCGTGACCAAGACGGTCAACGGCAAGGACGACATCCGCGACAACGAGAAGTTCACCTTCGAGCTGCAGGATTCCAAGGGCAACAAGCTCGCTGAGACCACCGTCGACTCCAAGCACCACACCGCGTCCTTCGATGCCCAGACCTACGACAAGGCCGGCACCTACGAGTACAACGTCCACGAGACGTCGCAGCTCGGCGAGGGTTGGACCAACGCGTCCGACCAGAAGGTCTACGTGAAGGTCGAGGCAGACAAGAACGGCAACCTCTCCGTCACCAGCGTGACCTACGGCGACAAGAAGGAGACCATCACCGCCGGTACCACGGGCGAGTACGACCTCGTGGTCAACAACACCTACGCCACCACCACGAAGGCCACCATCGACGTCAACAAGACCGTCGTCGGCGGCACCGAGGCCGTTGAGGGCGAGACCTTCGACTTCACCCTCAAGAAGGACGACCAGACGGTCGATAGCGTCACCGGCGTTGAGGACGGCGGCACCAAGTCTTTCAAGGAGCTCAGCTTCGATAAGGCCGGAACCTACGAGTACGTCGTGACCGAGGACGGCCACAACGACAAGGGTTGGACCGCCTCCGGCGACGTCAAGGTGACCGTCACCGTCACCGAGAACGCCGACCGCACCCTGACCGCCACGGTCAAGTACGGCGAGTCCGACGCTGACACCGCGGCCAAGTTCACCAACACCTACGACGCTAAGGGCGACGCGACCATCAAGGTCGAGAAGACCGTCAACGGTGGCTCCATGGCTGCCGAGGGCGAGGAGTTCACCTTCGACCTGTACAACGCCAAGCAGGACAAGGACGGCAACTGGGTCAAGTACGGCTCCGTCATCCAGACCGACCTCAAGGTGAAGGCCGACGGCACCGCGAGCTTCGACGCCCTTTCGTTCTCCACCCTGGGCGGCGAGGGCGTGACTAAGGTCTCCAACGGCGACGTGCTCCACTTCGTCATCCACGAGACCGGCCACAACAACAATGGCTGGACTGCCGCTGACGACGTCGTCGCGACCGTGACCATCACCGAGGATGGCACCAAGGGCACGCTCTCCGCGATTGTGGCCTACAGCAATGGCACCAACGCCGCCGCATTTGACGACACCTATACCGAGGGCACCTCTGCCCAGCTCAAGGCCACCAAGACCTTGACCGGCCGCGATGCTGAGGCTGACGAGTTCGAGTTCCGTGTCTACGCGCTCGATGGGCAGGGCAACAAGGTCGGCGACCCGGTCGCGACCGCCAAGAACGTCGCCGCCAAGGACGGCGCGGTCTCTGACGTGACCTTCCCGGCTATCTCTTACGACACGATCGGCACCTACAGCTATCAGATTGAAGAGCTCGTCGGCACCAACGGCAAGGTTGGCTACGACAAGACCACCTACAAGGCCACCGTCAAGGTGACCAAGGATGCCGCCACCGGTAAGCTCTCCGCCGACGTCAAGTACTTCAACGCCGACGGCACTGAGCGCACCGAGGCCCCGGCCTTCAAGAACACGTTCTCTTACGACGGCGTGACCGCTGACGTCGAGGCCACCAAGTCCCTCGCGGGCGCGAACATCGCCGACTACAACGGCAAGTTCGAGTTCGAGCTCCGCAGCGACGACGGCGCGACGCTCTACGCCACCGCGACCAACGACGCCAAGGGCTTCGTCAACTTCACCCCGAACTTCACGAAGGCCGGCACCTACATCTACAAGATCCTCGAGAAGACCGGCATCGACACCGGCATGTTCTACGACGGTAACTACTACTTCGTGGAGATCGCTGTTTCCGGCGACACCAGCAAGCTCACCGTCGACAGCGTTACGTACCTTGCTTCCGACGGGGAGACCGTGGTCGACCAGAAGGATGTTGTCTTCAGCAACACCAAGTCCACCGCGACCGCCGAGGTTAAGGTCGACAAGACCGTCAACGGCGTGAAGAACGGCGGCGTCACCGAGAAGTTCACCTTCGAGCTGATCGACAACGACGACAACGACAAGAGCCTCGGCACCGTTACCGTGGACGGCACGAGTACCGCGACCTTCGAGGGCCTCACCTACGACACGACCGGTGATCACCACTACACGGTCCACGAGACTTCCGACCTCGGCGACGGCTGGTTCAACGCCGGCGATGTCAAGGTCACCGTCCACGTGACCCGCGACGAGGACAACAAGAAGCTCGTCGCCACCGTCGACTACGGCGACAAGACCGTCGATGCTGCTAAGTTCGACAACATCCACAACACCGAGTCCGCCGAGCTCAAGCTCTACAAGACGATCAACGGCGGCGACATCGCCGAGGGCGAGAAGTTCACCTTCACGCTGCTCGACGAGGATGGCAACCGGATCGGCGAGGAGAAGGTCGCCGACAAGACCAACCCGGTCGCGACCTTCGACAAGATCGACTACGAGACCGCGGGCACCTACACCTACACGATTCACGAGACCACTGAGCTTACCGACGGCTGGACCAACGACGCCGATGTGACCGTCACCGTCACCGTCGTCCGCGACGAGGAGAGCAAGACCCTCAAGGTCGAGTCCATCGACTACGGTGAGCGCGCCTACGAGCACAACGGCCAGACCATGGCCCACTTCGACGACAAGTACTCCACCACCGTCGATTCCGGCCTTGAGGTCAACAAGAAGGTCAACGGCGGCACCGATGCCGTTGCCGGCGAGACGTTCGACTTCGTCCTCAAGGACAAAGACGGCAACCAGGTTTCCGAGGCCCACGCCAAGGCCGGCGAGACCGTCCCGTTCGAGGGCGTGACCTACACGACCGACGACGCAGGCAAGACCTTCGAGTACACCATCACCGAGGTCGGCCACAACGAGAACGGCTGGACCGCCGACTCCGACGTCACCGTTACCGTTAAGGTGACCCAGAACGCTGACCGTAGCCTCAAGGTCGAGCGCACCTACAGCCGCGGCACCAACGTCGCCGAGTTCACCAACACCTACGCCACCGCCGGCGAGGTCACCCTGTCGCTCTACAAAACCATCAACGGTCAGAGCAGCGACATCGACTTCGGCGACGAGGAGTTCACCTTCACGCTCATCGACCCGAGCGGCAAGACGCTCGAGCTCGTCTCCACCACCGTGGGCCAGGTCGCGAGCTTCTCGCCGCTGCCGATCACCGGTGAGGGTACCTGGGCGTACACGATCCACGAGCTTGGCCACAGGACTAACGGCTGGGAGGCCGACGCCGACGTGGTCGCGGTCGTGACCGCTAAGGACAAGGGTGACGGCACCCTCGACATCTCCGTCAAGTACTCCAGGGTCGATGGCGTCCACGACGCGGCATGGTTCGACAACAAGTACACCGGCGTGAGGGATGAGAATGACAAGAAGTCCGAGTCCGGCAAGTCCGGCAAGGCCATGCCTGCCACCGGCGACGTCGCCCTCAATTACGCGCCCTTCGCGATCGCGGGCGGCACGGCCCTTGTGGCCTTCGGCCTGCGCCGTCGCAAGCACGACGAGGAGTAAGCGCCCGTTAGGCTAGGCGCCAAAGCACCGCCGCATCACCGCACGAAAGAGCCGCCCGACGCATCCCAGCGCCGGGCGGCTTTCTTGTTGTGAGGGGCACCGCCCCTGTTTCTGAGGGTTGTGCTCGGTCGATTGGGTTGCAATGTCGCATAGCCCTGGAAAACAGGGTGAGTCTCCCTCGGAACGGGGGTTGTGCGCGACTTCATTCCAACGAGCCTCGCACAACCCCTGAATTGGGGGCGCTGCCCGGCCTGCGGGTTGTCGTGCTTAGTGTTTCTTGCCGCCGTGGCGCGCGTGGGAGCGTATGACACGCTTGAGGGCCGGCGTGAGGTCCTGGGCGACCGGCGTTGTCGCGTCGTGGCTAAGAGACCAGCGGCGCAGTCCCACGGTCACAATCATGAGGGCGACGGCCGAGATGTACTTGTCCACGCCGAGCCAGACAACGAGCGCGTAGTAGACCGCGCTGCCGGCCACCGCGCAGACCGCGTAATAGTTGCTTGGCTTGAAGATGCGCGGCACGTCGCCGAGGAAGACGTCGCGCAGCATTCCCCCGCCGACGCCCGTGAGCGTGCCCATGAGGATGGCTGAGACGGGCAGCAGGCTGTGCACGATGGCCTTGTCGGTCCCGCCCAGCGCGAAGAGCCCGACGGAGATGATGTCGACCCATTCGAGTAGGTCGGGCATCTTCTCGAAGATGCGCGCGAAATAAAACACCGCGAGACCGATCACGATGGTCGAGGGGATGGCGTACTCGTTGTCGATCATGTACGCCGTGCCGACCTGCATGGCCATGTCGCGGATGAGGCCGCCGCCCAATCCGCAGAGCATGGAGAGTCCGATGAAGCCGATGGGGTCGAGCTTGCGCTCCTTTGCGACGAGGGCTCCCGAGATGCCGCCGACGGCGACCGAGGCGAGGTCGAGCCAGGCGGGGAGCGAGACGGCGACCGCCGTATTGGCCGTCGAGAAGAGCGAGAGCATAGCGACTCCGGAAAGGTTGAGAGGGTATTTCTTGACAATCCTAGCAATTGATCCCAAATTCATGTGGCATGCCGCCGAAAGTTCCGCTACAATAACCCCCGCACCACTTCAACTGGAGAGTTGTCCGAGTGGCCGAAGGAGCACGATTGGAAATCGTGTATACGTCTAAAGCGTATCCTGGGTTCAAATCCCAGACTCTCCGCCAGAATTTCCAACAGGGGCCTACGGGCCCCTGTTCACCCTTCGGAGGGGTGGCAGAGTGGTTGAATGCGGCGGTCTCGAAAACCGTTTACCCTTCGGGGTACGAGGGTTCGAATCCCTCCTCCTCCGCCATTGAATGAAAGAGCCCCGGGAATGTACCCGGGGCTTTTTTGTGGCTAAAGATGGTTTTAAGCCTGCTGGGGTATGCTCTTTGGCACGTCGAATGTTAGGAGAATCATGACGAACAAAGAAGAGCTTCTCGGTTTTAGGCGGGACCGTTACTTCAGCCGCGCCTTTGCCATGTTGACCCAGGAAAAGGGCTGGTGGAAACCCGTCGTCCTCTGCGCCCTCGCGTATCTTGTGCCGATCGTCGGCCCTCTCGCCGTGATGGGCTACGGCATCGAGTGGTCCCGCCGCGTGAGCTGGGGATCGACCGAGGCCCCGTCGCGCCAGGTGAAGGTCGGAGACCTCGTCGCGAGCGGATGGCGCAGGTTCGTCGTCGTGTTTGGCTGGACGATCGCGGCCCTCATAGTCGGGCAGATCCTGCCCGAGATTCCGCTCGTGGGGGATTTCCTGGGCACGGTCTGGGGCATCGTCCTTATTTTCGTCGACGTCGTCCTCCTCGTCGCGGCCCTTCGCGCGACCATCTATCAGAGCTTCAAGGCGGGTTATCGCGTGAAGACGCTCTGGGCCATGATCTCTAAGGACCCGTGGGGGCTCATGCGCATCTGGCTCATCGAGTTCGTGGTCTCGGTGATCGAGAAGGTCATCGCCCTTATCGTGCTGCTCCCGTCGCTGTTGGGGACCATCCCGTACCTTATCCGCCTCTTCGAGTACATCGACAGCTATTACTACTACATCGACGACTACGGCGCGATGAGCATCCTCTTCGACGCGTTGGGCTACCTTGTCGGGCAGATCGGCGGCGCCGTTATCGCCGTCCTTGTGCTGGCGCTCGTGGTCAAGAGCTTCTCGAGCCTCCTGACCTGCTGCTGCATGGGACTGTGGATGCGCCAGTTCGATGTCCCGTCCTGGGGTAGGGAAGAGGACCCGCTGCCCGCGGATGTCCTCGCTGCCGAGAAGACCGGCCTCCCGGAGTCCCCGGTCGCGCCGCAGGAGGACGAGAAGCCCGCTGCGCCGGCGGAGCCGGTTGCGGACGCCGTCGAAGAGGCGCCCGCGCCGGAGCCCGACGAGAACGGCGGCGCCCCGGTCGAGGGCGATGCCGTCGCCGCGCCGGAGCCGACCTCCGGTTCGGACGAACCGACCGACGAGGGCGGCCTTCCCGTCGACCCCGACGGCCAAGAAGGGCTTCTCGGCTAAGCATTGATGGAGAAACGGTGTGCTCTGTTTCAGGGGCCCCGCAGCAAGTCGCCTTGCTGCGGGGCCCCTGCCCTGCGCGTTGTTGACAACCCCGTCGGCCTGCGGTTAGCCAGCCGTCGGCGTTCCGTCGGTCAGCTCTGCTACGCTCTGCCGCCAAACGAGGAAAAGGGGCTCGCGGGAAGAAAATTCGAGGAATAACCTGGCATAAGGCACTTCTTTGCAAAGATGTGCCGAAGCTTGTGTTAATATCCTCCGTCGGACCTTTCCTGCTCCGGGTGCACCTTCACTCCCCGGAGCCATCAGCCCAGAGGAGGTGACCACATGAAGGCTTATGAACTGCTGTATTTCGTCGATCCCACGTCCAACGAGGAGCAGCGCGCGGGCGCTATGAAGCGCATCGAGGTTGCTATCACCACTGACGGCGGCGTCATCGACAACGTCGAGGACTGGGGCAAGCGCAAGCTCGCCTTTGAGATCGACAAGCTCACCGAGGGTGACTACACCCTGATCAACTTCCACGCAGACCCCACGCAGATCACCGAGCTCGACCGCGTCCTGCGCATCAACGACGCCGTCAAGCGCCACATGATCGTGCGCCGCGAGGACAGGGACTAAGCACGGAAGCGCAGGCTGCGGCCTGCACAGAGAGGGAGTGAGTTGCATGAGCATCAACAAAGTGATGATCACGGGTAACCTTACCAGGGATCCCGAGCTCCGAGCCACGGGCAGCGGCATGCAGATCCTGCAGTTCGGCGTCGCGGTCAACGACCGTCGCCGCAACCAGCAGACCGGCGAGTGGGAGGACTACCCCAACTTCGTCGACTGCGTCGTGTTCGGCTCCCGCGCCGAGGCGCTCTCGCGCTTCCTCTCCAAGGGCTCGAAGGTCGCCGTAGAGGGCAAGCTCCGCTACAGCTCCTGGGAGGCCAAGGAGGGCGGCCGCCGCAGCAAGCTCGAGGTCATCGTAGACGACCTTGATTTCCTCTCGCAGAGGGGCGGCCAGCAGGGCGGCTCGCAGGGACAGGGCGGCTACGCCGCTCAGGCCCCGCAGCAGTACTCTCAGGTCAACCAGGGTTACCAGGCCTCGGCTCCCGCGTACGCGGCGCCGGCGCCGGCGGCCCGTCCCGTCCAGACCCCGCCCCCGGCGGACGTCTACGACGAGGACATCCCGTTTTAAACACCGGCGGCCGCGCGGCCGCCATACGAAAGGCAACAAGACATGGCTCAGCAGAAGCAAGATTTTTCGCGCCAGCCGCGTCGCAAGTTCTGCCAGTTCTGCAAGGAGGAGACTGCGTTCATCGACTACAAGGACACGCAGCTTCTTCGTAAGTACATGACCGACCGCGGCAAGATCAAGCCGCGCCGCGTCACTGGCGCTTGCACGCAGCACCAGAGGGACATCGCCAACGCGATCAAGCGCGCTCGCGAGATGGCCCTTCTGCCCTACACCGTTCCCGTGGTCTCCAGCCGCGGCGGCCGTAGCCGCGGTTAGGGACCCGAACCGCTTCGAGGAAGGGCGAGCGAGCTTTGAACTTCTCGCATGAAGAAGGGCACCCGCCGGTACCGGAGGGACTGTTCTCGCAGGGCGATAAGAACACAGCTCAAGGCAAAGACGCCATCGTCGTCTACGGCGGGCCTGGCAACCAGGCGCGCCCCGGGATTCCGATGGCGGCCGGCCTCGTCCTTTGCGCACTCGGAGGTCTTTCGGCGGGGCTCGTCTCGCCGATCGCCTGCCTGCTCGTGGGCTTCGGTGCCCTCGCAGCGGGCGCCGGCAGGTCTCGGCGGCTCCGTGCCGCCATTATCGCCGGAACGCTCGTCTTGTCGGGGATGGGCGGCGCCTTCTTCGGCGCCGAGTCCGTGCCCGACGCGCTCGTCGCCGCGCTCGTCGGCCTCGCCTCGGCCTTGCTGGTCGAGAAGGGCCGGATGACGCCGGGGGCGGCGTGCCTGGTCGCGCTTGCGGCCGCGGCGGCCCACATCGGGATCGCCGAGGCCTATGCGCTCGCGTGGCAGACGACGTTGGCTGACTCGCTCGCCGGGCTGGTGTCGGAGAACACCCAGCTCTTCGAGGCCGCGGGGGTCGACCCCGGGACCTTGGCGGTCGTCCAGAGGGTCGTCGGCATCATATGGCCGGCCGTCTTCTCGACGCTCGCGGCGCTCGAGCTCCTGTGCGCGTGCGCAGGCGCGGCCCTGGCGGCCGGGCGCCTGCGCGACCGTGTGGCCGAGGTGCCCGACTTCGGGCTCTTCGACCTGCCGCTCTGGGTCGTGGCGATCTTCGTCGCGGCCGTCGTCGGGCTCGCTGTGTGGTTCACCCAGCCGAGCTTGGCCACAGACGCGCTTCTTATGGTGGCGGGCAACGCCCTTCTCACCGTGAGATACGCGCTGGCGGCGCAAGGCATCGCCGTGCTCGTATGGCACCTGCGGAGTCGAAAGACCCCCACGTTCGCCTTCGTGCTCGCGGTCGCCTTCGCGGCATACCTCGAGGCCCAGTTCATCGTAATGAGTTTCGTCGGGCTCCTGGACATATGGGCCAACCTCCGCCGCCTTCCGCGCGGCGCGCAGGAAAGCTCCCAGGACGGGGCGAAGCAGGATTAAGGCCGGCAGACAGCCGGCCAACCGAAGGAGATTCCCATGAAAGTCATCCTCTTGGGTGAGCTTCGGGGCAAGGGCGGCGAGGGCGACATCGTAGAGGTCGCTCAGGGCTACGCGGAGAACTTCCTGTTCCCCAACAAGATGGCCCAGCCCGCCACCCCGGGCAACATCAAGCAGCTCGAGCAGCGCCGCAAGAACATCGAGAAGCGCGAGGCCGAGCGTATCGCCAACGCTGAGGCCCTCAAGGCCGCCATCGATGGCAAGTCCGTGACCGTCGACGCCAAGATCGGCGAGGAGGGCCAGCTCTTCGGCTCCGTCACCGCCGCTCAGATCGCCGACGCCATCCAGGCTCAGCTCGGCACCGAGGTCGACCGCAAGCGCGTCGGCCGCGGCAACGCGATCAAGTCCGTCGGCGCCCACAAGGTCGAGGTCAACTTCTACCGCGAGATCACCGCTGAGGTGACCGTCCTGGTGGGCGTGACCGAGGAGGCCCCCGAGGTCGCCGAGGAGACCGAGGCTGAGGTTGAGGCCGAGGTCGTGGAGGACGCCGAGTAGGCGAGGTTTTCCCTTCTTTCTTCTCGGCACCGGATTTCTACAATCGCGGGCGTCCATGAAGAATAGACTCGGAAGAGAGAACCACCTCATCGAAGCACTGAACACCCTGCTTGCACAAAGCTGTGAGCAGGGTGTTTCTTTGTGGATTGGTAAAAACACGGCATTTACCTGCGAATATACAAATATAAAGCATAAACGAACCGTAAGCGCAGGTTTCCATACCCGTAAGCCCGGCTTGAGGGTTTTGTGACAGGTGGAATGTAGAAAACCGGCGAACAACTGCGCGTTCGATTGTTGAAAACGTTGAAAACCCCGCGAATGCCCACGTCAGGTGTAGCGTCGTGACGTAGACAACTCAACGAGGCTCTGGGCCGGGCTTCGGCGCGGCGCAGGTAGAATATCGTGCAGGAACACGAGGCGTGAAGGGGCGTGCGGCCAGTGGCTGACGACTACGGGATCAACCCGACCAAGATGACGATGGAGGAGGGGCGCGACATGCCCCAGGACCTCGAGGCGGAGTCCTCGGTCCTCTCTGCCATGATGATCAGCGCGGAGGCCCTGCAGGAGTGCCTCATCGCGCTCACCCCCGAGGACTTCTTCCACCCGTCGAACCGCATCGTCTTCACCGCCATGAGGGAGATGTTCGACAAGAACCTCCCCATCGACGCCATCAGCCTCGCCGACCAGCTGCGCACCCAGGGCGACCTCGACCGCATCGGCGGCCGCTCGTTCCTGCTCGGCCTCGGCAACAACTCGCTCGCGCTCGTCGGCTGGCGCCGCCACATCGAGATGCTGCACCGCGACACCACCTTGCGCAAGATGATCCAGGCGTCCGCGCAGATCAGCGCGCTGGCGTTCGACGCGCCGGAGGACACCAAGGAGGTCGTCGATCGCGCCGAGAAGCTCCTGCTGGACGTGACCAACCGCGACGTGCGCCAAAGCGAGCAGTCGCTCGAGGAGATCATGGGCAGCCTCTACGAGGAGCTCGAGGAGCAGTCCAGCTCCGGAGAGAAGACCCATGGCGTCCAGACCGGCTTCCCGAAGATCGACGAGACCCTTCTTGGCCTGCGCCCCGGTCAGATGATCGTCCTCGGCGCCCGACCCGGCGTCGGTAAGACCTCCTTCGCGCTCAACCTGGCGACCAACGCCGCCTACCACGGGGCTTCCGTGGCGTTCTTCTCGCTCGAGATGTCCAAGGCCGAGATCGCGCAGCGCCTGCTCGCCGCCGAGGCGCGCATCGGCCTGCAGGAGATCCGCTCCGCGCGCATCCGCGACGACCAGTGGCCGCAGATCCTCGAGGCCGTGAACCAGCTCTCGCAGCTCGACATCGTGATCGACGACACGCCGGGCACGACCGTCACCGAGGTGCGCGCCAAGGCCCGCCGCATGCTGCGCGGAAAGAAGCTCGGCGTCGTGATCCTCGACTACCTGCAGCTCGTCTCGCCGCCGCAGGGCGGCCACCGCGCCGACTCGCGCGCCACCGAGGTCGGCGAGATGTCGCGCGGCATCAAGATCATGGCCAAGGACCTCGAGGTCCCGGTCGTCGCGCTCTCGCAGCTCAACCGTACCGTCGAGAACCGCACCGGTAAGCGCCCGCAGCTCTCCGACCTGCGCGAATCCGGCTCCATCGAGCAGGACGCCGACATCGTCTGCTTCCTCGACCGCTCGATGAACGAGGACGAGGCCTCGCGCGAGGACCGCCCGAACGTCGGCGAGACCACCTTCATCATCGCCAAGAACCGCTCCGGCTCCACGGCGGACGTGCCGCTGACCTTCTTGGCCAGCTCGACGAAGTTCGTGGAGATCGACAACCGCTACGAGGAGTAGCGACGGCAAGCTGTCGCCGAATGTCGGCGGCAAAGGCGGCTATACTGGGAAAGTAACTATGACTCTCGAAGAGAGGAAGCACATGTCCGCATCAGTGCTCGTGGGTACTCAGTGGGGCGACGAGGGCAAGGGCAAGGTCACCGACCTTATCTCCGGCGACTTCGACGTCGTCTGCCGCTACTCGGGCGGCGCCAACGCCGGCCACACCGTCATCGCCAACGGCAAGAAGCTCGCGCTTCACCAGGTCCCGTCCGGCGTCATGTACGAGGGCACCTACCCCGTTATCGGCAACGGCTGCATCGTCGACCCCGAGATCCTCCTCTCCGAGATCGATATGCTCGCCGGCCAGGGCATCTCGGCCGAGAACCTGAAGATCTCCGGCAACGCGCACATCGTCATGCCGTACCACAAGGACCTCGACGGCGCCCACGAGAAGAAGCTCGGCAAGAACCTCATCGGCACCACCAAGCGCGGCGTCGGCCCCTGCTATATGGACAAGATGAACCGCATCGGCCTGCGCATCCAGGACATGCTCGACGAGAAGATCTTCCGCGAGAAGCTCGACGCGGCCCTGTCCTACACCAACCCCATCCTCGAGAAGATCTATGAGCTGCCGACCTACACCGTCGACCAGATCTGCGAGACCTACCTGCCCTACGCCGAGCGCATCCGCCCCTACATCGTGGAGTCCTCGCTCTTCCTGAACGAGCAGCTCGAGGCCGGCAAGAACATCCTCTTCGAGGGCGCCCAGGCCACGATGCTCGACATCGACCACGGCACCTACCCGTTCGTTACCTCCTCCAACTGCACCGCCGGCGGCGCCGTCACCGGCTCCGGCGTGGGTCCCGTCCACATTAAGCGCGTCCTCGGCGTGGCCAAGGCTTATCTCACCCGCGTCGGCTCCGGCCCCTTCCCGACCGAGCTCTTCGACGAGACGGGCGACCTTCTCGGCGAGGTCGGCCACGAGTACGGCGTGACCACCGGCCGCAAGCGCCGCTGCGGCTGGTACGACGCGGTCGTGGTCAACTACGCCGCCCGCGTCAACGGCCTCACCGACCTGGCCATCACCAAGCTCGACGTCCTCGGCTGCCTCGACGAGATCAAGGTCTGCGTGGCCTACGAGTGCGACGGCAAGATCTACAAGACCGTCCCCGAGCACCAGGGCGTCTTCTACCACGCCAAGCCCGTCTACGAGACGCTCCCCGGCTGGAAGTGCGACATCTCCGACGTCCGCGACTTCTACAAGCTCCCGCGCGAGGCCAAGGACTACATCGACTTCCTCGAGCAGGTCTCCGGCGTCCGCGCGAGCATCATCACCGTCGGCCCGGACCGCGAGCAGACGATCAACCGCTACTGGAACTAAGGAGAACCGCTCCTCGTGCCCCAGCACCCCTTCGCCATAGTTTGCGACAGCACGTGCGACCTCCCGCCCGAGATCATCTCGCGGCTGGAGGTCGTCTGTGTACCCCTGTCCGTCGAGGCGGGGGGCAAGACGTACCGCGACGCCGCCGACCGCGAGGCGGGCCTCGCCTCGCTGCGGCGCTCACACGCCTCGGCCCGGATACTGCGCCCCGGCGCCGAGGAGTTCCTGGCCGTGTACCGCAGGCTCATGGCCGAGGGATACACCAACATCGCGACGGTGTGCAGCTCTCTGCCGCGCACCGGTACCTGGGCCGCGGCCGAGGAGGCCATCGCGCAGATCGACATCTCGGGCGGCCTGCGCCTGAGGACCGTGGACACCGGCGTGGCCTCGGTGGGCACCGGCATCGTCGTCGAGCGGCTGGCGATGGCGCGCGAGCAGGGAGTCGAGTTCGAGGAGGCCGTCAACCTGGCCCGCTCGCTCGCGCACGAGATCCGCATGCTCTTCATCCCCGAGGCTTCCTCAGGCTTCATGCGCGACGCCGTCCCCCGGAAGCGCTCCCGCCTCATGGTCCGCGCCACCACGCTGCGCCTGCGCCTGGCGGGCGAGAGGACCCTCTTCCTTCTTTCCCACGGCGAGTGGACGGCGCTCGCGCGCTCGACCGACCTGGGCGACCTGTGCGGCCGCTCGGCGCATGCCATGAGCTCGGTGGCGTCGTCCGAGGGAGACCTCGTCTACGCGCTTCTCGGCGCGCCCGGCTCCAAGGCGCTCCGCGCGCTCAAGAAGCCGCTCGACACCAATGAGTTCTGCTCCCGGCGCCTCGGACGCGGCAACGCGTCGCTCGCCGTCCTCGCCAGCATCGGCGCGGACGCGGTGGGAGTCGCCTTCGTCCCCAAAGAGATCTACCTGAGGGCGGGGGCCTGCGGGCCCTTGCCCGAGGGGTTGATTCCCGGGCGCCCCGACGGGCCCGGCGACACCGGCAATGAACCGCAACAGTAGGCACTACCTGGCAACCTGAATTCTTCGGAGGTCCCACATGAGCAATCTCGGTAAGGTCGATATCCTCCTGCTCGGCTCCGGCGGCCGCGAGCACGCGCTTCTCGCCAAGCTCGCCGAGTCCCCGATCTGCGGCCGCATCTACGTCGCGCCCGGCAACGGCGGCATGTACGGCCTGGCGGAGAAGGTCGAGCTCGACGCCGAGAGCCCCGTCGCGGTGGCTGACTGGGCCCGCGAGCACCGCATCGGCCTCGTGGTTATCGGCCCGGAGGCCCCGCTCGTGGCGGGTGTGGCCGACGCCGTGCGCGCCGCCGGCATCCCGTGCTTCGGCCCGAACGGCAAGGCCGCCCAGATGGAGGGCAGCAAGAAGTTCGCCAAGCAGGTCATGAGCCGCGCCGGCGTGCCCACCGCCGCCTACCGCAGCTTCACCGACGAGGCCGAGTGCGCCGCCTATGTGCAGAAGGTCGGCGGCCCCATCGTGGTCAAGGCCGACGGCCTGGCCGCAGGCAAGGGCGTTATCGTGGCCAAGACCACCGAGGAGGCCCTCGAGGGCGTCCACGAGTGCTTCTCGGGCGCGTTCGGCGAGGCCGGCGCCACGGTCGTCGTCGAGGAGATGATGGAGGGCCCCGAGTGCTCCCTTCTCGCCCTCACCGACGGAAAGACGCTCGTTCCCCTGGCCACCTCGCAGGACCACAAGCGCGCGCTCGACGGCGATAAGGGACCGAACACCGGCGGCATGGGCGTCTACAGCCCCGTCCCGATGGTCACCGACGACGAGCTCGCGCAGATGGTCGACATCGAGAAGCGCGTCGTGGCCGAGCTCGCGGCCGAGGGCATCACGTACTCCGGCTGCCTCTACGGCGGCTTCATGCTCACCGCTGAGGGCCCGAAGGTCCTCGAGTTCAACGCCCGCTTCGGCGACCCCGAGACCCAGGTCGTGCTGCCCCGCATGAAGGCCGATCTGGTCAGCGTCTTCCTCGCCTGCGACAACGGCACGCTCGACCCCAAGGACGTCCGCTGGGGCGACGACTGGGCCGTCTCGGTCGTGCTGACCTCCGCCGGCTACCCCGGCGCCTACGAGAAGGGCAAGGTCATCACCGGCATCGAGCGCGCCGAGGAGCTCGAGGGCGTGACCGTTTACCACGCCGGCACCAAGCTCGGCGAGGACGGCGAGGTCCTCACCAACGGCGGCCGCGTCCTCGACGTGACCGCCGTGGCGCCGACCTTCGAGGAGGCCCGCGCCCAGGCCTACGCCGCCTGCGAGCTCATCGACTTCGACGGCAAGACCTACCGCTCCGACATCGGCCTGCGCTGCATCCAGGGCCGCTAAAGGAATCGCAAACTCAAGCCCCTTTGCGCCGGCCCTTCGTGGTGCCGGCGCAAAGGGGCGCTTTTCTATCCACTTTGGAGGAACAATGGCTGATATAGAGAAGGACTCGGGCGACGAGATCGAGTCCATCGTGGGCAACATGCGCGACTCCGTGGCCGCCTTCACCTACGACGGGGACCGCGAGTCCCAGGACCACGTCTCGGGCGCGCCCGAGGAGCGCGGCCTCGTGCTCGGCGACGACGACCCGCGCGACGCGGGGCTCGCCGAGAAGCCCCTGACCGAGGACGTGGCCTGGAGCGGCCGCATCTTCAACGTGAACCGCCTGCAGGTGGAGCTGCCCGACGGCCGCCGCGCGCTGCGCGACGTGGTGCGCCACCCCGGTGCCGTCGCCGTCGTGGCCCTGACCGACGAGGGGCGGATCTGCCTCGTGCGCCAGTACCGCACCGCCCTCGGCCGCGTGACGGTGGAGATCCCGGCCGGCAAGCTCGACCCCGGCGAGGACCCGCTGGAGTGCGCGGGCCGCGAGCTGCTCGAGGAGACCGGCATGGTCGCCGAGAAGATGGCGTTTCTCACCACCATCGCGACCTCGGACGGGTTCTGCGACGAGCTTATCCACATCTACATGGCCACCGGCCTCTCGTTCGACAAGTCGAGCCCCGACGCCGACGAGTTCATCAACGTGGACCTCGTCGAGGTGGGCGAGCTCGTGGACGCGGTGCTCGACGGGCGGATCGAGGACGCGAAGACGGTCGTGGGCGCGCTGCTGTGCGACGCCATCTCGCGCCGCCTCGCCGACGCGTAAAGGCGCTGGCCTGGCGCGCATTTGTCGAAGTCTTGGCGCATCGCCGCCGCTGAAGGGTGTATATGCTTAAGCGTTTTATTTCTTACTATAAGCCGGTGGTGGGCCTCTTCGTCGCCGACACGGTGTGCGCGGTGGCCATCGCCGGCATCGACCTGGCGTTCCCGATCATCCTGCGCTCGCTCACGAACGGGCTCTTCACGGAAGGGGCCTCGGCCATCCTCGGAGCGCTGCCGGGCATCGCCGCGGGGCTTATCGCCATGTACCTCGTGCGCTGCGGCTGCCGCTACTTCGTGAGCGCCCAGGGCCACATCATGGGCGCGCGCATGGAGTCGCGCATGCGCCAGGACCTCTTCGAGCAGTACGAGCGCATGAGCTTCTCGTACTTCGACCGCCACTCGTCGGGCGACATGATGAGCCGCGTGGTCAACGACCTCTTCGACATCTGCGAGGCCGCCCACCACGTGCCCGAGTGGATCATCATCTGCTCGATCGAGATCGTGGGCTCCTTCGTCATCCTGTTCAGGCTCTCGCCGGCGCTCTCGGGCGCCATCCTCGTGGTCACGCTCGCCTTCGCCGCCGTCATGGCGAAGATGAACCTGACCATGCGCGAGACCTTCACCGACAACCGCGCGAAGATCTCCGACGTGAACTCGCAGCTCCAGGACTCGCTCGAGGGCATGCGCGTGGTCAAGTCCTTTGCGAACGAGCGCGCGGAGAGAAGGAAGTTCCGCGCCGCGAACGAGCGCTACCTGGCCTCCAAGGAGGACATGTACAACACGATGGGCCGCTATTATGGCGTCTACGGCCTCATGACCGGCGCCCTCTACACCCTCGTGGTGGTCTACGGCGGCTATCTGGTGGCGACGGGCGGGCTTTCCGCGGTGGACATGGCCACGTTCGCGCTCTACATCACGCTCTTCTCGACGCCGGTGGAGACGCTCGTCGACTCGACCGAGATGTACCAGAAGGCCATCGCGGGCTTCAAGCGCATGGACGAGGTCCTGAACACCGCCCCCGACGTGGCGGACGCGCCCGGCGCGGTCGAGCTCGAGGTCGGCCCCGGCGCCATCGCCTATAACGATGTGTGCTTCAGCTATGAGGATGTCGAGCTCACCGACGGCGGTGAGAAGCTCGACCGCCCGGTGATCGACCACCTGAGCCTTGACGTGGAGCCCGGGAAGACCCTCGCCCTCGTTGGGCCCTCGGGTGGCGGCAAGTCCACGACCTGCAGTTTGTTGCCTCGCTTCTACGACGTGGCGTCCGGCTCCATCACCATCGACGGCCAGGACGTCCGCGGCGTCACGCAGGCGAGCCTGCGCCGCGCCATCGGCCTCGTGCAGCAGGACGTGTACCTCTTCGACGGCACCATCGGCGAGAACATCGCCTACGGCAAGCCCGGCGCGACCGACGCCGAGGTGGCGCAGGCCGCTCGCCGCGCGAACATCGCCGACTTCATCGAGAGCATGCCCGACGGCTACGACACCCAGGTGGGGGAGCGCGGCACGCGCCTTTCCGGCGGGCAGAAGCAGCGCGTCGCCATCGCGCGCGTCTTCCTCAAGAACCCGCCGATCCTCATCTTCGACGAGGCGACCTCGGCGCTGGACAACGAATCCGAGCGCGTCGTGCAGGAATCCCTCGCCGAGCTCGCCCGCGGGCGCACCACGATCGTGATCGCGCACCGGCTCTCCACCATCAAGGGGGCCGACGAGATCGCCACGGTCGAGGACGGCCGGGTCGTCGAGCGCGGCACGCACGAGGAGCTTCTTGCCGCCGGCGGCACCTACGCGCGGTATTACCGCATGCAGTTCGCCGGGTAGCCGCGGGGCGCTTCTTGCTGGTTATTCGCCTCTCTTCCGCGCCGCCGCCGAGCGGTGCGGATAAGGCGGAGCCGCCGTTCGCTGGTGTGCGCGTGGCGCGCCGGCGCTATACTTTGGACCATCG
Source organism: Coriobacteriia bacterium (assembly GCA_030530145.1). GTDB lineage: Bacteria > Actinomycetota > Coriobacteriia > Coriobacteriales > Atopobiaceae > Paratractidigestivibacter. The sequence continues at coordinate 88,899 of JAUMVN010000003.1, read as the reverse complement.
CCGACTCTATCTACGGGAAGTAGTCTATGGCAAAGAAGTACGACATCGCGCGCATCCAAAAGGGCGCCCTTACCGCCGACGAGGCCGAGGCGCTGTTCGCGACCGTCGACGAGACGGGCCACACCGACGAGGAGCGCGCCGCCCGCGAGCGCCGTCACCGCAGGGAGAAGGGCTTCGGCGTCGACGTCGACCCCCTGACCGGCGACGACCCCTCCGGTTCCAACGTCGAGAAGGTCATCGCGAAGACGGCCGTCGTGTTCGTGCTCGTCTTCCTGGTCGGCGTCGTCGCGTCCCAGGTCTTCTTCGGCGTCATGCGCCGCGCGAACACCTCCAACCTCTCGGAGAGCGTGAACGTCCGCACCGTGGCCTCGGCCCTCAAGGGCGGCGTCGAGTGGGGCAACGGCTTCACCCAGTTCCCGGAGGACTACTCCGTGATCGAGGCCGACGAGAACACCGGCCGCATCGAGGTCTCGGTGACCGACATCAGCTCGAAGAACGCGCTCGAGTGCTTCGCGGGCTCGCAGGTCCAGGCCACCGCCTTTGCCGTCAACTCGCTTCTTAACCCCAATATCGACACGGTGGTCTACCACGTGAACGTCCACCTGGACAGCGAGGGCGAGATCGAGCAGTCCCAGCTCTTCGGCTTCCTGAAGCCGACCGGGGACGTGACCTCGTTCATGACGTTCGTCTGGACGAAGACGCAGTCGTCCGCCGGCGTCAACTTCAGCTGCACCATCACGGGCCTCGACGAGAAGCTGCAGGACGAGCTGCGCGACCAGATCACGACGTCGTTCACGCCGGTGCAGATCCTGACCGGAACCAGCAACTAAATGTTTTCGCGGCCTGCCCGAGAGCAGGCCGCATTCATAATCGGTTAGATTTAGAAGGATTGATCTCGAGGCGAGCAGGAGGAAGCCAATGCGATGCAAGAAATGCGGGGCCGAGCTGCCTGACGGCGCTCGCTTCTGTTTTATGTGCGCGTCGCCGGTGGAGGCGGACGCGACGGGGGCGGCCGACGGCGCGCGGCAGGACGCGGCGGCCGCCGAGCAGGCCGTGGACGACGCCGTTGACGCGCAGGCCGAGGAGGACGCGCCGGCGGATGTGACGGCCGGCGGCGACGACGCGGCGGCGGACCCGGTCGCCGACGGCGCCATGACCGATGCTGGGGCGGAGGGAGAGCCCGCGGCTTCCGACATCGCCCAGCGCATGGGCGCCATGCCCGCGCCCGTGAAGCTCGAGGGCTCGGTGCCCGTCGGCGCCGTCCCCTTCGTCCCCATGGCCCCCGCGCCGCGCGGCGCCTACCTGCAGCGGCGTGCCGCACCGGTCCGGTCCGGCCGCCCGGGCGCGAACTCCGCGCCGACGTCGGCCTCCGGCTACTCGACGAGCGGCTGGCCTCAGGGCTCAGCCTGGTCCCTTGAGGGCCGGATGCCGGAGGACCCGCAGAAGATGATCGAGCGCCGCAACGAGTCTGACGATCCTATCGGCAGCATAAAGACCAAGTTCAAGGGCGTTTTCGACTCCTGGGGCTCGAACTCTTCCGCGCGCGGCGAGAAGAAGCGCCAGGAGCGAGAGGCCCGCGAGGCCGCGACCCGCGTCGAGCACGAGGAAGAGACACGCCGCGCCCGCGAGCAGCAGGAGAAGGCTCGCCGCGAGCGCGAGGACCGCGAGGTCGCGGCCCTGCGCGAGGCGTATGCCGCCTCCAAGCGCGCGAAAGCGCCGGCTGCGGAGCAGGGCGCTCCGGCCGAGGCGGCCGCCGGAACGGTTGATGACGCTGCCGCGGCGAGCGAGCAGGCGGCCGTTTCCGCGGAGCGCGTCGCCGCGCCGGCTGAGGAGCAGACGGTTCTCTCGACGGAGCGGCCCGCCGCCGCGCAGGACGCCGTGGTGGAGGCGCCTTCCGCGGAAACCTCCGCGATCCCGGGCGAGGTCGCGAGGCCATGCGTCGACGAGGCGCTTCTTGCCGCCGACCTCGGCGCGACGCAGGTGGCGGCCCCCGTGCACGACCCCGCGCTCTCCGAGGCGAGCTATCCCGCCGACGGGCCGGCGCCGCTGTCCGCCAGCTCCGACGATATCTCGGCGCTGTGGGGCGCGGATGAAGACGAGGGCGCGGCCCCTGCCGCGGACGACGACTTCGGCGAGGCGTCCACGCGCGACCTCTCGGCCGCCGCGGCGCTTCTTGATGAGGAGCCTGTGGGGGCGGCCGCGCAGGCAAGCAGCGGCTTCTTCGCTGCGGAAAGGGGCGCCCGCGCACGCAGCGCCTCCTCTTCCCGCACGAAGGTCAACCCTGCTGTTGCCATCGTCGCCGCAATCGTGGTGGTCGCGGTCGTCGCCGGCTTCGCGTTCGCGCACGCCCTCGGCGGGTCGCAGGACACCCCCGACCCGGTCCTCAAGCCGTCGCAGGATGAGACCGCCGTCGAGGAACCGGCCGCCGAGGAGCCCGAGGCGACCGAGCCCGAGTCAACGGAGCCTGAGGTCCGCTCGACCGTCGAGGAGTACTCGTGGGACGAGCTCTCGCAGATCGCCGAGATGATCTCGGCCGCCGCGAGCGATTCCTCCGGGCTCGAGATCGCTAAGAAGTACAACCTCTGCGCGGCCGACGGGCGCCTGGACGGCACGCAGGCGAAGACCCTCGTGGCCGACGGCGTCACGGTCCGGATGCGCATCGCCGGCTTCCGCCATGACGCGAAGGCCGACGGCTCGGGGCTCGCCGGCATCACCTTTATCTCCGACACCTCGGTCGCCACGCGCGAGATGAACACGGGGTCGGGGGCCGACTGGGGCGCGACCACGCTGCGCAGCTGGCTCAACGGCGACTTCGTCGCGACGCTGCCCGAGGAGCTGCAGGCCAAGCTCGTGAGCGTGGCTAAGACCACGAACAGCTTCTCGTCGGCTGGTGCGCAGGAGACGACGCAGGACAAGGTCTGGGTGGCCTCGTACTCGGAGCTCGTGGGGGAGCTGGACTCGAGCTGCGACCGTTACTCGACCTACCAGAGCGAGGGTGCGCAGTACCAGCTCTTCTCCGACATGGGTATTTCTTGGCATGAACCCGGTGAGGTCTTGATCGTGCAGGGCGACTGCGCCAACTGGTGGACCCGCAGCCCCGACCCGGTGAACTCAGGCCTCTTCATCGCGCCGCGCAACAGCGACGGCTACCCCGGCTACGCCCGCAACCCCGCCCTCACCGGCGAGATCGGCGTCGTCCCCGCCTTCTGCCTCTGACGAGTTTGGGGACGTTCCTTCTGGTCGTCATTTGACGAATCCGGGGACACACCTTCCGGACGTCAACCTGAGCAACAAATAAGGCCGCGCCTCCTGTTTGGGGGGCGCGGCCTTCTTGCTGTGCTTATGCAGCTATTTCGAGCGGCAAGGGCTTAGTAGAGGGCATCTGAGATGAGCTGCTCGCGCGACTTCGTCCAGACCTCGGCAACGGGGCTGAACTCTTTGTTCCCGCAGCAGTCGCAGACCCACACGGGATTGAACTTCTGCGTGTACATGGGCGTGTGGCACTTCGAGCAGGGATAGTAATAGATCTCGTAGGTGAGCTCGTTGTAATACCCGCAATAGCTCCAGGTTGTGCCGTAAATGGGTGTCTTCGCGCCGGGGATGCTGTCGATGGTTCCCCCGGCAACGTCGGCAAGCTCCTCATCCTGCAGCGGCTGCACGGGCAGGTTCTCGTTCTCGGCATCTGCCATAGTCTTCTCCTTCGACTGGGGGTCCGACCTTCGGTTTTATGGTAAGCTCCCCGCCGCGTGGCGGCAACCACAGGTTAGGGTGGGGTTGCCGGTGCAGCCCGTGCAACTAATCGACGACTTTGCGGCAGGTTTCAGGCTATTAGGGCCCTAGAGAGGGCCAAGACCGTGGGAAATCGCTTCAATTGAGCCCCCGGAGGCCCTTTTAGAGGCCCTCGAGGCTCAAAGTTTGCCGCAAAGTCGTCGATTAGTTGCACGCGGGACCGCGGAGGGTTGCAAAAGGACGGCGCGCAACGAATTCTCATTCGAGAGGCGCAGCCTTCGTCCCTAAATCGACCAAATCGTTCAAATACGAGTGGATAAGGGAGCAGAGCTCGGGGTCGTCGGTCGTGACGGCGCCTCCGCACCCGGCGATCTGGCGCGGCAGCCACATGCCGCCGAAGTAGGGGATGGTCCCGCGCCGCTCGCCGCCGCTCTCCAACTTGAGGCCCGGCCACACGAAGAGGTCGAGGAACCGCGGGTCGGCGAACACGAGCTCGACCATGCGGCCGCCCTCGCGCCCCTCGTCTGCCGCGCCCGCCGCGCGCGGGACGCAGCGCGTCTCGGACATGCGGTCCAGGCGGAAGGTCCTCTTTCCGCCGCGCTCCACGTCGACGCAGTTCAGGTACCAGGTCCCATCCGTCTGCGTGAGCGAGACGGGCCGCACGACGCGCGCCTCGGCGGCGGTCGCTCCGGGCTTGCGGTAGTCGCACGCGATGTCGGCGCGCGACGCAATGGCCTCGGAACAGGCTCCGAGCGCCGTTGCCGTCCCCTCGTCGGGCGCCTGTGCGAGCACGCGGGAAAGAAGCCCCTTGTCCACGCCTCCGGCGGCCACCGCCCCCTGCAGCTTCTCGCGGGTCGGATGGCCCTCGGGGATGCCGAGTCGCTGCAGGGCGCAGACCAGCGCAAACGTCTCGGTCGCGTCGAGCCTGAGCGCGCGGCCGCCCGCGCCCCCGCGGTCGATGGCGAGCCCGTCGGCGTCCTCATAAGCGACGATGCCGTCGCCGCTGGAGGTCACGTTGACGAGCATGGAGTAGAGCTTGGCCGCCTGCTCGGCGCTGCATCCGAAGCGCTTGCGGATAGCCTCCTCGCTCACATAGTCGCCCGGCTCGCTGAGTGCCGAGGTGAGGTCGAGCAGGTTGCGGGTGACCTCGGATGCCCCGCGCCTGCCCTGCGCGCTCTTCTTGCTAGCCATCGATCGCGACCCCCTTCAAGTTCGAGTTCAGGCACGCTCGCCACGCGTCGGCGAGCTCGCTCGGCGAGAGTGGGACGATCCCCTGCGCGACCGCCCAGCATGCGGCGTCGCCGACGCTGCTCACCTCGACGGTCCAGGTGAGGTCGCCTTCAGCCCCGTTGCCGCTGCTGCGCGCCCTGCGAAAATCCCCTTTCCCGAGGCTCGCCGCCCGTAGCGCCTCCTCCTGAGCATCGGGCACGAAGAAGCTCGCGCGGCAGGTCGTCTTCCCGATCTGGAAAGGAAGCAGCAGGTAGTCGTCGATGCAGAAATCGTCGGGCGCGCGGAACGTCCGGGCGGTCGGCCGTGCCTGCGCCACGCGGTCGAGCCGCAGCGTCCGCCGCGCCGCCTCGTCCCCGTCCAGGAAATCGCCGACGATATAGCCCTTGTTGCGGCAGGAGAACGTCCCGTAGGGGGCGAACTCTCGCTTGGACTGGCGCCCCTGCGCGTCGCGATAGGCGACAGCCGCGACCAGCCCTTGCTGGGCGCAGTCGAGAAGCGCCCTCACCGCGCGCCCCTGCTCGGGGGCGCTGGTCTCGACCGCCTGATCGGCGTCGCCGAAGGTCCGGTCGATCTTCGCAAGGGCGTGGCGCAGGGCCTCGCCGTGCGCGAAGCCGCCGTCCTCGAGCAGCGGCTGGCACGCGACGTCGAGCGCGATGGCCTCGAGCGCGCCGAGCTCGGCGCCGCTCGCAAAGGAGACCTCCTCGTCCACGCGCCAGACCTTCTCGCCGTCGCCCCAGCCCGCGTCGACGATGACGACGCCGAGGCTGGCAAGAAGCTCGCGGTCGCGCCCGAAGGTCTTGCGCTGGTTGGCGGGCTCGAGCTCGGCGTAAAACCGCTCGTAGACGGCCGATGTCGGTTGGGGCGCCAGGGCGTTCATAAAGAAGGCCGCCAGCTCGCACGCGCGCTGGGCGCGCCGCTCGTCCTCGGAAAGACCGAGTGTGTTTCTTGCCACTTCGTGACCTTTCGGGCTCGGTGCCCGCATCGGTGCCCCCGGCGTCGCCTCAACTAAAAATAAGGGCATTACGCCGACAAACGGATACGGAATCAGTGAACACGGGACTCTAGACGTATACTCTTTTGATTGTATGCACACAGCTCTTCACAGGTACTGACTCCGCAAAAGGACTCTACATATGGCCATGACACACGACTACATGGACTACCTCAACGAGAAGGTCGGCATCTGCCCGGCCGGAAGCCAAGAGGAGTTCCAGGCAGCGAACACCATCGCCGACCTCATGCGTCAGCACGATACCGAGCCCAACATCGAGGAATTCGACGCGAAGACCTATGGCGGCGCCGTCACGGGCTTCCTGTACGCCCTTATGTTCGTCGGCATCGTCCTGGGCGGCATCGGCGTGCCCATCCTCATCGCGATCGGCTTCGTGCTCGCCGTCGGGCCGGCGGTCCTCTTTGTGCTCAAGTTCCTGGGCCACGACTTCATCAGCGGCCTCGGCCCCACGACCCGCAGCCAGAACGTCGTCGCGTTCCACGAGGCCACAGGCCCCATGGTCATCAAGGGCAACCGCCCCATCGTCATCGTCGCGCACTACGATTCCCCGCACGAGAACGTGCTCTACACCTCGCCGCTGGCGCGGTTCGTGCCGACGATGTGGAGGCTCAGCAAGTTCTGCGTTCCCGTCGTGGCCGTTTGCATGCTCATCCAGGTCCTCGTGTTCCTCCCCGAGTCGTTCCGCCGATTCCTGTGGATCATCGGCATCCTCGCCGCGCTCCCGCTTGCCGTCCTCGGCGTGACGAGCGTCCTCGAGCGCTTCTCCAACTGCACCGACGGCGCCAACGACAACAAGTCCGGCGTCGCGGCCCTTCTCGGCGTGCTCGAGAATGTCCGCCCCTCCGGGCTCGAGAGCGTCCACGGCGCCGAGAGCATCGAGGCCGCGGTCGAGGCCATGCACCAGGCCGCCGAGCAGGCCGCCGCTGCCGCCGCCGCGCAGAGCGTGGCCGAGCAGCCCGAGATCCCGTACGTCGGCCTGGGCGACAAGCTCGCGCAGATCGCGCCCGAGCCGGGCAGCGAGCCCGCCGCCGCCCCGGGCGCCGGCGCCTCCCAGCCCGAGGCCGCCTTCTACGAGGAGGAGGTCGAGGAGGAGCCCGAGCCGCAGTTCGTCTACAAGCGCGGCAAGGTCGAGGGCGTCCGCCACGGCGCCGACATCGTAAAGAGCCTCGGCATGCTCTCCGAGGCGTGCGACGTCGAGTACGTCGAGCCTGAGCCCGTGAAGGTCGCTGTCCCGGGCAAGCCTGCGAAGAAGCGTCTGGTGAAGAAGCCCGCCCCCGCCGCCGCGCCCGCAGCGGAGGCCCCCGCCTGGGCCGCCCCCGGCGAGGGCGCCGCGGAAGCGCTCGACGCCGAGCAGATCGCTTATCAGCCGGGGCCCTACGGCGAGGACGACGGTCAGGGCGAGGACTTCGCCGCCAAGGCGCTCTCGTTCCTGCGCGGCGTGGGCGACAAGCTCTCCGTCGCCGGCCACCAGATCGGCGAGAAGGTCGCCGACGTCAAGGCGCGCGCCGAGCAGGCCCGCCAGGGCGACGCCGCCGGCGACGACGCCGTGCCGGAGGACCTCGTGGCTGACGCCCAGTACGAGCAGGTCGACGATGCCGAGCAGCCCGAGGCACCTCTTCCCAGCGTGATTCCGTTCCGCCCCGAGGCCGCCGACCCCGTCGACGGGGGGGCCGCCGGCGAGGATTCTGGCTACGCCGTGGAGGCCTTCGACGAGGAGGGCCCGCGCGACGAGCCCTCCGGCGAGGTCCCCGTTGCCGGCGAGGATGCCGACGCCGCCCTCGAGGCGACCGCCGAGCGCACCGCGGCCCGCCCCGTCGCCGCTACCGCCGCGATGGCGCCTCTTGCTCAGCAGGCTGCCGAGGAGGACGCCGCGAAGACGGCCGCGCAGGCGGTCCTCGCAGAGGGTGCGGCCGCTGACGCCGATGCCGCTCCCGCCCCAGAGCCCAACGGCTCCAAGGTCAATTTCGACGGCCTCGAGGACAGCGTGTTCCTCAACCCCGACAACTCCGGCCTGACCGCCGAGGGCGACCCCGACGCGACCATGCCGTCCGCTCCTGTGGCCCCCGCGCCGAAGCCCGCCGCTCCCGACGACCCGGAGTGGGGCAAGACGAGCTTCCGCCCGCAGGCCGGCAACGTCGCCCGCCGCGCGACCCTCTTTGACCTGCCCGACCCCTCCGCCGCCGGCAACGACCCGTTCGGCACCGACCCGCACGCGCAGAAGACCGACGCTTCCGCGAGCAAGCCTGCGAACGGCTACGTCGCGCCCGCCGTCCCCACGAGCTCCGATTCCGGCACGCTCTTCTCGGCGCCGGTCGAGGCCAAGGTGGACACGATCTCGGCCGAGGACGAGGAGTTCGCGAAGCTCCAGCGCGCCGACGCCCGCACCAACGACGGCGAGGGCGCGCTCGGTCGCCTGAAGGGCCTCTTTGGCAAGAAGGGCTCCTCCGACGGCTCCGGCGCCAAGCACGGCGGCTGGAAGGGCGGCGCCGCGCCCCGCGCCGGCCTGAGGGTCGTCGACGGCGACGACGCGGCCGAGGCGCCGACCGAGGACGACCTCCGCGACGAGATCCTCGGCCTGGGCGACGACGCGCTTATCAGCCACGACATCTGGTTCGTCGCGCTCGGCGCGAGCGACTGCGACCACGCGGGCATGCGCGCTTTCCTCGCGCAGCACCGCAAGCAGGTCCGCGGCGCCTTCGTCATCAACCTGGACTCCGTGGCCGCCGGCGAGCTCACGCTGCTGACCCATGAGGGGCTGCTGGTCACCCGCCGCGCCGACCGCCGCATGCTCCGGATCATGGGTTCCGTGGCCAACGACCTGCACATCCCGATCGAGATGTCCAAGCATGATTGGGCGACGACCGACGCCACGCCGGCCATGCTCTCGTCGATGCGCGCGATGACCGTTATGGGCACCGACGTCTCGGGCAAGCGCGCCCTCTCGCGCACGCTGGACGACGTGGCCGAGAACGTGGTCCCTGAGCAGGCCGTCGCCGTCGCCGAGGCCGTCTGTGAGCTTATCCGCCGCAGCTAGGAGCTGCAAAGAAGGGCGTCCTGAGCACGATTTCAAACCGAAAGGGGCCGCGTTGCGAGGCGCGGCCCCTTTTCTTATGCCCGGCCGAGCGTGCCCGTTGTGGCGCCCGTTAGAGCGGCCGCGCAGGCAAATCAGCTCGGGCTGGAGGGGTTCTCGCACGAAAAACGCCGGCCTCCGTGAGGAAGCCGGCGCATACATTTCTGGAGCGGGCAACGGGACTCGAACCCGCGGATGTCAGCTTGGGAAGCTGATGCCTTACCACTTGGCGATGCCCGCGTGAGATTTCATACTAACACAAGCGCACCGGCCAAAAGCGCTCTGCTGGCAGTTTGCCGATGGCGGTTTGATGGACGCCCGGCCCTTCTTGCCGCTCGCTGCTGCGCCTGCCGTGCCTTATGCGGCCTTTGGCCCTTTTTACCCCGGCTCCTCGCCTTCGCTGGGTATACGGAAGAAGGCACGCCGACCCCGAAAGGATTTTTGTATGCCTCATATCCCCATGACCGACGAAGAGTGCCGCATCGCCACCGACGCGCTCTCCGATCAACTTGACCTTTATGCGAATCTGCTGGTAAAGAAGGGCGTCGCCGTCAAGCACGGCCAGGAACTCGTGCTGCAGGCTCCCGTCGAGCGCGCCGACTTCGCGCGCCGCGTCGTCGCCGCGGCCTACCGTGCCGGAGCCGGTCACGTGACCGTGATCTGGGCAGACGACGCCATCAGCCGCCTGACCTACGAGAACGTCGAAGCTTCCTGGTTCGAGCAGACGCCCTCGTGGAAGATCGAGCAGCTCAACAGCCTCGCCGAGGCGGGTGCGGCGTTCCTCTTCCTGGAAGGGTCGGACCCCTCCGCCCTCAAGGGCATCGACCCGGCGAAGCCCGCGGCGGCCGCCCGCGCGCGCAACACCCAGTGCAAGTCGTTCCGTGACGGCATGGACTTCGGCCGCAACGTCTGGTGCATCGCCGGCGTTCCGGTCGCCGCCTGGGCCAAGCACATCTTCCCGGAGCTCTCCGAGGCCGAGGCGGTGTATCGCCTGTGGAACCTGATCCTGGCCACGTCCCGCGCGGACGGCGAGGACCCCGAGAGCGCCTGGGAGACGCACAACGCGTCCTTTGAGAAGTCCAAGCGCTTCCTGAACAGCCACCACTTCGATGCACTGCGCTACCAGTCCTCCAACGGCACCGACTTCACCGTCGGCCTCACCGCGGGCCACATCTGGGACGGCGGCGCGGGCCGCACGGTCACGGGCACGAGCTTCTTCCCGAACATCCCAACCGAAGAGGTCTTTACGTCTCCGGACCGCATGCGCGCCGAGGGCATCGTCCATTCGGCCATGCCGCTCGTCCACGCGGGGCAGATCGTCCGCGACTTCTGGCTGTGCTTCGAGGGCGGCCGCGTCGTCGAGTACGACGCCGAGCAGGGCAAAGACGTGCTGCGGACCATCATCGAGCGCGATGAGAACAGCTGCCGGCTGGGCGAGTGCGCGCTCGTGTCCAAGAACACGCCGATCCGCCAGAGCAAGACGCTCTTCTTCGACACGCTCTACGACGAGAACGCGAGCTGTCACCTGGCGCTCGGCACCGGCTTCCCCGAGTGCGTCGAGGGCGGCCTGGACACGGACAAAGACGGGCTTCTTGCCCTCGGCGTCAACCAGAGCGTGACGCACGTCGACTTCATGATCGGCTCCGACGACCTGAACATCTGGGGCGTCGCCGCCGATGGGGCCGAGACCCCGGTCTTCGTCAACGGCCAGTGGGTTTGGGAAGAGTAGGCCCCGCGCCCTCGTGCTACAATCAACGAGCTTGCGCCGTTAGCTCAGCTGGTAGAGCAGGGGACTTTTAATCCCAAGGTCCAGGGTTCGAAACCCTGACGGCGCACCACCTCGAATTTGTAGGCCGCAGCCGGTATCCGGTTGCGGCCTTTCTTCTTTCCTCTCAAAGTGCCCGCTCCCATTGTTTCTCAACGAAATTAATCCGCGTTTTGGGTTGCGCGGCGACCCCGCGCGGGCCTATAGTCGGTTTCGTTGATTGCAGCCCCGCGCACATATCGCGGGCCACTAGTCTTTAGGGGAGGCGAAAGAAGCCTAATGAAGAGTTACCGCGCTATATCTGCGTGCCTTGACGAGGCCATCGCCCTCTCTTCTCCCCTTAACCGACGCCAGAACCGACGAATCTAGCCCGCGATGTCGCGTGCGCTGCGCTTCTTTGTCTGGCGGCACCAAACCTGCCCTTAGATGAATTCCCTGCAACGTCCGGCATCGACGGGTGTTGTGTTCTGCTGTAATTAACCTGCTTAACCGCGCAGTCTCCGCGCAATTAGCCAATCGAAAGGAAATCAAAAATGGCTGAGAAGGAAAAGGTCGTCCTCGCGTACTCCGGTGGCCTGGACACGTCCGTCATCGTCAAGTGGCTCCAGATCGAGAAGAACCTCGACGTCGTCGCCATCTGCGGCAACGTGGGCCAGGACGAGAAGGACCTCTCGTGGGTCGAGCAGAAGGCCCTCGACATGGGCGCCGTCTACTCCAAGGCCGTCGACATGCGCCAGGAGTACGCCGAGAAGTACCTGACCCACGCCATCAAGGCCAACGCCAAGTACCAGAAGGTCTACCCGCTGCTCTCCGCCCTCTCCCGCCCGCTGATCTCCAAGCACATCGTGGACATCGCGCACGAGACCGGCGCCAAGTACGTCGCCCACGGCTGCACCGGCAAGGGCAACGACCAGGTCCGCTTCGAGACCGAGATCCGCGCGCTCGACCCCTCCCTCGAGATCATCGCCCCTGTCCGCGTCTGGGACCTGACCACCCGTGACTCCGAGATGGAGTGGGCCGAGGCTCACGACGTGCCCGTGCCGACCACCAAGAAGAAGCCCTACTCCATCGACGACAACCTCTGGGGCCGCGCCATCGAGTGCGGCGTCCTCGAGGACACCTGGAACGAGCCGCCGGCGGACATCTGGACGATGACCAACAACCTCGAGGACTGCCCCGCTGAGCCCGAGACCGTCGTCATCTCCTTCGAGCAGGGCGTGCCTTCCGCCATCAACGGCGAGAAGATGGACATCCTCTCCCTCATCCTCAAGGCCAACGAGATCGCCGGCCGCAACGGCTTCGGCCGCATCGACATGGTCGAGAACCGCGTCGTCGGCATCAAGTCCCGCGAGTGCTACGAGTGCCCGGGCGCGCTTCTCCTCATCCAGGCGCACGAGACCATGGAGCAGATGTGCCTCGACGTCAACACGCAGAAGACCAAGCGCGAGCTCGACGAGAAGTGGGCCGACCTCGTGTACGACGGCCTCTGGTTCAGCCAGGCCAAGCTCGCCATCGACGCCTACAACGACTTCACCTCGCAGTTCGTGACCGGCGACGTCCGCATCAAGCTCTGCAAGGGCGGCCTGTTCGTCGACGGCATGCGCTCGCCGTACAGCCTCTACGACTACGGCCTGGCCACCTACGACGAGGGCGACACCTTCGACCACACCGCTTCCCGCGGCTTCATCGCTCTCCACGGCCTCGAGTCCCAGACCTGGTCCAAGGTCCAGGGCCCGAAGAGCGGCCTCACCCCGGTCGACTAAGGCGCCTGCCGAGCCGTTCGGCGTTTCTCGCTAGGCCAATAACGCACAAGTTCATGCTTAGAGCGTGTTTAGAAGCGCTTCTTTGCACGAACTTGTGCGTTATTTCTTTTTTTGGAGGGCGCCTATGCAGCTCGCGGTGTGCGGTTTGTGCGCCTTAAAGGTCCTGCGCGACGTGCGGCGCCGCGATCCTGCGGCCTTGGAGAGAAGGACCGCGGCGCCGGTCCCGGACCCGTCGCCGCGCAAGCGTTGGACGGCGGGCATGATGCCGCTGGAAGCGCTGTTGATGACCGAACGGCCGAGCAAGGAACATCCTTTGGATGTGGCAGTGCCCGATTCCGTCCATAGGCTGCGTGCCGGGTTCGTTCGAAACACCGTCTACGGCGCCGGAATCGCGCCGGGGTCGTTTGTGGACGTTGGCGGCAGCATCGCGATACCGTGCCCTGAGCTGCTCTTCGTCGACTTGGTCGGGCATTTGCGCTTTCCCGTGTTGGTGCTGTTGGGGTATGAGCTGTGCGGTAGCTTCGGCCGCGACCCGCGCGACCCCATGATGGGGGACGTGGCCTTCGGCCTTCCTCCCGCGACCTCGGTCGAGAGAATCCGCGCGTTCATCGACGCATGCACATACCTGCCCGGTAAGGAAGATGCGATTCGGGCCTTGGGGTATGTGGCCGACAACGCGTGGTCGCCCATGGAAGCGGTGTTGGCGACGATGCTCACGCTGCCGTTGCCCGTTGGCGGCTATGGCCTCGGCGAGTTGCGCCTGAACACGCGATACGTAAATCCCGCGCAGCTCATCGACCTTGGTTGCCCGACCTCGCGCGTGCCGGATATCGAGTTGGCCGTAGCGCCGGTGGGCTTTAACTATGACGGTCGCGGCCACTACGATTTGGAGATGGTGGCGGCCGCCCCAGACGACGCCGCGCAACGTGACGCTGTTCGCGCTGCCCGTGCTAAATACGTCGATGACCTGCGCAGGAACCGCGAGCTTCTTGCCATGGGCAGGGTGATCCTGCCGGTTTGCTCGGAGGACCTCTTTGAGCAAGGCGGCTTGGACACGCTGGTGCTCGAGGCATTGGGCTGTGTCGAGCTGACCGGGGTCGAGGTGCCTTCGTTTGCCAGGGACTATCTGGCGAGCCCGGGCGCTGCGAGTAAGCGACAGGAGCTTCTGTGGTCGATGCTTCCCTGGGCGGAGGCGGCGGCAATCGCCCGGGAATTGGAGAGAGAGGCCTCGCGAACCCCCGAGTGGCTCAAGGCGCGTCTTTTTAGGTACGCGGTCTGAGGCGCTTCTTTGCAAATAGCGCACAAGTTTGTCGAGTGAAGCGTTTCAATCGTGAAGTTAAGGACAAACTTGCGCGTTATTCACAAAGAAGCGCTGTTCGCGCCTGCTGGATTGCGTCCTGGTTGCTATGCGTGGCGAGCACGTGCCCGGTGCGGTAACCTAACTTGGACGATTACGACGAAAGGGGAGCTCAATGGCTCTTTGGGGCGGTAGGTTCGAGAAGGGCGTCGACGCCTTCACGCAGGAGTTCGGCGCTTCGCTCGAGGTCGACAAGGCCATGGCGCAGCAGGACATCGCCGGTAGCCGCGCGCACGCGAAGATGCTCGCCGAGCAGGGCATCATCTCCGAGGACGACCAGGCGGCCATCGACGCGGGCCTGGCGGACATCTCCGGCCAGATCGAGCGCGGCGAGTTCGCGTGGGACGTCAACGACGAGGACATCCACATGGCCGTCGAGGGCGCCCTCACGCGCAACATCGGCACCCCGGGCGCGCGCCTGCACACCGGCCGCTCCCGCAACGACCAGGTTGCCACCGACATCCGCCTCTACGCCAAGGAGCTCTGCCAGCACCTTATCGAGGGCAACGACGCCCTGCGCCGCGTGCTCGTTGACGTTGCCGAGAAGAACTTTGATGTGGTCATGCCGGGTTACACCCACTTGCAGCACGCGCAGCCGGTGCTCTTCTCTCACCACATGCTGGCGTATTTCTGGATGTTCACGCGCGACCACACGCGCCTGGTGGCCGCGCTCGACGCCGCCGACGCGAACCCGCTCGGCGCCGCCGCGCTCGCCGGCACGACCTACCCGCTGAACCGCCAGCGCACCACGGAGCTCCTCGGCTTCTCGCGCGCCATCCCCAACTCGCTCGACGCCGTCTCCGACCGCGACTACCTGCTCGACCTCGAGTACGCGTGCAGCGTGAGCATGATGCACCTCTCGCGCCTCTGTGAGGAGATCGTCCTGTGGAGCTCGACCGAGTTCGGCTTCATCACGCTCTCGGACAGCTACTCCACCGGCTCGTCGATCATGCCGCAGAAGAAGAACCCCGACTTCGCCGAGCTCACGCGCGGCAAGTGCGGCCGCGTCTACGGCGACCTGATGGCGCTTCTCACCACGATGAAGTCGCTGCCACTCGCGTACAACAAGGACCTCCAGGAGTGCAAGGAAGGCCCGATGGACGCGGCGAAGACGCTCTCCGACTGCATGGAGATCGCCGCCGGCATGCTCGAGACCATGCAGGTCAACGCCGACGTCATGCTCGCGCAGGCCAAGACCGGCTTCACCGCCGCCACCGACGTGGCCGACTACCTGGCCAAGAAGGGCATGCCGTTCCGCGACGCGCACCGCGTGGTCGGCGAGCTGGTGCTCTATTGCGAGAAGAACGGCAAGGGCCTCGAGGACCTGACGGCCGACGAGTTCCGCGCCGCGAGCGAGCTCTTCGACGACGACATCGCCGCCGACCTGGACCCCGAGGGCATCGCGCGCGCCCGCACGACCTACGGCGGCACCGGCCACGCGGCCGTCCGCGCGCAGCTCGAGGAGGCCAAGGCCGTGCTGTAGGGCTTCTTCGCGGGTTATTGCTTTGGTGTTCGGCGCCCGTCTCGGGTTGGGGCTTCCCAGCCTGAGGCGGGCGCTTTTTTATGGCTTCGAATACCAATCGGGATTTCTGCCTGCGCGGAGATTGGGGCGAATACCAAGGCGAGCGCGGTTCTCGATTGGTACTCGGCCGAATCTGGCCTGAATCCGCACGTGCGATTGGTATTCGTCGGAGTTCGGAAGCGGCTGAGAAGGTCGGATTGGTACTCGGCCGAGTTTGTGGGCAGCGCACGTGGAGCGGCATCCGGCCCGCGACCCGCAGCCCGCGGCGCGCGCCGCGCCGGCCGGAGCCGATTAGCGGTCGGCGCGCAGGTCGGATGCGTCGATCACGTTCATCCACGAGAGATAGAAGCTGCACACGTGGCTGCGCACGATCTGCACGAAGTCGTGGCCGTTTACGAAGGTCCATACCGTCTTTATGGCGCTGGCCGGGCCTTGGATGTCCGACAGCGAGGGGAAGAGATCGCCAAGCTTGGCGATTATCTGCTCGATCTCCTTGACGTCGGTCGGGTCGGTGTTCGCCTCGCTGCCCACGATCCGATAAAACTCGTCCGCCGCCTGCCTGTACTTCTCGTCGAAGCCGTCCATGCCGTACTCGGGGAGCCAGAGGTCGCGGCCGTAGCGGCTGTATCCCCAGCTCGCAAGGGGGAGCCTCGGCACGATGTCGGCGGGGTTGATGATGTTGAAGATGTTGTCGTAGAGGGCGTCTTGGCAGTCCTCGTTGTCGGTGACCTCAGGGCTGGCGAAGGTGTACGAGAAGATCGACTCGCGGTGGATGTACTCGCCGTCGAGCCCTGCCGCGTCGTCGAGCTCTGAGCCCTCGAACTCGCTCGCGAGCTGGTCGAAGTAGGCCGCGGAAAGATTAGCCATGGCGCCGCCGCGCGAGTGGCCGCAGAGCATGAGGCTCACGTCGCCGAGCGAGATGTCGGGGTCGATTTCCTGGAGTTTCTCGATGTAGTCATAGATTTGTTGGCACAGGTCGCGGGCTGTGTTCGAGAACCCGGTGTGGTCGCCCTCGCCGACGTCGGTGCCCTCGACGAAGGCGGAGGAGAGGCTCATTTGCAGGTTGGAGAGCCATTCGGGGCCCCAAGAGCCGCGCGCGGCCACGAGGATGAGGAGCTTCTTCTCGCCGGTCTGGGAGTTCGTGACGTGCTTGCTCGCGATAGCGTAGGCCGTTGTGTTCGTCCCGCTGGGGTCGAAGACGCGCGCGATCTGGTCGATGACCGTGGTGCGGAAGCGGTAGCTCGCCGTCGAGGCGTACTCGAAGCCGAGCTTTGAAAAAAGCGCCTGCATGTGGTCGTTCGGCGTGGCGTCCTTGTCGTAGAAATGATAAGACTCGCCGTTGGCCACGCAGGCTATGGCTGCGGCCGCCTGCGCGAGCTCGTGGTTGTAAATCGTGGAGTCGGAGAAGAACCAGTCGTCGTTCCAGGTCATCTGGGCGGTGGCAGTGCCGTTCTCCTTGGAGCCCGAGATGGCGTAGTCGGCGGTAACGCAGATTGAGCCGTCGGCCAGGGTCTCCACGTCGCCGGAGCTGTCGCTGGACGTGCTTACCGCGGTCGCGACGGGCTGCGGGTCGCTGATGGTCGAGACCGATGCGTCGGAAAGGTCGATTCTCCAGCGCAGGACGCCAGCGACGGTCGCTATTAGCGCGACGAGGACGCAGGCGACGACGAGAAGCGCGACCCGTCCGCGCCGGCGCTTCTTGGCTGCAGCCGCCGTCTTTGGCGAGTCTTCGGTTGTCTCGGGCTGCTTCTTCACGCATAGCTCCTGCTCGACGCTTTGACTGATGAATCATAAGTCAAACGGCAGGCGCTGTGCGTTCGACCGGCGGTCAAGGTTGCGTGGCGGCTTGAAACGCGGGCGGGGCTTGATGCCGGCCCAAATCCCTCGGTATGGTGCTATCCGGGGGGCGGCTCTGCAAGGTTTTGTCGTTCGTGCGACGTTACCCGGCATCGTCTGCAAGGTTTTGCCCTTCGTGCAGCGTAAAAACCAGCGGCCGCGCCCACAAGAACAGAAAAATCCCTGGTAAGCGAATCTGCCAGCCCTGAAATACAGCTTTCGCGATGGAAATTACGCTGCACGAAGGGCAAAACCTTGCAGCGAGTCCCCCCAAACGTCGCACGAACAGCAAAACCTTGCAGCACGGCCGCATGCGGGCAGTAACGGGCTAGCGGGAGGTGCGCAGTTGGGACGGGTCGACGACGCTGAGCCAGGCGTCGTAAAGGTCGGGCGCGTGCCCGTTGACGATTCGCAACACGTCGTGGCCAGAGACGAGCGCCCCGAGCGCCTTTGCCACGGTGACCGGCGAGTTGAAGTCGTCGGCGGTGGGGGCGATGCTGCCCAGGTCGGCCACGATTTGGTCGACGTCGGCGACGTCGGTGGGATCCGCCTTCGTTTCGCAGCCGATGTTGGCGGCGAACGCCGCGCGCACTTCTCCCCACGTGGCGTCGAAGTCGTCCATGCCGCTCTCGGGGAGCCACAGGTCGCGGCCATAGCGCTCGAAACCCCAGCTCGCAAGGGGCATCCGCGGCACGATGTCGGCCGGGTTCAGCACGTTGAAGATATTGTCGTAGGTGCCGGCCTTGCAGTCGCCGGAGTCGGTGACGCCGGGCGTGGCGAACGTGTAGCAGTAGATGTTGCCTGCCGGGACGACCGACGCCGCGCCCGCGAGCTCGGGGTTTGCCGCCTCCGCGTCGGCGACCTCGCCAGCGATTTGGTCCAGGTAAGAAGCGCAGATGTTGGCCGTAGCGCCGCCGCGCGAATGCCCGCAGAACAGCAGGCATACGTCGTCGAGCGTCTCGCCAGCGTCCTCGTCGAGCACCGAGTCGAGGAACTGATAAGTCGCGTTCGTTATGTCGAGCGCAGCGTCGGAGAAGCCCTCGTGGTCGCCCGCGCCCACGCCGAAGCCCTGGACGATGCCGCTCGAGATCCTAAAGCGCAGGTTGCTCAGCCATTCGGTGCCGTAGCTGCCGCGGATGGCCACCATGACCAGGAGTTTCTTCTTTCCGGTAGCGGCGTCGGTCACGTGCTTGCTCGCGATGGCGTAGGCGGTCGTGTCGGTCCCGCCGGGCGTGAATACGTTGGCTATCTGATCAACGATCTCGCTGCGGTAGCGGTACGACGCGGTCGAGACGTTCTCGAACCCGAGCTTGCCGAGCAGCTGCTCCATGTAGGCGGGAACGTTGCTGCCCTGCTGGTAGTGGCTGGACTCGCAGTTGGCCACGGAAGAGAAGACCGTGCATGCGTGGGCGAGCTCGGCGTTGTAGACGGTTGGGTCCTGGAAGAACCACGCGTCGTCCCAGGTAAAGGTCGAGTGGGCCTCGGCGCCCTCTTCGGCGACGATGCTCGCGTAGTCGGCGGTGACCTCGAAGCGGGTGGGGGAGTCCGACGCGTTCGATTCGTCGGCGCCGGCGGAGCCGCCGGCAGGGTCGGCGACCTTCTCGATGGGCGTCGGCTCGCCGATATCGCCCGCGCCGGCGCGCGCGAGCGAGATGCGGTGCTGCACGAGGGCGTTCGCGCTCGCCGCGCACAGAAGCACGGCGGCCCCGACGGCAAGAAGCGCGCGCCTGGTGCGATGCGGGTCTCTCATGCGGCCTCCTGCCTCGGCTTTTATATCCTGCGCCCATCCGGGCTTGACCAGACTGATAATAAACGAGAAGTGCCGCCCGCCCGCGGCCGCCTGCGACGTCAACGAACGGGAGATATTTTCGTGACCGATATAAAGAAGCCTGAGCCCGAGGAAACCGCTGCGGCTGATGCCGCGGCCGAGGCAGCGCCGGCCCCCGCGCCCGCCGCCCCCCCGCCCCCCGAGTAGCCGGATGCCGCCCCGGCCGAGGGCGTCTCCGCGTGGGCGCACGAGGTGGGCGGCCCCGAGGACGGCAAGTTTGCCCTCGGCCTGCGCATCTACGGTTGGTGGCTCACCGTCTCCGGCTGGCTGACGCTGCTCGCCTTCGGCCTCGCCGGCGCCGCGCTGACCGCGTACTACCTGCTCGACGGCCCCTTCGACATCGAGGTCTCCGACTACATCGACAGCAAGCTCGCGCTTATCCTCACCGCCGCCGCGACGGTCGCTGCCGTCGTCGAGTGCGTCATCATGCTCAAGGTGGGCCGCTCGCTGCGAAGGAGCGTGCCGCGCCGCGCCGCCGTCTGGTCGCGCTGGCTGGTGTGGCTCGAGGCCATCAGCCTGGCGCTCTCGTTCATGCTCTCGGGCTTCTCGACCACCGCGCTGCTCTCGTTCGTGGAGATAATCGCGCTCATCATCTTCTCGACCGCGCTCGACCCCGCGCTCATCGCGGAGCGCCGCGGAAAGAGGGCCCACGACCAGGCCGTCGACCTCGACGCCGCCGCGCACGGCATGCTCGGGCGCGACCTGAGCGGCAAGGGATTCATGCGCGTGGACTTCTTCAACGTATTCTGGATGTTCTTTACCTGCAGCATCCTGGGGCTTCTGCTGGAGATCGTCTGGCACGTGACCGTCGTCGACCCCGGCGTCTACCAGGACCGCGCCGGCCTGCTCGTCGGGCCCTTCTCGCCGATCTACGGGTTCGGCGCGGTGCTCGTCTCGCTCGCGCTCAACCGCCTGTACAACAAGAACCCCGTGATCACGTTCGTGGTCGCCGGCCTCGTGGGCGGCGGGTTCGAGTGGGCGACGGCCGTCTTTATGCGCACGTCGTTCGGCATCACGGCGTGGAACTACAGCAGCTACACGCTCTTCGGCCTCTGCCCGGACCCGGTGGCGGGGCTGACCGGGGGAGACACCTCGACGTTCTTCCTGGCCATGTGGGGCGTGCTCGGCCTGGTGTGGGTCAAGCTGATCCTGCCGGTGATCCTGCGCGGGATCAACGCCATCCCGTGGCGCCTTCGCTACGGCGCCACGGCGGTGTTCGCCGCGCTGATGATCGCCGACGGCCTGCTGACGCTGGGCAGCCTCGACTGCTGGTTTGAGCGCACCTCCGGCGTGCAGCCGTCGACGCCCATCGAGTGGTTCTTCGCCGAGTACTGCGGCGACGACTTCATGGCCAACCGTTTCCAGTCCATGACCATCGACACGAGCGACTCCACGCGTAGCGACACGGCGGCGCGCGCCGTCTCCGCCACCGCCTAACCCGCTTCATCGGGTGGCCGGCCGCCGGCCCCGCGCCGACAGCCGGCCACCTGCCGTCACGCCGATACCCGCTGCTGGTAGAATGGCCGTATCTGGCCTGATCGACTCCTTGGAGGAAACCGCATGATCGATCGCTACACCCGCCCCGAGATGGGCCACATCTTCTCGCTGGAGAACAAGTACGCCGTCTGGCAAGAGATCGAGGTCCTGGCCTGCGAGGCCCACGCCGAGCTGGGCGAGAGCGGCATCACCCGCGAGGAGGCCGCCTGGATCCGCGAGCACGCGACCTTCAACAAGGAGGAGGTCGACGCCATCGAGGCCGTGACCAACCACGACGTCATCGCGTTTCTCACCAACATGGGCTCCTACATCGACGCCGACGTGCCCGAGGGCGAGCCCAAGCCGTCCCGCTGGGTTCACTACGGCATGACCTCTTCCGACCTCGGCGACACGGCCCTGTGCTACCAGCTCGTCCAGGCCACCGACATCCTCATCGAGGACTGCAAGAAGCTCGGCGAGATTTGCAAGCGCCGCGCCTTCGAGGAGAAGGACACGCTCTGTGTCGGCCGCACCCACGGCATCCACGCCGAGCCGATGACCTTCGGCATGAAGTTCGGCAGCTGGGCCTGGGAGCTCAAGCGCGACCTCGACCGCCTGCGCGACGCCCGCAACAACGTCGCGTTCGGTGCCATCTCGGGCGCGGTGGGCACCTACTCCAGCATCGATCCGCGCGTCGAGGAGTACGTCTGCGAGCACCTGGGCCTCGTCCACGACCCGCTGTCCACGCAGGTCATCAGCCGCGACCACCACGCGTATCTCGCCGGCGTGCTGGCTACCGTGGCCGCGACCTGCGAGCGCATCGCCACCGAGATCCGCAACCTGCAGAAGACGGACACCCTCGAGGCCGAGGAGCCGTTCCGCAAGGGCCAGAAGGGCAGCTCCGCGATGCCGCACAAGCGCAACCCGATCACCGTCGAGAAGGTCTGCGGCCTTTCTCGCGTGGTCAAGGCCAATGCGCAGGTGGCCTTCGACAACGTGGCCCTGTGGCACGAGCGCGACATCTCGCACTCTTCCGCCGAGCGCGTGGCGCAGGCCGACAGCTTCATCGCGCTCGACCACATGTTCAGCTGCCTCACCCGCATCGTCGACGGCCTCGTGCTCTACCCGGCCCAGATGATGGCCAACCTGAACAAGACCCGCGGCCTCATCTACTCCTCCAAGGTGCTGTTGCACCTGGTGGACACGGGCATCACCCGCGAGGACGCCTACAAGATCGTGCAGGAGAACGCCATGGCCACGTGGCGAGAGGTGCAGCAGTGCGAGCCCGGCACCACGTTCCGCCAGAAACTCGAGGCGGACCCGCGCTGCGGCAAGCTCTCCGCGACCGAGCTCGACGCGATTTTCGACCCGAAGGCGTTCCTCACCCGCGTCGACGTGGTGTTCGACCGCCTGGAGCAGCTCGAGTTCTAGGGTCGCGATTCACTGGTAAGAAGCGCTGTTCGCGCCGCCGTCCCCGCTCGGGTCGGCGGCGTTTTTCTTGCCGCGTACGCCCGGTGCGCTCGAGGTGGTGTTGCCCTCGAGGTGGTGACACCTGGAGGCGTTTCTCGCCGAGGTGGCGCGAAACTGCCAAGAAAATCGCCCGAGGTGGTGTCGCGCGCACCACCTCGAGCTATACACCACCTGGGACAACTCGGTTCTAGCCCCCTCTCCTGAGTGAAGTCTTCCATAAAGTGGAGAACCTGTGAAGACCTGTGCTTCTTTACATATAAGGATATGAAGCAAACTACATAAGAAACCGCCTGTGAAGCGCAGTTTTCTCGTAATCTATTTCAGCAAACTTCAAGCCTGTGCGTTACTCTCAACCAATCGTTAAGCGACTGTCACCCCTCCGAAAACAAGCATCCGCAAAAATAGCTTCGGATTATTGGGCGAATCGGTTGCCGCATGCGCGGCAAAGCTAAGGAGTGGTCGCATGAAGTCGTTCGCTAATGCTGGAAAGAGGCTTCGGGGGGTCGCGCTCTTCACGGTAGCGCTTAGCGCGCTTTTGGCCCTTGCGGCTGTCGCGCCGTCGACTGCGCTCGCGGCCATCAACGATCAGGTTCCTGAGCACGAGAAGACGATCACCGACAACGGCGACGGCACCTACGATCTGTCCCTTACGGTCAAGGGAGCCGTCGAGGCTTCCACCACCTCGACGAAGGCCGACGTCGTCGTGGTGCAGGACGTCTCCGGCTCGATGAGTCGGCCCATACGCGAGGTTTCCTCGCCAGATACGTCGAAGTCGTACATGGGCGTAATCGGGTTCATTAACCAGGGTATCAACGATTATGTTGAGGTCTATTACGGAAAGATAAGAAGCTGCGACAAAGACACGTGGTATTACAAGATGTCTAACGGTCAAAAAATGGACTATCTAGACCGATGCAAGAGTGATGGCCGCGATCCAGTCTTCTACGAAACGACGTGGAATGAGGTCGTAAAGAAGGCTCTCAACACGCTGGGCGACCAGCTGATTGAGAACGAGAAGAGCGACGTTCAGGTCTCGCTGGTCACATATTCGACCGAGGCGCAGGCGGATGATGTGGTCTACAAGGGTGGCGATTCGGACGAGTTCAAGGCCGCGGTCGACCAACTTACCGCCAACGGGGGAACGAACTGGGAAGATGCCCTCGCTGCCGCCAACAAGAAGCTTACCGAAGACGGTCGAGATGGCGCGAAGAAGTACATCGTCTTTGTCTCCGACGGTCTTCCCACGTTGCGTACCAGCGTCAATGGCTTCGTCCAGGGTAATCCCTGGGGGGACAGTCACGATCACGGCTACGACGACGCTATTCATGGCAGTGACGACCGTTGGGCATTCTCGACCGGTAAGTACGGCACCGGCAGTTCTGACAAGCTTGGGCGTAACTACGCGTCCGCATTGGCCGAGGCTCAGAAGATCGATTCCTCGGTTCAGATGCTCCTGGTGAACGTCTCGACCGACCCGACCGAGATGAAGAAGTTCGCTTCCGATATCAACGGAACCTACTACGAGGGCAACAACGAGGTCGACGGCTACGATGAGGGGACCCTCAAGAACGCGTTCGCCAAGATTGCCAACCTCGTGACGAACTCCGCCTCCTACGAGAACGTGAAGATTACCGACCAGCTTTCTGACTACGTCGACTTTGCCGACGTGACCGACGTCCGCTACGAGAAGGTCGTCGATGGCGTGGCTACCACCTGGGACGGTGCTCCCAAGGCTACTGTGAGCGGGAAGACCATCACTTGGGACCTCTCGGGCGAAGGTGAGCTCGAGGACGGCGTCACCTACAAGATGACCTTTACCGTTAAGCCGAACCAGAATGCTTACGACGCCGCAGCGGCTGCCGGCGCGGAGACCGAGTTGCCCTCCAACGATCCCGACGGCACCAAGCTGTCCTATGACGTCGTCGCAAAGAAGAATAACGAGGAGGTCGACAGGTACAAAGGTACTGATGGCTACGAGGAGCCGACCATCAAGGTCCCCGTCGCCACCGTCACCGTGACCAAGGAGTGGAAGAACACCGGCGACGCCCAGCTTCCCGCCTCCGTTACCGTCCAGCTGAAGAAGAACGGCCAGAACTACGGCGAGGCCTTCCAGCTCACTGCGGGCGACAACTGGACCAAGACCGTCACCGTCCCCGCCGGCGTGGGCCAGCTCACCTGGTCCGTTGTCGAGGATGCTGTGCCCAACTACACCACCGCCTACAGCGATGCCGTCACCGGCTCGGGCACCCTCACCGTGACCAACACCTATACCGGCACGAAGAAGAACGAGGGCAAGAAGGACGACTCCGGTAAGGACGACTCCAACAAGACCGCCACGAAGAAAACCAAGAAGGGCGCCACGCCGAAGACCGGCGACGCGCTTCTTGCCAGCGAGGCTATCGCAGCCATCGCCGGCACCGGCATCCTCGGGGTCGCCGCTTCCAGGATCCGCCGCAAGAAGTAAACGCTGCGGATAATCTCCCGCGCGCCGGTCGCCCCGAGCTCTCCGAGCCCGGGGCGGCTGTTTCATGCGTCGAGGTGGTGCCTCCAGGTGGTGCTGCCCTCGAGGTGGCGCCACCTGGAGGCGTTTCTCGCCGAGGTGGTGCGAAACTGTCAAGAAAATCGCTCGAGGTGGTGTCGCGCGCACCACCTCGAGCGTGGCGGTGGCCGAAGACTCTGTACCCCGGGCGCACTGATTTGCCCTAATTTACCGCTAACTGTGAAGAACCTGTGAAGACTGTTATCTGATGAAATATCAGAAAAGCAAGCAGAATTTCCTTCAGGCTAGCATCTAGCGGCTCGCGGTTTCAGCTCGGCTCAAGTTAAGACGTACCCCCTCGACCAACATTCAACCAACCTTCATCCCCCTGCAACTCAACCTCTGCGACAATACCTTTGTCTCACTGGATGAATCCTGCCGAAATTCGGTCGGGTTCTATAAACGCTGCATACACGTAGTAAACGTTGGGAGTGGTCGCATGAAGTTGTTTAGTAAGGCCGGAAAACAGCTGCGAGGGGGGGTCGCACTCTTCGCCGTGGCGCTTAGCGCTATTCTCGGCGCGACGGCCCTCGTGCCGACCGCTGCCCTGGCGAGCGACATCACCGACCAGGCCCCCGCGCACCACAAGACCATCACCGACAACGGCGATGGCACCTACGACCTGGCCCTCTCCGTCATCGGCGACGCGGCCGAGTCCGAGTACGGCAAGCCGATCGACGTCGTGGTCGTCGTGGACGTCTCCACCTCGATGAATGAGGGAATCGGTGGAGGGAGCCGGACTTCTAAGATGCAGGCCGCAAAGAACGCCACTAAGGTGCTTGCGGATACCCTCCTGAACGAGAACAACTCCAAGCTGCCGGAGAACCAGCAGATCAAGATGTCTGTGGTCACATTCGGCACCCATGCTCAGACGGTTCAGGGCTGGACCACCGACGCGAATGCTGTTTACAGCAGCGTGCCGTCACGCGCCAATCAAAACCAGGGAACAAACTGGGAAGCTGGTCTCTCCAACGCGAATAGCCTTTCCACGGGCCGCGAGGGCGCCGAGAAGTACATCGTTTTCCTGTCCGACGGTAACGCGACGTACCGCGACAGTAAGTACAATGACCGTGCAGATGATTATAATTGGGGTTACCAGGTCTACGGCACCGGCAATTCTGACCGCAATGGCTGGAACTACGGCGCTGCCAAGGACGAGGCGAATAAGCGCGGAACTTCCGTTGGGATGTTCGCGGTAAGCATTTCCAACGACGCCACCAAGATGCAGTCCTTCGCAAAGGACACCAATAGCACCTTCCTCGACGGCACGTCCGAGGAGAAGGTGAAGACCGCCTTCGAGCAGATTGCCCAGACCATCAAGAAGTCCGCGTTCTACAAGGACGTGAAGATCGTCGATAAGCTCTCCCAGTACGTCGATTTCAACGACGTCGTAAACGTCCGCTACGAGAAGGGCACCGACCAGGGCACCTCTACGTGGACTGACGCCCCTCAGGCGACCATCAGCGGCGACACCCTGACGTGGGACCTCTCGACCGTGAACGGTAAGGACTACGAGCTCGAGAAGGGCGCGACCTACAAGGTCATCTTTACCATCAAGCCTAACCAGAAGGCCTACGACGCCGCTGCCGCCGCCGGCAAGGAGACTGAGCTCCCCTCCAACGACGCCACTGGCACCAAGGTCTATTACAAGACCATCGTCAAGGAGACCGGCAAGCCCGACCAGGTCTCCGACGAGAAGTCCGACGGCTACGAGGAGCCGACCATTAAGGTCCCCGTCGACACCGTCACCGTGACCAAGGCATGGGAGAACACCGGCGACGCCCAGCTCCCCGCCTCCGTCACCGTCCAGCTGAAGAAGAACGGCCAGAACTACGGCGCCCCCTTCCAGCTCACCGCGGCCGATAACTGGATCAAGACCGTCACCGTCCCCGCGGGCGTGGGCCAGCTCACCTGGGCCGTCGAGGAGGACGCGGTTGACGGCTATGTCACCACCTACAGCGACGCCGTCACCGGCTCGGGCACCCTCACCGTGACCAACACCCACGAGACCTGGCCCGTCACGCTCGAGGGCGAGACCGCCATCAAGGGCACGAAGACGCTGACCGGCCACGACATGACCTCCGCGTTCAACTTCAAGCTGACCGCCGCCGAGAACTACGGCGATAAGGTTTCCATCGCCCAGGGCGCGGACACCGCATCCGTCTCGGGCGCCAAGGACGGCGAGGCCAAGTCCTTCTCGTTCGGCGCGGTCACCTTCTACGAGTCCGGCACCTATAAGTTCAACGTGACCGAGACCGGCGCCGCTCCCGCGGGCTACACCTACGACACGCACACCTCCGTCGTGACCGTCGAGGTCGTCGAGAAGGATGGCAAGCTGGTCGCGACCACTAGCTACGAGGACGGCGCTTCCTGCGTCTTCAAGAACAGCTATGAGGCCAAGCCTGTCACCGTCGACGGTGCCGCGAACTTCTCCTTCACGAAGGTGCTCGAGGGCCGCGACCTCAAGGCCGGCGAGTTCAGCTTCCAGATCGAGGCGACGAGCAACAACAACGCTCCGCTGCCCGAGTTGACCACCGTTAAAAACACGGCTGACGGTACCGTCTCCTTCGGCGACATCACCTACAACAAGGCCGGCGTCTACACCTACGAGGTCTCCGAGGTCACCGACGACCTGCCTGGCGGCGTTACCGCTGTCACCCAGGGCGCCAAGCAGGTCACCGTTACCGTGACCGACAACAACGAGGGCCAGCTCGTGGCCACCGTTGCCACGCCTGAGGACAAGACCTTCAAGAACACCTACAAGGCCGACTCCACCACCATCGAGAGCCTCCTTACCACCAAGGTGATCAAGGCTACCCAGGACGGCGTCACGCCTCCCGCGCTCAAGGGCGGCGACTTCAGCTTCACCATCAGCTCCACCGACGGCCCGCTCCCTGAGCAGACCACCGTTACCAACGATGCTTCCGGCAGCGTTGCCTTCGGCAAGATCACCTTCACCGAGGCCGGCGAGTACCACTACACCATCACCGAGTCCGGTTCCATGCCTGGCGTGACCAACGACGCTGAGGCCAAGACCTTCACGGTCACCGTGGTCGACAACGGCGACGGCACCATGACCGCCACCGCCTCGAAGATCGCCGGTTTCGAGAACACCTACACCGTCAAGCCGGTTGAGTACTCCGTGACCGCCGACGTCGACGTGACCAAGTCCCTCGAGGGCCGCGCGCTCAACGAGGGCGAGTTCACCTTCCAGCTGGTCGACGGCGACGAGGTCGTTGCCGAGGCCACCAACGGCGATGACGGCAAGGTGTACTTCAAGGCTCTAACCTATACCGCCGCTGACCTCGGCGAGCACACCTACAAGGTACGCGAGGTCAAGGGTTCCCTCGGCGGCGTGACCTACGACACGTCCGAGTACACCGTGAAGGTCACCGTCTCCGACAACGGCGACGGCACCCTCTCCGCCAAGGCCTCCACCGAGTCCGGCGAGGGCATTACCTTCAAGAACACCTATAAGACCGAGCCGGTTGAGTACTCCGTGACCACCGACGTCGACGTGACCAAGTCCCTCGAGGGCCGCACCCTCAAGGCCGGCGAGTTCAGCTTCCAGCTGGTCGACGCCCAGAACAACGTTGTCGACACCGCGACCAACGCCGCTGACGGCAAGGTTTCCTTCAAGGCTCAGACCTACACCGCGGCCGGTGACTATGTCTACACCGTCAAGGAGGTCCAGGGCACCCTCGGCGGCGTGACCTACGACGAGTCCACGTACACCGTGACCGTCACCGTCACCGACAACGGCGACGGCACCCTCTCCGCCAAGGCCGCGACCGAGTCCGACGAGGGCATCACCTTCAAGAACAAGTACGCGTCCGAGCCCGCCAAGCTGACCTCCGGCGTCGAGGTGACCAAGAACCTCGAGGGCCGCGACTGGACCGACGACGATAAGTTCACCTTCGTCATCACCGCGAAGGACGCGAACAACCCGATGCCGAGCAACGGCACCACGGGCGTCGCTACCAAGGCCGGCAAGACTGTCAGCTTCAACGACTTCACCTTCAACGAGGCCGGCACCTACGAGTACACCGTGGCCGAGCAGGGCACCGACGGCGAGGGCGTCACCTACGACACCCACGAGGCCACCGTCACCATCACCGTCGTCGATAACGGCGAGGGCAAGCTCGTTGCCACCCCGGTCGTCGCCAACGGCACCTTCAACAACACCTACAAGGCCGGCACCGCGAGCGTCACCTTCGGCGCCGCCAAGGTCCTTTCCGGCGCCACCCTCAAGGACGGCCAGTTCAGCTTCCAGCTGAAGGACGCTGACGGCAACGTCGTCGAGACCGCGAAGAACGACGCCAACGGCAACATCAAGTTCTCTCAGGAATTCACCGCCGCCGGTGAGTACAAGTTCACGATCTCCGAGGTCAATGACCACCAGGCCGACGTCACCTACGACACCAAGTCCTATGACGTGACCGTCACCGTCACCGACAACGGCAAGGGCCAGCTCGAGGCCAAGGTCTCCGGTGCGAGCGTTGTGTTCAACAACACCTACACCGAGCCGAAGAAGGAAGAGAAGAAGGAGGAGACGAAGAAGGACACCAAGAAGGAGGCCACGCCGAAGACCGGCGACGCGCTTCTTGCCAGCGAGGCGATTGCCGCTATCGCCGGCACCGGCGTCCTCGGCGTCGTCGCTTCCAGGATCCGCCGCAAGAAGTAAGTAGCTGCGGAAACCGCCTGCGCGCCAGCCGCCCCGAGCTCAATTGAGCCGGGGCGGCTTTTTCGTGCGTTGAGGTGGTGCCTCCAGGTGGCGTTGCCCTCGAGGTGGCGCCACCTGGAGGCATTTCTCGCCGAGGTGGTGCGAAACTGCCAAGAAAATCGCCCGAGGCGGCGCGCACGGCACCACCTCGGCCTGTCTACCGACGGGGCAGACGCAGGATAACCGCAAATTCCCCCGAACGAGTGAAATCTGCTAAACTGAACAAGAATTCATTCGTTCGCGTGAAAGCAACTGTTATGCAAGTGATTCTCGATGCCGCGGCGCTCGGCAAACTGATACGGGACGAGCGCCGGAAGAAGGGTTATACCCAGGCCGAGGTCGCCGATGCGGCTAACGTCGGCATCAACTTCGTCTCGCAGGTCGAGCGCGGGAAGCCGACTGCCGAGCTCGACCGCGTGCTGCGCCTCGTCGCGGTCCTCGGCCTGACCATCGTGGGAGGTGAGAGGCGCGAATGGAGAACGATCTCGAGGTATATCGATACGGTGAAGCGGAGCCAGCCCTAGTTGGGCGACTTCTTGCTGACGGGTCGTTCGAATACGATGCCGCTTATTCGGCCGACCTGTCGAACCGCCCTATCTCGGCTAGCCTGCCTATTTCGGACAAGCGCTTCTCGCCGGCAGAGGCAGAGCCGTTCTTCGAGGGCCTCGTTCCCGAAGGCGCAGCGAGGCGAATTATGTCCGCGGAGCTGCATGTACGGGAGAACGACTGGCTCTCTATGCTGGGCAGCTGTGGCCTCGACTGCGTCGGCGACCTTCTCATCACGGCGGGTGAGCTGCCAGAGCCGCCGCGATACGAGCCGGTCTCGTCATCCGAGCTCAAAGAACTGTTCTCCCGGCGCGCAAGCATGGCGGAGCTCAACGGTTCCGACCGGCTCTCGCTTGCCGGTACGCAGAGCAAGGTTGGCCTGGCACACGGTCCGAACGAGCCTCTGACCAGCGGCTGGTTCAGATGCCTCAACTGCGCGGCCTCGACTCATATACTCAAGGTCGGCGCACGGGACCGGCTGACCGGCCTCGAGTTTCTCTGCACCCGAGCGGCGTCGCTGTGCGGAATCGATGCAGCGGAAGTTCATCTCCTCGACTTCGGCGTGCCGGTTCTCTGCAGCCGTAGGTTCGACCGCCTGGTTGCTGGGGATTCCGGCGCACTGAGTGTTACGCGTTTGCACCAGGAGGACCTTACCCAGGCGTTCGGCCTGACCTCAGGCTCGAAGTACGCCGAGCTCGAAGGCGGGTCGATAAGGGCGTTGGCCAGCCTTCTCTATGAACAGTCCGACGACGTGCTGGAGGATGTTCGCCGCCTCGCGCGGCTCACGTGCTTCAACTACGCGATCGGAAACTGCGACGCTCACTTGAAGAACTTCTCGCTCGTGTACGGAGTGGACTGGTCGACGGTGCGGCTGGCGCCGGCGTACGACCTCGTGTGCACGACATGGTACGAGGACCTCTCGCGCACGATGGCCATGGCGATCAACGGCAAGTGGGACATCGACAGCATCGAGGCAGACGACCTGCGCGAATGCTCAAGGGACTTCGTATTGGGAAAGAAAACCTTCCAGAAGATCGCTCATGAGGTGGCGGAATCCGTGGGAGATGCGGTCATGGCGGCGGCTTCCGAGGCTGGCGACGAGTTTGAGGATGTTGCGTGGGATGCGGAGACGCTCTTGGAGGACATCGCTCCGAGGCGAGAAGTGCTCGCCCACGTGTGACGGAGCGGTGCGCGGCGGTGCCTCGAGGTGGTGTTGCCCTCGAGGTGGCGCCACCTGGAGGCATTTCTCGCCGAGGTGGTGCGAAACTGCCAAGAAAATCGCTCGAGGTGGCGCCGCGCGCACCACCTCGGACCAAACACCACTTCGAGCGCCATTCAGCATGTGGAGAATCCGTGATTCGACCTCTCGGTTCTAAGGTACCCCCGGATAAATTACGTATCGGTCGAGGGCCGCCTCGGCATCGCCGCCGGTTCGAACCCTCCGCAGGTAAAACCAAAGGCAAACAGGCAAGAATGATTGCTCGGCTGCGCTCTTTCGCGCTCCAAACCGTCAAGTCACCCTCAAGTTCCCCCGTCGAAGCCAGCTCCTTTACGGCAGAATCACAATCAGGAATGAAATGGGCGACCTGTCTGCATTCGCCGGATGGGGCGCCATGGCCGGCAAGAGGGGCTTTCCGGCCGGTTCGAAGAGGAGCAACAATGGCTTTGTTTTGCAAGGACCGCACCCCGGGGAGCGGCGAACCCAACACGAAGGGCAAGGTGACGGCCGTCGCGCTGTCCGCTCTTATGCTGACGCAGACCTTCGGCGCCGTTGTCCCGGCGTATGCAAATACCGTCGGGGGGTCGTCTGAAGACGAGTCTGCGGTAGAGGCCGATTCCACCACCGTTGACGACAACGCCATCGCGCTCACGAGCTTGAACAGCGCCCAGGTCCTGCGCGCAAGCTGGGGCTTTAACGAATTCATCATCGAAGCCGAGATTGAGAACGCGGACGTGGCGTACTTCGCGTATCACTGCGAAAAGGATACGCAGGGGGTAACGGCTGATGACTTTACCCAGGCTCAGGGTAAAAACATCATTGAAAACTTCTACTACAAGAAGGACGGCTATGATTTCGACGGCGCCGACGGCTACGTTCTGTTCTTCATCAAGCCGGACGATGGCTATCTGCTCACCGATATTGGCGTTGATCGGCTGAGCAACGGCGACTTCTACAGCCTGCAGGACGATACCGAGACCTTCGAAAACATCAAGGATTATCCCGGCCTGAGCAATGTTGTTACCGCGGCGAAGACCGCTGGTTACATCGGCGTCTTTGGATGGAGCAGAAAGGCCGGCTCCGAGCAGCCGAATACCGTCTCCACTTCCATCAAGGGCCAGAGCCCGGACCTAACTGTTACCGCTAAGAGCGATAAGACCACCGGCGTTAAGCCCGGCGATACCCTCACCTTCACCGTTACGCTCGCCCCTCAGAAGCCCGTGACCCAGAAGGACGTCACGGTTTCCGACGTCAAGGTGAACAGCGCCACCGTTAACGGCGAGTCCGTCACGGTCTCAAACCTCACTCGTAAGGCCGACGGTACCTACGTGGGCACCGTTAGCTATAAGGTTTCTCAGGATGCGTACGACAAGGGGACTGTAACGTTTGCCGTCAACGCTTCCACCACCTACTCGGTCAAGACGAGCATGAAGGCAGGCTCTTCCGTCACCACCACGACAACCATTACCAAGGACGCCTCGTGCGACTGTCAGGTCGCCTCGAAGGCGGTCATTACCTATAAGTTTGTCGATGCCGACGGCAAGTCGGTTCCCGACGCGGTGAACGCCTGCCTGCCCACCGATGATGAGGTCCACTACGTGGGCGATACCGTGTACCCTGCGTCTCCGAAAGAGCAGACCGTCAAGGTCTCCGACGGCACCTGGACCTTCAAGGGCTGGGACCACGATTCCGCGACCATGACCAAGGACGGCGTTACCTTCACCGGTACCTGGGAGTTCGCGTCCGACAACGCGAGCGATCACATCGTGCTCACCGGCAAGGATGCGTCCAAGGTCTATGATGGGGCTGCCCTCGCCGCCGGTACCGCGACGGCGAAGGATGACAACGGCTACGCTGTGACGGTCGAGTACCAGAAGGCCGACGGCACGTGGACGACGAACCCCACCGACATCACCGCCATCAATGTAAGCGACACGAAGACCGTTAACGTCCGCGCGTTTGTCGATGGCCACTACACCGGATATGTCACTACGACCCAGAGCCTGACCGTCACTAAGCGCTCCGTGGTCCTGACCTCCGCATCCGCCGAGAAGACCTACAACGGCAAGGCGTTGACCAACAACAAGGTGACTGTCTCGGGCGACGGTTTCGTGTCCGGTCAGGGCGCGACCTATAGTGTGACCGGCTCCCAGACCGAGGTGGGTGAGTCCAAGAACACCTTCACCTACACCCTGAACGCCGGCACCGACGCCAACAACTACGACGTCAAGACCGTGCTTGGCACCCTTAAGGTGACCAAGGCCGACGACGTGACCCCGTCCAAGAAGGATGACGGGAAGAAGGCCAGCGACAGCAAGGACAACGGCTCCGCCGCAAAGAAGTCCGCCACCCCGAAGACCGGCGACGCGCTTCTTGCCAACGAGGCGATCGCTGCCATCGCCGGCACCGGCGTCCTCGGCGTCGTTGTTTCCAGGATTCGCCGCAAGAAGTAAGTAGCAGCGGATAACCACCTGCGCACCAGCCGCCCCGAGCTCTCCGAGCCCGGGGCGGCTATTTGTACTTGGTGTATTACTTTGCTTCCGATGTGCCCGCACTAACGGAAGTGAAATGCAATTCACTTCCGTTAGCTATACTAATCGGAAGCGAAATTGCACAAGGGAGGATTCGCGATGACTGCTCAATGGCCCCCGATTGGGTCTGAAACGCTGCCTTGGGTCTCCGACCCTGACCTTCTTCCCTACATCTCGAAGACCCAGCGGCGAAAGATCGGCTCAACGTATGAAGCTGCGGTCCCTCTCTACATCTCGGACAGGACCCTCGTTGTGCCCGCCGCGCTCGGCGCCCGAATCTCCGAGCTCCTCGTCAAGCTCTCGCGCTTCGACACCGAGCAGAAGGCGCGCGGCTATGCCTTGCCCGCCATGCTGCTCAGAAGCGAATCTTCCGCGAGCTCCCAGATCGAGAGCCTCACTTCCAGCGCGCGGAACGTGGCCTTAGCCGAGGTCTCGCCCGATGCCCCGCACAACGCAAAGCTCATCGTCGGCAATATCGAGGCGATGAGAAAAGCCCTGGCCCTGAGCGCTCCTCTTACCGTCGACAGCATCCTGGGAATCCATGCTGCGCTTATCAATGGCGCCGAGGGAAGCTTCGGCGGCGAGCTCAGAGACGAGCAAGTCTGGGTGGGCGGATCGTCATACAGCCCCCATGACGCCGCCTACGTGCCGCCCCGGAGCTCACGAGTGCGCGGCTACCTTGACGATCTGGTTGAATTCGCCGGGCGGGATGACGTCGACCCCATTGTGAAGGCGGCGATAGCTCATGCTCAGCTTGAGACGATTCATCCTTTTATCGATGGGAACGGAAGGACCGGACGCGTTCTGCTGCACAAGATCCTGCGCGACGAGGGTGTGTTGAGCCAGACGACGCTTCCGGTGTCGGCGGGCTTGCTTCACGATGTCGACGCGTACATGGCGGCCATCACGGAGTATCAGCAGGGGAATCCCGTAAGCGTTATCGAGCGTCTGGTTGATGCGCTTGAGCTGGCGGTCGTCGTGGGGAACCTGACGGCGATGCGGGTCGATGCGGTCGTCGAGGAATGGGGCCGCAGGTTCACCGAGCGGAAGGGGTCGAGCATCCATCGCCTGCCCGCCGTGCTGGTCGAGCAGCCCGTGGTGAGCATCGACTACCTGGCCAAGCGCCTCGGAATTACTCCCCGCGCCGCTCTTTCCCTGGTAAGAAGGGCCGTTGAGTACGGCGTGCTGCGCCCGATGGGGAACCGGCGTCGCGGCGAGTTCTTCCAGTCGGACCAGATCATCGACGTGCTTGAGGAGATTTCCAGCACCGAGGGGGTCTGTCGCATCGTTTCGGGGCGGGCGTTGGCGTAGCGCTGTTGCCCGGCGAGGTGGTGCCTCCAGGTGGTGTTGCCCTCGAGGTGGCGCCACCTGGAGGCGATTCTCGCCGAGGTGGCGCGAAACTGCCAAGAAAATCGGCCGAGGTGGTGTACGAGGTACCACCTCGAGCCCATCCCGCGCGCCGCCTGCGGCCCCGCGCTGGCCGCGGGTATACTGGAACGCGCAATCAAAGAGAGGGGATTCGCAATGCAGCACGTTGATTTCCGTCCGCGCGGGGTCTGCTCGCGCATGATTCACATCGACCTTTCCGACGACGGCAAGACGATCGAGGCCGTCAACTTCGAGGGCGGCTGCTCCGGCAACCTCGCCGCCATCTCCAAGCTCGTGGCCGGCCGCCCGACCGAGGAGGTCGCCGAGGTCCTCAAGGGCAACCTCTGCGGCCCGCGCAAGACCTCCTGCGCCGACCAGTTCTCGCAGGCGCTTCTCCAAGCCATGGACGCCATCGACGCGGCGAACGCCGCCGACGGCGAGAAGCCCGCGGCCCCCGCCTCTGCCGACGCTGCCTCCGCAGCCAACTAACCCCAGGTCAAGCCCCATGCGTCGACTCAAGCTCACCAGACGAGGCCTCTTCAAGGCGTCCGCCGCCGCGGGCGTCGCGGGCGCGGCCGTCTCGGCCCTCGCCGGCTGCGGTTCGGGCAACTCGCAGGACACGACCGAGCCCGTGGTCGTCGACTCCGACTCGGCCGTCGACGTCATGGCGGACGAGTCTCCCTACGAGTACGTCGACGACCACGGGTACACGCTGGAGAACACCTGGACGCTGCCCCTGGGCACGGTCCTGCGCCCGGCCGAGGGCACCTGGGTCCCCGCCACGCTCGCGGGCTCCTCGGCGCTCCCCATGTGCAAGGGCGGCGCCCTCTCGGTCGAGTCCGGCACCTTGAACGAGGTCGTCTCGGCCCCGCTCGGCACCGCAACCACCACCGTCATCTACGACGTGGCCTGCTCGGACAAGGTCTACGCCTGGGTCGAGCTCGACGTGACCACCCGCGCTTGGACGCTCTACGCCTCAAAGTTCTCCGACGGCGCCCTGGAGGGGGACACGCAGAAGCTCTGGGACGGCACCTCCGACTACGACCCGGCGCCTCTTGCCGCCTCGGGCTCGAAGGTCATCTGGCAGGTCCAGCCCTCGCTCTCGGGCAAGAAGACCTCCGAGCACTCCTACTGCTACATATGGGCCACCGGCGACTCGAACGCCAAGCGCGCCGTCGAGTCTCCCGGGCGCTTTGCCACGCGGCCGACCGTCTCGGGCGACGTCTGCGTGCTCACGCCGCGAGTCCGCGCCGACGAGGGCACCTACTACGGCGCCACGGCCTATTCGATCTCGGACAACCTCTCCACCCAGGTTGACCAGCTCGTCTTGCCGGCCAGCGTCAAGCCGTTCCGCGCCACCCGCGTCGGCGAGAAGTTCCTGATCTCCATCGAGGCGAGCTACAGCTCGGGCGGGCTTCTTTCAAAGATGGGCACCTACATCGGCACGCGCTCCGGCGACTTCATAAAGATCGACCGCGAGCCCTCCGAGTGCCCGGCCGGATCCACCGACGGCGTCTACGTCATAAAGAGCCGTTCGTCCTACGCGGTCGTCGACGAGCAGAACCAGAAGTACTCGGCGCTTCTTTCCGTGGACCGCGCCGTCGACTACGGCGAGTACCCGGCGCGCTGCGGCGAGTGCGACCTCTTCGTCACGTTCGCCACGGTCAAGGACGCCGACACGGGCTACCCCGCTTCCGTAACGGTTCGTACCTTCCGCCTGAACAGCTGACCGCCGCGCCCCGCGGTGGGGTAAACTAATTCCACTTATGGGCCGCATGACGGCCTGAATACACGCAAAACACATGCAAGGAGGCCGCCATGGCTTCAGACGAGAAGAAGATTCTGCTGGTTGAGGACGAGAAGGCCATTCGCGACGCCGTCGCGGCCTATCTCGAGCGCGAGAGCTATATCGTGCGCGGCGTGGGCGACGGTCAATCTGCCGTTGAGGAGTTCGAGAAGCACTCCTTCGACCTCGTGATCCTCGACCTTATGCTCCCCAAGCTCTCCGGCGAGCGCGTCTGCCGCGCCATCCGCGAGACCTCCAACGTGCCCATCATCATGCTCACCGCCAAGGGCGAGGTCGAGGACCGCATCATCGGCCTCGAGCTCGGCGCCGACGACTACCTGATCAAGCCGTTCAGCCCGCGCGAGCTCGTGGCCCGCGTCCGCGCGCTTCTTCGCCGCGCGCACACCGAGGCCGAGCCGGCGCTCGAGGTGCTCGACTTCGGCGACCTCGTCATCGACATCAGCGGCCACAAGGTCCTCGTCGAAGGCAAGGAGGTCGACCTCACCGCGTCCGAGTTCAAGCTGCTCACCACGCTGGCGCGCTATCCGGGCCGCGTCTACACGCGCATGGAGCTCGTCGAGAAGGTCCTCGGCTACGACTTCGAGGGCTACGAGCGCACCATCGACTCGCACGTCAAGAACCTGCGCGCCAAGCTCGGCGACGACCCGCGCAACCCGCGCTGGCTCTACACCGTCCACGGCGTCGGCTACCGCTTCGAGGCCCCCGAGAAGGCCGAGGGCAAGTAAGGTTCGCAGGCTCGAGCAGCTAGCAACGGGCGCGCGGGGCCGCGGAGGCTCGGCGCGCCCTTCTCGATAGGATGGCCGCAAGGAGGCAGACGTGGCGGCAAAGTTCGTCATCGGAAAGAACGCGCACGTAGACGAGGGCTCCAAGCGGCCCTCGTCTCGTAACTC
Organism: Coriobacteriia bacterium; assembly: GCA_030530145.1. GTDB lineage: Bacteria > Actinomycetota > Coriobacteriia > Coriobacteriales > Atopobiaceae > Paratractidigestivibacter. The sequence continues at coordinate 51,218 of JAUMVN010000003.1, read as the reverse complement.
GTGGAACACCATCAAGCGCAAGCCCGCGGGCGGCCCGTCCTTCACGGCGAGCATGACCATGGCCTTCGCGCTCATCGCGCTGATGATGGCGCTCATCTTCGTCACGGTGCTGGCCGTGGTGTGGGGCGGGCAGTTCTCCAGCTACACCAGGCAGAACATGCAGTCCATCGCCGATTCCACGGCCGCCTCGATCTCGGAGGCGTACGGCGATGAGGGCCGCTGGACCGCGCAGGTGGTCTCGGCCGCCTCCACGGCGTCGACCTTCTCGTCCGACATCGGCGTGCAGGTCATCGACGCCGAGGGCGGCGTGCTCTACGACGACACCTGGGCCGCCGGGGGAGACTCCGCCAAGGTCAAGGGCGACGGCACCCTCGCGGCGCAGAGCGTGAGCTCGCTGGCGCCAACGGGGGCCGACTCGGTGGTCACCGCCTCGATCACGGACGACGAGGGGCGCGAGGTCGGCACGGTCCGGCTGTGGGCCTTCGGGTCGGACGCGCTTCTTACCAAGGCGGACTCGGCGTTCAAGGACAGCTCGTTCGAGGCCATCGGCATCGCGGCGGCGGCGGGCGTGATCCTGGCCTGCGTGATCGGCTACTTCACGTCGCGGCGCATGACGAGCCCCATCCAGAAGATCACCAACACCGCCAAGCAGATCCGCAACGGCGACCTCACGGCCCGCTCCGGCGTCAAGGGCGCCGACGAGATCGGCCAACTTGGCGAGACGTTCGACGACATGGCCACCTCCCTCGAGCGCGACCTCAAGCTCGAGCACCGCCTGACGGGCGACGTGGCCCACGAGCTGCGCACCCCGCTCATGGCCATGCAGGCCACGGTCGAGGCTATGCAGGACGGCGTGCTCCCCGCCGACGACGAGCACTTCGAGACGGTGGCCTCCGAGGTGCGGCGCTTATCTCGCCTGGTGGACGCTATGCTCAAGCTGAGCCGCCTGGAGAACGGCGGCACCGAGCTCAAGACCGAGCGCGCCGACGTGGTCTACCTGATCCGCAGCCTCGTGAACTCGCAGCACGCGCTGTTCCACGAGAAGGGCCTCCACCTGCGGTTTATTAACGACACCGGGCGAGAAGAGCTCATGGCCGACATCGACGCGGACATGATCCGCGAGGCCGTGGTCAACCTGATGAGCAACGCCATGCGCTACACGGACTCCGACGGCTACGTCACCGTGTCGGTGCGGCAGGAGCGGGGAGACGTGCTGATCTCGGTGCAGGACACGGGCATCGGCATCGCGAAAGAGGACATCCCCCAGACCTTCTCGCGCTTCTGGCGCTCCGACGTGAGCCGCGAGCGCGTGAGCGGCGGGCTCGGCGTCGGCCTCTCGCTGACCAAGGAGATCGTGGACAAGCACAACGGCACGATCCTGGTCGAGTCCGAGCTGGGCCGCGGCACCACCTTCACGCTGCGCATCCCGCGCGACCAGAAGCGCCGCAACCTCGCGCAGGCGCTCCAGGAGGCATAGGGCTGGGACGGCGACGCGCGCTTCTTGCCACGGCAGCGCCCGGCGCGCTGACGTATACTTTTGCACGTTATGGAGCAAGGCGGCGAACCAGAGCCGCCGACCAACGAAATCGAGGTATTCGATGTCCGAGATCCAGAAGCGCCCGGATTCCCACGGCAAGGTGCGCGACATCTACGATTGCGGCGACAGCCTGCTCATGGTCGCCTCCGACCGCATCTCCGCGTACGACTTCATCCTCCCCGACGAGATCCCGCACAAGGGCGAGGTTCTGACCCGCATCTCCGCGTTCTGGTTCGAGCGCTTCGCCGACCTCATGCCCAACCACATGATCTCCTGCGACGTCGCCGACTTCCCGGCCGAGTACCAGCAGTACGGCGACTACCTTGCCGGCCGCTCCATGCTCGTGAAGAAGGCCCAGACCGTGCCCATCGAGTGCATCGTCCGCGGCTACCTCACCGGCTCCGGCAAGAAGACCTACGACGCCGACGGCACTGTCTGCGGCATCAAGCTTCCCGAGGGTCTGACCGAGGCGTCCAAGCTCCCCGAGCCCATCTTCACGCCGTCTACCAAGGCTGAGCTCGGCGACCACGACGAGAACATCAGCTTCGAGCGCTGCGCCCAGATCGTGGGCGCCGACGTGGCCGAGCAGCTGCGCGACGCGTCTCTTTCCATCTACAAGGCTGCTGCCGAGTATGCCGCCACCCGCGGCATCATCATCGCCGACACCAAGTTCGAGTTCGGCTTCATTGACGGCCAGCTCACCCTTATCGACGAGTGCCTGACCCCGGACTCCAGCCGCTTCTGGCCGGCCGAGGGCTACGCCGAGGGCCATGTCCAGCCCAGCTACGACAAGCAGTACGTCCGCGACTGGCTGCGCGCCAACTGGAACATGCAGGGCGAGCCGCCCCGCATCCCCGCGGACGTCATCGAGGGAACCTCCAACCGCTATCAGGAGGCGTTCCAGATCATCACCGGTACCGAGTTCGACCCCAAAGGAGTCTAGAGTCTAATGTCCCTGCGTGAGACCATCGAAGGCGCTCGAGACGAGGCCAAGGAAACCGCCGAGTCCATGACCAAGAAGGCCAAGGACGGCGAAGAGAAGGCCGTCGACGACGAGAAGGCCGTCGCCGCCTACGACCCGTTCAAGACCGGCAAGGCCACCGCGGCGGGCGCCAAGCCGGCCCGCGAGGCTGCCGCTTCCGTGCGCATGGAGGGCAGCCGCCCGAAGAAGAACCCCGCCACCATGACCAAGGAAGAGAAGAAGGCCGCCCGCGCCGAGGAGCGCGCGCTCGAGGACAAGCGCAACCAGGCGTACGACTACATCCTCAAGGGCGACCCGGCGTTCAAGAAGACCGAGAAGATGTGGTGGATCCTGCTGGGCCTGGGCTTCGGCTTCACGGTCATCTCGCTGCTGGTCACGTACGTCTTCCCGAGCGAGTCGAAGGAGTACACGACCGTGCAGGGCATCGCCGGCCTCGTCACGCTCGTGCTCGCGTACGCGTTCATCATCGCGGCGTTCGTCTACGACTTCCGCAAGCGCCGCCCGTTCCGCAAGGCCGCCGAGAGGCGCCTGCAGGGCATGAACGACAAGAAGGTCTCCGACTTCCTCAAGTCCGAGAACGGCAAGGCTGCCAAGCTCGCCGCCGAGAAGGAGGCCGCCAAGGCCGCCAAGAAGGACAAGTAAGGGAAGTCCTTCTTCATAGCGAAACGAGACCCGCCGCGGCAGAGCGCCCCGGCGGGTTTTTCTTTGCCGTGGGGGACGCGGCGGCGTTTTGCAAAGGGTTGTGCCGGGGGTTGGCTGCGTGTGTGCCGATCACGTGGGACTGGGAACGAACAAAGTCTGACTTTTCACACTTTAAAATTGGCTACATTGAGTAGCTGTTCAATCCATAAGCTGTTTACCTGGGAAAATGCAGTGTTGACCTACTTTGCCACTTAGACAGTCCTATTTTAAAGTGTGAAAAGTCAGACCTAGCTGTTATCAAGGGTATGAAATGACGGACAGAGCGCGTAATCTTGCTCTCGGCCTTTACTTTTGAGTGGCCTGATCCCCGCGCTTGACTAATCGATGACCTATAGGGGTCCACGTGCTAAACTAATCATCCATGCCTTCGTAGCTCAGGGGATAGAGCACGGCTCTCCTAAAGCCGGTGTCGGCGGTTCGAATCCGTCCGGGGGCACCAGACAAAACAGCAGGTCAGCCGCTTATCGCGGCTGACCCGCTTTTGTTCGTTGCGCTGTTCCGTGGCTGAGGTGGAGCCGTCTCGGGGTAATATGCAAGCATGCTGATAAGGGGGCTGGCATGTTGTTGGAATACTATCCAGAGGTGGTGCAGTCGGTTGCTGGGCCCGGTAAGACGGTCTACACCTACTTTTCTGATGGCAAGATAACCAAGTTGGACATGTCTGCGGCTATAGCAGGCGGCGGGGTGTTTTCGGCCTTGGCTGACGACTCGTTCTTCCGCGACGCGTTGACGGTTCTCAACGGAAGCGTCGCCTGGGACGTGAGCGGCAACTACGACCCGACGACGTGCATCGACATCGACCCCTTTGTCGCATATGAGGCGGAACGCGTGGAGGACCCGCTGGAGCTTGGGGTTGCGTAAAGGCTGAGCTGTACGTACGTGCTTGGAGCGGAGTTCTGCACGTGCGAAGGCGTACAGAACTCGAGCATTTGGCCGTTGAGAAACGAAAACGAGCCTGTTGTGTACCTCCGAAGACGTACATAACAGGCCCGTTTGCTGTCGGCAAGGGCGACGAGTCCCGTGACGCCGAGGGCGTCGCCTGCAAGGTTCCGACCTCGCCCACACCTTCTAGCGGGTAAGTTCATAACGGGTAGTGCGGCTACCGCCAATCTGCCTGATAAGCCCGTCGTCCACCATCGACTTGAGAACACGACCCGCCTGGGTTTGACCTACCCCGAGTAATTCCTGCGCCTGCTTTCTTGTGATCCATTGATTAGCGCGGAGATATACCAAGACCCTCTTTTCGTTTGACTCCGGATTGCGATTGTCATCCACTCCGATTGAGGTACCGTCTGCATCCGTCGTGATTGCGTTCATATTTGGAAGCACGACTTTGAAAGCGTTATTGGTCGCAAGGACCTGCGGCGTTTCTTTAAGGCCGGCGTAGGCGCCCATTATCTTCTTCATGCCCGTGCCGTACGCCTCGATTAGCTGCAGCCTGTAAAAGACGTTGGCAAGTTGAGGGTTCCTGCAAACGGAAATTCCCAGCGACAGATCCTCTAGTTCCATGCCCTGCACAAGCCCGCCGATTGAGACGAACTCAATCCGGTCGTCGTAAACGCTGATCAAGGAGCTGGCACTAAAGGAATAGTCGCGATGTATCAATGTGTTGAGAAGCGCTTCACGAACGGCGGCCTCGGGGTAATCCCTAGTGTCAATCCTCAGCAGCTTTTCGAAGGTGGCCTGAGTCTTGTTCTGCAGGTCAATGTATTCATAGACCTCGTTGAGCTGTCTCATCAGCGAACCGTGGAATTCCCTACGGTCCTTAAAGACGTTTTGGTCCGTCCCGTCAAATACCGCCACCTTGATGGTGTGGGGGCACTGATCGGACAAGAGAAGGCCGAGATTGGTGTAGAGCCCGTCGTCGGAAATCAATTTCAAGGTCTTAATCTGCGGTCGACCAAATTCAATGCCGCGAACTCGAAATTCCTTTTGGGTGGCCTCAAAAGTCAGCTCTTGGTCCACCGAGCGCATGTCTTCAAAGCTGTCCCCGTCAGTCTCCTTGATCATCTGGCGAATGGCCGCATCCGTTGCTGGCACAGAGGAATAGCCCTGCCGCACATACACGCCTTCGGGCCTCAGTCCTTTCTTTGCGAGGTAATAGGGGCGGTTCGTGCCGCGTTGGACCTCGACGGCGATCATCTTCTTGCCCTCAAGTTCTAACGTCTCGTAGTGAACGAACATCGTTATATCGGGCTTTATGGAATCACGAACCGTATTGGAGATCTGCAGGGCGCAGTCGTCAGGGTTCTCCACGCCTATAACGGTGCCGTCATCGGCAACGCCGATAAAGACGGTCCCGCCGTTGCAGTTGGCGAATGCGACGATTTCCTTCTTAACGTCATCTCGTACGACTGCCTTTAATTCGACCGTTTCCGTCTCTTGAAAGCGCATCTCATCCACCTTTCTAACCGTTTGTTAACCATTCTAACCATTAGCTAACCACCCTAACCATCATGGGGAGAATAATGGTTAGAAAACCCGCTCGAAAGGATGTGCTTCCGAGAGAGCTCTTGTTTGGCGGAGATGAGCTGGCGGGAACCGGGTCAAGGCGCTTAGAGCGGTGTTCTGTACGTGTGAAGACGTACAGAACTCGGGCGCTTAGCCGCCGAGAGACGAAAACGGGCCTGTTGTGTACCTCCGTAGGCGTACACAACAGGCCCGTTGCTGTCGGCAGGGGACGGCGAGAAGCGCGTCGGCTACTCCTCCGTGACGGTCACGGCGGCGTAGACCTCGTCCCAGCGCTCCATCGGCAGGTGGCCGGTCTTGGGGTCCATCGCGTTGAGGGTGCCGCAGGTGTTGCCCAGGCGCAGGACCTCGGCGGACTCGGCGCCGGCGGCGATGCCGTGCGCGAAGCCGGCGATGGTGGAGTCGCCCGAGCCGGTCGCGTTCACGCACTCGATGCGCGGCGGCACGGCGCGGAAGACCTGCCCGTCGTGGAAGGCGGCGGAGCCGGCGGCGCCCATGGAGACGACGACCCACGCGACGCCGTCGAAGCGCCCGTCCTCCTCGATGGCGGCCTTGACCGAGGCGAGGTCGCCCGGCTCGAACGTCTTGCCCAGGAGCGCTCCGAGCTCGCTCAGGTTGGGTTTGACCAGGTAAGGCTTGACGTCGGCCGCGAGCGCCGCGTCGAGGGATGCGCCCGAGGTGTCGAGAAGCACCTTGGCCCCGGCCTCGGTCGCGATGCCCACGAGCTCGGCATAGTAGCCGGCGTCGACGCCGCGCGGCAGGCTGCCGGACATGGTCACCACGTCGGCGCGGGCCGCGAGCCCGCGGAACTTCTCGGTAAATCCGGCCAGCTCGTCGGCAGACACCTCGGGCCCGGCCTCCAGGAATTCGGTCTGGTTGCCCTCGTGCAGCACGGCGATGCACACGCGGCTCTCGCCGGCGATCTGCGCGAAGTCGTGCGTAACGCCGTCCTCGTCCATGCGGTCAGCCAGGAACATGCCCATCTTGCCGCCGAGAAGCCCGGTGGCCACCACGTCGTCGCCCAGCTGCCCGAGCACGCGGGTCACGTTCAGGCCCTTGCCGCCCGCGGTCTTGGTGGGCGTCACGCGGTTGACGTCGTCGATCTTGAGCGCGCCGTCGAGCGGGTACGCCGTGTCGATCGACGGATTCATGGTTACGGTGAGGATCATCTGTGCCGTCCTCTACGCGCGGCCGGTGGAGCCGAGGTTGTCCATGTGGGACGCGACGACGTCGTAGATCTCCTGCATGCCGGGCTTAGCGGGCTTCTTCGGGTCGAAGCAGCCGGGGTTCTCGGCCATGTAGCCCATGAAGCCCTTGGTGTAGGCCTGGCGCAGCTCGGTGGCGTAGTTAACCTTGCAGATGCCGTTGCGGATAGCCTCGGCCACCTGGTCGTCGGGCACGCCGGAGGTGCCGTGGAGCACCAGCGGGATCTCCAGGCGGGAGCGGATCTCCTTGAGGACGCCCTGCTCGATGTGCGGGGTGCCCTTGTAGACGCCGTGCGCGGTGCCGACGCCGACGGCGAGCGAGCTGCAGCCGGTGCGGGCCACGAACTCCTCGGCCTCGTCCGGGTCGGTGTAGGGGTTCTCGCCCTCCACGGCCGGGCCGTCGTCCTCCTTGCCGCCGACCTTGCCGAGCTCGGCCTCCACGGGGATGCCGAGAGGAGCGGCGACCTTGGTCACGGACGCGGTGAGGGCGATGTTGTCCTCGAAGGTGTCGTGCGAGCCGTCGATCATGACGGAGGTGTAGCCGGCGTGCATGGCCTGGACGCAGCGGTCGAAGCCGTCGCCGTGGTCCAGGTGGATGGCCACGGGCACGGACGCGGCGTCGGCGGCGACCTTGGCCATGGCGGCGAAGTAGTCGAGGTTGGCGTACTTGACGGTGCCGGGGGTGGTCTGCATGATGACCGGGGACTTCTTGTCCTCGGCGGCGCGGATCACGGCCATGACGAACTCGAGGCTCTCGACGTTGAAGGCGCCGACGGCGTAGTGGCCGGCCTGGGCGTCCTTGAGCATCTGGGTGGTGGTGACGAGCATGTGCGACTCCCTTCGACTGCCGGGGCTCCCGGCAAGATGAACGTGGGGCCATTGTATTTCGCATAGCTTTCGCTTGGGGAGAGAAGCGCAGGTGGTCGGGCGTTTTTGAAGCCATGAATGGAAAGGAAACGTAGGGGTCGGCGAACCAGTCGCAGTGCTTCTTGGCAAGAAATGCCGCGCATCTTACACGTAATTTTCCATGCGAAAGCAAAAGCAATGTGCTAACTTGCTTCTAACGCAAGGAAAGGAAAACACATTTCCTTCACAGAACGATGCCGCGCGCCGGCTTGGGCGAAGCAGAAGGGGTAGCCGTGAATCCGATGTCGTCCGATGAGCGCCGCGTGGCCATTCTTTCTATGCTGGAAAGAGACGCGTCCGTGCAGGTCGCGCAGCTTGCCGAGGTCTTCGGCGTCTCTCGCGTGACGGCCCGCTCTGACCTTGACGCCCTCGAGCGCGATGGCAAGCTGCGCCGTACCCACGGAGGGGCGACCTCGCTCTCGCGCACGCTCACGGTGAGCGTGCAGGACAAGCGCGTGAACGTTAACGTCGAGGCTAAGCGCGCCATCGCCCGGCGCGCGTCGCAGCTCGTGGGGGACGGAGACGCCGTGCTCGTGGACTCCGGCACGACGGCGCTCGAGTTCGTCCGCGCGCTCGCGGGACGCTCGGGCGTGACTCTTATAACGGACGACTTTACTATCGCGGATTTCGTGGACCGCTCGATGCCCGCGATGGACGTGATCATGCTCGGCGGCAGCCTGCGCAAGGGCCATCGCTACACGGATGGCCCCATCGCCCTGCGCTCGCTCGAGATGCTGCGACCCGACAAGGCCTTCGTCACGCCGACCGCCTACGCGCCGGGACGCGGCCTCATGACCAACAACCAAGAGATGGCCGAGCTTAAGCGCGCGTTTCTCGCCTGCGCCGAGAAGACCTACGTGCTCATGGACGCGACAAAGGTGGGCGCGCGCGGACTCATGTGGTTCGGCACGCCGGAATCCGCCGACGCGGTGGTCATGGATGCCGACCCGGACGGCGTCATGGCCGCCGAGCTCGAAGACCTCCCCTGCGACCTCGTCCTCGCGCGCTAGCCGTCTCCGTCCCGAGTTCGGAAGGCTTCCAAACTTCAGAAGGCTTCCGAAGTTTAGTTTCTGCTTATATATTCGCAGGTAGAGGCCTTGACATAAGACGACCGAGAAACTCCTACGAGTTTGGTAGGCTTCCGAACTCGGATGGGCGGCGCCTTCGATTGCTTTCGTTTGGCGGGGGCGGGGCACGTGGTGCCGTGAGACGGCCGTCGACTGATTTCAAAGGAAGCGCTGCTCTAAGGCGCGGTTCTTTAACTGGTATCAATAGATAGAACCACTTTAAGCCCTTTCTCTTCACAAAAAGAAAAACAAACGAAAGTCATTCTCCTTATGCATGATGAGAAAAACAGGAAATACTTTTATATTCAAGAAGCTTAAACATACTGGTAAACAGATTAAAACGCCGCGAATGGTATGAAATTGACCACATACGGTCATTTTTGCTGTTTGCAGAACTTGTGAAGGAGATTTGAAGCGCTCGACGCTATAGTGTCCTTACTGAACCTATGGTTACAACCAGTTAATCGAACCGCATCACTACACAACATCCACGGCACTTAACCGAAACTCAAGCCTCGTAGGGTACTTCTCAACAAACGCAAAGCGCCCGAAGCCCTACCTAAAGGAGACGCCACATGGTCGGATGCATCCTCACCGGACACGGAACCTTCGCCGAGGGCCTCGGCGGCGCGCTCGAGATGGTGGGCGGCCCCCAGGAGTCCTTCGAGGCCGTTCCCTTCCACGAGGATGAGGCCGCCACTTTCGGCGAGAAGCTCGCCTCCGCCATCTCGCAGATGGCCTCCGCCTGCGACGGCGTCCTCGTGTTCTGCGACCTCATGGGCGGCACGCCCTTCAATCAGGCCATGATGGCCTCCGCATCCGTCCCGAACGTCGAGGTCGTCACCGGGGCTAACCTGCCGATGCTGCTCGAGGTTCTCTCGGTCCGCACCCCCGCCTCCACCCTCGACGAGCTCGCCGAGTGCGCCGTCACCGCCGGCCGCTTCGGCGTCGACCGCAAGAAGCTCGAGCTCGCCGAGGACTCCGATGACGACGACCTGTTCGGCGAGGAGGATGGTCTGTAATGCCAAGCTGGGACAACATCCTCGCCTCGTCGATCGTCTTTCTCACCTTCCTGCTGGTCATCGGCATCATCCTGACCGTGGTCAACTACCTGCGCATGCGCAAGCAGAAGGATTACTACAAGGACGTCCACACCGAGCTTGCGGTCGGCAAGAAGGTCGCGTTCTCCAGCGGGCTCATCGGCAAGCTCGTCCGCGTCGGCAAGGAGACCTGCGACATCGAGGTCAAGTCGGGCGCCGTCATCGAGGTTTCCCGCTACGCCATCCAAGAGATCCTGGACAAGTAGTAGCGGTATCGCAAGCAGGTACTGAGAGCTCCCGCGGGAGCACGTAGAGAGGAAGCCATCATGGCAGAGCCGAACATCGTCCTCGTCCGCATCGACAACCGCCTTATCCACGGCCAGGTCGCCACGCAGTGGACCTCCACCGTCGGAGCGAACCTCATCCTCGTCGCCAACGACGAGGTCGCCGGCAACAAGATGCGCCAGAACCTCATGAACATGGCCGCGCCGCAGGGCGTCGCCACCCGTTACTTCTCCATCCAGAAGACCATCGACGTCATCTTCAAGGCCGCCCCGCGCCAGCACATCTTCATCGTCGTCGAGACCCCTGAGGACGCCCTTCGCCTCGTCGAGGGCGGCGTGCCCATCAAGAAGCTCAACATCGGCAACATGCACATGTCCGACGGCAAGCGCCAGGTCGCCACGTCTGTGGCCGTTGACGACAAGGACGTCGCCGCCTTCAAGGCGCTACAGGACAAGGGCGTCGAGCTTTCTATCCAGCGCGTGCCTTCCACGCCCGTCGAGGCTACCGACAAGCTCTTCTCGTAAGCAAGGCTCCGGGCGGGTATTCGCGACCCGCGGCACATGGTTCTCCCCGCGGGCTCGCGGCTGAACATAGTCAATAGGTTCCCCTAAAGGAGGGGAAGACAAAAAAGGAAAGGAGGAGCAAAGATGGAATACTCAGTCATTCAGGTGGCCCTGGTCTTCATCGTCACGTTCGTCGCGGCTATCGACCAGTTCAGCTTCCTCGAGTCTCTGTATCAGCCGATCGTCACTGGCATGGTGATCGGCCTCATCCTGGGCGATGTCCAGACCGGCCTTATCGTCGGCGGCACCTACCAGCTGATGACCATCGGTAACATGCCGATCGGAGGTGCCCAGCCCCCCAACGCCGTCGTCGGCGGCATCATGGCTGCGACGCTCGCGATCTCCCTGGACCTCGACCCGAACGCGGCCGTTGCGATGGCCATCCCGTTCTCGCTCCTGGGCCAGTACGGCGTGACGCTCATCTTCACCATCATGTCCCCGCTCATGTCCAAGTGCGACCAGTATGCCGCTGACGCCAACCCCAAGGGCATCGAGCACATCAACTACCTCGCCATGGCGCTCCTCGGCCTTATCTTCGGCGTCGTCGTCACCCTGTTCTTCATCGGTGGCGCCACCATGGGCCAGGCCGTTGTCGACGCGATCCCCGCTTGGCTCTCCGGCGGCCTCTCCGCTGCTGGTGGCATGATGCGCTTCGTCGGCTTCGCCATCCTGCTTAAGTTCATGATGTCTCGCGACATGTGGGGCTTCTACTTCATGGGCTTCGGCCTCGCGCTGGTCGTTTCCAACATCACGGCCCTCGCTACCCCTGCTCTGCTCATCCTGGCCTTCATCGGCTTCGGCATCGCTTTCTGGGACTTCCAGCAGCAGACCGAGCTGAAGGGTGCCGTTGCTATTGAGGACGGAGGTGAGGAGGATGGCATCTAACGCCACTACCTACAAGAACCTCACGCCGGCCGCTGATCTCGATCAAGCGACTCTGAACAAGATGGCGTGGCGCTCCTGCTTCCTGCAGGGCTCCTTCAACTACGAGCGCATGCAGGCCGCCGGCTGGCTCTACTCCATTCTCCCGGGCCTCGAGAAGATTCACACCGACAAGGATGACCTTGCCACCTCGATGACCCACAACATGGAGTTCTTCAACATCCACCCGTTCCTGGTCACCTTCGCCATGGGCATCTGCCTGTCCCTTGAGCAGAAGAAGGCCGACATCCCGACCATCCGCGCCGTCCGCGTCTCCCTCATGGGCCCGCTCGGCGGCATCGGCGACGCCCTGTTCTGGATGACCCTCGTGCCGATCCTCGCGGGCATCACCTCCCAGATGGCCATCGCCGGTAACCCGGCCGGCCCGATCATCTTCCTGGTCGTCTTCAACGTGATCCAGTTCGCCATCCGCTTCGGCCTGATGAACTGGTCCTACAAGATGGGCACCCAGGCGATCGATTCCCTGATGGGGAGCATGCAGGCCTTCACCCGCGCTGCTTCCATCCTCGGCGTCTTTGTCGTTGGCTGCTTGACCGTCAACATGGGCGGCACCCAGATCGCGCTGACCCTCCCCAACGGCACCACCGAGTCCTATGTGGCCCACACCTGCGTTGTCGACACCGATGATGTCGCCGACTTCGAGATCATCGCCACGAACGACGAGGGCACCACCACCTCCGGCATGGTCGACGCTGAGGGCAACGCCCTCTCCGGCACCGACGCCTCTGGTGCTGCCGTCGAGGCCGGCGCCGTGGACCTCGGCAACGGTAAGAGCGAGGTTACCTACATGGAGCTCGTGACCACCCCGGTCACCGTCGACTTCGCCTCCATCCTCGACTCGATCTGCCCGAAGCTCATCCCGCTCGCGCTGGTCATGCTGCTCTACTACCTCTTCGCCAAGCACAACTTCACCCCGATGAAGGGCATCGTTCTTATGCTCGTCCTCGGCATCGTTGGCGGATTCTTCGGAATCTGGGCGTAGCCGGTAAGCTCGCACTTTGGGAGGCGCGTGGGTCCTGCCCGCGCGCCTCCTTCTTGCCACTGAGTGGTAGGTACCAATTTTCAAGCCAAGGTATATCCTGAACAGACGACGCTTCTTGTCTGTGGTACCCGCATCTAGGAGCGAGGCCTGTCCAGGGGGATATCGATTGGCGGCAAGGAGAAGGGAGGCGGCCCGATGGCATCGGCAGCGCGTAAGCAACCGCTCTATGACCAACTCGTCGACCTCGTGAGCGACAAAATCGAGCATGAGATGCACCCCGGAGACATGCTCCCGTCGGAACGCGACCTCGCCGAGAAGTACGGGCTTAGCCGCACGACGGTTCGTCTTGCCATGACGGAGCTCGAGGAGCTTGGACTGGTCTCGCGCCGCCACGGAAAGGGCACGTTCGTCTCGAGCGTGGGGCGCGACACGACGGACCTTTCCGGTGCCTACAGCTTCACCGACCAAATGCGCAGCCTCGGCCGCGTCCCGCGAACCGAGGTCCTCGATTTCGAGCTGCGAGAGGCGTCGAAGGTAGTGAGCGCCCACATGGACCTCAAGCTCGGCGAGAAGGTCTTCCGCATGCGGCGCCTTCGCCTGGCCGACGGCATCCCGATGATGCTCGAGCGCAGTTACGTGCCGGCGAAGCTGTTCGTGGGGCTCACGCAGCGCGACGTCGAGAGCAAGCCGCTCTACGAGATTATGGAGCAGGACTACCACAACAAGATCAAGAGCGCCGAGGAATCGTTCGGCGCCCGCGCTGCGCGCCCCGACGAGGCCAAGCTCTTGGATATCGACGAGGGCGCGCCTGTCTTGCATCTTGTGCGTACCACCTATAACAGCAAAAACTTCGTCATCGAGTACACGCGCTCCGTCGCGCGCGCCGACATGTTCGAGTACAAGGTCGTTCACACCCGTAGCTAGCATTCAAACAAAGCCGAGGCCGACGCCTTGGCAGGGAGGAGACAGTATGTTCAAGTTCGATGTGGCAGAGCTCACCAAGATGGGCGCCCAGATCACCACCGCCGAGATTGTCCAGCAGCCTGAGCTGTGGCGCGAAGCTTTCAACATCTACAAAGAGAACCTCGACGGCGTCGAGAAGTTCCTGGACGAGGCCCGTGCGATGGGGGAGGGGCGTCTTTCCGTCGTCTTCACCGGCGCCGGCACCTCCGACTACGTGGGCGATACCTGTGCACCGTACCTGCGCCACGCCGGCAACACCGACCTGTATGACTTCAAGCCCATTGCCACGACCGACATCGTGAGCGCCCCGCGCGACTTCCTGCGTCGTGAGGATCCGACCCTCGTTGTCTCGTTCGCCCGCTCCGGCAACAGCCCCGAGTCGCTTGCCGCGGTCAACGTTTGCAAGGAGTACGTCAAGAACGTCAAGTTCCTCAACATCACCTGCGCGCCCGAGGGCAAGCTTGCCGTTGAGTCTGCCGACGACCCGAATGCTTACACCATCCTGATTCCGCGCGCTAATGACAAGGGCTTCGCGATGACGGGCAGCTACAGCTGCATGACCCTCATCTCGACCCTCATCTTCGACGAGTCGTCGCTCGAGCAGAAGGCTGTCTGGGTCGAGCAGATCGCGAAGATGGGTGAGGAGGTCATCGAGCGTGAGCAGGAGGTCGCGGACTTCCTGGCCGGCGACTTCAATCGCGTGACCTACCTCGGTTCCGGGTCGTTCGGCGGCCTTGCTCAGGAGGCGCAGCTCAAGATTCTCGAGCTCGCCCACGGTCTCGTGGCCACCTCCTTCGACACCTCCATGGGCTATCGCCATGGGCCGAAGTCTTTCGTCGACGACAAGACGCTCGTCTTCGTCTTCGTGAACAACGACGAGTACACGCGCCAATACGACCTCGATATCCTGCGCGAGATCGGCGGCGACGACATCGCCCAGCACACCATCGCTATCCAGCAGGACGCCGGCGAGCTCTACGAGGGCGACACCTTCACCTTCAAGGGCTACAAGGCGCTGCCTGAGGGCTATCTGGCGCTCCCGTTCGTGATGGTCGCGCAGACGGTCTCGCTGCTCAACTCCGTGCGCGTGGGCAACACCCCCGATACACCGAGCCCGACCGGCACCGTTAACCGCGTGGTCAAGGGCGTGACCATCCACCCGTTCAACGCTTAACGGCCAAACCAAGCAGCGAATCGAGGTATTGCGATGAGCACATACGCTATAAAGGCGGAGAAGCTCCTTCTTCCCGCAGCGGTTATGCGCGGCGGGTACCTGACGGTGGAGGACGGCAAGTTCGGATTCTGGTCGGCTGAGGCGCCCGAGGGACTTGAGGTTCTCGACTGCTCCGGTAAGTGGGTGGCTCCGGGGCTCGTGGACACGCACATCCACGGCTTTTATAACCACGCGACCACCGACTGCGACCCGGCTGGCATCGACGTCTCGAGCCGGGAGCTCGCGCGTCGCGGCACCACGAGCTGGCTTCCCACGACCTTTACCGAGTCGGTCGAGAGCATCCGCGCCGCTTGCGGCGCCATCGCGGAGGCGGACGAGAATCGCGGGGAGGACTTCGTCGGCGCGCACATCCAGGGCATCTATCTGGAAGGCCCCTTCTTCACAAAGGAGCACGTGGGCGCGCAGAACCCCGCGTATCTGATGGACCCCTCCTATGAGGCGTTCGCTTCTTGGCAGGAGGCGGCCGGCGGGCGTATCCGCAAGAGCGCGCTCGCGGCCGAGTGCGAGGGCGCGCCCGAGTACTGCGCGAGGGTCTCGGCTGAGGGGGTCGTGGTCTGCATCGGGCACACGGGCGCCACATTCGACGAGGCGATGGCTGCCGTGAACTCGGGTGCTACCTGTTTCACGCACACCTATAACGGCATGCGCGGCCTGCACCACCGTCAGCCCGGCGTCGTCGGCTGCGCGATGACCACGCTCGCGACCTACGCCGAGGTCATCGGCGACGGCATCCATGTGAACCCCGCCTCCATCAAGGCCCTGGTCGACGCCAAGGGCTGGGACCACGTGGCGCTTATCACCGACTGCCTGGGACCGGGCGGCATGCCCGACGGCAACTACATGAGCGGCGGCTTGCCGGTGGTCATGCGCGACGGCGCATGCTACCTGGCTGACGGGAGCTCGCTCGCCGGGTCCATCGCCACGCTCGCATCGGTGGTCAAGAACGTCTATGACTGGCAGATCGTGACCGCCGAGCAGGCCCTCCGCATGGCCACGGAGGTCCCCGCCCGCTCGGCCGGCATCGACGGGGCCTGCGGCTTCATCAAGCCGGGCCGCGACGCGGACTATATCGTCCTGGACTCCGAGCTGAACCTTGAGGCTACGTACATGGGCGGCGCGCTCGTCGAGTAGCGGCCGGCAACGGTCCTCTTGCCCTGTTCTGTTCCCCCAGCGCCCCTCGGGTTCGGAAGGCTTCCAAACTTCGGAAGGCTTCCGAACCCGAGGGGCGCACCTTGTTTACCTGCGGTTTTACAAATCCTCGCGTGTCTGTTTGAGTTTGGAAGCCTTCCGAACTTGAGAGGGCTTCCGAACTTGGGGACGGGCTAGGCGGGGAGGTTGGCGAGGAACGAGAAGACGGCTTCGTAGTAGGGCTCGGGGTCGGCGACGCTGGCGCAGCAGTGGCCGGCGCCGGGGAACTTGACAACCTCATGGGGGCCCGAGGCGGCCTCGCCCAGGCGATCGGCGCTGAAAGGCGGGACCGCGGCGTCGTCCTCTCCGTGGAGAACGAGGATGGGAACCTGAGCGTGCTCGACGGCCTTGACGGCGCTTGCGTCCGCGAGGTCGAAGCCGCCCTTCCGGCTGCGGAAGCTCAGACGGGCGATGTCGAGGACGGGGTGCGCGGGAAGGGCTTTTCCGTTGGCACCCATGCGGCCCATCACGTGGATAGCCTCGTTCCACAGGTCGGCATACGCGGAATCCGCGACAACGGCCATGACCTGCTCGGGAACGTCCTTCTCGCCCGCGGCCTCGAGCACGGCGTCTCCCCCGGCCGAGAAGCCCGCGAGCACGATTCGCGCGGCCGCGTCGGTCCGCGCGACCCAGCTCGACCAGGCAAGAAGATCGCGGCGCTCCAAGTGTCCGTACCCTGTGAGCGCCCCGCCGCTCTCGCCCTGTGCGCGCATGTTGACCAGCAGCAGGTTGTAACCGCTCTCGGCAAAGCGACGGGCGAAGGCCGCGCCGCTCTTCCAGCTGCCGCCGAGCCCGTGGGCGTAGATGAGCCAGTACGGGGAGGGCTCCTGCGCGCGGAGCGCGTGGCCCACGAGCCTCGCGCCGTCCTCTGCCTCCAGGTCAACCGTGTCGAAAGAAGCCTGTGCGGCCTCGAACCAGCTCTCTGCCGCTGCGAGTTCGGCCGCGCGTTTCTCGTCTGCGTCGTCGAGCTCGGCTTTTGTCAGCGCTTTGTTCTCGATAGCCCAGAAGCGGTCGGCCTCGGGTCCGTAGGCCTCGCCGGCCACCTTGGGCGCCAGCGCGACCTCTCCCGACGCGATCTGCTTGCCGAGCTGAACGCCCTGCGCGACGACGAGCGCCGCCGGCAGGAACGCGAAGACGAACAGTCCGATCCCGACGGCCACATGGCCGGACGAGACGCAGAATACGCCCGCGCCCGCGAGGCACGCGACGAAGCCGGCGAGGGAGGCGAAGGGCTCGTAGCCCGGGGTCTCCACCGGCTGCTTGCCCGCATTCTCCATCCGGTCGTCGTAGAGTTTCGAGCTCTTCTGCTTGGGGGTCCTGCCAAAAGGCCTACCAATCTTCATGAGAACGTCCTCTCACTGGTTGCGAGCTGCGGTTTATTTGCGACCGTTCCAGTATAGGCGGCATAGAAATGCCCCCTTGCGGCTTTTCGCCGAAGGGGGCATTGTCGTTCGATTGGTTGTCGGTTGCTGGGTTGTTGTGTCCGGTGCATTTAGCTCGTAATATACTGCGTAACGCAATATAATGCATAAAGCAAGATATTGCGATTGCAAAAGAAGGGATGTCATGAAAACCCAGGTCACGCAACCTGTTCAAGCAGGCAGCATTGTTCGTAGGGTGCGAGAGGATCAGGGTATTTCGCGGGCGGAGCTTTCCAGGCTCGCAAAGGTTAGCCCCAGGACACTGTTTGCGTTTGAACAGGGCGAGAACGAGAACCTCGGCCTTGCCGGTTTCCTCCGAGTCACGGCGGCGCTTGGCCTGGTCGTCTCATTGGATGACGGAGCTTCGCCTACGCCTGGTCAAACTGCCGCCGCGGGTCGAGGCGCCGACGTTTTCGCTCCCAAATGGGACCGTCTCGGCGACGTGTGGAGCCTTGAGGGGGAGGTAAAATGAGCGCTCGCCACATCTCCGAGCTTGCGGTTTATATTGGTCAGAACCGCTGCGGCATCTTGTCGCAGGCATCCACCGGTGCCCTTGCCTTTCGCTACGATTCCGGCTACGACGGGGTTCCCTTGTCGCTCTCGATGCCCGTGGGCCTTGCTGAATACGGTGACCGCATTGTTCGCCCCTATCTCATGGGCCTTCTTCCGGACGAGGGCGCGACGCGGGCCGCCATCGGGGCCAAGTACGGCGTTTCCGGCGAGAATCCTTTTAAGCTCTTGGCGCACATCGGCGGTGATTGCCCGGGCGCTGTTCGGGTTCTTCCGCTTGACGACAAGTGGGAAAAGGGCGGATTGGGCGCTCTTGTAGAGCTGTCGGACTTCGACATCGCTCGGCTTCTCGCGGACATGCAATCAAGCGCGGCCGCGGCATGGACGGGTAAAGACGCATCTGAAGGGCGCTGGTCGCTTGGCGGTTGCCAGGCTAAGATTGCTCTCTGCCGAATCGACGGGTGTTGGTATCGGTGCGAGGGTTCCTCACCGACCACGCATATTCTCAAGCCCGGGGTCTCCGGTTTGGAGAACCAGGCTCTCGTTGAGTACCTCTCGATGCGCATTGCAGAGTCCATCGGAATGCCTGTCGCCCATACGTCTTTCGAGCGTTTTGGCGATGAGTGGGCTATTGTTGTGGAGCGGTATGACCGCGTCAGAAATGAAGAGGGTGTAGAGCGGGTCCATCAAGAAGACTTGTGCCAGGCTCTTGGCGTCTCGCCTCTGTGCAAGTACGCCGACCAGGGAGGGCCAAACACGCCGAGGATAATCAGTTTGCTCCGTTCCACGGGTGCGGCGAGTCGATCGAACGCCTATCGATTCATTCTGTATCTATTCTTCAACTATTTAATAGGCGCGACAGACGCTCACGCAAAGAACCATTCCCTGGTTTACCCATCCGTGGGAGACATCAGGCTGGCGCCCCTCTATGATGTGGCCTCGATCGCTGCATACCAGAGCCTGAGCCCGCGTCCGAGGAAGCCTCTTCGCGCGGCGTTGTCCATCGGCGGCGAGAACCGCTTTGGCCACGTGGGTGCCGAGCAGGTTGAGAAGATGGTGGACAACTGCGGCCTTGGCGAAATCGGCTTAAACGCAGACATGCTGGTAGGCCGGTTCAGGACTATGGCGGAGATGATCCCGCCGGCGGTCGAGGCTGAGGTTGACCATGCGCTGGCTGCTGGTTTTCCCGGAGCTCATGAGGTTGGCGAGCCAATGAAAATAGAGATAGCCGAGAATTGCAGCAGGACGCTGAGGAGGTTGGTTTAGGGCTCGCTCCAGCCCCCTTTGCTGCTCGATAGCGATAAAGAAATGCCCCCTTGCGGCTTTTCGCCGAAGGGGGCATTGACGTTCGATCGATTACCGGTTGCTGCGTCGGCAGCCCGTTAGCGGGTGCTGGTGGTGGAGGTGCTGCCGGAGTCGGTGCCGCCGCCCGTCCCGCCGTCGGAGCCGGACCCGCCCTCGTCGGAGTCGCCGCCGCTGGAGGCTGTGGTCAGGGTGATGGTCGTGCCCTTCTCGGCCTTGGTGGTTATGGACTGGTACGTGACCGTGCCGCTCGCGCTCGAGCCGGAGGAGAGGGACACGTAGAACCCGGCGCTCTCGAGCTCGCTCTTGGCCTCGGCATAGGTCTCGCCGACGACGTAGGGGACCTCGATGCGCTTGTCGGCGGGGCCGGTGGAGACGGTGATGGTCACCGTCGTGCCCTTGGCGACCTTCTCGCCGGAGCTCGGGCTGGACCTGACCACGTAGCCGCTGTCCACGGTGTCGGAGTTGTCGTAGACCACCTTGACCTCGAGGCCGTTCTCCTTGAGGGTCGCGGTGGCGGTCGTCTCGGAGTCGCCTACGACGTTGGGGACGCTGACCTCCTCGGCGCCGCTGGAGAGGTAGTAGGTGATGGTGTCGCCGGCCTTGGCGTTGCTGTTGGCGGGAACGTCCTGGTCGCAGACCTTGCCGACCTCGATGGTGTCGCTCGTCTTCGAGTTGCCGGCCTTGCCCTTGAGGTTGACCTGGGCGAGCGCGGCCTCGGCCTCTTCGGGCGTCATGTTGGTCAGGTCGGGAACCGTTACCGTGGCCGCGGGCTGCGGGCCCTTGGACACGGTGAAGTCGATCTTCGAGCCCTCGGCGAGCTCGCTACCCTGGTTCGGGTTCTGGTCGATGACGTAGCCCTCCTGGACCGTGTCGTCGTACTGCGGGCTCACGGTGCCCACCTTGAAGTGACCGTCCTTCTCGATGGCGGCCTCGGCCTCGTCCTGGGTCATGCCAGCGAGGTTGGGGACGGAGTAGGTCTTGGTCCCGGAGTTGAGGACCGCGTAGGCGATGCCCGCCGCGGCGATAAGGGCCACGATGACGGCCACGATGCCGAGGGTCTTGCGGCGCTTGTGCTTCTTCTCGCGCTCGGCCTCGAGCTCGGCGGCCTTCTCGGTCGCGGACTGCGGGCGGTAGCGGTTCTCGCGCTGGATGCGCGGGCCGACGGCGGTCGCGCCCTGGCCGGGCTCGAGCTTGTTCGTCACCGCGGCGCCCATAAGCGCGGTCGTGGCGGCCGTGGCCCCGGCGACGGCGGAAAGACGCCCGGCGAGGTAGTCGCGCAGCGCGCGGTTGAGCTCGTCGGCGGTCTGGAAGCGGGCCGCGGGGTCCTTCTGCATGCACTTGAGGATGATGGCCTCGAGCGAGGGGTCGATGCTGGGGTTGAGCTGCGAGGGCGGCTTGGGCTGCTCGTTGACCTGCTTGAGCGCCACGGTGATGGCGTCGTCGCCCTGGAAGGGGACCTGGCCGGTGGCGGACTCGTACATGACGATGCCGAGAGAATAGATGTCGGTGGTGGGGCCGAGCGCCTTGCCCTGGGTCTGCTCCGGCGAGACGTAGTGCGCGGTGCCGAGCACGGAGTTGTCCTGCGTGAGGTGGCTGTTCTTGGCGCGCGCGATGCCGAAGTCCATCACTTTGATGTTGCCGTCGGGCTGCACCATGATGTTCTGCGGCTTGATGTCGCGGTGGATGATGTCGTGCTTGTGCGCGACCGAGAGCGCCTGCGCGATCTGGCTGCCGATCTGCGCGACCTTCTTGCAGTCGAGCGCGCCGTGCTTGCGGATGCCGCTCTTCAGGTCGGTGCCGCGCAGGTACTCCATGATGATGTAGTAGGTGTCGCCGTCCTTGCCCCAGTCGTAGACGCTCACGATGTAGGGGCTCTGGAGCGCCGCGGCAGCCTGGGCTTCTTGCTTGAAGCGCGCCGCGAACGACGGGTCGGCCGCGTACTGCGGCAGCATCGTCTTTATGGCGACGGTGCGCCCGAGCACGGAGTCGCGGCCGCGGAACACCGTGGCCATGCCGCCCGTGCCGATCTTGTCCTGGACCTCGTAGCGTCCGCCGAGAACCTTACCTGGCATCGTCTCTCCCATCCACTTCGCGGGCCGCCCCGCGCGATTTCGTCTTTGTTGGTGTGTTGATAAGTGCGTTTAGGGTGTGTTTATCGAATCGTAGCGGCCGCCGCTCGGGCGGCCCGAATTGTCGTCTGCTCATCAGTTGCCCGCCCCCGAAGCCTGGATGTTCAGGGTCGCGGCCATGACCTGCCCGGCGATGGCCGCGGCGAGCCCCTCGACGTCCTCGCCGTTGCTCTCGACGCAGACCGAGATGGCGAGCGTCGGGTTGTCGTAGGGCGCGAAGCCGATGAAGAGCGAGTTCGCGTTGCCGTCGCCCACCTCGGCGGTGCCCGTCTTGCCGGCCACGCGCGTGCCGGAGACCTGGGCGGCCATGCCCGAGCCTTCCTCGACGCAGGCAAGAAGGGCTTCCTTGGTGGCCGCGGCCGCCTCGGCGCTCACGGCCTGGCCGAGCGACTTCGGCTGGGTCGTGGAGACCGTGGCGCCCTCGGCGGAGAGCACGTGGTCCACGACGTAGGGGTTCATGGCGACGCCGCCGTTGGCGATGGCCGCGGCGATCACGGCGTTCTGCATCACGGTGACCTGCGGGCCGGCGGGGCTCTCGTGCTCGCCGACCGGCTGGCCGCAGGCGGCCCAGGCGGTCTCCCACTCGGTCATCTCGGAGGCCTTGGGCATGAGCGAGGAGCGGCACGAGAAGTCCAGGCCGAGCTCCTTGCCGAAGCCGAACGCGTCGGCGTAGCTCGCGAGCTTGTCGGAGCCGAGCTTCTGGCCGATCTGCGCGAGCGCCGTGTTCGACGAGACCGCTACGGCCTCGAGCAGGCTGAGCGTGCCGTAGTCGTTCTCGTGGTAGTTGGTGATAAGGGCGTTGCCGATCTCGATGGAGGAGGGCGCCTCGACCTCGTCGTCGAGCGTGGCGGCTCCGGAGTCGACGGCTGCGGCGAGCGTGACGGTCTTGAAGGTCGAGCCGGGCGTGTAGAGCGCCTGGGTGGCGCGGTCGAGCAGCTGCGAGCCGCCGCCGGTCATGACCTCGTCGAGGTCGCTGTTGCTGTAGGTGGGGGCGGAGGCCTTGGCCAGCACGGCGCCCGTCTTCGGGTTGAGGACCACGATCGAGCCGGTGTAGCCCTCGAGCGCCGCCTCGGCCGCCTTCTGGATCTGCGAGTTGATGGTCAGGCTCACGGTGGAGCCGGACACCTGGACGCCCGCCAGCGAGTAGAGCGCGCTTCTCCAGTCGGAGTAGTCGGCGTGGCCGGTCAGGGTGTCGTTCATGGTGGACTCGACGCCCGAGGAGCCGTAGGTGGTCGAGACGTAGCCCACGGTGTGGGCCGCGAGCGAGCCGAGCGGGTAGTTGCGCTGGTAGGTGCCGTCGGGCTGCTGCACGGACTCGGCCAGGGTGACGCCGTCGGAGGTGACGATGGCGCCTCTTTGCACGTAGGCGGTCTTTGCCATGGTGTGGTTGTTGCTCGGAAGCGCCTTCACGCGCGCGGCGTCTATCTCCTGCACGTAGGTGAGGTTGGCTATGAGCACGGCGAAGAGCAGCGAGAAGACCGAGATCAGGGCCGTGAGGCGCTTGCCCAGCGCGACGCGTCCGAGGACGCCCGACTCGGCGGACTGGACCTTGAAGGCGCCGCGGGCGTGCTTGCCGCGGACGACGCCAGCGACGTGCCCGCCGGCCGCGCCCCTGAGCTCGGAGGCGGTGCCCAGCAGCGTGCTGCCGGCGTCGTCGCCCGCGCCCTTGAGCTCGACCGCGTGGCCGGTGGCGTCGTCGCCGGCGCGCAGCAGCAGGCCGACGATGATGAAGCTGGCAAGAAGCGACGTGCCGCCCTGGCTCATGAAGGGCAGCGTCACGCCGGTAAGGGGCAGGAGCTTGGTCACGCCGCCGACGATGAGGAACGCCTGGAAGGCGAGCGCGCTCGTAAGGCCCACGGCCGCGAAGGCGGCGGAGTCGGACTTGGCGCGCGCCGCCGTGGCGAAGCCGCGGACGCACAGCAGCAGATAGCAGATCAGGACGGCGGAGCCGCCGAGCAGGCCGCACTCCTCGGCGACCGCGCTGAAGATGAAGTCGGACTCGACGACCGGGATGTAGGTCGGCAGGCCCTTGCCGATGCCGGTGCCCACCAGGCCGCCGTCGGCCAGCGAGTAGAGCGACTGGACGATCTGGTAGCCGCCCTCCTGGGCCGCCGACCACGGGTCGATCCAGATGTTCACGCGGTTGCGCACGTGGCTGAACGCGAAGTAGCAGAACACGCCGCCCACGGCGAGCAGCAGCAGGCTGACGACCACGTAGCTCACGCGGCCGGTGGCCACGTAGAGCATGATGACGAAGAACACGAAGAAGAGCAGCGCGCTGCCCAGGTCGCGCTCGAAGACGACGAGCAGCAGGCAGACGCCCCACGTGACGAGCAGCGGCAGCAGCATGCGCAGGCGCGGCACCGCGAAGGGGCCGAAGCGGCGCATGGTGATGGAGAGCGCTTCTCGGTTGGAGGCCAGGTAGAAGGCCAGGAACAAAACGATGAGGATCTTCGCGAACTCGCCGGGCTGGAAGCCGAAGCCGCCGATGTAGACCCACAGCTTGCTGCCGCCCTTCTCGGTGCCCACGAACATGGGCAGCAGGAGCAGCAGGACGCCGACGGCGCCGATGGGGTACTTGTACGCAGCGAGGCGCTCGAAGTTGCGCGCCAGGGCGAGCACCGCGACCATGGCCGCCACGCTCACGAAGAGCCAGACGACCTGGTTGACGGCGAGCTCGGGCTTCAGGCGCGTGAGGAACGTGATGCCGACGCCCGAGAGGACGAAGACGATAGGCAGGATGGCGGGGTCGGCCGCGGGCGCGAGCCGTCGGATGGCCAGGTGGGCGAGGGCGAATGCCGCGAAGAGGCCCAGCGGCACGCCCAGGGCCTCGAGGCCGAGCTCGTTGCCGGAGGTGACCACGTACATCGAGTACAGGAGAAGGACCGGCAGGGCGCCGAGGATGAGCAGGAAGAGCTCTGTGTGTCGGCGCTGGAAGCCGCGGCCCTCCTCGATCACCTGGGAAGAGAAGCCCTGCTGCGTGGAGACGCGCGTCATGGCGCGGTGCTTTCTGCGCATGCTATTCCCCTCCCTTCTCGCCGCCGTCGGTGGAAGCCGCCGCCCCGTCGGCCGACTGGTCGCCCGAGGCGCTGCTCGGCTGGCCGTCGGCGGAGGTGCCCGCGGCATCGCCGGCGCCCTCGCTCTTTGCCACCTCGGCCACGTTGGCGGCGGCGGTCTTGTCCTTGTCGATCTGCTCGCGGTAGGCGTTCAGGGTCTCTCGCCCCGCCTCCTCGCTCTGCACGCGGATGCCCTGGACGAGCTGGTCCTGCACGGAGGCCGGCAGGTCCGAGACCGAGACGGCGCTCGTCTCGACGAGCGTGCTCAGGCTCACGCCCATGAAGCTCGTGTTCACGCCCTGGTAGATGCCCACGGTGTCGCCGTTCACGGAGAGGAACCACTCGCCGCGGATGAAGACGAGCACGATGGCCAGGGTCAGCGCCGCGACGCCCGCGAGGACGCCCGTGACGACGCCGACGCGCTTGGCCAGGCGCTTGCGGTTCTCCTCGGCGCTGCCGTCGTCGAGGACGTCGACGACGAGGACGGTCACGTTGTCGAGCCCGCCCGCCGTGAGGGCGCTGGCCACGAGGTTGTCCGCGGCCTGCATGGGGGTCGCGCTCGAGACGGCGAGCGCCTCGATCTCGCTGTCCGGGATCATGGACGAGAGGCCGTCGGAGCACAGGATGATGCGGTCGCCGCTGCTCACCTCGAGGGTGAAGTGGTCGGCGTACATCTCGGGGTCGGAGCCGAGCGCGCGGGTGATGATGGAGCGCGAGGGGTGCAGGCGGGCCTCGTCGGCCGTGATCTGGCCGGAGTCCACGAGCTCCTCGACGTAGGAGTGGTCGTGCGTCACGCGCACGAGCGTGCCGTGCCGCAGCAGGTAGATGCGCGAGTCGCCCACGTGGGCCACGGCCATCTTGCCTCGCTCGATGAAGCAGCAGGAGGCGGTGCAGCCCATGCCGGGCTTGCCCACGCCCTCCTCGGCCGCGCGGATCACGGCGATGTTGGCGGACTCGACCGCGGCGCCCAGAAGCACCTCGTCGGCCACGGCCGGCGCCTCGTCGGCGAGCGTCTGCACGGCGATGGCGCTCGCGACCTCGCCGGCCGCGTGCCCGCCCATGCCGTCGCAGACCGCGAAGAGCGGCGCGCGCATGAGGAAGGAGTCCTCGTTGTGACCGCGGACCAGGCCCACGTCGGAGCGGCCGCCCCACGAGATGAACTCGTTGGCGCCCTGCACGGTGTCCGCGCCGGCGCGCCCCTCGACGGCCATCTCGGCGCGCCCGGGGGCGTTCATCGGCTCGGAGGAGGCGGTGTTGTTCAGCTCGTCGGAGCTCATCCGCGGCTCACCCTCATGATGGTGTCGCCGACCTGGACCTCGTCGGCGTCGCGCAGCGTGACGGCCTGGGTGATGGGGTGCCCGTTGACCAGGGTGCCGTTGGTGGAGTCCATGTCCTCGAGGACGAGGGCGGGACCCTGCAGGCTAAAGCGCGCGTGCGCGGACGAGACGTAAGGCTCGTCGACGACGATGTCGGAGCTGGGGGAGCGGCCCACGACGACGGGGCCGAGGATGTCCACGTGCAGGCCGCGGAGACTCCGCGTGCCCTTCTCGACGTCGATGGACCAGATCGCCGAGTCGCGGCGCTGGCCCTTGACGAGGCCCACGCCCGTGCGCATCACGGCGAAGAGGAACAGATAGAGGACGACGACGAGGATGACGCGCCCTATGAAAAGGACGAGGTCGATCATCGGTTGTTCTCCCGGAACTCGAGGTTCACCAGGCCCAGGGTGAGAAGGTCGCCGTCGCGAAGGACGCACTCGTCCACGTCGACGTCGTTGACCAGGGTGCCGTTGGTGGAGCGAAGGTCGTAGATGTGCCAGTCGCGCCCGTCGTAGCGCAGCTCAGCGTGGCGGCGGCTCACGTTGGGGTCGCGCAGCACGATGCCGGACTGGCTGCGCTCGCGGCCGATGACGGTCGAGGGGGCGGTGCCGGTGAAGGTGCGGCCGGTCTGGCGGTCGATGAGCAGGCAGGTGGCGGCGGGCTGCTCGTAGGCGGACGGGCCGCCGAGGCCCACGCCGTAGGGGTCGATCTGCGCCTGGGCCTGCTGAGCGGCCTGCGCCGCCTGGGGGGCCTGGGCGGCGACGTCGGCCTGGGCCGCGACGGAGGCGGCCACGCCCACGGAGGCGCCGGCCGCGACGCCGGCGGCGACGTTGGCGGCAGCGTCGGAGCCCACGCCGCGGCGCAGGTCGACGAGCGGGCTCGGGGTCGGGCGGCGCTGGGTCATCGGGACGGGGATGGCCGCCGGCGCGGCGGCGGGGGTGACCAGCGGCGCGGACGCCACCGGCATCGGGGTCGAGGAGGTGGAGGAGGCCACGGGCATCGGGGCCAGGC
The DNA here is from genome assembly GCA_030530145.1 of Coriobacteriia bacterium. Taxonomy (GTDB): domain Bacteria; phylum Actinomycetota; class Coriobacteriia; order Coriobacteriales; family Atopobiaceae; genus Paratractidigestivibacter. Next base: position 24,402 of record JAUMVN010000003.1, on the reverse strand, counting down.
CGCGCTCGAAGTCGTCGAAGCCGGCGGGCATGACGTCGAGGCCCGCGTCGGCGAGGCCGGCGGCGGGCACGGCGGAGACGCCGCGCGCGGAGAACGGGTCGGAGGCGGACATGCCGGCGGCGACGTTCGCCGCGCCGCTCACCGGGGCGGCGGAGGGCTGAGCGGGCTGGGCCGCGGCCGGCTGCGCCGGCTGGACCGGCTGTGCCGCCTGGACCGGCTGAGCCGCCTGGACCGGCTTGACCGGCTGCGCGGCGTTGACGCGGGAGCCGCGGGCCGGCTGCTTCGGAGCGGCGGCCCCGCCCATGCTCGAGTTGGCGCCCAGGAAGGCCATCTCCTCGGCGCGCAGGTCGGCGAGGGTGCGGGCGTCGACGTTCTCGGCGAAGACGGCGAACTTGCCGCTCTTGAGCGAGGGGTCGACCATAAAGCGCACGAGCGGCTCGCCGACGAACGCGTAGCCCTTCTTCTGGGCCTCGGCGGTGACGAACGCGGCGGTCTCGAAGGTGATCTTCTGGTACAGGGGCCTCATGAGGGAGTCGTCCGAGGACGAGACGAGCACCGTGTAGAGCGCGGGGGCGGTGTCCACGCCGTCGATCTCGTAGGTCTCGTTCTCCATCTCGCGCGCGGCCTTCTTGGCCAGCTTCTTGAAGGAGAAGGGCTCGATGTAGCCCTGGGGGGCCTCTCCGAAGACGGCGCCGATGCGGCCCTCGAACTCATTGAGGAAGTTCATCTAAATCCCCGCTTTCCTGGCCCTGGTAGAGCGGGCCCCTGAGGACGGTCAGAATGCACATAAAACAAAAAGAGATTACCGCAACGGCGCAGGGGCCCGCTTCCGGGGCGCCCCATATACCGTCATTCTCCACCGCGGCGGCGAGCCACGCGGCGCCCAGCAGCACGGCCGCCCCGAGCGCCTGGCCGACGATTCCCGAGCGCACGGAGCCGCGCATGGCCACGAGCGAGCTCAGCCAGGCGGCCAGGCCTGCGGCGACGGCGAGGACCCACGTGGCCGGCCGGGAAAGGGCCGCCAGGGCAAGGCCGCTCGCCTCCGCCGCCGAGAAGCCCGCCCGAGCCGCGGCGGCCATTAAGGTCCCTGCGAGGTATGTGAAGGGCCCGGTGAGAAGCGCGGGCACCGGGTCGAGGCAGAAGCCTGCCATGAGGGCGCCCGCCAACGGCTGGCCGGAGGCCCACGGCGCGAGAACGGCGACCGACGCCATGCCCTCCTCGCGCCCGACGAGCACCCACCAGGCGACGACGGCGATCCCGAGCGCCGAGGCGTAGATGAACGACGAGCTCGCGGGGTTCGTGGTCGCCACGGCGAGCGCGCAGGCGAGGCCGGCCACGGCGCTCGCCGAGGGCGGCCACAGCGCGGCCAGGGCGCAGGCGAGCGCGCAGGCCGCGAGCTTGACGGGCGTCTCGGCGGCCACGTAGGGCTCGATGCTCAGGCAGCACAGCAGGGAGGCCAGGGCGGGCAGCGCGCGCTCGGCCACGGCCCATGCCTGCGGCATGCGCAGGTGGAAGGGGAGGTGCGTGCGGCCCCATGCGGCCTCGTCCGGCTCGTCGTCGACCTCGGACTGCTCGATGAGCTCGGCCAGCGAGGCCTGCCCGGCGCTCGCGTCGCCGAGGAGGGGCACGAGCTCGCAGGCGAGCTCGTCGACGGAGCTCGTGCGCTCGGAGGCCGTCGGCGCCAGGGCGCGGACCAGGACGTCCTCGATCTCGAGGTCGAGCTCGCTGCCCGTCTTCGCGCCCGAGATGCGCGGCCCGCGGCGGATCTTCTCCAGCGAGGCGGCCGCGGTCGGGGCCAGGAAGGGGTCTTTGCCGGTCAGGGCCTGCCAGGTGACGGTGGCGAGGCTGAACACGTCGGCGCGCTCGTCGACGAGCATGCCCTCGATCTGCTCGGGGGGCATGTAGCCCACGGTGCCGCCGCGCGCCCCGCCGTAGCCGGCCGCCGCGCCGAGCTCCGCCATGCCCAGGTCGGCGAGCTTCACGGTGCCCAGGCGGTCGATCATGATGTTCGTCGGCTTGATGTCCATGTGCAGCACGCGGTTCTCGTGCGCGAACGCGAGGGCCCGCGCGCACGAGGTCAGGATATGCGCGCACTCCTCATGGGTCAGGCAGCCGCCCTCCACGCGGGCAAGAAGCTCGGCGAGGTTGAGGCCGTCCACGTACTCCATGATCAGGTAGGCGTAGCCGGCGTCGCGCTCGAAGTCGATGACGCTCACGATGTTGGGGTGGGCGAGCAGGCACGCCGTGCGGGCCTCGAGCAGCACGTCGTCCAGGGACGAGACGGGAACGGTCCCGGCGTCGTCGCCGGCGATGGGCATGCGCTTGATGGCCACGCGGCGCTGCAGGCGGGTATCCCAGCAGGTGCACACGGCGCCGAAGCCGCCGGTGCCGCGGCGGGCCAGCACGCGGTATCGCCCGAGGAGCAGCTCCTCGGGGGGCTGCGGCTGGGGTTGCGGCTGGTTCTGCGCTCGGCTGACGAGCGGTGTTGGAGTTGGAGTGCCCACGGCGGCTCCTTGCGTGTTTGAGTTGTGTCTGACTGCCGTGTGGGGCCTATTCTAGCGAAAAAATCCCTTTACATAGTTCGCGGGGATTTGGTATCATTCTTTCTCGCACGCGGGCGTGGCGGAATTGGCAGACGCGTACGGTTCAGGTCCGTATGGGGGCAACCCCGTGAAGGTTCAAGTCCTTTCGCCCGCACCATCGAATGTTAAAGGCCTCGGCGCTCGCCGGGGCCTTTTGCTTTGGCTGTTGACTGGCTGTCGGCGTCGGCTGCCGCGGCCGGCTGCCGTGGGCTGATCGCCGGCACCGGCCGTGGCCCGCCGCCCTTCTTGCCAGCCATTTGGCGACCTGAAAAATCTGACGGGACTGTGGCGGCCGTTTCGGGCCGAAAATCGACCCATAACGGCTGTCACAGTCCCGTCAGATTCATCAGACGTCCGAAACGCGTTTCCGCGGCCTCGCCGACAGGGCTTCTTGCCGCCTACTCGTCCTCGTCGTCATCGTCGAAGAGGGACCAGTCGTCGTCGCTCTTCTCGTGGTTGAAGTACATGGTCTTGGTCTTGCGCTCCATGGCCACGGCGATGATAAGGCACAGCACGATGCCGCCCAAGACCAGCACCATCACGCCCGTGCGGTCGCCGAACAGCCAGGATATGAAGTCGCTTATTGCCTGCATGTCTGCCTCCTGTGAGCATCAGCGTGTTTTTGCACGCACAAGTATATACTTGGAGCGCTGCCGCGCTTTTGCGCGGGACCGAACCTTAGCACCGCAAGAGCAAGGAGAGCACGCATGCTCGACATCAAGTTCGTCCGCGAGAACCCCGACGTCGTGGACAAGGCCTGCGAGTCCAGGCAGAACGCCCACTGGGACCGCGAGAAATTCTTCGAGCTCGACGAGGAGCGCCGCTCCGTCATCGCCGAGGTCGAGAAGCTCCAGGCGGACCGCAACGCCGTCTCCAAGCAGATCGGCCTTCTTATGAAGGACGGCAAGAAGGACGAGGCCGAGGCCGCCAAGGCCCAGGTCGCCGCCAACAAGGAGCGCATCGCCGAGCTCGGCGAGAAACGCACCAGCGTTGAGCAGGAGCTCTTCGACCTCGTGGCCGCCATCCCGAACATCCCCCACGAGGACGTGCCCTACGGTAAGGACGACTCCGACAACCCCGAGGTGCGCCGCTGGGGCACCCCGCGCGAGTTCGACTTCGAGGCCAAGGCCCACTGGGACCTCGGCCCCGAGCTCGGCATGATCGACTTCGACCGCGGCGTCAAGCTCGCCGGCACCCGCTTCTACCTGCTGGGCGGCATGGGCGCCCGCATGGAGCGCGCGCTCATCAACTTCTTCATCGACATGCACAACAAGGCCGGCTTCAAGGAGTGGTGGCCGCCCGTCATCACCAACCACGACAGCCTCTTCGGCACCGGCCAGCTGCCCAAGTTCGACGAGGACCTCTACCACGTGAACCCCGACCTGTACCTCATCCCCACGGCCGAGGTCCAGCTCACCAACATCCACCGCGACGAGGTCATCGACGGCGATAAGCTCCCGCTGCTCTACACCGCCTTCACCCCGTGCTTCCGCGAGGAGGCGGGCTCCGCCGGTCGCGACACCCGCGGCATCATCCGCGTGCATGAGTTCGACAAGGTCGAGATGGTCAAGTTCGCCAAGCCCGAGGACTCCATGAACCAGCTCGAGTCCATGGTCGCCGAGGCCGAGGCCTGCCTGCAGGCGCTCGGCCTGCCGTACCACGTGGTCACCCTCTGCACCGGCGACATCGGCTTCAGCGCCACCAAGTGCTACGACATCGAGGTCTGGCTGCCCAGCTACAACAACTACAAGGAGATCTCCTCCTGCTCCAACTGCTGGGATTTCCAGGCCCGCCGCGCCAATATCAAGTACCGCGACCCGGCCAACTTCAAGGGCACGCGCTACGTGCACACCCTCAACGGCTCCGGCCTCGCCGTGGGCCGCACGATGGCCGCCATCATGGAGAACTACCAGAACGCCGACGGCACCATCACCGTGCCCGAGGCCCTGCGCCCCTACATGGGCGGCATCGAGGTCATCAAGCCCGAGGCCTAGTTCGACTCGGGGCAAGGCCCCGGCCCATCGCAACCAAACCGCTCGCTGAGGAATGCCGCCCGCTCAACCCGGGCGGCATTCTTGTCACATGCGTGAACCATACTTATATGGTTGCGAGAGGTCGCCAGGGGGCGACGGTGAGAAGGGCGGAGCAGATGCCGAAGATGGTGGGTTTGGCCGAGGTTGCGCGCTTCGAGTGCGCGGGGGATGTGCGCGCCATGTCGGTGGGCAGGCTTCCGAGCGGGGAGCGAGTGCTCGAGGAGCTGCTCGAGGGGCCGTCGGCCCTTCTTGCCCACGGGGCGCAGAAGGTGGCGCTCTACGTAGCGAGCGAGGGTATCGACGAAGAAGAGCTCGCGGAGTTCGCCCGCGACGAGAACAACGACATTCTCGATCTGATGGACAGCATGGATGAGAAGGGCGTGCCGTACCGGTTCTGGGGCGGCAACGTCGACAACGTGATCGTCTTCAGGCCGAAGCAGAGTTAGGGCCGGCCGGCCGGCCGAGCTGCGCTCCGCTGAGCAAGGGGAAATAGAGATAGCAAAAAGGGCTCCCGAAGGAGCCCCTTAAGTTGCGTGGTGCGGCGTATAGGATTCGAACCTATGACGCCCTGATTCGTAGTCAGGTCCTCTATCCAGCTGAGGTAACGCCGCGTGCAAGAAGATATATTGCCAGTCGTTAGGGCTCTCGTCAATCAAGAATCTGAAATATGGAGGAGATGTGAACGAGGTTGTTGTGCAAGGCGCTCGCGGCGCGTCGGGCAGGTGCCGAGGTGGTGTTTTCGCGCACCACCTGGAGGCGATTTGCCTCGAGGTGGCGCCACCTCGAGGGATTTTGCCCGGTCGCGGCACCACCTCGAGGCAGGGGAGAAGCGCCGCAGCCCATCGCCGCCCTCAGCGCTTCTTCCCGCGGCAAAGAAAAACCCGCCCACGCAGTGCGCGGGCGGGTTGAGCGTTCTGGCGGAGAGCTGGGGATTCGAACCCCAGATTCCCTTAGGGGGAATACTCGCTTAGCAGGCGAGCACCTTCGGCCTCTCGGTCAGCTCTCCAAAATGGTGCTTGAGCATCATAACGCATAAACGGCGTTTTAACCAACCAGGCTAGCGAGAAAATCATCGTCGACGACAATATCGCCTCGGTGCGCGGCGAGTTTCTCCCACGAGAACGCGCCGATAAGGTCTTCGGCGGTCGCTCGGCATCCCGGCTCGACGAGCCCGGCCGCCGACGCGAGCGCACCGAGAATGGTCTTCGGCGCCACGCCCCGTTCGCGCAACGCCCCCAGGTCGAGGTCCCGGTCGCGCTTGGAGAGCCGCCGGCCGCTCGGCGCCACGAGCAGCGGCACGTGACCATAGGCGGGCGCCGAGAAGCCCAAGAGCCCTGCGAGGTACGCCTGCCGCGCCGAGGAGCCCAGCAGGTCCCGCCCGCGGACGACCTGGTTCACGCCCATGAGCGCGTCGTCGACCGCGACGGCCAGCTGGTACGCGAAGACGCCGTCGCTGCGGCGCACGAGGAAGTCGCCGCACTCGCGGGCGAGGACCTCGGACTGCGGGCCGAACGCGAGGTCTCGCCAGCGCACGGTGCCCGCGGGGTCGTCGGCGGCGGGGACCCTGAGGCGGGTGGCCGGCGGGCGGGCGGCGGACCTTCTTGCCACCTCGGCGGCGTCGAGGCCCCGGCAGGTGCCCGCGTAGAGATAGGTGCCGTCCGAGGCGTGCGGGGCCGAGGCGGCGTGGAGCTCGGCGCGGCTGCAGAAGCACGGGTAGGTGAGGCCACGCTCGTCGAGCTCGCGGAGCGCCTCGGCATAGATGCCGGTCCGCTCGCTCTGGAAATACGGGCCCTCGTCCCAGCCGAGGCCGAGCCACTCGAGGTCGCTCATGAGCAGCTCCGCGTTCTCGCGCCGCTGCGCCCGCGGGTCGAGGTCCTCGATGCGCAGCACGAGCTCGCCACCCGCCGAGCGCACGGAGAGCCAGGCCATGAGGGCCGAAAAGACGTTGCCCAGGTGCATGCGTCCCGACGGCGTGGGGGCAAAGCGGCCTCGGACGCGCGCCTCGGGAGCGCCGGCCGCCGCTCGCGCGCCCGCCTGGCCAGCGAGTGCCCGGCGGCCCTTCTCGCCGCCCATCAGCCGAGCTCCTTGGAGTACACGTACAGGTTGAGCCCGGGCTCGGCGCGCGAGGGCTCCTCGAGCTGGCGGGCAAGCCCCAGGTGGTCATAAAAGCCCACGTTGCAGGCATCGTCAGTTATGAGGAAGAAGCCCGTGCGCCCGGTGTCGCGCACATGGTCGGCGACGGCCTGGACAAGCCGGCGGCCCATGCCCATGCCGCGCGCGTCCGGGCTCACGATCAGCAGCTTGATCTCGGCGCCGGAGCCGACGCCGCCGGCCTCCGCGTAGCGCCGCGCGACCTCGCCCTCCTCGGCCTCGAGCGCCGCGACGTCGACGCCGAACCGCGTTCCGGGCGCCACCTCGGAAAGAAGGGCTTCTCGCCGCTCGAGCCACCGGGCGCGCGTCTCGGCGCCCTGCGCCCCGCGCGAGACGAGCACGGCGCCCATGAGTCTGCCGTCGACCTCGCCCACGAGGCCCCAATCGGTATCCATGAGGTAGTTGCAGACCGTGGCCTCGGACACCAGGCGCCCGAGGCGCGGCTCGAGGTCGTCGTGCCATTGCTGCTGGAAAAGCCGCGCCGCCTGCTCGGCGTCGCGCTCCTCGAAGCGGCGGAATATGAGGGAGCTTGCCGTCGGCATCGGCATCAAGTCCTATCGTTTCTGGTGGCCTTCGGCCCCAAGCTTCCCGGCACCCATACGGGCGCGCACGGGCCGAATGAGCATGTTTCCCTTGAGAATATTACTCGCGCGACGGATATTTATGAGGCGGCCCTGGCCGCGCTCGTGGACCTCGCCGCGCAGGCCGAACGCTGAAAGAGGAACCTATGGTCGACTACATCCAGCTCCTCAAGAAGGAGATCGCCCCGGCGGAGGGCTGCACCGAGCCCGTCGCCGTCGCGTACGCCGTCTCGCTCGCCGCCGAGCAGCTGGCGGGCGAGCCCGCCGACGTGCGCCTCCAGCTCTCCGCGAACATCATCAAGAACGCGCTCGGCGTCGGCATCCCGGGCACCGGCATGGTCGGCATCGAGATCGCCGCGGCCCTGGGCGCCGTGGTGCGGAGCTCCGCGAAGAAGCTCGAGGTCCTGCAGGGCTTCTCGCCCGAGCAGCTCGCGGAGGCGAAGGCGCTGGTAGACGCCCGCGTCGTCCGCGTCGAGCAGAAGGCCACGCCCGAGACCCTCTACATCGAGGCCACCCTCACCGACGGCGCGGACACGAGCCGCGTCATCGTCTGCCGCGACCATACCAATGTGGTGCGCGTCGAGAAGAACGGCGAGGTCCTGCTGGACAAGCCGATCTCGGTGGCGGCGGGGGACGCCGAGGCCGGCACGGGCCTCACGGTGGACGGCATCTTCGAGTTCGCGACGACCGCGCCGTTCGAGGACATCGCCTTCATCCTCGACTGCGTCCCGCTCAACACCCGCGTGAGCGAGGAGGGCCTGCACGGGAGCTACGGCCTCGAGGTCGGCCGCCGCATGAGCGCCGGCTCAAACGCGCGCGGCGTGCTCCTCAACAACCTCTCGCTGCGCCTGATCTCGGCGACGGCCGCCGCGTCCGACGCGCGCATGGGCGGCTGCCCGCTCTCGGTCATGACGTGCGCCGGCAGCGGTAACCAGGGCCTGGCCAGCAGCCTGCCCGTCATCGAGCTCGCCCGCGCCCTCGGCTCCTCCGACGAGGACCTCGCCCGCGCGCTCGTCATCTCGGACCTCGTGGTCATCCACATCAAGGAGTACATGGGGCGCCTCTCGCCGCTGTGCGGCAGCGGCATCGCGGGCGGCACCGGGGCCTGCTGCGGCATGACCTACCTGCAGGGCGGCAACCTCCCGGAGATCAAGTGCGCGATCAACAACATGCTCGCCACGCTCCAGGGCATGATCTGCGACGGCGCCAAGGCCACCTGCGCGCTGAAGATCGCCGCCGGCACCAACGCGGCCATCACCTCCTCGACGCTGGCGCTGGCCGACATCCAGCCCTCCAGCCTCGAGGGAATCGTCTTCGCCGACGCCGAGGACACCATCAGCAACACAGGTAAACTGGTGCGCGAGGGGTTCGCGACGACCGACGAGGCGATCCTCTCCATCATGCTCGCCAAGCAGCTGGGGAACTAGCAAGGCTCCCCCTACCGCATTGCCGGTTCAGATATTGTTGTCCCCCTAACAAGACAACGGCCGAGGTATTTCTCGGTACATTAAACGCAAGAAGGGACATCACCTGCTGTTTATTCACAACGTTCAACTACCATTCATCCAACAAAAACGAACATTCATGTATGCAGGTAATACTTTTCGTTGTATTATCCGTCCATGGATTCGGCATGGCACGTCACTGAATGGAGCGAATCGTGAGCGATATTGAGCAGAACGAAGCAAAGCCCGAGAGGGGGTTCAAGGTGACGCCGTCGGGTCGCGCCATCCTCGCTTATCTGGAGGAGCACGACGGGGAGGCCGTCTCTAAGGCCGCCATCGCCGCCGAGATCGGGCGTTGCGAGAAGACCGTCGACCGCCTTATGTCCAAGCTGCGCGAGGAAGGCTACGTCGAGGCCGAGTCCCACTGGAACGAGAGGGGAGCCCAGCTCGCCAACTCGTACAGGCTCAAGCGCCGCTAAGGCCCGAGCCGCCGGCGCCGGCCGGCAGCGCCCGTCCGAGGACGGATGCGCAAAGACGCGCTACATTGTTGGGGCCGCCCGCCTTCATGGCCGGCGGCCCTTCTTTGTGGATAGACGAGGATGCGACGGCGCCCGCGCGGACGCGGACGCGGACGGGGAGAAGAGCCCATGGCCGATAACGGCTCCCAGAGAACCTGGAACATCAAGCAGATCATCGACTGGACCTGCGGCTATCTTGAGCGCCACGGCGACGAGCACCCGCGCCTCTCGGCCGAATGGCTGCTCTGCGACGTGATGGGCCTCTCGCGCGTCGAGCTCTACGTCAACTACGACAAGCCGCTCTCGGAAGACGAGCGCGCCCGCATGCGCGCGGCCGTCCAGCGCCGCGCCGCCGGCGAGCCGCTGCAGTACGTGACCGGCGAGACGGCCTTCCGCCACATCGTCCTGCGCTGCGAGAAGGGCGTGCTCATCCCCCGGCCCGAGACCGAGCTGCTGGTGGACGCCGCGCTCGAGGGGGTCGACGCGGCGGCGGAGGCTGCCGGCGGCCTGCCCGCGCGCGTGCTCGAGGTGGGCTGCGGCACGGGCTGCGTCGCGCTCTCCGTGGCGTCGGAGCGCCCGGGAACCAGGGTCACGGCCACCGACCTCTCGCCCACGGCCTGCGACCTGGCGCGCCGCAACCGGGACTCCCTCGCCCTCGGCGACGCGGTGGACATCGTGGAGTGCGACCTCGCCTCCGGGGTCGCCCCCGAGCTCATGGGGACCTTCGCGGTGCTGGTGAGCAACCCGCCCTATATCCCGACGTCGGTTCTGGCCGAGGAGGTCCCTGCCGAGGTCAAGGACAACGAGCCTGAGCTCGCGCTCGACGGCGGCGCCGACGGGCTGGACGTCTACCGGCGGCTGCTCGGGCTCGCGCCGCGCGCGCTCTGCCCGGGCGGCATGCTCGCCTGCGAGCTCTACGAGGGGCACCTGGACGCGGCCGCCGGCCTGGCCCGCGCCCAGGGCGGCTGGGCGCGCGTCGAGGTGCGCGACGACCTCACGGGCCGGCCGCGGATCCTCGTGGCGGTGCGCGAGGGCGAGCTGCCGGCGGAATCCCCCGTCGCCGCCGAGAAGATCGTGGGCGTCGACGTCGACGACCCCGCCCCCGAGGCGGTCGCGCGCATAGCCGGCGTCCTGCGGGACGGCGGGGTGGTCGCGCTGCCGACCGACTCGGTCTACGGCCTCGCCTGCGCGGTCGCGCCCGAGAACCCCGCCCACCGGCGGATCTTCGACATCAAGCGGCGCGGGCTCTCGCAGACCCTGCCGTGGTTCGTCTCGCGGGAGGGCGGCCTCGAGCGCTGGGGCCGGGACGTGCCCGAGTACGCCCGCAGGCTCGCCGAGCGCTACTGGCCGGGCGCCCTGACCCTCGTGGTCCGCGCCGCCGCGGACGTGGACCCCGAGTACCTGCAGGCCGCGAACCCCCTGCGCCCGGAGGAGGGCGGCACGGTGGCCCTGCGCGCGCCCGGCTCCGAGCTCGTGGAGGCGCTTCTCGCCGAGCTGGGGTGTCCGCTCGCGCAGACGAGCGCGAATCTCCACGGCCGGCTGGCTGCGACCTCGGCCGCGGGGCTTGACCCGGCGATCGTCTCGGCGGTCGACCTGGTGGTCGACGGGGGAGAGGCCCCTCTTGCCGAGGCGTCCACCATCGTGGACTGCACGGGCCCCGTTCCCGTGGTCCTGCGCCCCGGCGCCGTCGACCCCGCCGAGCTCCTCGCGTACCTGCGCGGCTAGCGGCCGGCCCGCGGCGGCCAGCCCTGCTCCCGCGCCGCCCCCCCGCCGACACGTTTCCATCCGATGGCGCGCGTTACCTGCATGTGACCCGCGCGCCGCCCGCGCGCCCGCGCATCACCTGAGTGGTACCCTCTACACTATCTGACCTGTGAATCGGAAAGGAACGCACATGCGCATTGCCGTCGCCTGCGACCACGGCGGGTTCGTCCAGAAGGACGCCGTCGTCGAGCACCTCCGCTCCCTCGGCCACGAGGTCTTCGACCTTGGCACCAACTCCGAGGAGTCCGTCGACTACCCCGACTACGCCGACCGCGCGGCCCGCATGGTCTCCCGCGGCGAGGCCGACCGCGCCGTCCTTCTGTGCGGCACCGGCATCGGCATCTCGATGACGGCCGACAAGGTCCCCGGCGTCCGCGCCACCCCGGTCCAGACGGTCAAGTTCGCCGAGCTCGCGCGCCAGCACAACAACGCCAACGTCATCGGCCTCTCGGGCCGCTTCGTGAGCCTCGAGGACAACCTCAAGCTCGTGGACACCTTCCTCACCACCGAGTTCGAGGGCGGCCGTCACGCGGCCCGCGTCGAGAAGATCATGCGCGAGGACGACCCCGCCTTCCAGGGCGTGGACGCATAGCGCCCCAGCGCTTCTTGCCGATATCGGGCGGCCCCTCGGCCGCCCGAGCTACATTTAGGAGGACGACCGTGGACTTCAGCAACCTCTCTGCCCAGGACCCCGAGATCTATTCCGCCATCGAGGCCGAGCTGCGCCGCCAGCGCGAGTCGATCGAGCTCATCGCCTCCGAGAACTTCACGAGCCTCGCCGTCATGGAGGCCATGGGCTCCTTCCTTACCAATAAGTACGCCGAGGGCCTCCCCGGCAAGCGCTACTACGGCGGCTGCTGGGCCGTCGACGTCGTGGAGAACGTCGCCCGCGACCGCGCGAAGAAGCTCTACGGCGCCGAGTTCGCCAACGTCCAGCCCCACTCCGGCGCCCAGGCCAACTACGCGGCCCTCGCGGCCCTGGTCAAGCCGGGCGACACCATCATGGGCATGAGCCTCGACAACGGCGGCCACCTCACGCACGGCTCGCCCGCGAACTTCTCCGGCAAGCTCTACAACGTCGTCTCCTACGGCCTGAACCCCGAGACCGAGCGCATCGACTTCGACGACGTCGAGGCCAAGGCCAAGGAGTTCCAGCCCAAGGTCATCATCGCCGGCGCCTCCGCCTACCCGCGCACCATCGACTTCGAGCGCTTCGCCCAGATCGCGCACGACAACGGCGCCAAGCTCATGGTCGACATGGCCCACATCGCCGGCCTCGTGGCCACCGGCCGCCACCCGAGCCCGGTGCCCGTGGCCGACGTGACCACCACCACGACCCACAAGACCCTGCGCGGCCCGCGCGGCGGCCTCATCCTCACCAACGACGCCGACCTCTCGAAGAAGCTCAACTCCGCGGTCTTCCCGGGCACCCAGGGCGGTCCGCTCGAGCACGTCATCGCCGGCAAGGCGGTCGCGTTCGGCGAGGCCCTGCGCCCCGAGTTCGCCGACTACACCGACGCCGTCCTGGCCAACGCGAAGGCGCTCGGCCGCGGCATGGAGGCGGCCGGCCTGCGCCTCGTTACCGGCGGCACCGACAACCACCTGCTGCTCGTCGACCTCACCCCGGCCGGCGACGGCGAGGTCACCGGCAAGGTCGCCGAGGCCGCGCTGGAGGAGGTCGGCATCACGGTGAACAAGAACACCATCCCCGGCGAGACCCGCTCCCCGTTCGTCACCTCCGGCATCCGCGTCGGCTCCGCCGCGGTCACCACGCGCGGCTTCTCCGAGCGCGACTGCGAGCGCATCGGCGAGCTCATCGGCGAGGTCGTCAACCACATCGGCAACGACGCCCTTCTCGACCGCACGCACGCCGAGGTCCACGAGATGCTCCAGGCCCACCCCCTCTACCCGGGCGAGATGTAGGCGCCTGCCCCGGTGCGCGCCGCCCCGCGTGATGGAAAAGCGACGCCTGTGGGGCTAGTATTGGCAAGAAACGACGGGGGTCGCATGGGCGCGGCCCCCGTTTGCTCAAGCTCCGGCGCCCATCAAGGAGGCAGCAATGTCCGCACGCATCGATTCCGAGCGCTTCGTCGTCGTCGACCACCCGCTCGTCCAGCACAAGCTCCACATCCTGCGCGACGAGTCCACGGGCACGAACCAGTTCCGCCAGCTCGTCCGGGAGCTCGCCATCTTCGAGGGCTACGAGGCCATGCGCGACCTGCCGCTCGAGGACGTCGAGGTCACGACCCCGCTCGAGACCGCGACCTGCAAGCGCATCGCCGGCAAGAAGCTCGCCGTGGTGCCCATCCTGCGCGCCGGCCTCGGCATGGTGGACGGCATCCTCGACCTCGTGCCCTCCGCGCGCGTGGGCCACATCGGCATGTTCCGCGACCCCCAGACCCACGAGCCCCGCCCGTACTACTGCAAGCTGCCCTCCGACGTCGAGAACCGCATCGTCCTTCTCGTCGATCCCATGCTCGCCACCGGCGGCTCGCTCATAGCCGCCGTCGAGCATCTGCGCGAAGCAGGCGTCAAGGATATCCGCGCGCTCACCATCGTCTCGGCCCCCGAGGGCGTCGAGAAGGTCCTGGCCGCCGACCCCGATCTTCGACTCTACACATGCTCGCTCGACCGCTGCCTGAACGAGAACGCCTACATCTTGCCGGGGCTCGGCGACGCCGGCGACCGCATCTTCGGCACGCTTTAAAGCTCCTGCCTGCGGTTCGTTTGTTAACAGCTTGAGCAAATGTGTCGAAAAGAAGTCGGTCGAAAAGATCTCGTTGATTTTTGAACCGGGTTTAATTAATGTACCCAAACGGCTTTCGAGAACCCTTCCGAAGGGGCTTTGGAACAGGAGTCGGGGATGGCTGAGTTAACGTTTATCCTCGCCGGGCTGGCCTGCGGTATCATAGGCAGTGCCTTCCCCGGGTTTCTGTTTGAAAAAGCCCTCAAAGGGGGTACAACGGCTAAGGTGAACCTGAGCCTCGGGATGGTGAGCATCTTCTCGTCGTTCGTTCTCCTGAGCCTGGCTCAACTGGTGGTTTACCGCCTCGCGAGCGAGAAGGCCCTGACGTTCGGATGTGCCATGGTAGCCTCGTTCCTGCTCTTCTGGGCAATCGAGGCAGCAAGGGCCTGGAAAGCCGCCAACTCAGGCGACGGACGGGCCTGATTGAAAGGAAGGGACGTAAGTGAATCCTCTCGACAGCCTCAGCGGTGAGGTCAACGAGCTCGTCTCGAGCTTCACGTCGACCCCCATCGTCGGCGACCTCGACACCGTCGGCTTCACCCAGTACTCGTTCTGGTTCGCCGTCGCCGTGGTGATCATGCTCGTGCTGCTCTTCGCCTTCAAGGCCAAGCAGGCCAAGAGCCTCGTGCCCGAGGGGCGCTTCGTCAACGCGATGGAGTACCTCGTCGAGTTCGTCCGCGACGACATGTGCAAGGGCCTGCTGGGCGACACCTGGCGCAAGCACTTCCCGTTCATCGCGTCGCTCTTCCTGGTGATCTTGGCCAACAACATCGTCGGCATCATCCCGGGCTGCAAGCCGGGCACGGGCACCATCTCCACGACGTCCGCCCTCGCCATCGTGTCCTTCGTCTACTTCATCGTCTGCGGCGTCAAGAAGCACGGCGCCCTGGGCTACGCGAAGTCCCTGGCCCCGGCCGGCGTCGCCTTCCCGCTCAACGCCCTTGTGTGGTGCATCGAGGTCCTCTCGACCATCCTGCGCCTCATCACCCTGGCCGTCCGACTCTTCTGCAACCTGTTCGCAGGCCACGTCGTCATGGGCACCTTCGCCATCCTCGCGTCGCTCTTCTTCGAGCCGCTGATCACCTCGTTCTCGGCCATCGCGGTCGCCCAGGCCGGCGCCTCGGTCCTGTGGGTCGCCATCCTTCTCGTCATCTATGTGGTCGAGATCATGGTCGCCGCCATCCAGGCCTACGTCTTCGCGCTTCTCTCCGCGGTCTACATCCAGATCGCCGAGTCCGACGAGGAGTAGCCCGTCGGCCCCGCGCCCGGCTCGCCGGCGCGCGCAGCAAGGCAACTCGCGGGCAGCCGCCCGCAGTTCATAGCACGTCGTCAGTTTGTTTTGGAACTCGCCCCACTAACTCAAGGAAAACCAGGGGCGAATGACAAAGGAGGAATTGTGGGAGCTCTCGGTGTCGTTGGTTATGGTCTTGGCGTTATCGGCGCTGGCATCGGTATCGGTCTTGCTGCGAGCGGCGTCGCTCAGGGCATGGCTCGCCAGCCTGAGGTCCAGGGCCGTCTGTTCACGGTCTTCATCCTCGGCTCCGCTTTCGTCGAGGCACTCGCCCTCATCGGCTTCGTCGTCTCCCTTATCGTCAAGTAACTTCGATAAGCGAGAAACGAACGAGTCCGTTATGGAGGCAACTATGAAGAGCACTACCAGAGGTCAGCTCGCTCGCCTGGGCGCGGCTTCCGCCGCGGTCCTCGCGGCCGTGCCGGCCCCCGCGCTGGCAGAAGAGGGAGTGGGTGCGGACATCCTCATCCCGAAGCCGGCCGAGTTCATCCCGGCGCTCATCGCCTTCCTCGTCATCTGGATCGTCCTGGCCAAGCTCGTTTGGCCGCAGGTCCTCTCGATGATGGACAAGCGCCAGGAGAAGATCAAGGAGGACCTGGACGCCGCCGAGAAGTCCCGTCTCGACGCCGCCGAGTCCGCGAAGACCTACGAGCAGAAGATCGTCGATGCCCACAGGCAGGCGGACGAGATCATCTCGAAGGCAAAGAAGGAGGCCGAGGAGGAGCGCTCCGCGATTCTCGCCAAGGCCCAGAAGGAGGCCGCCGACGTCATCGCCAAGGCTCACGGCGCCGTCGACTCCGAGCGCCACAAGGCGATGATCGAGCTCTCCGGCTCCGTCGTGGACCTCTCCGTCGAGATCGCGACGAAGATCATCGGCAACGACCTTTCCGTCGAGCAGCAGCGCAAGCTGGCCGAGAAGTACCTCGCGGAAGTGAGCGGACCTGATGGCGACTAAGCACACCGAGGCCGACAAGGTCGAGGCATACACCAGGGCCCTTCTTGAGGCCGCCCGCAGCGAGGGGCGCGCGAACGCCGACCTCGTGCAGTGGCAGCACGCCAAGAAGTTCTCCCCTGAGGTGCTCGAGACCCTCGCGGCCATGCAGAAGGAAGACGACCTCGGGCTCATCGAGCAGGTCTCCAAGCAGTACAAGGAGTACCTGGACAGCGAGGACAAGACCGTGAGCGTCACCGTGACCACGGCCGTCCCCCTCGACGACGACCTGCGCGAGAAGATCAAGGCAAAGGCGTCTGCCGACCTTAACGCGCCCGTCTTCCTGGTAGAGCGCGTGGACCCGTCCATCATCGGCGGGATCATGCTCGAGGTCCGCGGCAAGCGCTACGACGCTTCCGTGCGCGCCCAGCTCTCCAACATCCGAAAGACGCTCTCCTCTTCTTTCAACGGAGGTGAGGAATAAATGACGGCTGAAGAAACCATCAGCTCCCAGAAGATCCTGGACACCCTGCGCGCGAACCTGAGCGCCATCAACGCCACGGTCGACCACCAGGAGGCGTCCGTCGTCACCCAGGTGGGCGACGGCATCGCCCACGTGTCCGGTCTCAAGACCGCCATGGCCGGCGAGCTCCTCAAGTTCACGAGCTCCGCCACCGGCCACGACGTGTACGGCCTCGCGCAGAACCTCGACCGCGACGAGGTCGGCGCCGTCCTGTTCGGCGGCGTCGAGGAAATCAAGGAAGGCGACGAGTGCCGCACCACCGGCCGCGTCATGGACATCCCCGTGGGCCACGCGATGCTCGGCCGCGTCGTCAACCCCCTCGGCCAGCCCATCGACGGCCTCGGCCCCATCGCCACCACCCACCGTCGCCCCATCGAGTTCAAGGCCCCCGGCATCATGGAGCGCCAGCCCGTCTGCGAGCCGGTCCAGACCGGTCTTCTCGCCATCGACGCAATGGTGCCCATCGGCCGCGGCCAGCGCGAGCTCATTATCGGCGACCGCAAGACCGGCAAGTCCGCCATCGCCATCGACGCCATCGTCAACCAGGCGAACACGGACATGGTCTGCATCTACGTCGCCATCGGCCAGAAGGCCTCGACAGTCGCCGGCATCCGCGAGTCCCTCTCGCAGCACGGCGTGCTGGACAAGACCGTCATCGTCGCCGCGACCGCTGCCGACTCCGCGCCTATGCAGTACATCGCCCCGATGGCCGGCGCGGCCATCGGCGAGTACTTCATGTACAACGACGCCAACGGCAACCCCGCCGACGAGACCCACCCCGGCGGCCACGCCCTCGTCATCTACGACGACCTCTCCAAGCAGGCCGTCGCGTACCGTCAGATGTCGCTGACGCTGCAGCGCCCGCCTGGACGCGAGGCCTACCCGGGCGACATCTTCTACCTGCACTCTCGCCTGCTCGAGCGTGCCTGCAAGCTCTCCGACGCCAACGGCGGCGGCTCGCTCACGGCGCTCCCGCTCATCGAGACCCAGGAAGGCGACGTCTCGGCCTACATCCCGACCAACGTCATCTCCATCACCGACGGTCAGATCTACCTGCAGTCCAACCTCTTCTTCCAGGGCCAGCGCCCGGCAGTCGACGTGGGCATCTCGGTGTCGCGAGTCGGCGGCGCCGCGCAGGTCAAGGCCATGAAGCAGGTCTCCGGCACCCTTCGCCTCGACCTCGCCTCCTACCGCGAGAAGCAGGCCTTCTCGCAGTTCGGCAGCGACCTCGACGCGACCACGCAGTACCAGCTCAACCACGGCGCCCACATGATGGAGCTCCTCAAGCAGAAGCGCTATTCCGCCATCGACGTGCGCGACCAGATCATCGCCATCTTTGCCGCCAAGGAGAACTACCTCGACGACATCGACCTCGATCACGTCACGCTGTTCCGCGACGAGCTGTCCAAGTACATGGCCGAGCGTCACCCGGCCCTGCGCAACTCCCTCGTCGAGGGCAAGCTCGACGACGACAAGCAGTCCCGCCTCAAGCTCCACATCGGGCACTTCAAGCAGGAGTTCCTGCTCGAGCACCCGAACAAGAAGTCGGACACCGACGTGGCGGGCGCTGCCGAGAAGACCGTCCAGCCGGATTCCACCAAGAAGGGCCAGGAGTAGGCACAACATGGCAAACCTTCGCGAGATATCGAGGCGCATGAGCTCGATCAAGAGCACCATGCAGATCACTCGAACCATGGAGATGATCTCCACGGCGAGGATCCGCAAGGCGCTCGATCGAGCGGAGCAGGCGGAGCCCTATAAGGACGCCATCACGCGCATGCTCGCCAACGTTGCTAGCGCAGGCTTCGATGCCTCCCAGCCCCTTCTTGCCAAGCACGCGGAAGAGAAGCACGTGGTCTTCATCCTCGTCGCTTCCGACCGCGGCCTGGCGGGCGCTTTCAACGTCGGCCCCCAGCGCGAGGTCGAGCGCGAGATCGACCGCCTTCAGAAGAAGGGCGTCGAGTCGAGCGTCATCACGTGCGGCCGCAAGCCCACGGAGTACTTCTCCCACCGCAAGACGGTCCCCGTGATGTCGTTCGTCGGCATCTCGTCGGAGCCCAACATGGACGAGGCGGACCGCATCGCCTCCTATGTCATGGAGGGCTACGAGAAGGGCGAGATCGACCGCGTGGTCCTCGTCTATTGGCACGCGAAGAACCGTGTCGAGCAGACGCAGGTCACCGAGCAGCTGCTCCCCATCTCCAAAGAGCAGCTTATGATGCCCAACAAGCCGCGTACCTCCGAGGCGCTCTCGACCATCGAGGGCCACGAGTACACGGACTTCGAGTTCGACCCGTCCGCCGAGGAGGTCCTGGGGCAGCTCCTGCCCGCCTACTTCAGGACGGTCATCTTCCACGCGCTGCTGGACTCGGCCGCAGCCGAGCACGGTGCGCGTCGTCGCGCGATGCAGTCCGCGACCGACAACGCCAAGGAGGTCCTCGGCAACCTGAGCCGCACGTACAACCGCGAGCGCCAGGGCGCCATCACCACCGAGCTCACCGAGATCATTGGCGGCGCGTCCGCATTGGAGGACAACTAATGTCAGAAAACACCACCGAGCAGCGTAGCGCCCTCGAAGAGGCCGCCTACCACAAGCTCAACAAGAGCGTGGGCACCGGCCGCGTCGTCCGCGTCGTCGGCCCCGTCGTCGACGTCAAGTTCGACGACCAGGTGCCCGGCGTCTACACCGCCCTCGAGGTCGACGGCGACACGCCGATGGGCCACGTCAACGCCATCCTCGAGGTCGAGTCCGAGCTCGAGGGCGGCGTCGTCCGCTGCGTCGCCATGAGCTCCACGGACGGCCTCACCCGCGGCCTCACCGTCCACGACACCGGTCACCCGATGCTCATGCCCGTGGGCCCCTCGACCCTCGGCCGCGTCTGGAACGTCATGGGCCAGCCGGTCGACGGCAAGGAGGTCCCCGACGACGTCTCCTATTACCCGATCCACCACCCGGCCCCGGCCTTCGACGAGCTGACCACCCAGACCGAGATCTTCGAGACCGGCATCAAGGCCATCGACCTTCTCGAGCCCTACGTCCGCGGCGGCAAGACCGGCCTGTTCGGCGGCGCCGGCGTCGGCAAGACGGTCCTCATCCAGGAGCTCATCAACAACCTCGCCCAGAAGCACGGCGGCACCTCCGTCTTCACCGGCGTCGGCGAGCGCACCCGTGAGGGCACCGACCTGTACCTCGAGATGACCGAGTCCGGCGTCATCGACAAGACCTGCCTGGTCTACGGCCAGATGAACGAGCCGCCCGGAGCCCGTATGCGCGTCGCGCTCTCCGGCCTCACCACCGCCGAGTACTTCCGCGACCAGGGCCAGGACGTTCTTCTCTTCATCGATAACATCTTCCGCTTCTCGCAGGCCGGCTCCGAGGTCTCCGCTCTTCTCGGCCGCATCCCGTCCGCCGTCGGCTACCAGCCCACGCTGGCCACCGAGATGGGCGAGCTGCAGGAGCGCATCACCTCGACCAAGGAGGGCTCCATCACCTCTGTCCAGGCCGTCTACGTCCCCGCTGACGACCTGACCGACCCGGCGCCCGCCACCACGTTCACGCACCTCGACGCGACGACGGTCCTTTCCCGCTCCATCACTGAGCTCGGCATCTACCCCGCCGTCGACCCGCTGGCCTCCTCGAGCTCCGCGCTCGACCCGTCCATCGTCGGCGAGGAGCACTACCGCGTGGCCATGGCCGTCCAGGAGACCCTGCAGGAGTACTCCGATCTCCAGGACATCATCGCCATCCTCGGTATGGACGAGCTCTCCGAGGAGCAGCAGAACGTCGTCGCCCGCGCGCGAAAGATCCAGCAGTTCCTCTCGCAGTCGTTCCACGTCGCCGAGAAGTTCACCGGCAACCCCGGCTGCTACTGCACCATCCAGGACACCGTCCGCTCCTTCGCCGAGATCGTCGACGGCAAGTGCGACGAACTCCCCGAGCAGGCTTTCCGTTACGCCGGCACCATCGAGGACGTCCGCGCCCGCGCCGCCCAGATGGCCTCCGACGATTCGAAGAACTAGGTAGACAATGGCTGAGCTGAACGTACAGTTCGTGCGCCCCGACCGGGCCCTCTATGAGGGCCCGGCGGCCAGCCTCGTCCTCGTGACCTATGCCGGCGAGCTCGGCGTCTATCCCGGCCACGCCGCCGAGATCGTCGCCCTGGGCGACGGCGTCGTCCGCATGAAGCTCACCGAGGCCGAGGGCGGCGGCAGCCGCGACGTCGTCGTCTCCGGCGGCTACGCCGAGATCGACCACGACCAGGTCATCATCCTGGCCGACCACGCCCGCCGCACGGACGACATCGACGTCGACGTCGTCCGCAACACCCGCGACGAGTCCATCGACCTTCTCGACAAGTGCGCCGAGGGCGACCACCGACGCGCGTACTACGAGAACAAAATCAATTGGTGTAACCTTCTGTTGAAGCAAGCCGTGGAGAGCTAGCGATTGGTTTCAGCAGATTCGGAGGGTTCATGGACGTCATCAAGGTCTGGGGCGGGCACCCGATTCAGGGTGAGGTAACCGTAGAGGGTGCAAAGAACTCGGCCCTCAAACTCATGGCCGCGACGCTTATGGCCAAGGGTGTGAGCACCCTCACCAACGTCCCGAATATCTCCGACGTCCACGTGATGGGCAAGGTGCTCAAGAACCTCGGCGCGACCATCGAGGTCGTAAACGAGCACGAGCTAAAAATCGATACCACCGGCGTCGAGTCGTGGGAGACCCCCTACGACCTCGTCGTCCAGATGCGGGCCTCCACTGCGGTGCTGGGCCCGCTTCTTTCGCGCTTCGGCAAGGCCATCGTCGCCATGCCGGGCGGCTGCAACATCGGCGCGCGAAAGATCGATATGCACATCCTGGGCCTCGAGGCCCTCGGCGTCGAGTTCAAGATCGACCACGGCAACATCCACGCTAGCGCGCCGCATGGCCTCAAGGGCGCGACCGTGACCCTCGCCTTCGCGAGCGTCGGCGCGACCGAGAACCTCATGATGGCCTCGGTCTTCGCCGAGGGCACCACGACCATCGACAACGCGGCGCGCGAGCCCGAGATCGTCGACCTCGCCAACCTCCTCAACGAGATGGGCGCCGACATCAAGGGCGCCGGCTCCCCGGTCATCGAGATCAACGGCGTCTCCGAGCTGCACCCCGTCACCCACGCCGTCGTCGGCGACCGCATCGAGGCAGGCACGTTCCTGGCCATCGGCGGCCTGTGCGGCGAGCCTGTGACGGTCAAGGGCTTCGACCCGCTCCACCTCGGCCTCGTGCTCAAGAAGTACGAGCAGATGGGCCTTCGCATCGAGCGCGGCCAGCGCGAGTGCACCTGCTGGCGAGAAGGGCCCATCCACCCCGCCGATATCCAGACGCTGCCGTTCCCCGGCTTCCCGACCGATATGCAGGCGCAGACCATGGCGCTTCTCGCCCTGTGCGACGGCTCCTGCATCATCACCGAGAACGTCTTCGAGAACCGCTTCATGCTCGCCAGCGAGCTCTCCCGCATGGGCGCAGATATCGTTATCGAGGGCCACCACGCCATCGTCCACGGCGTCGAGGGCTTCTCAGGCGCCCAGGTCAAGTCCCCCGATCTGCGCGGCGGCGCGGCCCTCGTCATGGCCGGCCTCGTCGCCGACGGCGAGACGACCGTCTCGGCCATCCATCACATCGACCGCGGCTACGAGCGGTTCGTCGAGAAGCTCGTCTCGCTGGGCGCCCGTGCCGAGCGAGCGACGCTGCCCGATTTGGACCGCGACCTCTGATATTCATCGGGGTATAGTTGGCTAGGTAGGCCCTTTGCGTTTGGAAACGGTACACGCATGATTAGCAGCTCCAGTGAAGACCACTCCCTCACCCGCGCCGGCGAGGATTACCTCGAGTCCATCTACCGCCTCTCCCTCGAGGGCGGGGAGGCCGACCGGTCGGTCCGATCCGTCGATGTCGCCGAGCAGCTCGAGGTTTCCAAGGCGAGCGTGAACAAGGCGCTCAACCAGCTCAAGGACATGGGCATGGTCGTGCAGAACCGCTACGGCCGCGTGACGCTCACCGAGGAGGGCGAGAAGTACGCCAAAATCGTGTGGCGCTCCCACCGGGCCCTGCGCGCGTTCCTCGAGGCCGACCTGGGCGTCGACCCGCAGGTCGCGGACGAGGAAGCGTGCCACATGGAGCACGTGCTGTCCGCCGATACCATGACGCGCCTCATCGCCTACCTCGAAAAACAGGGCGTGAGCATTGCATAACAGCGTCGGTGTGAAGTAGCCGCCGGCCCAACTTCGCGGGGTGTTCAGTTTTTGGATAGACGTGCCGAGATGATTCGCTTCGGCAACGATGGGTGGAAAGCCCGCTACGACGACGGATTCACGCGCGAGAACGCCGTGAGGGTGGCCGATGCGCTCGGCGCCCTCTGGGCGGATCGGCGCGAGGCCGCCGTCGTCTACGTTGGGTTCGACACGAGGCGCGGCTCGAGGGAGATCGCCGAGGATGTCGCGGGCGTTCTCGCCCTCTACGGGCTCCGGGCCAAGCTGTCGGACGCTCCCGCGCCGACGCCTGCGGTTGCTTGGACCTGTGCCCATGACGAGGACGCGGCCGGCGCCGTCGTCGTGACGGCCAGCGAGCTTTCCTGTGAATATGGCGGCCTTATCGTGCGCGCCGAGGACGGCGGCCCGTGCTCGCGCGAGTTTCTCGACGAGGCCGAGAAGGCCATCCCCGCACAGACGCCCGCACGGCGCGGGGACGTCGAGACCTGCAACGTCGTGGACGCTTATTGCGACGACCTTCTCGGGATCGTAGATCGCGCGTCCATCTCTGCCCGCGCGCCGAAGGTCGTCGTCGACTCCATGTACGGCACGGCCGCCGGCGTCGTCGCGGGGCTGCTGCGCCGGTGCGGCTGCGAGGTCGTCGAGATCCACCGGAAGAGCCTGGGCGACTTCGGCGGCGTCCACCCGTCTCCCACCGAGCCGTGGGTCGACGAGTGCGAGCAGACCGTCCTCTTGGAGGGCGCCGACCTCGGCCTCGCCTTCGACTGCGACGCGGACCGAGCTGGAATCGTCGACGAGAAGGGCCGGCTCCTCACGGTGCGCGAGCTCGTTCCGTTCGTGCTCTCGGCCCTCGTAGAGAAGGGCGCCGAGCAGGACCGCGTCGTGACCACGCTCACCTCCTCCGCGCTCATCGAGCGCCAGGCGGAGGTCCTTGGGCTTCTCTACACCCCGGTCTCGGTCGGCTTCACCTATATATATGACGAGATGGCCGAGGGCGATGTCCTTCTCGGCGCCGAGGAGTACGGCGGCATCTGCGTGCCCTCGCACCTTCCCGAGCGCGACGGCATCTACGCAACGCTGCTCGCTATCGAGAGCTTCTGCAAGAAGGACGAGCCGCTTTCCGCCCTGATCGAGAACCAGGAGCGGGCTCTCGGGCGCTCGTGCTGGTCTCGGCGGGATATCCGCATCGACTCGGCGTCCGCTCAGGCCCTGCGCAACGTCCTTCCTGGCTTCAATCCCGCGGAGCTTGCTGGAAAGAAGCCCGTTGAGGTGAGCCATGCCGACGGCTTGCGCCTCGGCTTCGAGGACGGTTCCTGGGTACTCGTGCGCCAGGCCAGGACGGAGCCGATCGTCCGCATCTACGCCGAGGCGGCTGATTCCGCCGCACGAGACGCGCTTCTCGATGCGGCGAGGGAGCTGATCGCCAGCGGTCCTGTCCTTCTATAAGCTGCGCAGCAACTGTTACAAAGAGCCGTGCACCAGGCCGGGTGCACGGCTCTTCTTATGCCATGGCGTTGTTTCGAACCTCAAATGTGCAGAAACCGTGGAGCGCCCTCCGCGCCCTTGCCGCGGGCGCGGGAGGTGCGTA
>JAUMVN010000013.1 GCA_030530145.1 Coriobacteriia bacterium | reverse complement strand
AAACGGTGTCGCCCTTATCGGTGTCGCCCTTGTCCTCATCGCCCTTATCGTCGGAGCCCGCCTTCTTGAGCGTGAACTGGTCGAACTGCTTGAGGGAGCCGTCGGTGTCCTGGTAGTAAGAAGTGAAGACGATCGAGCCGTTGGAGACCTCGACGTTCGTGATGGACGGCATGTTGCCCTGCCAGTCGACCGCGGAGAACGTCGGCAGGCCCTGGGCCAGCGAGCTGTTCAGGCGGTAGTACTTGGAGCCGGAGGCGGAGTCGGCGGTGAGGTAGAAGACCTGGCCCTCCTCGGCGGTCTGCTCGGAAGGCGCCTTCTCACCCTTGCTCACGTCGTAGCCGTCGGGGATGACCGAGTTCGTCCCCTCCATCAGGTACGTGCGGGTGTAGTGGTGGTCGTGGCCCATGAGCACGACGTCGACGCCGAGTTCGCTGAAGATCGGCGAGAGCTCCTGACGACGCTGGACGATGTCCTTGTCCGTGTAGTGATTGGCCACGGAATACGTGGAGTGGTGGAAGCTCGCGACCGTCCAGACGGCGTCCGGGTTGGCGGCGATGGCCTGCTCCATGAACTGCTTGTGCTCGGCCGTGCTCGTGTTGTTGGAGTTGAGGGACATGAACAGCACGCCGTTGTAGGTGAACCAGTAGTCGCCGCCCTGCGAGCCCGCGCCGGTGGTCTGGCCGAGGCTGGACACGTTGGGGTTGTTGAAGTAATCGCTGTAGCGGGTGTTCGCCTCGACGTGGGCACCCTCGTCGTGGTTGCCGACCTCATTGGCGGTGGTCATGGTGCGCAGAGCGTCGGGGGCCAGGTACGCGTCGTACTCCGTGTCGGTCTTGGCTCCGTCGTAGTTGTTGATCTGGTCGCCCATGGAGAACAGGAAGCTCGTGCCCTCGAACGCATCCTGCGCCGCGGTCATCATGCTGTTCCAGCCCTCGGCGTCGGAACCGGTGTTGCCGGAGGCGCCGATCTGCGGGTCGCCGGCCACCAGGAAGCTGAACGAGCTACCGTTGCCGAACGAGCCGGTGGTGAAGGCATAGGCGTCGGACCAGGCGTCGTCGTTGCCCACGCGGTACACGTAGGTGGTGTTGGCGGAAAGACCGTAGATGGTCGCCTTGTTCGAGTTGTAGCCCTCGCGCTGGGCCGTGGCCTGCGTGGCCACGACGCTCTTCACGCCGTCGGAACCCTCGGGGAAGGCGTCGCCCTCCTTGTAGCCCGCCGGGGCGGCCACGTACTGGACGTACGAAGTGTTGGAGGAGGTGCCGAGCCAGTTCAGGCTGCGCTGGGACTCCGAGGAGCCGATGCCCAGGAAGGCGTCGATGACCTCGTCGGCGGCAGGGGCCGTGTCGTCGGAGCCCGAGGAGGCAAGAAGCGAGAGGCTCGTCATGTCGAAGTACACGTCGGAGCTATCCGCGCGGCCGTTGTGGACCTCGACGGTGAGCACGTTGCCCGTGGCCTTGAGCCCCAGCGAGCTGATGTCGCTGAAGTTGATGGTGCCCGTCTTCGGGGCGCTCGCGTTGGAGCCGCCGTAGTTGGTCGTGCCGTAGATGGAATCCGTGCCGCCGTAGACGTAGTTGTCGAACTCGCCGATCACGTGGCCGTTGACCGCGACGATCGCGGCGTCGTCGTAGACGACCTCGCCGGCGATCTTTGCGACGGCGGAGACGTCGGCGACATCGAAGGTGGTGCGGAAGTAGTAGACCGGGATGTCCTTGCCGGCGTCGTCGCCCTCGGCGATGTACTGCGTCAGCAGGTTCTGGGGCGTGCAGCCGCCGCCCAGGTCGGCGATCTTGCCCTTCTTGGCGCCGAAGCTGCCGGCGGCAGACTTCCACTCGATGTCGGTCGTGGTGGCGTCGGTCGTCCAGGCCTTGCCCGGCTGGACGTTGGCGTCGCTGTACTGCCAGGTGGTGACGCCGGACTCAACGACCTTCGCGCCCACCGCGGCGGTGTCCTCGGCATACGCCAGCTGGCCGAACCCGGCCGCGGCGAATGCCCCGACCACCATCAGGATCGCGCCCGCCATCGCAACGAGCCGGCGCCAAGGGCGCGCTCCCTTTGTTCCTCTCCGCATGTACTTCTCCGTTTCTCTGCGTACGGTAATGGCCCCATGCCGGCGGCCGGGGCGCCACGTCACGCAGAAGACGGCATGACGCCCACGCCTCGGACACTTTAGGTTTCTTTCATCTGCCGCACGTAATATGTCGGTACTTCTTTGTCATGCGTTCCATAAAGACGGGCGCTTCTTTGTAAGGCCGCAATGAAGCCGCAGGTAGACCGCCATGCAGTATTAACCCCCCGGGCACAACAAAGAAGGACAGTCGCCCTGGAGCGACTGCCCTTCTCTTTAATAATTCATGTTCTAACGTGCCCGGGGGCACCTAAGCGACGCCGCGCCCCGGTTACTCCACGGCGTCGGGCTCCACGGCATCGCTCGCCGCGTCATCGCGCACGGCAAAGAACCCCTGGTCGTCGCCGCAGTCGACCTTGACCGTGTCGCCCTCGCGCACCTCACCGGCGATGATCAGGTTCGCGATGTTGTCCACGACCTGGCGCTGAACCAGGCGCTTCAACGGGCGCGCTCCGTAGACCGGGTCGAGGCCGTCGATGGCGAGCGACTGCACCGCGGCCGGCGTGAGCTCGAGCTTGATGCGGTCGCGCTCGAGGCGCTCGCGGACGTCCTTGAGCTGGATGTCCACGATCTTCTCGATGTCCTCGAGGCCGAGGGGCTGGAAGACCACGATGTCGTCGATGCGGTTGAGGAACTCGGGCTTGAAGCTCTCGCGCAGGGCGTTCATTGCCTGCTTGCGGGACTCCTCGGGGTCGCCCGAGGCGCCCGCGCCGGCGATGAACTGGCTGCCGACGTTCGACGTCATGATGATGATCGTGTTCTTAAAGCTGACCACGCGGCCCTGGCCGTCGGTCAGGCGGCCGTCGTCGAGCACCTGGAGCAGGATGTTGAACACGTCGGGGTGCGCCTTCTCCATCTCGTCCATGAGGATGACGGAGTAGGGGTGGCGACGGACAGCCTCGGTGAGCTGGCCGCCCTCGTCGTAGCCCACGTATCCCGGGGGCGCGCCGATGAGGCGCTGGACGCTGAACTTCTCCATGTACTCGGACATGTCGATGCGCACGAGCGAGCGCTCATCGTCGAAGAGGCACTCGGCGAGCGCCTTGGCGAGCTCGGTCTTGCCCACGCCGGTGGGGCCGAGGAAGAAGAAGCTGCCGATGGGGCGGTCGGGGTCCGAGAGGCCCGCGCGGCTGCGGCGCACGGCCGCGGCCACGGCGTCGACGGCCTCGTTCTGGCCGATCACGCGCTTGTGGAGCTCGCCCTCGAGGTTCTTGAGCTTGTCCATCTCGCCCTGCATCATCTTGGACACGGGCACGCCCGTCCATGCCGAGACGACCTCGGCGATCTCCTCGCTCGTGACCTCCTCCTTGAGCAGCCCGCCCGACTCCTGCTTGGCAATAAGCGCCTGCTCAGCGGCATCGTAGTCGCGCTGGAGGCTCGGAATCGTGGAGTAGCGCAGCTCCGAGGCGCGCGCCAGGTCGCCCTCACGGGTGGCGCGCTCCATCTGGGTCTTCGCGTCCTCGATCTGGGACTTGAGGTCCTGGACGCGGTCGATGGCGCCCTTCTCGTTCTGCCAGTCGGCCTTCATGCCGTCGAGCTTCTCGCGCGTGACGGCGATCTCGCCGCGGAGGGTCTCGAGGCGCTCCTTGCTGGCGGCGTCCTCCTCCTTCATGAGCGCCTGCTCCTCGATCTGCATCTGGGTGAGCTGACGGTCGACGGCGTCGATGTCGGAGGGCATGGAGTCGAGCTCCATGCGCAGGCGGCTCGCCGCCTCGTCCACGAGGTCGATGGCCTTGTCCGGCAGGAAGCGGTCGCTGATGTAGCGGTTGGAGAGGTCCGCCGCGCTGACCAGCGCCGCATCGGTGATGCGCACGCGGTGGTGCTGCTCGTAGCGGTCCTTGAGGCCGCGCAGGATGCTGATGGTGTCCTCGACCGTGGGCTCGCCGACCATGACGGTCTGGAAGCGGCGGGCCAGGGCCTGGTCCTTCTCGATGTACTTGCGGTACTCGTCGAGCGTGGTGGCGCCGATGGCGTGGAGCTCGCCGCGGGCCAGAGCCGGCTTCAGGATGTTGCCGGCGTCCATGGAGCCCTCGGTCGCGCCCGCTCCCACGATGGTGTGGAGTTCGTCGATAAAGAGGATGATCCGGCCATCGGCCTTCTCGACCTCCTTGAGGACGGACTTCAGGCGCTCCTCGAACTCGCCGCGGTACTTGGCGCCCGCCACGAGGGCGGACATATCGAGCTCAACGATGTCCTTGTCGCGCAGGGTGGAGGGGACGTCGCCGTTGACGATGCGCTGGGCCAGGCCCTCGACGATGGCCGTCTTGCCCACGCCCGGCTCGCCGATGAGGACGGGGTTGTTCTTGGTGCGGCGGCTGAGCACCTGGATGGTGCGGCGGATCTCCTCCACGCGGCCGATAACGGGATCGAGCTTGCCTTGGCGCGCGAGGTCGCAGACGTTGCGGCCGTACTTGGAGAGGGCCTCGAACTCGGTCTTGGAATCCTGGCTGGTCACGCGCTCGTCGCCGCGCAGGTCGGAGTAGGCGGACTCGACGCGCTTGCCGGTGACGCCCGCGTTCTTGAGGATGGTGCCGGCCTCGGTCTTGTCGTCGGCGAGAGCGCAGAGCAGGTGCTCGGTGGTCACGTAGGCGTCGCCGAGCTTGGTCGCGAGCTTCTCGGCGGCGTTGGCCACGCGTACGAGGGCGTCGCCGGCGCCGAGCTGCGAGTTGCCGCCCGTGACGCGCGGCTGGCGCGCGATGGCGTCGTCCACCTGCGACTCGATGGCCTTGGGGTCGGCGCCGACGCGCTCGATGATGGCCGAGAGGTTGTGCTCGCCGGAGCTGAGGAGCGCCTTGAGCAGGTGCAGCGGCGCCAGCTCCGAGGCGCTCGCGTCCGTGGCGATGCCCACGGCGGCCTGCAGGGCCTCCTGGGCGGTTACGGCCCACTTGTCGATTCTCATACTGATCACTCCTTTGGGCGCCGCGCGCGGCGCACGGCCCGCGCGGCTCGTCGTTTATCACTGGTTCTTATGCCCTCTGAGTGCGATAGCTATACAAAATCTAAGTGTGAATGCAATAGATTTGAGACTCGCAGGACCAACCGGCAAACTGCAGCCCATCCCATCTGCGAGGTTTTGCCCTTCGTGCGACGCTCGGCCGTTGCCTTTGCAAGGTTTTGCCCTTCGTGCGACGTAATGCTCGGCCCGAAGGCCTTCATAACCACGCAAACCCCAGTTGAGGGAATGCTCAACTGGGGTTTTGGCTTGAAATCACGTTGCACGAAGGGCAAAACCTTGCAGACGATTGATGTTTACGTCGCACGAAGGGCAAAACCTTGCAGGCTACTACTCGCCGTCGCCGCTCCCGCCGCCGAGCAGCTTGCGCATGACGGCCTCGGGGTTCGAGCTGTCGTAGCGCGCAAGCGACGTGATGCGCTCCTGCACGCGGTACTCGCGCAGCTCCTCCTCCATGCGGCGGACCTTTTCGCGGAGCTGCTCGACTTCGTCCTGAAGCTCGAGCTCGCGCTCGCGCATGTCGATGATGCGCACGACGCCGGCCAGGTTGATGCCCTCGTCGGTGAGCTTGGAGATCAGGTTCAGGCGGTCGATGTCGGCCTGGCTGTACAGGCGCGTGTTTCCGCGCGAGCGCCCGGGGTTCACGAGGCCCTTCTGCTCGTAGACGCGCAGGGTCTGCGGGTGCATGCCCGTGAGCTCGGCCGCGACGCTGATCATGTAGAGTGGTTTGTTGCGGCCCTCGTCGCTACGCGCCATAGCGCTCAACCTCCTCGCGATAGTCGCGCTCATCCGCGGCCTGCAGCGCCTCGATCGACTCGCGCTCCTTCTTCGAGAGCATCGTCGGCACCTTGACCTGCACCGTCACGTAGAGCGCGCCGGTCACGCCCTTGCGCTTGACGTCCGGGGCGCCAAGGTCCTTGAAGCGGAACGTCTTGCCGGCCTGGGTGCCGGCGGGAACCTTGAGCCGGACCGTCTTGCCCGCCGGGGTGGGAACGTCGACCGTGGTGCCGAGCGCCGCCTCGTACATAGAGAGCGGCAGGTCCATGCGGACGTCGGCGCCGTCTCGCTTGAAGAGCGGGTGCTCCGCGACGTGCGTGGTGATCACGAGGTCGCCGCGGGCGCCGCCGCCCATGCCGACCTCGCCGCGGCCGCGGTAGCGCAGCTTGCCGCCGTCGACCGCGCCCGCGGGGATCTTGACCGTGAGGGTCTGCTCCTCGCCGGTGGACGGCACGCGGTAGGTGACCTTGCGGGTCGCGCCCGCGAAGGCCTCCTCGGCCGTGACGTCGATGGACATGGTGAGGTCGGAGCCCTTCGCCGGGCCGCGCGACCTGCCCGCGCCCGCCGCGCCGCCGAAGATCGACGAGAAGTCGAACCCGCCGAAGCCGGACGCATCGCCGCCCATGCCGCCGAAGATATCCGCCCAGTTGCCGCCGACGTTGGTGGTGTAGCCGCCGTAGCCGCCGCCCGGGCGGCCGGCGCCGGGGATGCCGCCGAACATCAGGAGTTGGTCGTATTCCTTGCGCTTCTGCTTGTCGGAGAGCGTGGTGTAGGCCTCGCTGACCTCCTTGAACTTCTCCTCGTCGCCGCCGGCGTCGGGATGGTACTTGGCCGCGAGCTTGCGAAAGGCCTTCTTGATGTCGTCGTCGGTGGCGTCGCGCTTGACGCCCAGGACGTCGTAGTAGTTTCTCTCTGCCATGGCTGCACGAGCCCCCTTTCGTAAGAAATGCGCCCGGGCACGGATGCCCGGGCGTTCTGGAATCCGCTACTTGTTTTCCGCCGCGTCGCCCTCAGGCTCGGGCGCGGGCCGCTTCGGCCCGCCGAAGGTCACCGTGACCATCGCGGTGCGGATGACCTTGTCGCCCATCTTGTAGCCCTTCTGGTAGACCTGGGCCACGGTCTCGTCGTAGGCCTCCTTGTCCTCGACGCGACCGACGGCCTGGTGGGCCAGGGGCTCGAACGGCTCGCCGGCGGGGTCGATGACCTCGACGCCCTCCTTGGCGAGAACATCGGTCATCTTCGCGTGGACGGCGTCGATGCCGTCGACGAACTGCTTGAGCTGCTCGTTGCCCTCGGTGGCGCCGGCGTGCTCGATGGCGCGCTCCATGTCGTCGATGGCAGGAAGAAGCGCGCGCACGAGCTTCTCGGCGGCGCGCTCCTTCTCGGCCAGGCGCTCGGCCGCGGTGCGGCGACGGTAGTTCTCCCAGTCGGCCTGCAAGCGCGCCAGGCGCTCGGTGGCTTCGGCGGCCTGCTTCTTCGCGGCGGCGATGTCGTCGTCCACGGCGGCGAGCTTCTTGGCGAGCTCGTCGCGCTCGGCGCGCAGCTTGCCGGCGTCGGAGGCGAGCTCTCGCTCGGCGGCCTCCTCGCCAGCGCGGATGGCGGCCTCGACGCGGGCGCGCTCCTCAGCCTCGGAATCGAGCTCGGCCTCGGGCTCGGCGACGTCCTGCGCGGGGGCTTCGGCCTCGGCAGCGGTCTGGTTCTGGGTTTCGTTCACGGCCTCGGCCTCGGGGGCCTCGACCTTCTCTTCATCGGATTCGATGGGCACCTTCACGTCACCCTCCTTTTACGTATCGAGAAGAGAGGCGGCCGGCTGGGGCCGCCTCCCGGTGATCATTCACTTGCTCGGCTCGACCGCGCATGGGCGCGCGGCCTGCTCGGGCGGCGATTACTTGTCGTCGTCGACGACCTCGTAGTCGGCGTCGACCACGTCGTCGGAGCCGGCAGCGGCACCGGCGTCGCCGGCGGCAGCGGCGGCCTCGTCGGTCGTGGAGTAGACGATCTGGGCGAGCTTCTGGGAGGCCTCGGTAAGCTTCTCGCCGGCGGCCTTGATAGCCTCGATGTCGGTGCCCTCGAGCGCCTTCTTGGCGTCGGCGATGGCGGCCTCGACCTCGGACTTCTGGTCGGCGGGGACCTTGTCGCCGAGGTCCTTCAGGGTCTGCTCGGCGCCGTAGCAGAGGGAATCGGTCTGGTTGCGGACCTCGATCTCGTCCTTCTGCTTCTTGTCCTCCTCGGCGTGGGCCTCGGCGTCCTTGACCATGCGATCGACCTCGTCGTCCGAGAGGGCGGTGGAGCCGGAGATGGTGATCTGCTGGGACTTGCCGGTGGCCTTGTCCTTAGCGGTGACCTTCACGATGCCGTTGGCGTCGATGTCGAAGGTGACCTCGATCTGCGGGACGCCGCGGCGGGCGGCCGGGATGCCGGTGAGCTGGAACTTGCCGAGCGACTTGTTGTCGCGGGCGAACTCGCGCTCGCCCTGCAGGACGTTGATCTCGACGGAGGTCTGGTTGTCCGCGGCGGTGGAGTAGATCTCGGACTTGGAGGTCGGGATCGTGGTGTTGCGGTCGATCATCTTGGTCATGACGCCGCCCATGGTCTCGACGCCCAGGGAGAGCGGGGTAACGTCGAGCAGCAGGATGCCGGAGACGTCGCCGGTGAGGACGCCGCCCTGGACGGCCGCGCCGTCGGCGACGACCTCGTCCGGGTTCACGGACATGTTCGGCTGCTTGCCGGTCATCTGCTTGACGAGGTCCTGGACGGCGGGCATACGAGTGGAGCCGCCGACGAGGATGACCTCGTTGACCTGGGAGATCTGCAGGCCGGCGTCGTGGAGCGCCTTGGTGACAGGACCCTTGCATCGGTCGAGGAGGTCGCGGGTGATCTTCTCGAACTCAGCACGGGTCAGGTTGTAGTTGAGGTGCAGCGGGCCGCTCTGGTTCATCGTGATGAACGGGAGGTTGATGGTGGTCTGCTGGGCGCTCGAGAGCTCCTTCTTGGCGTTCTCGGCGGCCTCCTTGAGGCGCTGCAGGGCCATGGGGTCCTTGCGCAGGTCGACACCGTTCTCCTGCTGGAACTTGTCGGCCATCCAGTCGATGACGCGCTGGTCCCAGTCGTCGCCGCCCAGGTGGTTGTCGCCGTTGGTGGCGAGAACCTCGACCACGCCGTCGGCGAGGTCGAGCAGCGAGACGTCGAAGGTGCCGCCGCCGAGGTCGAAGACGAGGACCTTCTGGTCGATCTCCTTCTTGTCGAGGCCGTAGGCGAGGGCCGCGGCGGTCGGCTCGTTGACGATGCGCTGGACGTTGAGGCCGGCGATCTTGCCGGCGTCCTTGGTGGCCTGGCGCTGGGCGTCGTTGAAGTAGGCGGGGACGGTGATGACGGCGTCGGTGACGGGCTCGCCGAGGTACTTCTCGGCGTCGGCCTTCATCTTGGAGAGGGTCATCGCGGAGATCTGCTCGGGGGTGAAGTCCTCGCCGTCGATCTCGACGACGGCGCGGCCGCCCTGGCCCTCCTTGACCTTGTACGGGACGGTCTTGAGCTCAGAGGTGACCTCGGAGTACTTGCGGCCCATGAAGCGCTTGATGGAGAAGACGGTGTTGGTCGGGTTGGTGACGGCCTGGTTCTTGGCCGCCTTGCCGACGATGCGGTCGCCGTCGGCGCGGAAGCCGATGACGGAGGGAGTGGTGCGCTCGCCCTCGGCGTTGACGATGATGGTCGGCTGGCCACCCTCGAGAACAGCCATGGCGGAGTTGGTGGTGCCAAGGTCGATGCCCAGGATCTTGCCCATGATTGCGGTCCTTTCTGCTTGCGCGCGGCGGGTCCTTGAGGCCGCGGCGCGCCCTTCTCTGCTTTGTACGTTTGAGGTTATCCCCTATGCGTTTCGATTCTATACATAATCTAAGTCTCTTCACATTAGATTTTTTGCTGGGGGCATTTTAGGGCGCCGAGCGGGCGCCGCGAGCGGCTCGCCCGGCGCCCTGAGGGGACGGCCACGCGGCCCCGACAGACGCCGTTGTCGGGGCGATTGGAGCCCCCGCAGCGTAAATACGCAACAAACTGATTCTCCGGTGACAGATTTTTTGAAAAATCTGTCACCGGAAAATCAGTTTGTATTCCATGCGCCATCAACGGCGCTCAAAAGTGACTTTTGGCTACTCGATGAAGCCGACCTGGGCGCTGATGCGCTCGATGGCCTCGTCCTTGCGGCGGTTGAACTCGACCTTGTTCTCCTCGAAGAGGTTGCGGCCGTCCGCGTCAATGGACACGATGAGGGGCCCGAACTCACGGACCTTGCAGCACCAGAGCGTCTCGGGCATGCCGAGCTCGTCCCAGTGGTGCTCGGCGATGCGCTCGACCTCGGTCGCCGCCACGACGGCGCAGCCCGCCGGGAACACGCAGTGGATGGCGCCGAACTCGCGGCACGCGCGCTCCGTGTTCGGGCCCATGCCGCCCTTGCCCACGATGACGCGCACGCCCGTGGCCTTTACGAACTCGTACTCGAACTTCTCCATGCGGCTCGACGTGGTCGGCCCGACCGAGACCATCTCGTAGTCCGGCTCTCCCTCGGCCACCCCCTCAATCGGCCGCGTGATAGGCCCCGCGTGCAAGATCGCCTTGTCGCGCACGTCGTAGGGCAGCTCGCGGCCATACTCGACCAGGCGGCGGTGCGCGACGTCTCGGCAGGTGACGAGATCGCCGTCGAGCCACACCACGTCGCCGACGTGAATTCCCTCGAGGTCCTCCGCGCTCACAGGCGTGACCAGGACTTTCTTGTCTCCACGAATCTCAATCATTAGAGCTCCACCCCCGAGTGGGTCGTGACGGTCGCGTTCAGGTCGGCGTCGAACACCACATGCCCGCGGCGGTGGCTCCAGCAGCCAACGTTGACGGCGACGCCGATGGTCGACGGGTGGCGCGCGGTGTTCTCGATGTTCACGCCCATAACCGAGGCGCACCCGCCCATACCCTGCGGTCCGAGGCCGATCGAGTTGATGCCCTCCTCGAGCAGGCGCTCCATCTTTGCCGCGCGCTCGTTTTCGTTGTGCGAGCCAATAGGCCGCATAAGCGCCTTCTTAGAGAGAAGCGCCGCGGTCTCGACGCTCGTGGCCACGCCCACGCCCACGAGCAGCGGCGGGCAGGCGTTGATGCCGTAGCTCGTCATCTGATCGAGGACGAACTTGGTCACGCCCTCATAGCCGGCACCCGGCATAAGCACCATGGCGCGGCCCGGCAGGCTGCAGCCGCCGCCGGCCATATAGGTATAAACTTCGCAACCGTCCCAGCCGGGCACGATATCCCAGAACACAGTCGGCGTGCCCTTGCCCACGTTCTTGCGGGTGTTGACCTCGTCGAAGGTCTGGACAGAGTTGTGGCGCAGGGGCGCAGCGAAGGTGGCCTGGACGGTCGCCTCTTTAAGAAGCGCCTCGAGGTCGCCGATGAGCGGGAACGCCGTCCCGCACTTGACCCAGTACTGCAGGACGCCCGTGTCCTGGCAGCTCGGGCGCCACAGCTCGCGCGCGAGGTCTTGGTTCTTCTGCATCGTCTGGTAGATGGCGCAGGCCAGGGGCTTTTTCTCGGCCGCCTGCAGCTCGTCGATCTTCGCGCGGACGTCGTCGGGCAGCACCTTGGCGGTGTGCTCCACGAACTTGGCGATCTTGTCCGTCATAAGGCGGACCTGCTCGTCGTGGGTCATCGTTGAACCTCCTTCGAGGTGGTTTCAGGGGTGGCGAGAGGAGCGGTCGAAGGGCCGGCAAGAGGAGCGGCGGGCGCCGTGACGGCCGCGACCACGTTCTTGACCAGCTCGGCGAACCACTCGGCCGAGTCGTAGGAGTGGTTGGCGCCCTCCACGTAGCGGACCTCGGCATCCGGGAAGTGGGCGGCGTACTCCGCGGCGGTCGCGGCGGGAACCGCGACGTCGCCCGTTCCCTGCACGATGGTCACGCGGCCGGGGTAAAGCTCGGCCGCCGCGAAGGGGTCCATCTCGTAGCCGTCGTAGATGTACTGGGTGCTCAGCACGAGCGAGCCGCGCCCGCACCAGCCCTCGGCCTTGAGCATGCGCTCCTGGCGCTTATGGGGCTCGCCGCCCGGGCTGATGAGCACCAGGCGCTCGATCTTCTCGGGCACGGCAGCCGCGACGTTCGTGGCCACGAACCCGCCCAGGCTGAAGCCGAAGAGCATGATGCGCGCGGGGTCGACCTCGGGCAGCGCCTGCGCGAAGCGCAGGATCTCCAGGCCGTCGGTCATCTCGGTCTTGGGGGTCATCTGCCCGAAGTCGCCGTCCGACTCGCCCGAGCCGCCGAAGTCGAAGCGCAGCGTGGCGACGCCCGCGGCGACCACGGCGCGCGAGAGGCGCGCGAGGACGAAGTGCTTCTCGCCCATGTTCCCGGTAAAGCCGTGGAACATCACGAGCAGCGGATGCGGGCCGGGTCCGTCGGGAAGCTCGAGGAAACCGCGCAGGGTGAGGCCGCGGCTCTGGACCTCCACGTACTTCTTTACCATGGCTCCCCCTAAGCCGCGAGCAGGCCGACGCCGGCGGCCGCGATGGAGGCGATGACGATGACGAGCAGCAGCGTGTTGACCTTCCAGCCCTTGTTCAGCGCACGGGAAAGAAGCAGCGTCACGCCGAGGGGCAGCATCTTGGGCATGATGCCGTCGAGCACGGTGTTGAGGTCTATCGCGCCGTCGCCGGAGCCGATGGTCCAGCCGATCTTCACGCTGACCATCGAGGCGACCATGCCGCCGATGACGAAGAGGCCGACCATGGCGGCGCCGAGGAAGACCTTCTGCATGATGCCGGACTTCTCGGCGCGGGCAAGGAAGTCGGTGCCCATCTTGTATCCCCAGTGCACGCCGAACCAGCGCACCAGGTAGTTGGGGATGTTGAAGCCCAGAAGGAAGACGAGCGGGGCGAAGATGTTCCCCGCGAGGGCGAGCGACGCCGCGATGCCGCCGGCGAGCGGGCGGATCGTGCCCCAGAAGAGCGAGTCGCCGATGCCCGAGAGCGGGCCCATGAGGGAGGCCTTGACGGCGTTGATGGAGTCCGCGTCGAAGTCGTCCTCGTTGGCGTTTCTCTCCTCCATGGCGGCGGTGATGCCGAGGACGAGCGGGGCCATGGCGGGCGTCACGTTGAAGAACTCGCTGTGGCGCTCGAGGGCGGCGGCCATGTCATCCTTGTTCGGGTAGAGCTTGGCGAGGGCGGGCGCGAGGGCGTGGCGCATGCCGAGGCTCATCTGGCGCTCGTAGTTGAACGAGCCGTCGAAGTTGAGCGAGCGGAAGAACATGCCGCGCAGCTCCTTCTCGGAGAGGCGCTTCTCGCCTGCGGCGGCGGGCGCGTCGTTGGCGGGCGCGGCGTTGGTGGTATCGGTGCTCATGTTGTCTCCTTGTGATTGGCTGGGGCGGGACGGTCGGTGTCCGGGCGCTTAGAAGTCCTCGTCGTCTTCGTCGAAATCGGAAGCCGCGGCGACCGCAGGCTGGCCGGCAGGCTCGGCACGCAGGATCAGGAGCGTGACGAGCACGCCGAGAAGCGCCAGGCCGAGCACCGGGACCTCGAGGTAGGCGGAAAGAAGGAAGCCGATGCCGAACCACGGGGCGAGCTTCTCGCTCATGAGCATGTTCGCGAGCATGGCGAAGCCGAGCGCGGGCAGGATGCCGGCCGCGATGGAGATGCCGTCCATGACGAACTGCGGGATCGCGTCGATGACGGCCTGGATCACAGGGCTGCCGACGTAGAAGCTCACGGCGCAGGCGAGCGTCATGCAGATGGCGTAGGTCCAGTACGCGAGGTCATGCATGCGGCAGACGCCCTTGAGGTCACCCTCGGCGGACATCCTGTCGGCGGCGTGGAGCATGAACTGCGGGCGGATGATCAGGTAGAAGAGGTTCTTGATAAGAAGCGCGAGCGAGGCGATGGGCAGCGCGAGGGCAACGGCCACGTCGGCGCCGGAGCCGGCCGTGATGGCGAACGCCGTGCCGAGCACGCCGCCGGCCGTGATCTCGGGCGGGATGGCGGCGCCGATGGCCATGTTGCCCATAAAGGCGAGCTCGAGCGTGCCGCCGACGGCGAGGCCGGTCATGGGGTCGCCGAGGACGATGCCCACGAGCGGGCCCATGACGATGGGGCGCTGGAGCATAGACTTGCCGGTCGGGTGGTCGAGGTAGCCGATAAGGGCGACGAGGCCCACGAGGACTGTTTTGAGGAGCATGGGATTCCTTTCTCGTTTGATTGGAAGGGCGTCGCGCGAAGGGGGCGCCCGGCGCCGGGGCTGGGCCTTTTTCGCTAGGCGACGAACTCCTGCTTACGGTCGGCGGGAACCCCCTGGATGTACACGTCGATGCCCTGCGCCTTGGCGTCGTTGAGAAGCGCGACGTCCTCGTCGGTCAGGTTGATCGACTTCGCGTAGGCGCGCGTCTGGTCGGTGGGCTTGGTGCCGCCCAGGTCGATGGCGTCGATCTGCTCGATCGACGTGGCGAGGCGCACGGCGTCGGCCACGTTCGAGACGACGACCATGAGATCGTACTTGTCCGTCTTGCCGGCCTCGATGGCGGCGATCGAGTCGTCGATGGACTTGATCACAAGCTTGACGCCGTTGGGCTTGGAGAGGCGCAGGGTGGTCTTGCGCAGGTCATCGTTGACCACGTCGTCGTTGGCCACGAGGATGCAGTTCGGCTTGAGGTGAGAGACCCAGGAAAAGACGACCTGCCCGTGCAGGAGCCTGTGGTCGACGCGGAGGAGCTTGATCATGTGGTGTCCTTTCTCGTTCGCGCGGTTGCGCGGTTGCCTGTGGGTTTTGAGCGAGGCTTCTTGCCGCGGGGGCTTCTTGCCGCGGGGGTTAGAAGTCGTCCTCGTCCGCGTCGGGAACGGGGTCCATGCGCCGGAGCTGCTCGCGGGCCTCCGCGACGGACTCGCCGATGAGCGCAGCCGTCGGGGTCCCGGCGTCCACGACGAGGCTCAGGACGAACGCCAGGTTCATGCCCGTGACCACGTAAACGCCCGGTGTGTTGACGAACTGGGACGCCTCGTTGTTCACCGAGCCGCCGAGAACGTCGGTGACGATGACGAGCTCGTCGCCCTCCCCCAGGCCCTCGACGAGCGCGGCGAGGGGCTCGGCCGCGGTCGGGCATTCCTCCGTGTAGGCGCAGACGGTCGCGAGGCCGGGCTGGGCGCCCGCGATGAGCTCGACGGAGCTCTTCATGCCGGCGGCCAGGTTTCCGTGGGACGCGAGAACGATGTGCCTCATGCTTGTTACCTCCTCTTTTGCGGTTTTGCTTTGCTCGAGAAGAGGGTATGGCGCGGACTTGGCAAGAAGCCCGCCCCGTGGCCCGTTCCGCCACTGCGGGCCGAGGTTCGCCGCTCGGGCGCGCTCGGCGCGGGCACCGGCGGGCGCATCGACACATACGCGCCGACGGGGCTCGCCTGTGTCGAAAGGCGGATGGGCGGCCGCGCAGGCGGCACAAAAACAGCGGGCAAAGGGACCGCCCATTTGCCCGCCTTCGCGAAAAGAAGCCCGCCCTAGTGCGCGGCGTCGCCCTCGAGCATCGCCACGTGCAGGAACAGCAACAGGCGCCCGAGCTGGTCGAGCTCGACGCCGAGGAGCCGGAAGTCGAGCGTCGCGAGCCTCCCCACGAGCGCCGCCATGGCCGCGTCGTCGCTGGAAAGAAGCGTCAGCAGAGCCGCAAGCTCATGGCGCTGCTCGAGCTCCCAGCGGCGCAGGCCGTCCTCCGGCTTGAGCTGCACGTACGAGAGCTGCGCGATGAGGCGCGCCGTCGCGTGCGAGAGCGCGAGGCCGAGCTCGTCGTTGATGTCCGTGACGCCGCTGCCCAACAGCCGCTCGAACGCCTCGAGCTTCTCGCCGCGCGCCCCGTTGCCGCGGGAGAGGTGGTCCTCGAGAGCGCACAGGTCCTCAGCCAGCACGCGCTTGAGACCTCCGAGGTCGCGGCCCATCGCGTCACCGGCCGGGACATCCGCCTTGAATGCCTCGTAGTGCTCGAGCATCGGGGCGACAAAGCTCAGCAGATCCCTTCTCGCGAAGGCCTCCGAGCAGCGCGTGGTGTCCACGAGCGAGCCGTCCGCCTCGATCTCCCGCGCGTTCGCCTGCGCGAGGACGGCCGCGGGCAGGCAGTGTGCGCGCACGACGATGCTGCCGTCGCCGCGGCGCGAGAGATAGGCCTCGGCGCAGGCGTTGGTGATGCTGCGGCGCAGCTCGCTGATGTTGTCCTCGTAGGAGCCGTTGACCAGGCACGAGAACGCGCCCCTGCTCACGAGCACGTCGACGCCCATGCGCCGGCCCTCGTCCTTGAGGAAGCGCAACGTTATCTGCGCGCGCTCCTCGGGAGTTCGCTCGCGCAGGGCGGGGATGCGGACCACGACCGGCAAGCGATGGCGCAGCTCGGCGGCGCGGGGCGAGTCGGCGGGAAGCGAGCTCGAGAAGACGAACCGCAGGCCGCGCTCGGGGCTCCCCTGCTCCGCGCGGGCCGCGAAGAGCGCATGCGTAAAGAGGTACTCCTGCTGCGAGAGGGGCAGCACGTCGACGTTCTTGAAGAGGAGCAGCCCGCCCTTAGCGCGCTCGATGAGGCCCGGCTCCTCCGCGGACCCGAGGTAATCGGCCACGATCCGCTCCGGGTCCAAAAGGTAGCGGGCGCAGTCGACGGCGGTCAGGCACGCGTCGGGGTCGAGAAGACCGGCGTCCTTGCCGTACTCGAGCATGAGCTTGACCAGATAGGTCTTCCCCGTGCCGGAGGCCCCCATCACGAGGACCGGCAGGCCGCAGGGAGGGTACTCCATGGCAACGCGCATCTGCTCGATAACGCTCGAGAGGCTGAGGTCGTGGCCGACGGCGCGCTCGAAGTCGCACGCCGCGCGGGCGCCGCGAAGGGCGAGCAGCTCGTCGACGCTCGCGTACGACGGGCGGTCGATCCGGACCTGGAGGTAGCGCTCCAAATTGTGGCGGTGCAGGTAATGGACCGGCCGGCTACCGACCTTGACAACGTGGCCCTCCCGCACGAGGTCGTTGAGGTACTGGCTCGCCAGGTTGCGGGAGACCGAGGCCGAGCGGGCGATCTCCTGGGTAGTGTACGGCTCGAGACGGGACGGGTCGAACTCCCTGGTGTGAAGGTCGAGGTAGGAGTAGAGGTCTCGGCGGGTCTCGGAGATCGACATCGTATTTCTCCCTGTGTGGGGGCATCTGATTTGTGAACAGTCTAACCAAGGCGACAAACGGCGAGGGGGCGAGGGTGGGCGGGGCGGCCGTTTGGGGGGGCGCAGGAGTGGCGGGGCGGACGCAGCGCTCTAACGCCGCGCCACGCCGCTCTCGCGCGCAGCGCTCGCAACGGCCGCGGCGACGGCGGGCGCAACGCGCGGGTCGGGCGCAGCCGGAACGATATGCTCGGCGTCGAGCGCGGGCGCCGCGAGCCCCACGAGCGCGTCGACGGCGGCCGCGAGCATGGCGTCGTTTATCTCCGTCGCGCGGGCATCAAGGGCGCCGCGGAAGATCCCCGGAAAGGCGAGCAGGTTGTTCACCTGGTTCGGGAAGTCGGAACGGCCGGTGGCCACGACGGCGGCCCCGGCGGCCTTGGCCTCGTCAGGCATGACCTCGGGCGTGGGGTTGGCGAGCGCGAAGACGATGGCATCGGGCGCCATCGAGCGGATCGCCTCGGCAGGGATCGCGCCGGCCTCGGAGACGCCGATGAGCACGTCGGCGCCCGCGGCCGCCTCCGCAAGGCCGCCGGCAAGGCCGCGCGGGTTCGAGCGCGCGACGATTCCACTGGTATAGTCCGTGCATTGCGCGGACTTCTTGCCGACGATTCCCTCGCGGTCAACAAGCACGATATCGGTGGCGCCGAGCGAGAAGAGCAGGTCGGCTATCGAGATGCCGGACGCCCCGGCGCCGACGATAACGATGCGCGCGCCCTCGAGCTCGCGGCCCGTCGCGCGGCAGGCCCCGACGAGCGCTGCCGCCGTGGCCACTGCGGTGCCGTGCTGGTCATCGTGATAGACGGGGATGTCGAGCACATCGCGCAGGCGCGCCTCGATCTCGAAGCAGCGCGGCGCGGCGATGTCTTCCAGGTGGATGGCACCAAACGTGCCGGAGAGCAGCTCGATGGTGCGGACGATGTCGTCGGTGTCCTCGGATTTGATGCAGAGCGGGAAGCCGTCGACGCCCGCCTGGCTCTTGAGCAGGGCGGCCTTGCCCTCCATCACGGGCATGCCGGCCTCGGGGCCGATGTCGCCGAGGCCGAGGACCGCGGAGCCGTCCGTCACCACGGCGACGAGGTTGCCGCGCCGGGTGTAATCGAAGCTCAGCGCCGGGTCGCGGGCGATTTCCTTACAGGGCGCCGCGACGCCGGGGGTGTACACCTTGGCGAGTTTGGCGGGCGAGTCGATCGGCACGCGATTGACCACCTCGATCTTCCCGTGCCAGTTGCGATACTCCTCGAGCGCTGTCGCCGGTGCCATGTGGGCCTCCCCTGTTTGCGATTGGTTTTCGCAAAGCGTAGGGCTCGGCGCGGCGGCCGAAGCGCCGGCGCGCCGTTCTCGCCACTAGGAGCGATGTTTCGACAGAAACGGGCGGGCGGCGAATGGAATCGGCGGAGCGGACGTGACCCGCGGACATAACAAACTGATTCCCCGGTGACAGATTTTTAGAAAAATCTGTCACCGGGGAATCAGTTTGTCCCAATCATGGCGTCAACCCGTGCTCAGGTGCGCTTCAGGCGCCCTCCGGCGGCCGGATTACCCCAGGATCCGGTGCTCGAAGCGCCCGTCCTCGTAGAGGCCGTAGCTGTGAGTACCGTCCTTGGGGATGCCGACCGAGCCGGGGTTAAAGACCGTGATGCCCTCGTGGCCCTCGACCTCCTGGAGCACCTTCTTGTGAGTGTGGCCGTAAACGAGCGCGGCTCCTGCGGGCAAGGAAGGCCAATTGCCGACGCTGTTGTGCAGGCCGGGGCCGTAGATGTGGCCGTGGGTGAAGAACAGCGTGCGCCCTCCGGCCGCCGGA
This sequence comes from Coriobacteriia bacterium, assembly GCA_030530145.1. GTDB lineage: Bacteria > Actinomycetota > Coriobacteriia > Coriobacteriales > Atopobiaceae > Paratractidigestivibacter. The sequence goes on along the minus strand of JAUMVN010000013.1, from coordinate 40,348 downwards.
TCGACCAGGATGTTGTGGTCGGACATGCAGGGGAAGTCGAGGACCATCTGGTCGACCTCGGCCTCACAGTTGCCGCGCACGGCGATGACCTGGTCTTTTATGCCGTTGAGCATCTCGATTACACGCTTAGGGGCGTAGTCGGCGGGTAAGTCGTTGCGCGGGCCGTGGTAGAGCATGTCACCCAGGAGCACGACGCGGTCGGGCCGCTCGGCCTCGATCGCGTCCATTAGCTTGGCGCACCAGTCGGCCGCGCCGTGGATGTCGGATGCGATGACGAGCTTCATGGGCCGCCCTCCTGCCGTTCGACCGTTTTGGACGCCCCCAATCCTACCGCTTGGGCCAGCCGAGCGACAAACTCCGACTTTTCGCACTTTAAAACTCGGATGTCGGAGTAGAGCACACTTCATAATGCGATCCAACTGGTCAAATACCGCGCTCATCGGTCGATATACTCCGCCCGCCGAGTTTTAGAGTGCGAAAAGTCAGAGTTTTGCCTACAGTCACCCCATGGACATTACGATCTGTGACGCAACGGCCTATCAATACTGGCGGATTCCGCCCGTAGTGCAGCTTCTGGCAGTCGCGCCGGAAGCTGACATTCGCTTGGCCAGGGTTCTGACCGAGGGCGACCTCGAGACGCTGTCCGCGCGAGCAGCCCAAGCCTATGAAAAATGCGCCGTGGCCCATTGCGGCAACGCCGGCGAGGTCTACCGGACCTTACTGGACGCAGCCCCGCTCTTAAGCCTGTGCGGCAACGCCCCCTTTGACGTGTTGGCGCAAGACGTCCGTGCCATCCGGGAATCGAAGCTTGTAAAGCCCCGGGTCTGGAGCGCCGGAGCACCGGTCGGCGGAACGCGAGAGGCAACCGACCTGTTCAACGTCGCCTCGCCGGAATTCACGCTGCAGCAACTTGCGGCGCGCGCAAGCCTCGAACGGACGCTTCTCCTTGCGAGCGAGCTCTGCGGAGGGTTCGCCGTGTTCCGCCCGCCCACCGAGATCGCGAACGTAATCCAACGGCTCTGCGATAACCGAAGCTTTCCGTCCATAGGAGGCTGGGAACCCTGCCTCGATGGAAACGGGCGGCTTACGGACCTGTGGAAGCGACCGCCGCTCACCACCCCGAAGGATCTCAAGCACTTGGCTAAGACCAGCGACTCGTCGCGTGGACGGGCGCGGCTTTCTCTCGCGGCTGATCTCGTGGTCCCCGGCGCCGCCTCGCCGTTCGAGGTTCAAGCGGGAATCCTGCTCGGGCTGTCAAGAAGGCGCGGCGGCGCCGGCTTGGGCGGCTTCGAGTTCAACCGTAGGGTCTCGCTCACTCCCGATGCGGCGCTGCTCGCTAAACGAGGAAGCTGCTCCTGCGACCTGTATTGGGACGAAGGGCTAGACGTCGAGTGCCACAGCGTAGCATGGCATGCAGAACGAGGCAGTCAGCTGTCCGACTTCACACGCGAAACCGCCTTAGAGCTCATGGGGATTGAAGTGCTTCCGATTACCTATGAGCAGCTGTCGTCTTTGCGACAGTTCGATGCGATCGTGCGCGTTATCACCGCGAAGCTGGGGCGCAAGCTGCCGCAGAAGACCGAATCGATCCAAGCGGCAGTAAATCACCTGCGTATGGAGGTCTTGGGAGTAGACTGGCCCGGCCTTTCCAACGTTTAAGTCATTGTCCGAGGCTCGCTCGCCCGGCGTCGGCCTGCCGTTATGGGGCATAGGGCCGGGGTCGGAAGCCGAAATAAAGCTAACTCTGACTTTTCGCACTTCAAAATTCGAGTCGCCCAGTAGCGGATCAACTTGAACAGTCGCTAACTGGGAAAACATCAACGCCGTCGGCTCGGCTACTCGTGGACCCCGATTTTAAAGTGCAAAAAGTCAGAGTTTATGCCCCGCGGCATGAAAAACGGCCCCGGAAGGGCCGTTTTGGACGAGCGAAGCGAGTCCGCACGTGGTGCCTACGCCTGCTTTTTGCCGAACTTGGCCTTGATCAGGCCGACGACGGTCGGGATAACCGACACGAGCACGATGCCGACGATCAGCAGCTCGAAGTGCTCCTGCACGAACGGGATCCCGCCGAAGAAGTAGCCGAGCAGCGTGAACAGCGTGGACCACGTGATGCCGCCGAGCACGTTGAACGCCACGAAGCTGTGCCACTTCATGCCGCCCATGCCCGCGATGAACGGCACGAACGTGCGGATGAACGGGAAGAAGCGCCCGAGGAAGATGGCCAGGTGGCCCCACTTGTCCAAGAACGCCTCGGACTTGGCCATCCGCTCGGGCGTCATGGCCTTGACCTTGCCGGAATCGATGATCTTCCGCCCGAAGAAGTGGCCGATCATGAAATTGCACTGGTCGCCCAGGATGGCCGCGACCCACGCCACCGCCAGGAGCGCGACGATGTTGAACCCGCCGTTGTGCGCGAAGAAGCCCGACGCGAAGAGCAGCGAGTCGCCCGGCAAAAACGGGAAGAACACGACGCCGGTCTCGATGAAGATGATGAGGAACACACAGCCGTAGGCCATGAGCGGGCCCGCGGCGATCCAGCTCGCGATGGCGGTGCGGGGATCTTGCAGCAGCTCGACGATAAAGTTGACGAAACCCATAGGTTCAGAAATCTCCTTTTTAGACGCAGGTCAAAAAGAGCCTCGACACAACACAACCCCGCGGCAAACGTCGCGGGGTTGCAAAGAAGCGCGCTCAGTGGGAACGGGTGCCCGCAAGAGGCCCCTTATGGCTGCTGCCTCCCGGCCCTGACCAGATTCGAGGTGTCGCGTCACCCGAACCCACTGAACACGCTCCGACCAACTCTACCATGCCCGGCAGCCTACCGCGCGGCGGCCCCGGCTCCTGCGCTAAAGCCCCACAGCCTGCAGCACGAACATAACGACGGTCAGGATCACGACGGCCACGATGGTGAACCACGTGAGGCCGTCCCACGCGCGCGAGTTCGCGTGCTCGCCCATCACGTGCCGGTCGCTGGCGATAAGCACCATGAACACGAGCAGCACCGGCAGCAGCACGCCGTTGATGACCTGCGCGAGCATCATAATGCCGAAGAGGTTCACATCGGGGATGACCACGACCACGGCCGAGAAGATGATGACCGCCGTGATGATGCCGCGGTAGACGGGCGCCTCCTGCCAGCTGCGGTCGCTGCCCCGCTCCCAGCCGAATGCCTCGCAGATGGCGCTCGACGTGATGCCCGGCAGCACGCACGCGGCAAGAAACGACGCGCCCACGAGGCCCGCGCCGAACAGCAGCGTCGCGTAGTCGCCGACGAGCGGCTGCAGCGCGGCGGCGGCGTCCTCGGCGCTGCTCACCTGGATGCCGGCCGGGAACAGCACGGCGCCCGTGGTCAGGATGATGAACCAGCTGATGATGCTCGCCACCACGGAGCCCGTCACAGTGTCGATGCGCTGGTACGGCAGGTCGTCGGCGTGCGCGTTCTTCTCGACGACGTTGGACTGGGCGAGGAAGATCATCCACGGCGCGATGGTGGTGCCGATGTTGGCCACGAGCACGCTGAAGTACTGCGGGTCGGTCGAGAAGCGCGGGATCACCGTGGCGTTGAGGGCGTCTCCCCAGTCGGGTCCGACCATGACGCCGGCCACCACGTAGGTGACGAAGACGCAGCTGATGGCCAGCAATATCTTCTCGATGCGGTGGTAGGAACCGCTCATGGTGAGCATCCAGATGGCGAGCGCCGCGATCGGCACGCTCACGATGGCGGGCACGCCGAAGAGCCCGAGCCCCGACGCGATGCCCGCGAACTCGGAGAGCGTCACCGTCGTGTTGGAGATCAAAAGCGCAAGCATCGCCAACGCCGAGAGGCGCACGCCGAACTGCTCGCGAATCAGCGACGCGAAGCCCTTGCCCGTGACGCAGCCCATGCGGGCGGCCGTCTCCTGCGCGACGATGAGAAGCACGCACATGACGGGCACGGTCCAGAGCTGGCCGTAGCCGAAGAAGGCGCCCGCGCTGGAATAGGTGGCCACGCCGCCGGCGTCGGCGCCCGCCAGCGCCGCGACCATGCCGGGGCCCATGGCAGCGAGCACGCGCTTGGGGTCGAGCCGCCTCTTCGGCGCCTTCGCGGGCGCGGGGGTCGCGGCCACTAGAAGATCACCCGCCTCACGACGACGAGGGCCACGAAGACGACGAGCGCCACGGCCATCGCCGTCATCGAGAGCGCGAAGCCCGAGGCGTCCTCGTTCTTCTCGTCACGGCGACGCAGGTAGACCAGGTAGATCGGGCAGAGCACGAACGACAGCAGGATAGAGACGGACGCCGCCCCGAAGCCGCAGGTAAGCGCGTCGACCACGCCCGAGACGTCCCCGTGGGCCGAGCTCGCCAGCGCGAGCGCCGCCAGCACGGCCAGGGCCGCCAGCACGACGCCGATGCCCACGCTCTTCACGGTGAAGCCGAGCATGGAGGGCGAGTCGTCGTCATCCGGGTCGTTCTGCAGGAAGAAGTTCGTCACATAGCTGATGGAGTCGTCGGCCAGCACGAGGGCCGCGGGCAGCGCGGCGCAGGCAAGAAGCGCGCTCTCGAGGTCGCTCCCCAGCTGGCGCAGGAGCACCGTGACCAGGCCCGTGCCCACGATCCACAGGAAGAACCACGCGTTGCGGCGCAGCAGCCACACGAGGTCGCCGGCATGGCTGCCCTCGTCGTCGGCGGGGGCGCCGCCCGCGATCTGCAGGTCCTCGGCGTGCTCCTCTTCCAGGACGTCGAGCGCGTCGTCGACGGTGACGATGCCGAGCATGTGGCCGTCGTCGGCCACGACCGGCATCGCGAGCAGGTTGTACTTGGCGATCTTCTCGGCGACGTCCTCCTGGTCCTCCTCGGGCGAGGCGGTCACGAGCTCGTCGGTGCAGACGTCGACGAGCTTGGTCTCGGGCTCCGAGACGATGATCCGGTTGAGGGTGACCACGCCGGAGAGCTTGTTGTCCTCGTCCGCCAGGTAGACGTAACGCACGGTCTCGAAGTCCTCGTCGAGGCTCCGCAGCAGCTCGACGGCGTCGCCCACGGTCGCGTCCTCGGACAGGGCCGCGAACTCCGAGGTCATGATTCGGCCGGCGGTGTCCTCGCGGTATCCGAGCAGCTGGCGAATGGCGCGCTGCTCCTTCACGCCCATGAGGCGCAGGAGCTTCTCGGCCTTGTCGTAATCGAGCTCGGACACGAGCTCGGCCGCGTCGTCGGGGTCCATCTCGGACAGCATGCGCGAGGCCTCGGTCTCGTTCATGTTGCCCATGAGCTCGGCGGCCATCGCGTCGTCGTCGAACTCCGCCATGGCGCCGGCGCGCTGCTCGTCGTCGAGCTGGGCGAAGACCTGTCCGCGCAGGCGCGGGTCGAGGCGCTCGATGATGTCGGCGATGTCGGCGGGGTGCATGTCGTCGAGCGTCTTGTGAGAAACGCTGAGCTTGACGTTGGAGAGGTCGCGCTCCACGAGGTCCATGTAGGACCAGGCGATGATGCGCTCGGGGATGGCCTTGCCGAAGGTGCGCGCGAGCTTGAGGGCGCCGCGCTCGAGGGCGGGGTGGAGCGAGCGCAGGATGCCGCGGGCGCCGACCTCGGCGCCGAGCAGGCGGAGCTGCGTGGAGTTGGTGTCGGAGAGCTTGAGGTCGTTCACGCGGACGACGCGCATGCCGCGGGTGTCCACGATCTGCTTGTTCAGGATGTCGCGGGCGATAAGGACCTCGTCCGGCTGGAGATACGAGAAGCGGATCTCGGTCGCGGGGACCTTGAGGCGGATCTCGTTCTCGTCGTAGGTGTCGACGTACTTGCGCCAGCTGATCATGAAGGGGGTGCGGCCCGGGCCCTTGAAAGCGAGGGAAGTGACGCGGGGAAAGACCTCGCCCGTGGCGATGCCGAGGTCCGAGACGCTGCCGATCTTCTCGCCGTCGGCGGCATAGACCGGGTTGCCCATGAGCTGGGACAGGTAGATCATTCGTGCTCCTTACGCTCGTCGCCGGCAGCTGCGGCCGGCACGGTTGCGGTTCTCACGCCTGGCGGCGCGTCTTGAGCACGCCGCACGTTATCGACTGGCAGGTCGAGGTTTCATGCGGACCCTTCTCTTCGGGGGGATTTTCCAGTTCGTCATTGTACACGACGGCGCGGGGCGAGCATCAGGAATGCACACAGGTTTATGTAAGGGTTGCGCATGGGTGAATAAGCGCGGCGGCGGCCGGGCATGCTATCCACTGCGCAGGGAGCGGCGGCACGACGCGACGCAGCACAAACACAAGGCGCGTGCCCTCGCACTGTAAAGCGATTTCTTGCTTGGCAGCTGCCAAAGTGGAGGCCCCGGAGCTTCGGCTCCGCAGGGCCTCCGTCCATGTTCGGGGGTGCTCGCAGGGGCTGGCAAGAAGCCCGCCGACCGACGGCGGTCTCGGCGCGTCAGCGGAAGTGCTTGCCGCGAGCCCCGGGCCCGTAGGCGCGGAGAGCCTTCGCCAGGCAGGCGTAGTGCTCGGGCCTGTGCGCGTCGCTCGCGATGTAGCTGTAGAGGCCCTCCTCGAACATCTTCCGCGCAGGGCGCTTCTCGCGGCCGAATCTCCCGCCGGCGATAAAATCCGCGGAAGCCTGCAGCTTACAGCCGGAATCGACCAGGTCGCGGGCTATCTGCAGGTCCTTCTGGACGGCGCGGTAGCGCTCGGGGTGCGCGATGATGACCGTGTAGCCCAGGCCCTGCAGCGCATAGATGGTGCGCTCGTAGTCGCGGAAATCCGCCGCGGCGCAACCCGCGTCCAGCTCGAGGAGAAACTCGTTCGTCTCGGCAAAGCGCAGGTACGGGGCCCACTCCTCCACGCCCAGCTGCACGAGCTTGCGGTGCGCGACCTCGAAGCCCATCGAGACGTGGACCTCCGGCGCGGCCTTCCCCGCCGCCTCGCGGAACGCGACGAAAGCGCCGAGCATCTTGCGATAGTCGAAATACGGGCTCCGGGCATGCGGCGTGCAGACCATGGACGTGACGCCGACGGCGCGGGCGGCCTCGAGCATGCGCAGGCTCGCGTCGAGGTCGGCCGCGCCGTCGTCGACGCCGGGCAGTATGTGGCAGTGCAGGTCGCGCATGGGCAGTCAGCGGGCGGCGGGCCTACTGGCGCGGGGTCGTGTTCGCGCTGTACCCCACCAGGGCCAAGAAGGCCGCGGTGTCGTCGATGGAGACCCGCTCCCGGGCCGCCGGCTTGGCGGGCTTGGGCTCGGCGCCCTTGGCGGCAGCAGCCTTGGCCGCGGCTCCCTTGGCCGCCTGCTTGTCCTTACCCTTGGACTTGCCCTTTTCCTTGTCCTTCGGCTTGTTCTTGGCCTTGGGCTTCGCACCCCCGACGGGCTCCAGGCCGAGCACGGGCTCCGGCTCGGGCGCGGGCTCTGGCTCGTCTGCCAGCGGCTCAAATTCAGCCGGCTCATCAGCCACGAGGTCGGGCACGCGGTCGCCGACCGGCGAAGAGGCGCCCGTGGCGGACGGCGAGCTTGTCATCGGCGCCGAATCATCCTCGGGCAGCTCGCCCGCAGCGGGTGCGCTCTCCGGCAAGGGCGCCATGACGTTCGTCTTGCCGGCCTCATCGCCGATGTAGACGTCCCAGCGCATCGCCGGCGCGGCGTCCTCCGCGGCCTCCTGGGCGCGCTTGCGCCTGCGGGACGACCCCCCGCGGACCTTCTTCCCGTCCGTCGTGTAGTAGTTGTAATAGTAATAATGGCTGCTGCGCTCGGTATTGCAGAAGTTGAGCACGGTGCCGATCACGTTCGCGTCGGCCTTGAGCAGCTGGTCGTACGCGGCAAGAAGGTCCTCGCGCTTGGTAAAGCCCTCGCGCACCACGAGCAGCATCCCGTCGGCGTTGCGCGAGACCACGGCGGCGTCGACGAACGCGGAGAGCGGCGGCGTGTCGACGATGACGAAGCCGTACTCGTTGCGGACGCGCAGCATAAGCTCGTGGAAGCGCCTCGAGGCCAGGACGTCGACGGGGCTCGGAATAGACGGCTCGACATCGAGCAGGTAGAGGCCCGGGATGTCCAGGGGGACGACGGCCTCCGAGAGCTCGCAGCGGCCGGCGAGCACGGCGTACAGGCCCTTCTTCGAATGGACGCGCGCCTTCTTCGCGAGCGAGCGGTGCCTGAAGTCGCAGTTGACCAGCAGCACGTCCCCGCCGCCGGAGGCCATGGCCTGGCCGAGCATGTACGAGACGGTCGTCTTTCCCTCGTTGGGCACCGACGACGTGACGCCGATGACCCGCAGCGGGTTATCGACCGAGCTAAAGCGGATGTTCGCCGCCAAGGTCTTCACGGAGTTCTGCAGGTAGACCAGGTCGCTCTCGCTCAGACCCGACTTGTTCTTCTTCTTGAACATGGCGCTACGCCTTTCCCTGAACTTCGGGGATGCGGCCCAGCACAGGGATTCCCAGGAGCTCCTCGAGCTCCTCCTGACCGCGGACCTTCGTGTTGAGCACCTCGGCGAGGATCGCTATGGCGACCGCCACGAACAGGCCGCCGAGGACCGCCACCGCCACGTACAGCTTGCGGTTCGGGCCGCTCGGGCCGGCCGGGGTCCGCGCGCTGTCGATGACGTTGATGGACTGAACGTCCATGGCCTGCTGGGCGATCTCGGACACCTTGTCCGTGAGGGCGTTGGCAACGCTCGCCACCCCCTCGGCGTCGGCGCCCGTGACCGTGATGCTGATGACGCGGGAGGTGGTCGCGCTGGAGACGCTCACCTTGTAGCCGCCCAGGCTCTTCATGCCGAGATCGGCGGCGGCCGCGTCGGTCACGCGGTCGGAGGTGAGAAGGGCGGCGACGTCGTTCGTGATCATCTGCGAGGTCGAGAGGTCGCTGGCGAGCGAGGACTTGCCGTCGTCCGCGTTGTTCTTGACCAGGACGTACATGCTCGCGGTGGCCGTGAAGGAATCGGACATGAATTGATAGCAATAAGCGCCCGCGGCGAGCCCGAACACGATGGGCAGGACGATCATAAGCGCCAGATGCTTCCTCAGCAGCGCCAGCAGCTCGCGAAGTGTCATAGGTCGCGCGTTCCCTTCTTGGCAAGATTCCCCGGGGGTCATGAACCGGGTCAATAAGTATTAGAAGGTTACTACAAGCTCGGAGCTCTCGTTATGCCGCCATGTAAAAAGCCCCTCGGCCGTTGACGACCGAGGGGCCAAGCGTCGCTGGGCGGCGGTTGCCGGCGCGGTGCGGCCGGCGATCCGGCGCGACCGGCGCGGCGCCCCGCCGCGCCCGCCGGCTATTTACTTGCGGTTCGCGCGGTAGTACTCGATGAGCGCCTTGGTGGACGCGTCCTGCTCGGCGAGCGCAGCGTCGTCGTGGAAGGCCGGGGTGATCTGCTTGGCGAGCTGCTTGCCGAGCTCGACGCCCCACTGGTCGTAGGAGTCAAGGCCCCAGACGGTGCCCTCGACGAAGGTGATGTGCTCGTAGAGCGCGATCAGCTCGCCGAGCGCGTGGGCGGTGAGCTCGACGCCGAAGATCGAGGTGGTCGGGCGGTTGCCCTCGAAGACGCGGGCCGGGACCATCCACTCGGCCGTGCCCTCGGCGCGGACCTCGTCGGCCGTCTTGCCGAACGCGAGGGCCTTGGTCTGGGCGAGGAAGTTGCCGAGGAAGAGCTCGTGGACGTCCTGGTCGCCGTCCTTGAACGGGTTCGCGGTGTTCGCGAAGGCGATGAAGTCGGCCGGAATGGCGCGGGTGCCCTGGTGGATGAGCTGGTAGAAGGCGTGCTGGCCGTTGGTGCCCGGCTCGCCCCAGAAAACCTCGCCGGTGCCGCAGGTCACGGCCGAGCCGTCCCAGCGGGTCGACTTGCCGTTGGACTCCATGGTGAGCTGCTGCAGGTAGGCCGGGAAGCGGTGCAGGTACTGGTTGTACGGCAGGACGGCGTGGGAGCCGAGGCCGTAGAAGTTAACGTACCAGACGTTGAGCAGGCCCATGAGCGCGACGACGTTCTGCTCGAGCGGGGTCTCCTGGAAGTAGACGTCGAGGTCGTGGAAGCCCTCGAGGAACTCCTGGAAGCGCGCCGGCCCGAAGACGACGATGAGCGAGAGGCCCACGGCGGAGTCGACGGAGTAGCGGCCGCCGACCCAGTTCCAGAAGCCGAAGGCGTTGGCGGGGTCGATGCCGAACTCGGCGACGAGCTCGAGGTTGGTGGAGACGGCCACGAAGTGCTTCTTGATGGCGTCGGCGGCCTGCTCGTCGGAGCCGTCGATGGCGCCCGCGGCCTGGAGCTGCTCGAGCATCCAGGTCTTGACCTCGCGCGCGTTGGTCAGGGTCTCGAGCGTGGTGAAGGTCTTGGAGACGATGACGACGAGCGTGGTCTCGGGGTCGAGGCCGCGGAGCTTCTCGGCGGCGTCGTTGGGGTCGATGTTGGAGATGTAGCGGCAGTCGATGCCGGCGTCGGCGTAGGGCTTCAGGGCCTCGTAGACCATGACCGGGCCGAGGTCGGAGCCGCCGATGCCGATGGAGACAAGGTGCTCGATCTTCTTGCCGGAGACGCCCTTCCACTCGCCGGAGCGGACGCGCTCGGCGAAGGCGTACATGCGGTCGAGGACCTCGTGGACGTCGGCCACGGTGTCCTGGCCGTCGACGATGAACTTGCCCTTGTCGGAGGCCGGGCGGCGCAGCGCGGTGTGGAGGACGGCGCGGTCCTCGGTGGTGTTGATGTGCTCGCCGGCGTACATGGCATCGCGGCGCTCCTCGAGCTTGACGGCGCGGGCCAGGTCGGCAAGAAGCCCGACGGTCTTGTCGGTGACGAGGTTCTTGGAGAGGTCGAAGTGCAGGTCGTCCATATCGAAGGAGAGCTTGGCCACGCGCTCCGGGTCGGACGCGAAAGCCTCCTTCAGGGTAAAGCCGGCCTTGAGCTCGGCGGCGTGGTCGGCGAGGGCCTTCCACTCGGGGGTCTGGGTCGCGTCGATCGGGGCGGCGATGTTTGCCATGTGCGGGTCCTCCTTGGGACTAAAAATCCACGGACGGCACTATTTTACGCCCCGGGCGGGCAGGCGTGCGCGAAAGCTTGGCGTTCGGGCACGGGGTGGCGCCAGCGGGGCGGCCCCCGCCTTGCTCGAGGTGGCGTCGCGCCCGAGGTGGTGCCACCTCGGGGCATTTCTTGCCGAGGTGGCGCGAAACTGCCAAGAAAATCGCTCGAGGTGGCGCGCGTGGCACCACCTCGAGGTCCCAATCGCTTCTTGCCCGCAACCGGGGCGCGCCGCAGGCGGCGTCGCCTTAGTACGGCTCGGAAAGGGGCGCCACGCGCTTGAGGCGCGCCCACATCTGCTGCTTCGCGCGCGGGTCATCGAGCGCGGCGGCGAACCCGCCCAGGTTGAGGACGCGGATGCCGCAGACGGGCACCACGTAGCCCGGCTCGAGCATGGCCTCGTTGAAGTCCTCGATGATGGTGAGGTCCTCGGCGTAGGCCTCGCGCACCGCCGCCGCGGCCGCGTCGTCGCAGCACACGAGCGTCGCTGGGTCGAGCGCGCACACCGCCTCGCGGAAGAGCGCGGGCCCCAAGGGCGCCGAGCCGGAATCGTCGCAGGTCAGCAGCCACGCCCACTCCTCCGGCGCGTATCCCAGCGCCTTGAGCGACGCCTTGAGCGCCGCCCCGTCGGCTCCCGAGAAGGGCTCGGCGCCGCCGGCCTCCTCGGCCGTCAGCTCGCCCTTGCACACCAGGATCGGCGAGAAGGCGTTGCCCCCCGCCCGCACCCCGCGCGCGGCGAGCGAGTCGAGCTCGGCGGTCGTCTTTCCCACACACGCCTCGCGGCGGTCGTCTGCACTCAGCGGCATCGTTCCTCTTCCCTTCGTTCGGTCACAACACAGTGTAAAGCGGGTATAACCGCGAACAGGCAAAGACCCGCGGGCGCACGACGTCCGCACGATTCCGGAGGTCCCCATGTCAGTCAAAGAGATCCAGTCCGAGGAGCTCGCGCAGATTCTTGCCGACGCGAAGAGGCCTGTGCTCGTCGATTTCTGGGCCCCTTGGTGCGGGCCGTGCCGCGCGCTCGGTCCGGTAGTCGAGGAGGTTTCCGGCGAGATGGCCGGCGAGCTCGACTTCTACAAGATGAACGTCGACGACAACTACGACTACGCCATGCAGAACAAGATCGTGTCCATCCCCACGGTCATGCTCTTCAAGGACGGCAAGGTCGCGCATCGCATGGTGGGCGCGCTGCCCAAGGCGGCCCTTATCGACGAGATCCGGGCTCACCTGTAAGGCACGGCGACACATTCGCGAGCGACGGGCGGCGAGAAGCGCTTCTCGCCGCCCGCTTCGTGCGCATCGCCGCGGTCGCCCCACGTGGTGCCGCGACCAAGGGGCGCAGCCCACCGGCACGGGAGGTGCGCCACCCGCCCGCACCGCGAGCCGCCCCTTACGCGCCCCTTACGCCGGGATGCTATTGTTTGGTGCACGTCATCCGAACATAAGGAGAAGCACGTGAACGACCCCAAGCACCGCATCGCTCGCCTCGGCCGAGCCATGGCCGGGCTCGCCCGCCAGAACATCAGACTCCTGGTTGTTCTCGCCGCGGCGCTCGTCTTCGTATGGCTGCTCTCGGAGGTGGGGGAAGGCGAGTTCACCAAGCTCGACACCCTCGCCTACCGGCTGTTCGTCGAGACCCTCCGCAACGACGCGATGACCTCCGTCATGCAAGGCTTCACCGGCCTGCTCGACATCCCGGTCCTGCTCGTTATGACGCTCATCGTCACGGCGTTCGCGCCGGGCAAGGCGCCCGGCCGCTGCGTGGCGCTTAACCTCGTGTGCGTCCTTGCGCTCAACCAGCTGCTCAAGGCCATCGTCCAACGGCCCCGCCCGGACGGCTTCCGCCTCATCGCCGAGTCGGGCTACAGCTTCCCCTCCGGCCACTCGATGATCTCGATGGCGTTCTTCGGCCTGCTCGTCTGGATGGTCTGGACTTACGAGAAGGACCGCGTGCTCGCCCGCATATGGTGCGTGCTCTTCTCGCTCGTCATCGTGATGGTCGGCGTCAGCCGTATCTACCTGGGCGTTCATTACGCGAGCGACGTTCTTGCCGGGTTCTGCGTGAGCCTTATCTGGCTCGCGTTCTACACCCGCGTTATCGCGCCGGCGTTCATGGCGGAGGAAACCGAGCCGGCAAGCGCCAAATAGCCCCGCCCCGCCTCCGGTCCCAGCATCGGCCCAGCCTCCGGCCCCGGCCAAGAAGCGCAAAAGAAAACCCGCCTCCGCAGGCGGGTTTCTCATTTTGAGCTAGGCGCCCAGCGTGATGATCTCGGCGGAGAGGACCTTGCCCGCGTCCTCGTCGCAGATGATGCGTCCCATCGAGGGCTCCGAGCGGCGCGGGTACGTGGGGCTGCCGGGGTTCATGACCAGCGTGCCGGTCCACTCGTCGCGCGTGACGAACGGGAAGTGCGTGTGCCCGCAGATGGCGACGTCGCACTTGAGCAGGTTCAGCCGCTCGCGGTAGTGCACGATCTGCCAGCGAAGCCCGCTGCCGAAGAAGATCTTGCGCGCCTTGACCGTGGGGCCGTAGTCGCCCGCCCAGTCGTTGTTGCCCAGGCACATCTGCACGGGCGCGATCATCTCGAGCCGGCGGTAATCGGAGATCGAGCAGCAGTCGCCCGCGTGCACGATGACATCGGCGCCCTTCAGGCTCTCCAGCAGCTCGGGCGAGAGGTGCCCGTGGGTGTCGGAGATGATGTCGTAGCGGGTGGTCGCCAAGGCCGCCCTCCCCCGCTAAAGCCCGAGCGCGCGCTTGAGCGCGACGACGCGGCGGCGCGAGACGGAGATCTTCTTGCCCTCGATGCCGTTGATGCCCAGCTGCAAGATGCCGGAGGAGATGACCTCGACGTCCTCAACGAACTCCAGGTTGACGATGTAGCCGCGGTGCACGCGGAAGAAGCCGTGCGGGGCGAGCTTCTCCTCGAGCTTGGCCAGGCTGATCGTCGAGAGGAACCGGTCGTTGTCGGTGTAGATGCAGGAATAGTCGTCCTTGGCCTCGATGTAGCGGATCTGGTCGATGGGCACGAGGACCTTGCGGCCGCTCTTAACCACGGGGATGCGCTCGACCGAGGAGTGGCTCTGCGGGACGGCGGGCTCGGCCTTGGTGCCGCGGGCCTCGACCTTGTCCAGGGCCTGGTTCAGGCGCTCCGCCTCGACCGGCTTCATGAGGTAGTCGACCGCGTCGACCTCAAAGGCCTCGAGCGCATACTCGCTGTAGGCGGTGACGAAAACGATGGCGGGCGGGTTCTTCAGCTTGTGCAGCGCCTCGGCGAGTTGCATGCCGCTCGTCTTGGGCATGGAGATGTCGAGGAACATGACCTCAGCCTTGGCCTCCATGAGCTTCTCGACGGCCTCGCGGGCGCTGGCGGCCTCGGTAATGGACTCGACGCGCCCGGTCTCCTCGAGCAGGTACCTGAGTTCAGAGCGGGCCGGGGCCTCGTCGTCAACGATCATCGCGCGCATGCAGGAACTCCTTGATCAACCACGCCCTAAACAGGGCCATCCAAACGTTAAATACTATTCTTCGGCTACGAATTCGGCAAGTCCCCGTCGGCCGCATGCCCAAGCTTTTTCGCGGCGCCGCACAGGCGCAGCGTCACGCAGGTTCCCTCGCCGGGGCAAGAAACGACCTCGACCCCCGAGCCCGCGCCGTAGAAGCGCTCGAGCCGCTCCATGACGTTCTTGAGCGCCATGCCCGCGCCGCGCTTTCGGCCGCTGCCCACGGGCGCCGCCGGGGCCTCGGACGCGTCGGGGTTGAGCAGCCGCCGCGCCGCCTCCTCCGTCATGCCCAGCCCGTCGTCGGCCACGGCGATGAGCACGTCGTCGCCGTCCGCGACCGCGTGGATGTCGATGGAAAGAGGCCCCGTGTCGCGCATGGCGTGGCGCACGGCGTTCTCCACGATGGGCTGCACGACGAACGACGGGACAAGAAGGTCGCCGATGTTGCCGTAGACGTGCTCGCTCTCGTTGATGCGGTCGGCGCCGAAGCGGGCCTTCTCGATGGTCAGGTAGCGGCGCGTCTGCTCGAGCTCCTGCGCGAGCGGGATGAGGCCGCTCTCGGAGCTCTCGAGCGTGTGTCGGTAGAACTTGGAGAACTCGCGCAGCAGGTCGCGGGCCTGCATGGGGTCCGTGCGGCACAGGCTCGCGATGGTGTTCAGCGTGTTGAAGAGGAAGTGCGGGTTGATCTGCGCCTGCAGGGCCTTGACCTCGGCGCGGGCCACGAGCTCGGCCTGCGCGTCGAGCTCGTAGGACGAGAGCTGCGTGGAAAGAAGGAGCCCCAGGCCGCGCGCGATGGCCAGCTGGGTGCGGTCCATGTCGCGGTCGCGCGTGTAGTACAGCTTGATGGAGCCCACGGCCTCGTCCTGCACGATGAGCGGCACGACGACGCCGAACGAGTTGCCCTGCGGCAGCGCCGTCGGCGTGAAGCGGCGAGGCTCCTGCATCTCCTGGTCCATGGCGTAGAAGGTCTCGGTGCGCTTGCTGCTGAGGACCTCCATGGTGGGGCGCGAGTTCTCGCTTCCCGGCGGGTAGGCGACGCCGAAGCTGCCCTCGTAGGCGAGCACGCGCTTGGCGTCCGTGATGGCCACGCCGGCCGCGTTCGTCTCGGGGAGCAGCAGCGCGCAGATGGCCTGCGCGTTCTCGGGCGTGAGGCCGCCGCGCAGGTGCTCGAGGGTGTTCGTGGCCACGCGCAGCGTGCGCTCGGTGGCCTGGGAGCGCGTGTCGTCGGGCACGAGGTTGGCCGAGCCGGCCACGACCACGACGGCCGCCATGAGCGCGCCCGCGATCATGGCCGCGGCCGCGCTGCCCTTTGCGATTCCCCAGGCAAGAAGCACGAGCGTGCCGGCGCCCACCACGCCCAGGATCGCGTCGGCGCGGCGCACCGACATGACGCCCGAGGTCGCGCGCGAGCTCACTCGACCGCCCCCGTCGAGCCGAGGTCGGCCACCTTGAGCGCGATGCCCGAGAGCTTCTCGCCGTCGCCGGCGGGCTTGGCGGGCAGCGCGGCGCGGCCGCAGACGTCGCCGGTGCGCAGCAGCGCCGCCTGCAGGTAGCGGTCGTCCCAGATAGCGGACATGACGCCCGGCCACGTCATCGAGAAGCTCAGGTAGCGCGAGGCGTTCTCGCGCGCGAACTTATCGGCGTCGCGGAGGCCCTTGAACAGCAGGTAGAGGTAGTCGAGGCGGTTCGGGCCCGCCACGAGGCGGCGCAGCGCCGTGTGCACGATGCGCCCGCGCACCTGCTCCGAGAGCCAGGGTGCCGGGTAGGGCATGAGCGACTCGGGCGTGATGGTGCGCAGCTCGCGGCGGGAGTTGAGGACCTCGAGCTTGCGGTACTCGTAGAGCCAGCGGTAGACGTCCTGCATAAAGACGGACGCCGCGCTCGCGCGCTCCTCGGGCGGCGTCATGCGCACGCACCAGTCGTTGTCGAACCACATGTCCAGGCCATGGCTGCGCAGGTTGAGCACGTAGTCCAGGTCGTCGCCGCGCGTGACGTAGGGATCGAAGGGGATGCGCGTGAAGGCCTCGGCGTGGATGGCGCAGCAGCCGCCGCACATGTGGTTGGAGCGCGTGACGCGGTTCCTCGCGCCCTGGGCGCGCTCCATGACCTTGTTGAACTCCTCGGCCTTGGACCAGTGCCTCTCGGTCCAGCTCTTGTCGGGGTTGGCGTAGGGAGAGCCGTCCTCGTCGATGAAGAAGCCCGACTTGGCCAGGATCTTCAGGTCCTGGCGCGTGTAGGCGCCCAGGCCGAACACGGCGTCGGTGAGAAAATCGGGGTCGAGCACGACCTCGTCGTCGTAGACGAAGACCGCGACGTCGTGGCCGAAGACGCTCGCCACGGCGAGGCCGAGGTTCTTGATGGCGCCGTATCCGCGCAGGGCGGCCACCTCGCCGGCCGAGACGGGGATCACGCGGCTGACCGCCGCCATGATGCGCTGGCCCTCCTCCATGCCCACCACCAGCGGGTTCAGGTTCGGGTGGGAGCGGCAGATGGAGTTCACGCGGGCGCGGGCCGCGTCGTAGCACGACTTGGGCGCGATGACGAGCACGGCCACGCGCAGCACGCCGCGGACCTGCTCGAGCGAGCTGAGGCAGGTCTCGAGCTCCGGGAGGGGCTTATCGATGGGCGTCGTGTAGTCGTAGACGCCGCGCTCGGCGAGGGAACCGGGCTGGTCGCCCTCGGCCCAGTAAGAAGGTATGACGATGAGCGGGTTCACGCGGGATATGGCCAATCTACGAGCGATGGTTTCGTAAGGGGCAGGGGCGCCGGGGCGCCGTTTTCCTCAGTGCTAATATTACCCCCATATTCAGGCAAGGGAACACCGCGCCCCACCTCGCGCGCATTCAAAGTAAGGCTATGGCAACAATCGCGCGCCGAGCAGGTAGGGCCTCGTATCGATCCAAGGAGACGGTCATGGGAGCTCGCACGAAGTTGGCTTGCGCGGCGGCGGACATCGCCCACTGGGGCCTCTCGACCGTGCTGCGGCGCGGCGGCGGGAACATCCCGGGCGCGATCGCGCTCAGGCTCGACCCGGGCATCGTGGCGGAGCTGGCGAGCGGCCTCGACGGCTCCATCGTCGTCACGGGCACCAACGGAAAGACGACCACGAACGGGCTTATCGCCGACGGGCTCGCCGCCGCGGGGTACGACGTCGTGTGCAACCGCGCAGGCAACAACATGCAGACCGGCATCGCCGCGGCCATCGTCGCGGGGCGCAAGGGCGCGGCGGCGGGCGGCGGCAAGAAGGGCGGCGCGGCGGCGGGTGGCACGGCTGGCGCGGCACGGAAGCGCTTCGGCGCCTTCGAGTGCGACGAGCTCTACACCGTGCGCATATTGCCGCAGCTCAAGCCCACCGCTCTCATGCTTCTCAACCTGTTCCGCGACCAGCTCGACCGCTACGGCGAGATCGACCACACCCAGGACGTCATCGTCCAGGCGCTCCAGGCCTCGCCCGAGACCGCGCTTATCTACAACGCCGACGACCCGCTGTGCGCGGGCATCGCGGCGCGCGTGGGGAACCCCCGCGTCGCCTTCGGCATCGACGAGCCCACCGGCCTCGAGGCCGACCGCATCAGCGACTCGCGGTTCTGCGCCAAGTGCAACGCGCCGCTGGACTACGAGTACGTCCACTACGGGCAGCTCGGCAAGTACCGCTGCCCCAAGTGCGGCTGGGCCCGCCCCGAGCTCGCCTACGCCGCCCGCGGCGTCGAGCTCTCGTGCGGCAAGAAGGGCGGCTACTCCTGGCAGGTCACGGGCCCCGACGGGGCCGCGCGCCGCGTGCAGACCGCCTACAACGGCCTCTACATGGTGTTCAACATCACCGCCGTGGCGGCCGCGCTCGACTTCGCGGGGGCGGGCGCCGTCGACCTCGACCGCGTGATCGCGGACTACGAGCCGGCCGGCGGCCGCATGAAGGCCTTCGACGTCTACGGCCGCACCGTGGTGAGCAACCTCGCCAAGAACCCCGCCGGCTTCGACCGCATGATCAGCGAGATCAAGGCGAGCGACGCGCGCCTCATGGCCTTCTTCCTCAACGACAACGACGCCGATGGCCACGACATCAGCTGGATCTGGGACGTCGACTTCGAGAAGCTCTGCGACCTCGAGCTCGAGCGCGTCTTCGTCGGCGGCAAGAGGCGCAACGACCTGCAAGTGCGCCTTAAGTACGCGGGCATAAACGCCCAGCTCATCGACGGCATCGAGGACGCCGTGCGCGGCTGCTTCGGCGCCGACGCGGGCCTTGCGCTGCACTCGGTGGCCAACTACACCGTCTTCCCCGAGGTGACGGCCGACCTCAAGCGGCTCGACGGCGCGCCGCGCCCGGCGGGGTCCGCGGACGCCGAGGCGCCGGGGGCGCGCGTCGAGCTCGGGCGCGTGGTCGACGCCGGCATCCAGCTGGAGCGGCCGCTGCGCATCGTCCACCTGTACCCGGACGCGCTCAACCTCTACGGCGACGGCGGCAACATCGCCTCCCTGCGGCAGCGCTGCGCGTGGCGCGGCATCCCCGTGGTCGTCGACCAGGTGCGCATGGGAGAGGAGCTCGACCTTTCGGACGCCGACGTTGTGCTGCTGGGCGGCGGCGCGGACCGCGACCAGCTCGCCGTGTGCAAGGAGCTTCTTGCCCAGAAAGAGAAGCTCGCCGCGTACGTGGAGTCGGGCGGCGCGCTTCTTGCCATCTGCGGCGGCTACCAGCTGCTCGGGCGCTTCTACATGATGGGAGACGTGCAGGTCGAGGGCCTGGCCGTCATCGGCGCCGAGACGCGCAGCGGCAAGGGGCGCATGATCCACAACGTGGCCATCGACTCGCCCGTGGCGAGCACGCCCATCGTCGGCTTCGAGAACCACGGCGGCCGCACGTACCTGGACGACGGCGAGACGCCCCTGGGCACCTCGCTCGTGGCCGGCTGCGGCAACAACGAGTTCGCGCCCGGCGAGGGCGTGCTGTACAAGGGCGTGGTGGGCACCTATTTCCATGGCCCGGTCCTGCCCAAGAACCCGCAGGTCGCCGACTGGCTGATCGCGCATGCGCTCGATCGCCGAGGCGTTTCTTGCCAGCTCCCCGCCCTCGACGACGCCTACGAGAACGCCGCCCACGACGTAGCCCTCAAGATCGTCCGCGCCCGCTAGCCCCGCCCGCTAGGCCCGGCGCGTCCCCGCCCCCCCCCTCAAGTTCGGAAGGCTTCCAAACTTCGGAAGCCTTCCGAACTTTGCTTTAGGAATCTATGTCCGCAGGTAAGAAGCCCACGCGCTTCTCGCCTCCACGCCCGCGCAAGTTTGGAAGCCTTCCGAACTTGGAGCTGGATTTGGAGCTGCAGGCAGCCAAGCCGCGCGAAAAAGCCCCGCCACCGGATGTCCGGCGACGGGGCCTTGGTCAAGCTATGCGCTCAGGCGCGCATGCGCCCTAGGCGAGAATTACGCGTCGGCGTACATCGCCTTGAGCTTGAGGAGGTGCTGGTAGCGAGCCATCGCGGCCTCCTCGTTGGCCTGGAAGAGCTCCTGCGCGCGCTCGGGGAACTCGCGCGTGAGGCGGCTGTAGCGCGCCTCGTTCATGAGGAACTCCTGGTAGCCGCCCGCCGGCTCCTTGGAGTCGAGCGAGAACTTCTTGCCGGCCGGGGCGGTCGGGTTGTAGCGGTAGAGGTTCCAGTAGCCGCACTCGACCGCGCGCTTCATCTCGAGCTGGCAGTTCTTCATGCCGCCCTTGATGGAGTGCATCTCGCAGGGGCTGTAGCCGATGATCAGGGACGGGCCGTCGTAGGCCTCTGCCTCCTGGATGGCCTTCAGCGTCTGGGCGGGGTTGGCGCCCATGGCCACCTGCGCGACGTAGACGTAGCCGTAGGTCATGGCGATCTCGGCGAGGGTCTTCTTCTTGGTCACCTTGCCGGCGGCAGCGAACTGCGCGACCTGGCCGAGGTTGGACGCCTTGGAGGCCTGGCCGCCGGTGTTGGAGTAGACCTCGGTGTCGAAGACGAAGACGTTGACGTTGCGGTTCGAAGCGAGGACGTGGTCCAGGCCGCCGAAGCCGATGTCGTAGGCCCAGCCGTCGCCGCCGAAGATCCAGAAGGACTTCTTGGTGAGGTAAGCCTTGTCGGCCAGGACGGTCGGGGCGACCGGGCAGCCCTCGGAAGCGGCCTGCTCGAGCTCGGGGATGAGCGCAGAGGCAGCGGCCTTGGAGCCCTCGACGTCGTTGCGGGAGTCGATCCAGGCCTGAGCGGCGGCCTTGAAGCCCTCGGAGGCCTTGTCGGAGTTCATCATCTCGGTGACGGCAGCCACGAGCTTGTTCTGGACGGCCTCGTAACCGACCTGGAAGCCCAAGCCGTGCTCGGCGTTGTCCTCGAAGAGCGAGTTGTTCCACGCGGGACCGTGGCCCTCGGCGTTGACCGTGTAGGGCGAGGTCGCGGCCGGGTTGCCCCAGATGGAGGAGCAGCCGGTGGCGTTGGAGATGAACATGCGGTCGCCGGCGACCTGCGTAACGAGACGCGCGTAGCTGGTCTCGGCGCAGCCGGCGCAGGAGCCGGAGAACTCAAGCAGCGGCTGCTTGAACTGGGAGCCCTTGGTGTTGGCGGCGATGGCCTCGGGCTTCTCGGCGACCTTGGCGACGCAGTAGTCGAAGACCTGCTGCTCGGCAAGCTCCTCCTCCTGCGGGACCATGGTGAGGGCGCCCTTCGGGCAGGCGGTGACGCAGACGGTGCAGCCCATGCAGTCGAGCGGGCTGACGGCCAGGGTGTACTTCATGCCCTTGACCTTCGGGCCCATGGCGTCGATGGTGCGCAGGTTCTCCGGCGCGGCAGCGACCTCCTCGTCGGTGAGGACGAACGGGCGGATCGTGGCGTGCGGGCACACGAAGGCGCAGGAGTTGCACTGGATGCACTTGGTCTCGTCCCACTTGGGAACGCTGACAGCGACGCCGCGCTTCTCGTAAGCGGAGGCGCCGAGCTCCCACTGGCCGTCCTCGATGCCCTTGAAGGCCGAGACGGGCAGCGAGTCGCCGTCCATGCGGTTGATCGGGCCGAGAAGGTTCTTGACCTGCTCGACGATGGCGGCGCGGCCCTCGAGGGAGAGCTTGGCCGGCGCGTCCTCGGCGGTCGCCCAGTCGGCGGGCACCTCGAACTTGCGGAACGCGGTGGCGCCGGCGTCGATGGCCTTGTGGTTGGCGTCGACGATGGCCTGGCCCTTCTTCATGTAGGACTTGGTGGCCGCGTCCTTCATGTACTGGAGGGCCTCCTCGGCGGGCAGGACCTTGGCCAGCGCGAAGAAGGCGGACTGCAGCACGGTGTTGGTGCGCTTGCCCATGCCGACCTTGGCGGCCAGGTCGATGGCGTCGATGAGGTAGACGGTCACGTTGTTCTTGGCGATGTACTGCTTAGCGATCGCCGGCATGTGAGAAGCGAACTCCTCGTCGGACCACTGGCAGTTGACCAGGAAGGTGCCGCCGGGCTTGACGTCGCGGACCATCTTGAAGCCCTTGATGATGTAGCTCGGGTTGTGGCAGGCGACGAAGTCGGCCTTGGTCACGTAGTACGGCGAGCGGATCGGGGAATCGCCGAAGCGCAGGTGGCTGACGGTGACGCCGCCGGTCTTCTTCGAGTCGTACTGGAAGTAGGCCTGGACGTACTTGTCGGTGTGGTCGCCGATGATCTTGATGGAGTTCTTGTTCGCGCCGACCGTGCCGTCGCCGCCGAGGCCCCAGAACTTGCACTCGATGGTGCCGGGGGCGGCGGTGTTCGGGGTCTCCTCGGCCTCCGGGAGGCTGAGGTTGGTGACGTCGTCCACGATGCCGATGGTGAACTCGCGCTTGGGCTCGTCGGCCTTGAGCTCCTCGAAGACCGCGAACGCGGACGAGGGCGGCGTGTCCTTGGAGCCGAGGCCGTAGCGGCCACCGACGACCTTGATGCCGGTCTTGCCGGACTCGTACAGGGCGGAAACGACGTCCTGGTAGAGGGGCTCGCCGATGGAGCCGGGCTCCTTGGTGCGGTCCATGACGGCGATCTTCTCGACGGTCTCGGGGAGCACGTCGACGAAGTGCTTGATGGAGAACGGGCGGAACAGGCGGACCTTGACGAGGCCGACCTTCTCGCCGTGGGCGTTCAGGTAGTCGATGACCTCCTCGAGGACGTCGCAGAAGGAGCCCATGCAGACGACGACGCGGTCGGCGTCGGGGGCGCCGTAGTAGTTGAACAGGCCGTAGTCGGTGCCGAGCTTCTCGTTGATCTTGCCCATGTAGGTCTCGACGACGGCGGGCAGCTCGTTGTAGGCGGTGTTACAGGCCTCACGGTGCTGGAAGAAGATGTCGCCGTTCTCGTGAGAGCCGCGGGCGTGCG
Organism: Coriobacteriia bacterium; assembly: GCA_030530145.1. Lineage (GTDB taxonomy): Bacteria > Actinomycetota > Coriobacteriia > Coriobacteriales > Atopobiaceae > Paratractidigestivibacter. Next base: position 17,581 of record JAUMVN010000013.1, on the reverse strand, counting down.
GGTGCTCCGGGTTCAGGGCGTGGTCACGGAAGGCCTGGACGGCGTCCATGTCGCACATGTCCTTGAGGTCCTCGTAGTCCCAGACGGCGACCTTCTGGATCTCGTGAGAGGTGCGGAAGCCGTCGAAGAAGTTGACGAAGGGGACCTTGCCGGAGATGGCGGCCAGGTGGGCGACGGGCGAGAGGTCCATGACCTCCTGGACGTTGCCCTCGGCGAGCATGGCGAAGCCGGTCTGGCGGCAGGCCATGACGTCGGAGTGGTCGCCGAAGATGTTCAGCGCGTGGGAGGCGACGGTACGGGCCGAGACGTGGAAGACGCCCGGCAGGCCCTCGCCCGCGATCTTGTACATGTTCGGGATCATCAGGAGCAGGCCCTGAGAAGCCGTGTACGTGGTGGTCAGTGCGCCGGCGCCGAGCGAGCCGTGGACGGTGCCGGAAGCGCCCGCCTCGGACTCCATCTCGACAACGTTGACGGGCGTGCCGAAGATGTTCTTGCGGCCCTGGGCGGCCCACTGGTCGACGTGGTCGGCCATGGGGCTGGACGGCGTGATCGGGTAGATGCCCGCGACCTCGGTGAACGCGTACGATACGTGCGCGGCCGCCTCGTTGCCGTCCATGGACTTGAACTTACGTCCCATATCCTCTCCTTTAATAAACACCTGGGCACCCCCATGGCCCCAGGACGTCTACTGGGTGCGGCCGTCGCTTGCCGGGCAGACCCGCTGTGCAAACGCACAAACCTCCACAGTCGTTTAAGCAGTGTACCCCGAGTCTGTTTCGAAAAGGAAGGTGAACGATTAACAAAACCCGTGGCGGGACCAGTTTTCCCCGCGAACGGGAGGTGATTGTGCCAGCAGCCCAAACGGACGGGAAGCGAGGGAAGGCCGAGCCGGGTGACCAGCCCCGCCGAGCCCGCGGAAACAGGCGCCCCGGGCACCAAACTCTTGAGAATGTACGATTGAAATCCCGCTGGGACGAGTAGCCGGCCCGAAATCGACCTCGTTTGCCCAGTTGGCAGCCGCCCAAAGCCGGCGTCTACTCGCCCTGTTCCAATTCAATCGTACATTCTCAGGAGTTTGTACGCCAAACAACCGGCAACGGTGCCATTATCGCCCTATTGGGGCGAGCGCAATCCGGCTTCAACGCCGCCGGCCTTTTCCGGGAAGGCCCCGAGTCGTAGCATGGGCACAAAATCCGTCGAAGCCCACCGCGAGAAAGGGCCGCATGGGCCGCAACCTCCCCACATATGCGCTCGTCGCTGGGCAGACTTACCTTTTTGTCAGGACCGTTCGACCCGTGGAGGGGACGGAACGGGAGCGCATCGTAATCTGCCGGCCCCGCGGCGCCCGCAGCAACGATCCCGACGCTGACGAGCGCTATCTCGCGGAGCCCGAGTGGCTCCAGGCTGCCGAGCGCTTCGACGCGGACGCGCACAACTCGGGCATCGTAACGTCACAAAGCCCCGCTCGGGAGAAAATCGCCCTCTACCGGTCGCTGTTCCAAGGGCGCGACGACGTCCATGCACATGGCTATCTCCGAAAGGACGGAGGCATCGGGTATGCCCCGGCCTGCGCAAACGAGTGGGAGCGCGGCGTTTGCCCTCGCACGATGGGCCAAAAGACAAAATGCGCCGTATGCGACCGCAGGGCCTTCGTGCCCCTCACGGACACGGCGCTCGTCGCGCACTTTCGCGGCGAGAGCGAGCGCTTCCAAGACGTCGTCGGCCTCTACGTGCTCGACGACGAATCCCGGACGCACCTGCTCGTTCTGGATTTCGATAAAGACGGCTGGAAAATGGCTATCGACGCGGTGAGAAGGGCCGCCCGCCCCTATGGCATCGAGGCCTGCATCGAGCGCTCCCGCTCGGGAAACGGCGGCCACGCATGGTTCTTCTTCGAGGAAGCCGTCGACGCAAGGCTGGCCCGCGAGTTCGGGAGCGCACTTATCGCCGAGGCCATTGCCATCGAAAAGTCCCTAGGTTTCGACGCCTTCGACCGCATGTTCCCCGCGCAGGAGACCATCCCCGAGGGCGGCTTCGGCAACCTCATAGCGGCGCCGTTCCAGGGCCGGGCACAACGGCTGGGCAACAGCGTCTTCGTCGACGAGGCCTTTGTCCCCTACCCCGACCAATGGCTTTTCCTCTCGGGCGTAAGGAAGCTGAGCGAGCAGACCTTGCGAGCCGTCGTCCCTAAAACGGCGCTCGTCGCCCAATGGGCGGAGCGGCTCGGAGAGTTTCTCGCCATCGAACATCCAGGTGGCCCGGCGCTCACGCCCTCCGGAAGGCCGAGCAAACGCAAGCAGCACGTCATCGGGCAGGTAGGCGGCGGGAAGAACCGCGTCACCGGAATCGTCGACATCGCGACCTTCCAGTCGCTGACCTCCAAGGATTCCTCCTCGGGAGAGCCCTGCGCCAAGGACCTTGTGAAGAACTACGGCCTGGTCATTTGCGATGAATGCCACCACGCAGCTGCGCCGCAGCTCGAGCTTGTCCTCAAGGCCGTGCGCGCAAAATATGTGTACGGCCTTTCCGCCACGCCAAGAAGGGCCGACGGACTCGACCGCGCGCTCTTCATGCTATGTGGCCCCATCCGCTGCTGCATCGACCCGCGCGACCAGGCAAAACAACAAGGATTCCGCCGCATCCTGAAGCCTCGGTTCACGGGAATTCGCCTCGCCGATTACCAGCCAGGCCAGACATTCAACCAGGTTCTTGACAAGCTCTGCGAGCACGAGGGCCGCAACCGGCTTATCGCAGGGGACGTCGTCGAGGCGGTCCAGGATGGCCGCCGAGCGCTCGTTCTCACCAAACGCAAGGAGCACGCGAGGCGCCTCGGCGCGCTGATCGAGGAGGTTTCTGGCGACCAGCACATGCAGGCGCACGTGCTGGTGGGCGAGGGAGGTGCCCGGCAAAGGCGAGAGAAACTCGAGCATGCCGTAGGCGCAGTTGCAGAAGGCCCAGCCGTTATCGTCGCAACCGAAAGCTACCTCGACGAGGGCTTCGACGCGTCGGCCCTCGACGCGCTCTTCTTGGCAACGCCGATATCCTGGGACGGCAACGTCACGCAGCAGGCGGGCCGGCTCCACCGGTGTCGCGACGGCAAGGACCACGTGGAGATCTACGACTATGTGGACACGACGGTCCCCATGCTCGAGCGCATGCACAAGAAGCGGTTGACGACGTATGCGAAGCTCGGCTACGAGGTCGAGACGCGCGACAGGGATGCCACCGTGCCAAGAAGCGCGCAGTTCATCCAGCGCGACGACGCCATCCGCCAGCTCGCGCTGGACATCACGAACGCAACGGAATCGATTCGCATCGTCGCCCCGTACGTCTCGCCGAAGGCCGTCCTCATGCTCATCGAGCCGCTCGCGGACGCCGTCCGTCGCGGCGTCGACGTGGCGTGCGCCGTGGCAAAAGCCCCCGCCGACGACGCGCGCGCCCGGTTCGCGGCAGCCGGGATCCCCTTGAGCACGGAAAAGGCGGCGGAGCATCCCGGCTTGGCGGTATTCGACAAGAAGATAGTTTGGTACGGCACCGTTCCCCTGCTCGCCTTCCCAAAGGCGGACGACTGCAGCCTTCGCCTAGAGAGCGCCGAGGCCGCTCACGAGCTGCTGGATACGGCGGCGGAGTAGCCCGCCGTCGCCGATTTCGCTGACGTTGATCCAGCCGCTAGGCCACCCGTCGTGTTCAAGCGTGCTCTCCCAGTCGGTGAACGTCAGCGGCGGCGAAGCCCCGCCGCCTGCCCCTAACCCCTCTTCTTAAGCAGGTAATCGTTGTTGATGACCTTGAAGGACAGTGCCGTCGAAAGCGCCTCGGAGTACACCGGCTCGATCGGCCGCACGACGACACCTTCCTTGGTGGAGCCGCACGCGTACTTGCCGCGGGCGCGCTCGAGCAGTTTATCAACGCTCGCGTAGGAAAAGGCCTCGCCCTCCTCCTCGACCGGCACCATCTCGAGGCCGAGCTTCTCGCAGAGCTCCCGCGTCTCCACCAGACCGTAGCGCCTGCCGGCAGCCACGTCACGTACCGTGAACACGAACCACCCCGGCCGCTCAAGCTTCAACGGATTGCGCTGAATACCCGCGCCGCAGAACTCGCCCTGAATGGCAATGTTATCGACCCCCGCGTCAATTAGCCGCTGCTCAAGGTCATTGTTGCGCGCCCATGCCCAGAAGGAGCATTTACCGTCGTCGGCATACTCGAAGTTGTGCCCGCACACGCCAAATCGACCATCGATTCTGAACATGGTCACGGAGGTTCCGTCGAGCTTGGTGGTTATGTAATACGGATGGCCCGCGAGCTCTCCGATGACCTCGGGTGCCGACTGCACGCGCGTCTCCTCGGTCTTGGGGATGCCGGCGGGGAGCCCCGCCACAATCGTGCCGCTGGAGCTGGCCCGCTCCTCTATCTCCCACTTGCGGACGCCAAGCTCAGCGGTGACGTCGGCACCGAGCGTCCACTCGCCCTCCCCCAGGATGCCAACAGGCAGGCAAAGCCCCTGAGAAATCTGGCCGCGAAACTTCTGGGTCCTGAGCCTGAAACCCTCACCCAAAAGCTCGCTATTTTTATAGCTGGACGAGCGCAGGAACTCGAACTCGGGCCTTACCGGCAAGAACGAGTCGATCTCGAAGTAGACGCACTGATCACCTGTCTTGAACTCGCCTTTCTTTGCAACACACCTCCACCCGAGCACGCCCACGCACTCGATTTTGTCTGCGCCATCAATAGGCCAGACGTCGTGCACGTACTGGACGCTCGCAAGCTTTCTTCCCATAGGTCCTCCCATCGGAATCCAAATGCTATGGCCGCAATTCCAATCGCTACGCCAGCCCTGGTCTACGCGACCAGGGGAATCTCCTTGATGTCACACTTGACCAGGCGACCAGACGCGATGCGCGCCTCCGCGGCGAAGAGCGCGGCACGAAGACGGTTGTTCTCAGCCGTAAGCCGCCCAATCAATTCCCACGGATCGGGCTGCGAGGCCCGTCCCGCTTCCACCACGGACCGCAGCTTCGCATTGCGATAAAGCGTCGACCGGCTTACGCCAGATTCGGCAGCCACGAAGTAGAGGTCGACCTTAGCGGGGCACCTGAGCAGGCGAGAAACCGCCGCCTTGACACAACCAAGTTCCGACTCGCAGCGCTCCGCATTGAGCTTCACCAACGCGTTGCCGCCCATAGCGCCCTCCCTACCTTTGGCTTCTCAATCTATTTGGCTGGTGACTATACACGGGACATGGGACAACAATTCAAAGCACAGGATGAAACCGAGCCTCACCTGCACCGCGAGCGCCGGAGACCCGATGCTGCAGAGGCTTTCGGGCTGCGCGCCGGCAGTCGCTTTCATGAGCACCAACCGCAAAACGCGCAACAGACAACAAACCACAGTCAGATGTACTTGCCGGCGCTCGCGGATGTGAACTGCTTCGTCATGATAAACCCCTCCCAGGCGCAACGCACCTACGGTAACCTGCGCATTTATGGCAATCCCCGCCGCGCAAGAACAGTCAATCACCCGTCGCGTTCGGACTGCAACAGTCGCATCGCGAACTTTTTTCGAATGCGGAAAAGGCCGGCTGTGGCCCACGACCTCGAACATAACCCACAAATGGGACAGTCCCTTTTGCGGGTTCACGGAAAGCAGCGGCGACTTCCACTGACATGACGAGAACTCAAGAAGTCTCGGATACATCCTGCTGAGGGTTCAGACCAAGCCACTCCCTCAAGTTGGTCGCGCTTATCACGTGCGGACATTCCTCGCACTTAGAGAGCAACTTCTCCAGGTCCCTGCGATAATCCGCGACCACAGCCTTAGGCAATGCAACGTCCATAAGATCAAGCATGGTCGCAAACGTGTCGTTATCCTTGCGAGCGCAGTACAATCGTTCGTCATGGGCACATAGATTCCTGAAGTAAACGAGGACATCGTAGGCCCGTAGCACATCATGCGGCGTTATTCTCTTGTCATCGCTAGACCGTAGTGTCGTCGCATAGAGATGCTTGCAGACCGCGTTCTGATCGCCCCTCTTCATAAGCTGGAAGAAATGCGACATGTTGCCAAACGTCAGGTCATTCGCAAGTACCCAAAGAGGCACTTCCCCGTGCGTATTAAGATAATGGGCTACAAATGGCCTAGTAGATGGGCCAGTAACCAGCTTTTTGTTAAGAATATTCATCAAATAGTTAAGGTTACTCGAATGAAGGGCAACCTTATTTCCCTTGAACTTCTTTGCCACGAGCATATCCTTAGCCGCGCAAAAAGAAGATCGGTCTAGATAATCGGAAGGTCCCTGGTGACTCTCACAGAACGCGTACACGGTAGCGGTCTTCAGGGCAGCCTCGGCACGAATCAGATAACTAAACGTTATCTGTCGCAATTCTCTATCGAACCGAAACAGGCTGTAAAGCCAGCCGAACTCGGTACCTTCCACATAGGCATCGTTGGACCGTTCTTGCATGGCATCTTTATCGAGAAACGGGTCCTTGTAGCCGTTTACGATCGAATAGTAGTTCTCACGAAGAAGCACGACACTGGCTTCAGGACCAACAACCATACCCTTGACTCGAGTATGGCCACTTGCTCGGCAATAGTCTTGAACTCCTTCACGAGCAACCCCCATTTAAAGTCAAAGGGCCGCCGGCAAACCAGCGACCCTTCTTTGTCCCCGCCTCACTTAGAGTCCACGAGAACTATCTCACTGGTGTTAGTTTAAGGCAAAATCCTCGAGCAGCACCAAGAAAAGCTAATGGACCGTCAATGACACGCTAGGGGCACAACAAAATGGCCAGCAGTCGCAACACCAAGAGGTCGACGGCTCGCCGTTCAAGATGCGGCCAACAATGCCTTCCTCGAAATAACGCAGCACGTGCTTACGAGTCTTCGCCGCATTGATGAACAGCATAGATTTCATCGCCGCTATTGGCCATGAGCACCCCCTCGCTCAAAGAACCGTCGTCTTAAAGAACACAGTCAATCACCTGCTGCGTTCGGACTGCAACAGTCGCATCACGAACTATTTTCGAATGCGGAAAAGACTGACTTTCCAGAGACGCATCCCATAAGCAGCTCCGCCCCGAGCCCTACCGCCCGCACGCTAAACGCGGCTTGTGATGTGCCATCCGTTGCAGAGGTCGCACCGGTACCAGGAAAGCCGCACGCCCCTCTTGGCAGAGCCGACTATGCAGGCATGGATGGCCTTCTCCTCGGTGGTGCGTCGGTTCTTGCCCGTGCACGAGCGGAACGCAAAGTGGTCGGCCGCGTATGGGGAATACCTTTGGGCAATCTCGCCGTGATAGCGCTTCAAGTCCGCGCGCTTGGCATCGCGCCCCCGCTCTTTGCGCCGTCGTCTCTGCCGCTTACGCGTCGCCGGATTCTTGCTCGCCATTGCGACCTCCCCACTTCGGAGGAACCGATGGCGCGAGCTTAATCCAGCGACCGGACAATAATTCGCCAAGCCGCGGCATAAGAAAAGCCCGACGCATCGGGCTCTTCCAGGTGTCGGCCGCAGCCTTTCACCGCAATTGATATAGAGGCTACCACCTAAGGTATTTTTCATCGCCCAGCAAAGAGCATCTAAATCAAACGGCAGCGCTGACAATAGCGTCCGCGTCGCCGCTATAGCCAACACAAAGACGCTCAGAGCTTGGGCTCGGGTTTCTCGACACACAGGAGCGAAGACCGTCAACATGTTCGTTGAGCTCCGGCCTCACCTTTTGCCACATTGGGTCCAGGATGAAATCGACGCCTTCTCGTCTTGCGAATTTAGCAGCGGGGACAAAGCCGCTGTCGCCCGCTATAAGGACAATCTGAGTCGCAAGCCTTTTTGTGGCTATCGAGGCGATGTCGAGGCCAATACGCATATCTACACCCTTTTGGACAAGATTGAGCTCAAAGTCGTTCTCGGCAACTTGGCTGAAGTCAATCTCGTCTCTGCAGAGCGCCTTAACCGTCTTGTCCTTTAGCTTGTATCCAGACTCCCTCTCTTGGAGGTCGCCAAGTCTAATCGCAACCTTTCGCTTGCTGGCAAGCGCGGCGAGAAAGTCAGTTGACCAGCTATAGGTGTCGGTTTTGCCCAAGTTGATTGTCTTCTGGAGAAGCGGATGGTAGACGTTCTGGCTGACGGGAGGGCAATCGTAATAGAAAATCCTGTAAAGGTGATTGGTCGGGAGATCTTTCCCGTGCCTTAAATGGCGACGACAATACTCAACGAGCTCGGAAGCCCGGTCCTCGGGAGCTTTGTCCCCAAAGAGGTTGTACGCCCGGCGCCTGTAAAAGCCGCCGTCCACAAGGATGGCCGTCGTCTCAGTGAAGCAGTCATACGCCATGGCGCCTCCAAGAGATAAAAAGCCCCTTGGTTTCGAGCATTGCCTGATCTCGGCATGTCTACTCCCAAGGGGACGCTTTGTTGCGTATTATAGCGATTTTCGGCAAATAGTCAACGTTATGGGCAGTGGACCGTAACGTCAACGTTTGCCGGGTCGACCAGGCACGTCCTCGATGTCGATGCCGCGGCGCTTAAGCAGGCCCCGTTGAAGATAGTCGCGCTCGGCGGTGAGCCCGCCGATCTTGCGATGCAGGTCGTCGACCTCCTCCCGGTGCTCGGCGAGCTCCCGCTCGCGTGCGCGCTCGTCCTCCGTGGCGGAGAACACGCGCGACAGGTCGGACTCGGCCTTGGCCTTCCAGTTCCTCACCAGGTTGGGGTTCAGGTCGTGCTCCGCGGCCAGCTCGGTGACCGTCTTGGCGCCCTGCAGCGCCTCCAGCACCACCCTCGCCTTGAACTCGGCGGAGTAGGGCTTGCCCTTGGGCATGTGAACCTCGCTTTTCGTGCCTTTCTAGGCACATTGTGCGGGTTCACTCCCGGTTGTCAAAACCGCGCCTACCTTAAGCGAGCCACATTACAGGACGCCTTGCATTTCCACTATTCTTGCAGCTTGATGGCGTCCGGAATAATCGGAGGCAGAATGAAGTCGCCCGCCGGCGTCATGCCAGCAATGGTCGTAAGCACAGACCTTGAATGCGCGTATGACATCGATAGAGCATTTTTGGCCAAATAGTCGCGAGCGGCATCCGCAGTTTCAAAATACGAAGAGTCTATAGCGACCTCAGCGAAGACATCAACACCCGACTCGAGCCTGACGTCTGTCTTGTCCTCGGAACTAGCAAGAGACGCAGACAGCTTCAGGAACGCACGCAGGGCATAGGCTCCGCCCGACCCGTCGTCCTCCGGACCGCTGGTTTTGTATTCGATGCCGAGATCGAGCTTCGTATTCTCAAGGGGCTTTTCGAAGAGCTTGAAATGAACATCGGTGATTTTAAGGGCACGCAGCTCAATTGGCGCAATAATGGCATCCGTAATCATGCGACAGACTCCAAACAGGAAGCATTTTCATTTGAGCAGGCACCCGTCGCGCCCCAGTCGCTCCGCCGCCCCCATGAGCGCGCGGGAGTGCTTCGTCCACAATCACTTCGGCGGTTGTAGGGCACGCTCAGAAAGACCGCCGGCTTGTTCTCGTAGCGAAACCCCTCGCCAAGATTGAATTCGAGGGCGTTCTCTATCTTAGCCAAGGTCGAGATCGTGAGGTTCTGTTTGGCTGTGATAATCCTGGAGACCTGCGCTTCATTCATTCCGAGCTTGGCCGCCAGCTCTTTTTGATTGAGCCCGAGCTCTTTCATCCGCCTATAGATGGAGGCGGAGATATCCAGCCTGTGCTCAAGAGCAAGGTTCTCGTCGGATAGCTTGACATCTTGAAGAGCCTCGAGACTTTTACCGGTTCTAATCTTCATATTGTTTACCCTGCTATTCTTCGCTGTGAGTATCTAGTCTTCGAGAAGCTGCCTTGCAATTTTCGCGAGCTCGAGACCCTTGTCCATGGTGGCGCGGGGAATCCCACCCGAAGCGTGCTGCCGGTGGCCCCTGAAATCAAACAGAAGGACAATCTGGGCGTCAGGTTTACCGGCGGCATAAGACATGACCCTGAAGACGGTTCGCTTTGCCTTGGCTTCAAATAGCGCAACATCCTTTACGCCCTTCAGTGGCTTAAGCAAGCCGGCCGCAACCGCATAATCAAGTCCGTTCTCATAGATTCTGATCAAGGAGCGCGTAATGAGAGCGGCTTCCTCGCGACGTTTTGGGTCAGCGCACATGATGTCCAGAAACGTGTCCTCTTGGCCGATCGGATTAAGGACGAGAGCGCTCACCTTATTGTTTAGTTTCTGACTAACGAGCTCGTAACCTGATTCCAAGCCCCATCTCCCCTCATCTAATTGACTTATAACATAATTTAGGCGGGCAATCAGTGAAATTCGCTTATTCAGCTCATTAGCACGACCGAGTCTTCCTCCCTGTGTCAGCGATTTATCGGTGCCTTCGCGGGCGCATGCGAATACTCACCCAGGCACCCTTAAGTTCATAGCCCAGCCAGCGGTAATGTGGCCCGCCAAAGCTGGACATCGACGGGCCCAACATGCGCAAGTGGCTCGCTGAGAACAGGCCGAGGGACGAGTAGCGCCGGTACCGCTCGGGCCGGAGTCGCGGTACCGCCCTCATCGGATTGGCGGTACCGCGACGTGCTACTGGTCATGCCGCGGACATCTATCGAGCGCTTAACGATTGGGCGGCGTTTCATGCAGCAGCGGAAATAAGGGCGGCGAGCGCCGCGGGGAGCGCAACGCGCGCCACCTCCTTCCAGAACCTTGGCATATCCAGCCCCACCAGCCTCGAGTAATACCAGCGGCAGCATCGCCCGCCATCACCTGCCGAGAAGCCCGAGCAGCCGCCGCTTGACCCTACCGAGCTTGCCGCGCACGCGGCGCGCGAGTGACGGCTTGAAGTCGTACTTTGCCATCAGCTCGTCGATGCCCATACCGTCGCTGAGGTCAGCTATGAACCGGTCACGCTTCTCGTAGGGCGTCACCGACCGCACAAGGCTTGGGTTGCCGGGCAGAACCTTGTCCAGCGAGGACTCGCCCCACTGCGAGCTAGGCTTCACGGCATCTATAGCCGCAACGCCCCTACCCGTGTTGCACAGCACGGCGGAAACGCCGCCCTCGTAGTCGACGTCGGGATGCGCGGCCTGCACGCCCCAGAAGTCCCCGAGCGTGATATCCGAGCCGCACGAGCGCTTGGCCGGGCACGCAAAGCAGAAAGCCCGCAGACTCGCGTTGCTCAGGAACGCCTTAAAGTACCAGTCGTCCCCAAAGACGCTACCGTCGCAGACGGCGCGCCCGCCTCTCTCCCAGAGAGGCGCCGCGGGAACACCGCAACAGATGACGCCAACCGCTAGAAAGCCATCCGAGTCGGCAAGCTTGCCCAGACACATCCTCACGCCCGCAACCTGGCAGGACCGCGGCTACGAGACCGTCAAGTTCGAGGAGAGCAAGTGCGACGAGTACCACAAGCAGCCCTTCTTTAACTTCGAGCCCCATCACCAGCTGGTCCAGCGAGGCCTTACCGGCGGCGATTATTTCGCCCAGACCTGGTCCACGGCCATCGCGCCGGCGAGGAGGACGACCCCGTCCACGAGTTCCCTGCCGAGTTCAACCACCCGCACCAGGTCGCCCACGCCTGAGCCACTTCAACGGCTCGGGCTTCGGCGTGCGCCTCGTGGCGGACGAGTAGACTTCCCTGAACGCCCTGCGGGATTCTGCCGACCTGTCGGGCCTGGACACCGAGCCGCAAAGGCTCGGCCTTGCTGGCTTCGAGTCAGACCTCGCAAACATGGTCGACGCGGCAATAAATCATGACCCCCGCGGCCGCATGCTCGTCGGCGACGCCGACGCCCTCGCGCCCGAGTTGCTCGGCATGCTCGCGTTATGTTCGGCAGCGAAGCGTACGGCACGCGCGAGAATTGCGCCGCGTCCTGGGCGCGCGACGACACCGCCAAGCACGGCCTGGCGCGCGCACGCCAATCTCCGAACGGAACTCTCGGCCGTCATGGGAAAGGGCGACGGGGGCGAGGGCAGCACCGGCAAGTAGACGACTATAAAGGAAGGCCTCGAAAGCGAGGCGAGCAGCGCGGCTACCTTGCCCCTAATGCGGCCAGCGAGGGCCTACGCGCTGGTAAGAGCACGCGGAGGCAAGGCACACCCAAGCGGAAATGAGAGCGGCGGGTTCTCGACATCGCCCTCCGCCACAGCCTCTGCGTTACATAACTTAGGAACTTGGAAAGTCATTTCTTCCCAAGTTCCTAAGCAGTCTTCCAAAGCACGTCACTATTAACCTAGCCGGTAGCGACGTTCGGGGCTGTTCTTAGTTCCAATCGCCTTGAGCACACCCTAGCCCCGCCCGGCGGAGGCTCACACCCCTGCCGGCACGTATAATGGCCGTCAATAAATCGGCGATTGAAAGGAAGGGAAAATGGCCGACAAGCCCAAGGAGCCGGAGGTTTGGGTCGAGAAGGAAGACGTGCCCCTTCTGTCCATCGACGAACAAATTGCCCAACTCAAGGAGAGGGGCGTGACCTTCGAACTCTGCTCCGAGGATGAGGCGAAGTTCTACCTCGCCGACCGCACCTACTACTTCAAGATCAGGTCTTTCCGCACCCTTTACGACAAGCGAGTCGGCGGCGATCGCGACGGCCAGTACATCAACCTCGACTTCGGCCACCTACGTGCCCTGGCCTCGCTCGACCGCGACCTTCGCTACGCGCTGCTGCCGCTCACGCTCGACGTGGAGCATGCCGCCCGCACCAAGCTTATCCGCAATATCACCGAGAGTCCCGACGAGGACGGCTACGGCGTTTGCGCCGACTACATAGCATCGCTCAACCACGACGAGAGGAACCGCCGGAAGGGCGACATCGCGGTCCTCAAGAACGACCTCTACTGCAGCGATCTGCTCGCGAAGTACGGCAAAGACCCCGCGAAGATGCCTGCATGGGTCATCGCCGAGCTGTTCTCATTCGGCAGCCTTGCCGGCTTCTACCTCTTCTGCGCGAAACGCTGGGGAGACGAGGCCATGGAGGACGAGCACTATATGCTTCGCCAGGCCCAGTTCATAAGGAACGCCTGTGCCCACTCCTCCAACATGGCGAACGGCTTCGGCGCGCAGGATGACGAGATCGAGCCTAACGTTAAGGTGGAAAAGGCGCTCGCGAAGACCGGCCTCTCTCACCGCGTGAGAACATCGAAGATGAAGAACCCGCGACTCAAGCAGATCGCCACGCTTTTGTACCTGCACAGCCACCTCATAACAAAAGGCACAAGCAGAAAACGCGCCATAACGGACATGCAGGCGCTGAAGGCGTCGATGACGAAGTCGCTCGAGATGCTCTCCGGCAACGACATCGTCCGCTCATCCCTCACTTTTTTAATCACGCTGATTGACAACTGGTTTGTTTAGCCAATAATAGTCCCAGACAGAAAAACCCTCGGGTTTTGTAAGGCGGAGTTGCGAAAGCGGTTCCGCCTAGTTTTTTGGCTAAGTTCAGGAAGGCCGGTGACATCTGTCGTCGGTCTCGGCCTACCGATACCTGGACATCGACGGGCCCAACATGCGCAAGTGGCTCGCCGAGAACAGGCCGAGGGACCAGTAGCGCCGGTACCGCTCGGGCCGGAGTCGCGGTACCGCCCTAATCGGATTGGCGGTACCGCGACGTGCTACTGGTCATGCCGCGGACATCTATCGAGCGCTTAACGATTGGGCGGCGTTTCATGCGGGATCGCGTCGAAAATGTTGGTGTAAGGGGCGAAACGCCCCGATAGGCCGCCCGTGAGAAAGGCGCGGCCCCGTCCTAGAATCTGAAATCGCGACAAGTCAGGTTCGAAAGAAAGGACGAGGACCGCATGGAAAGCATAGCAGAGGGGGCCGCCGCCCAGGCGGCCGCGGCGATGCCGAGGTTCGACGACGGGCTCATCAACATGCAGGAGCTGCTGAGGCTGCTCGCCGAGCAGGTCGCCAACGGCATCATGGACTCCGAGGCCGACCAGCTGTGCGGCGAGACGGGCAACTCCCGCAACGGCTACCGCGAGCGCATGCTCAAGACCTGCGTGGGCGAGCTCACGCTGAGGGTGCCCAAGCTCAGGTGCGGCAGCTTCTTCCCCGAGGACGTCATCGAGCGCTACCAGAGGGTCGACCGGGCGCTCGCCGCCGCGGTGGCCGAGATGTACGCGGGCGGCACCAGCACCCGCAAGGTGCAGCGCGTGGCCGAGAGGATGGGCGTCTCGAGGCTCAGCAAGGACCAGGTCAGCGCCATATGCGCCTGCCTGGACGCCGACGTCGACGAGCTGGTGGGCCGCCCGCTCTCGGGCGCCGCGATGCCCTACGTGTGGCTGGACGCCACCTACGTGAAGTGCCGCCGGGAGGGCCGCGTCGCCTCCACGGCGGTCGTCACCGCCATCGGCTGCGACGAGGGCGGCTGGAGGCGGGTGCTCGGCATGGCGGTCGTGGACACCGAGTCCTACGGCTCCTGGCTGGGGTTCCTGCGCGGGCTGCGCGACCGCGGCGTCGCCGGCGTGCGCCTCGTGGTCTCCGACGCCCACAAGGGGCTGACCAGGGCGATCGGCGAGGTCTTCCAGGGCGCGGCCTGGCAGCGCTGCGTCGTGCACCTCGTGCGCGACTGCGTGCGCGAGGCCGGCTCCTGGCAGCTGAGGAAGAGGGTCGCGCGCGTCGTGGCGCCGGTCTTCCGGGCCAAGGACGCCGCCGCGGCCGTGGCGATGTACCACACGGCCTGCGACATGCTGCGCGGCATCTGCCCCAAGGCGGCCGACGTCCTCGAGGACGCCGAGCCGGACGCGCTGGCCTACCTCGACCTGCCCGCCTCCCACTGGAAGCGCCTGCGCACCAACAACGTCCAGGAGCGGGCCAACCGCGAGATAAAGCGCAGGTCGCGCGTGGTGCAGGTGTTCCCGTCGGAGGCGTCGCTGATGCGGCTGGCGGGCGCCGTGATGTGCGACATGGACGAGGCGTGGTCGTCGTCGCGCTACTTCTCGGAGGCGAAGATGCGCGAGCTGCCGCCCGAGGGCGAGCCGGCCCCGCCGCGCCCGGCGCCGGGCGCGGCCGACATGGCGGCGGCCAGGCGCGCCCTCGAGGCCGCCGTCGAGCTTGCCGACAGGGTCGAGGGCAACTAACATGTGTGAATAGATTTCAGGCCCTGGACGGGCCCGCGCCGGCCTTCGGCCGGGCGCTTACACCAACTTTTCCGACACTACCCCCCCCGAGCCTATCCGCCAGACTGACCGCAGATACGAATTTGAATACGATTACTCAGCCACAACCGGTCCCATCAACCGTAGGTAACGATCGCCGAGCGATGAGATCGTATAAGAGTCGGATGAGCTCAGCTTCTGAATCTTCGGCGGTTTGGGAAGTCTGGACTTCTTCGTTGCAGAAAGTTGTTTGATCAACTCTGCCAGACACGACTGGACCTCGACAAGGTTCTTGTCTCGTTTCTCGTCGTTTTTGCTCTCCAGGAGGCCGAAGCGGCAGAGCTTCTCTCTGATGACGCGATACCGATAATCATCAATACCTTCCTCCGACATCAAGGTCATCAGGTCATCGGGGTTATCGTAGCCAATGACATAAGAAGACCCGTGAAGTCGCAGGACCCTGAGATCCAAGGCGTTGAGCCTGGAAAGGTCATCGAAAAGCGTGAGAACAAAGCTGTCGCCAGCCTTTTCGTCGTCCATCAGGTTAAGAAATGCGTTAACGCAGAGGCGGACCTTATCCTCCTCGACCTCGTCGACTATCGAGTCTAGAAACGCCTCTTGATATGTCCCTCCAACAAACTTGTTGCGCCTTGAGGCCTCGAGCGCATCCGGCCTCCGGTTAATCTCGCACATGTTTTGCGACAGCTCGGCAATCAGTAGTGACACGTTCCGCTCGGCTTTGTTCATCTTGTAATTCATAACAAAGCCGAACGCCCTGGGAGCAATGGCGCCGAGCGTACCGCCAGCAAGCACTGAGGCCATGCCCTCGAGTCCGGCGTTCCCCATGACCTCCGCAAGCAAGGGCAAGTTGTCGGCAATTGCCTCAGCCCCCACCTCAATTGCGGCTGCACCGGCATCCGCAGCAACGCCTTTCAGCTTTCGGTTACTCATTCGTCACCCTCTCAACATCAATTCCAGCCCCAAGGGCTTTAGATCGACAGTGAGCTGATTAGTTATTCGGCGGGCTGTAAAGCCTGTCGCAATCTCAAGATTAATCAGTGCTCCCAATTCTCAAGCGAGGGAATCTCTTCAAGCCCATAGGCCTTCTCAAGCTCATCAAGCTTGGATTGGCACTCGGCGAGATAGGCATTGCGGTTATCAGCCAAGTCACGAAGGACGCGGTAAACCTCTTCATAAATCGTCTTATCGACAGGGTTCTTTATCGGGTTATCGGCGTTGCACTCGTCCATCTCGATAGCTTCGTCGCATTCGGCAACAGCCTCGATCAGCGCCACAAGGTCGTCCGGCTCTATGCCGGCAATGGGCGCCCAGTCGGCGCCCTTCCGGTAAAGCCCTTGGTTCCTATCGTTTATCTTTAGCAAGATCATAGTGAGTTCTCCTTCCCTCGTAGGCATCCCAGCCCGCCTCCATGGTGGCCATGAGAACTTCTCGCCGACTAACGGTCTCCCCATTACTCGCGGTGAGCTCGCTTGAGGACATCGCCCCGGAGAACACCTTAAACTCCCCGCCATCGTAGGTGGTGTAGATTACCCAATCAGGGTTGATGGAAACGCCGAGCGTGTTGTTGTGAGTTATGAGAAAGACCGTCGAATTCTCTGCGAGCCCATGAATCGCGTCCGATATCTCGGACCCGAGAAACGCGTTGTCGAAGGAAGCTTCAGGCTCATCGATGAGCACGATGTCCTTACCATGGGCGTCCTTGAGCTTGTTAAGGAACACATACTCGGCGCGCTGGCCCCCAGACAGAGACGTCCCCCTGTTCTTGTCAACGATAGAGCTTTTCACCTGAACAAGCAGCTTGCTGGAGACCGTCTTGAGCTCGTCCGGGAAGACCCTGAGCTGTCTCAGCTTGGCCATTTCGCTTGCCTTCTTATACAAATCCGCGAGCGAGGTGCCAGCAGGAACCGTCACGCCCTGGCGCTTCCGGGCTTCCGTAGCCCCTCGCACCGGCGCCCTCTTCCTCTTCTTCAAGAACTTTCCAACGTCTTTATCGTCGAGACTATCCGGCTCCTGCAGCTTTCCGAGAACGGAAGCGAGACCGTATTCGTAAAAAGTCGAGCGCAGGTAATCGCGCAGGGGCGCCGCGTCGGGAAGGGGTTTTCTAGCCGATATCCCCTCAAGGCGCCTCTTTACCACCGCAACGATCGCATTCGCCTTTTCCCTGGCAACTCTCGTCCTGACGTCCTCGAGCATCCGAGAACACAAGGCCGCGTCAAATTCCATGAGTTTATCAATGCTGAGATGCTTTGCAACTAGGTCCTCACGCTCGCGCTCTCCCACAATCCTTCGCACGGCGTTGCGCAGTTCCACGTCCTTTTTCAGGCGGGCGTTCTCTGGCGCGAAGTCATAGGGCTGAGCCCGGTAAATCGGTGTTTTCGACGCGTCGTCCTCAGGCGAGTTGGCAAAAACAGCCAATGCTTCCAGCCAGGCCCTTGTGCCATTCCTATACCCATCGATATCGCTGTCGAAATACTCG
>JAUMVN010000041.1 GCA_030530145.1 Coriobacteriia bacterium | reverse complement strand
CTCAGGGGGAGAGCGCTTCCCTGACACGGAAGAGGTCACAAGTTCAAATCTTGTAACGCCCACCATACATTCACAGGTCATCGTTTCCACGGTGGCCTGTTTTCGTATATCGATGCCTCGCTCCTGCGCCTTTCCGGCTTTAAGCCTTGCGAAGACGCACCTCGGGTCAACTGGCCCGAGCTCCTCGCCGCGTGCGGCCACTGGTACAATCGGGGTCCACACAGCAAACGACCGAGGGCCGCTCAGTTCCTCGCCATTATGAGGAGCTCCGGCCTTTTGCCCGCACACACTTCAAACGCAGCAGGTGGCAACGCATATGTACACTGTATTCCTCGCCGGAGGCATAGCCTCGGGCAAATCATCCGTCGCACGCGCGCTCGAGCGCCGAGGTGCTTGGCGCATCGACCTGGACGAGCTCTCGCGCGCCGTGCTCGCGCCCGGGTCCGAGTGCGTCGCCGAGGTCGCGGCCGCGTTCGGCGCCGATCTCGTGGATGCCCACACCGGGCTGCTCGACCGTCGCGCGCTGGCCGAGCGCGCGTTTGCGGCCCCCGAGTCCGCCGCGCGCCTGGAGGCCATCGAGCTGCCCTATATCCGGCAGATGCTGGTCCGCGCGCTCGAGGGCGGGCCGTGCGGTCAGACCGAGCCCGAGCTCTGCGTGGTCGAGGTGCCGCTGCTCGACCGCTTGGAGCCCATGCTCGGCCTCGCCGACGAGGTGTTGGTCGTCGATTGCCCGCTCGAGCTGCGGCGCGTTCGCGCTATCGGGCGCGGGATGGACGCGGCCGACTTCGATGCGCGCGCGGCCAACCAGCCGAGCGACGCCTATCTGCGCGCGCACGCGACGACGCTGCTGGACAACACCGGCGGCCCGTCCGACCTCGCCGCCCATGTGGACGCCTGGTGGGACGCCCGCGCCGCCGCCGGCTGGAAGGGGGCCGCGAATGGCCAGTAGAAAACCGACGCGCTTCTTCCGCTGGTTCCGCACATTGCCGCTGCTCGTGCTGACCGTCGCCTTCGTCGCGTCCGCGACGCTCACGGCCGCCCCGACGACCCTCGTGGCCCAGGTGTTCTATCCGGTCAAGTACGCTTCCGCCATCAACGAGTCAGCGGTCCGCCACGGCGTGGACCCGCTGCTCGCGGCCGCCGTCGCCAAGTGCGAGTCCAATTGGGACGAGACCGCGCAGTCGGGAGCGGGCGCCGTGGGCCTCATGCAGGTCATGCCCACGACGGCGGCCGAGCTCGCCGAGCAGGGCGTGGTCGACGGGGCCGCCTACGACCCGGGCAACCTGCTCGACCCTGTAACGAACATCGAGTACGGGTGCGCCTATCTCGGCGTGCTCGAGAACGAGCTCGATGGCGAGGACGAGGTCATCTGCGCCTACAACGCCGGCTTGGCGGCGGTCCAGAAGTGGCTCGACGCCGGCGGGTCGATCTCCGAGACCGTGAGCTTCGCCGAGACGAAGTACTATCTCGAGCGCGTGAAGGTGGCCTACGCGGCGTACCAGAAGTGCTACCCGGACGGACTTTCGTAGGGACGACGGCCAAGAAGGGCGGCCGCGCGGCATTCAGCCTGCCGCGCGGCCTCCCTTCTTCCTAACCTTGCCGCCTACGGCCGCGTGGGAAGAAGGGACCCGTACACGTCCTGCAGCACGTCGTCCCCCTCGACCTCGAGCAGGACGCCGGTAAGCGTCCTCGCCGCGGAGAGAAGCCCTGCGTCGGTGCAAGCGATGGCCGCCTCGCGCGCCATGGTGCGCAGGCCCTCCACGTCGCCGTAGGGTATCCGCGCCGCCGCGAGCTCGTCGCGCACCTCTTCCGCGCTCAGCGCGGAGATCCCCCGGCTGGTCTCGATCACGTCGTTCATCTCCCGAAGGGCGCGCTCGCTCACCTCGGTGTTCAGGTCGGCGGCGCGCTGGTAGCATGCGATGCTCGTCTTCGCGCGGCCGAGCTTCCATTCCATGAAGGCGAGGCGGTAGAGGCATACGGCCATGTCGGAGAGGCAGCTCGCGTAGCCGATGGCGTCCACGAGCAGGTCGCGGGCCTCGTAGATGCGCGAGAGCTCCTCGAGCACGCGCACGCGCGTGAGGGCCGCCCCCGGCGTGACGGGCGCCACGCGGACGAGCTCGTCGGCGTGGGGCAGCGCCTCCTCCGCACGCCCGAGCGCGACCAGGATCGACGCCGCCTGGGTATGCGCCGCGTAGTACTCGTCGGGAACGAGCCGCAGCTCGCGGCCATCGTCGCGCACCAGGTGGTTGTAGCGGACGCGCTCCGCCGTCGAGTTGAAGTAACGGAAGACGTTCTCCGTGTCGTCCTCGTAGCGCGCGGTCTGCGCCGCGGGCTCGAGGGCCGCCTCGAGCCGCGCGACCGCCGTCTCGAGCTCCTCCGCCGTGTGGACGGGCTGTCGGTTGAGCCGGCGCGCCGTCGAGCGCACGACGTCGGTGAGCTCGCCGCCGTCGACGAAGAGGAGCGCCATGGCCTTGCGGTCGACGACGTCGAGCTCGCCCTCCACGAGCGCGCGGCTCACGCGCGCGCAGGCCTCGGCGACGGTCGCGTCGGCGGCCTTCTTCCTGCGGGCCTCGAACGCGGCGACGGCGCGGCGCGTGGAATACCCGATCCAGCCGCTGGCCTCGTTCCATGCGCTGATGCGGACGGTCTTCTCGTTGATGCCCAGGTCGCTGATGGACGTGGCCTTGCAGGTGGCCGCCACCGCGCCGGGGGCGGGCAGGCGGTTCTCCTCGACGTCTCCCCAGCGGGAAAGAGGGGCGATGGCGTCGTCCCAGCGCTCCATGAAGGGCTCGACGGGCGCGAGCCGGCCGTCGGCGCTGGTGAACCAGCGGATGCCGAGGCCGCGGGGGAGCTCGCCGGCGGCGAGGGCCGCGGCCTCTTCCCAGAGGCGCCCAAGGCCGCTCGGCGTGAGGTCGAGGCTGATCACGGGCGTGTGCGTGCCGTGCTCATGGCCGTTGACCACGACGCGTGCCATGCGCGCGGACGCCCTGAACGCGCCCTCGCCCATGAGCAGGCAGCTGCGCAGGGCGAACGTCCGCGCGACGGCCGCGCGCTCGGCGGTGTCGTGGGAGAAGAGGGCGAAGGCGCCCGGCCGCGGGACCTCGAGGTCGATCACGGCGATGCCGTCGCCGATGTTGACCTGGAACATGATGTCCATGTGGACGTCGCTGCGGATCCGCTTCGCGAAGTCGGCGATGCAGAGGCGGGCGCGCCACTCGCCGTCCTTCTCGGCGCCGGAAAGATACGCGCGCGCGGCGTCGTCGGCGGGGGAGGGGACAAGAGGGGCGCCGGCGAGCTCCAGGGCGGCGGCGACGCGCCGGTCCATGGGCAGCTCGCTGTTGCAGCTGGGATGGAATCGCAGGTGGTCGACGGCGTTGAGGGCGAGCTCGACGGCCTCCATGCGGTCGTAGTCGTCGTCGGCGGGCTCGGCCGCGCACCACATGGCCCAACGGGAATTGTGCTCGTTCCTGGTCGCCTCGAACTTGGGCGCGCCGTCCAGCTGCTCGGGGCCGAGCCGCTCGAGGACGACGCGCAGCTCGGCGGGGGACTCGCCGCTGCGGAGAAGATCCGCGAGGCTCGCCGCGACGTCGTTGCTTCGCAGCAGGAGCGACTCGATCTCGAGCCAGCGCTGCTGGTCGGGGTCGGGGGAAGGGGCCGGTCGGCGGGGCTCGGGCACGGAGGGCTCGGGCGCGTCCGCGGCTTCGGGCCCGTGGGGCGGCGCGTCGGCGGCGGCGCCCGGGAGCGCCTCGGCGCCCGGCTCGGCGCAGGCCTCAGGACTGGCCGCGGCCTCTGGCTCGCCGGGGGTCTCCTGCTCGACGCGGGCCGCCGTCTCGGCTTCCCCCGCCTGCGCGTCGCCCGTCCCGAGCCTGCGCGCGGCGCGCAGCTCGTGGACGGAGGCGGCAAGGACGGCCGCGCCGCCCGCGCAGAGCGCCCCGGAAAGAAGCGCCTCCGGCTGGGCGGCCGCGGCGGCGATGCCCGCGGCGCACAGGCCGCAGCCGACGACGAGCGCCGCGCGTGCGCTTCCTTGCCGCCTGCCCTGCCGTTTGTCCTGCGTATCCGCCAAGCCGTCTCCCTCTGGTCTGTCCTTACCCCGATTCTAACCAACGCGCGTCGCCGTCGGGCGCTAAGGGCCGCAATGGGCCGATTCACGTCGCGCCTCTCTTTGGAAAATGGTACACTTGTACGACTTTACAGCAAAGGAGGACCATATGGCTGAGGAGCGGTTCGGAGGCGAGCTCAAGCGGTTCGGCCGGGAGGGCACGGGCGAGCCCCTGCGCGTCGTGTCCGCCTTCGAGCCGGCGGGCGACCAGCCTCAGGCTATCCAAAAGCTCGCGCAGGGCGTAGAGGACGGGCTTCGCTACCAGACCCTCATGGGCGTCACGGGCTCGGGCAAGACCTTCACCATGGCAAAGACCATCGAGGCCCTGAACCGCCCGACGCTCATCATGGAGCCGAACAAGACTCTGGCCGCACAGGTGGCCTCCGAGATGCGGGAGTTCTTCCCGAACAACGCCGTCGTGTACTTCGTCTCTTACTACGACTACTACCAGCCCGAGGCCTACGTCCCGCAGACGGACACCTATATAGAGAAGGACTCCTCCATCAACGAGGAGGTCGAGAAGCTCCGCCACCAGGCCACCTCGAGCCTGCTCTCGCGACGCGACGTCATCGTGGTCGCGTCTGTCTCCTGCATCTACGGCATCGGCAGCCCGCAGGACTACGCGGGCCTCGCGCCGAACGTGAGCAAAGACGAGCCGCTCGAGCGCGACGACCTCATAAAGGCCCTTATCGACATCCAATACGACCGCAACGACTACGACCTCGCACGCGGGACGTTCCGCGTCCGCGGGGACACCGTGGACGTCTTTCCGCCTTACGCCGAGAACCCGCTGCGCGTGAGCTTCTTCGGCGACGAGGTCGAGCTCATCGCCGAGGTGGACAGCGTCACGGGCGAGGTCGTGCGCGAGTTCGACGCCATCCCCATCTGGCCGGCGTCGCACTACGTGACGGAGCGACCGAAAGTCGGCCGCGCGCTCAAGACCATCAGCGAGGAGCTCGAGGGGCGCGTGGCCGAGCTCAAGGCGGCCGACAAGCTCCTGGAGGCCCAGCGCCTCTCGCAGCGCACGGCCTACGACCTCGAGATGCTCGAGACCATGGGCTTCTGCAACGGCATCGAGAACTACTCGCGCCACCTGGACGGGCGCCAGCCGGGCGAGCCGCCCTACACGCTCATCGACTACTTTCCCTCGGACATGGTCTGCATCATCGACGAGAGCCACGTGACCGTGCCGCAGATCCGCGGCATGCACGAGGGTGACCGCTCGCGCAAGGTCACCCTGGTTGAACACGGCTTCCGCCTGCCCTCTGCACTGGACAACCGACCCCTGCGCTTCGACGAGTTCGAGGGCCGCGTGCCGCAGTTCATCTACGTGAGCGCGACGCCGGGCGACTACGAGGAGTCCGTCTCCCAGCAGCGCGTGGAGCAGATCATCCGGCCGACGGGGCTCCTGGACCCGGAGGTCGAGGTGCGCCCCGTCGAGGGGCAGATCGACGACCTCATCGAGGAGATCAAAGCGCGGGTGGCAAAGAAGGAGCGCGTGCTCGTGACCACGCTGACCAAGCGCATGGCCGAGGACCTGACCGACCACCTGCTCGACGAGGGCATCCGCGTCAACTACATGCACTCGGACACCGCCACGCTCGAGCGCGTGGAGATCATCCGCGACCTGCGCGAGGGCCGCATCGACGTGCTCGTGGGCATCAACCTGCTGCGAGAGGGCCTGGACATCCCCGAGGTCTCGCTTGTGGCCATCCTCGACGCGGACAAAGAGGGCTTCCTGCGCAACCGCCGCTCGCTCATCCAGACCATGGGCCGCGCGGCGAGAAACGCAAAAGGCCAGGTCATCATGTACGCCGACGTGGTCACCGACTCCATGCGCGTGGCCATCGACGAGACCGCGCGCCGCCGCGAGCTGCAGCAGGCGTTCAACGCCGAGCACGGCAT
Organism: Coriobacteriia bacterium; assembly: GCA_030530145.1. Taxonomy (GTDB): domain Bacteria; phylum Actinomycetota; class Coriobacteriia; order Coriobacteriales; family Atopobiaceae; genus Paratractidigestivibacter. Next base: position 6,677 of record JAUMVN010000041.1, on the reverse strand, counting down.
TGTGCCGAAGACGGTGCATAAGGCCATCAACGACATCAGCGCCTTTATCGCCGAGGCGGACGACAACGTTGGCAAGCGCAAGCGCAGCCGCGGCGACGAGCTCGGGCACGGCGCGTTTTACACCGCCTCGGGTGAGGGCGCCGACGAGCAGGGCGCGCCCGGGGATCGTCATGTGCTCGACTTAGGCGACCTTTCCCGCGCGGAGCTCGAGGAGCTGGCGGCCGGCCTGCAGACCGAGATGGTCCGTGCCTCCGAGGAGATGGACTTCGAGCGTGCGGCCGCCGCCCGAGACCAGCTCGTCGAGGTCAAGAGCCGCCTCGAGGGCGCGAGCGCCGACGACGTCATGGCGCGCCTCAAGGCCGGTGCCCGCAAGGGCAGCGCCCACGCGACCCGCCGCCGCTGGAAGCCGAAGGGGTAGGTCTAGGTCTCTCGAGCTAAATGATGGCATAATTCGCTACTATGTACGTACGTCAAGTACGTACATTTGGAGGCTGAAATGGAGACGGTGACGCGAAAGATCACGAGGAACGGCAACAGCTCATGCGTCGCGCTGCCGCCTTCTGTGCTTAACGCGCTTTCGGTCCAGGCGGGCGATAGCGTCGATATCTCCTTCGACGGCGATCATGTCGTGCTCTCCAAGCACGAGACTGTTTTGAAGTCGCCGCTTGAGTGGTTCGAGCAGGCTCTCTCGACGGTGGAGACGCTGCCGGCGGTTCCGTGGCTCGACGACTCCAAGCAGGCTGACCGAGATCTTATGGGCGAGCGCTATGCCTAGGGTGATGGTCGATACCTGCGTACTTATCGACGCCTTGGCGCCGGGCCGTCCGTCTCATGAGGACGCACGCGAGCTTTTCTCCCGCGCCCTCGCTTCAGGCGAGAAGAACCTTTTGGCGCTGACCTCGAGCCTTAAGGACGCGTATTACATCCTGTGCCGGCACTATCGCGATGAGCCGGCGGCCCGTAAGGCAATAGCCGCGATGGCGAACGCCCTGGAGCTTATCGCCTGCGATGCCGACCTGGTGAAGGCCTCTCTCAGGTCCAACGAGCCTGACTTCGAGGACGGGCTCGTGCGCGCGGCCGCCGAGCGCGTGTCCGCGGACGGGGTCGTTACCCGAGACGAACGCGGCCTGGTCGGCTCTTCTTGCCAAAAGCTGACGATTCGGCAGGCGACCGAGTTGTTTTCGGAGGGTTCATGAGCTGGTGCTCTCATACGTGGACGGCCTCGTGCTCGCATGTCTCGCGTGCTAACGGTTGGCGAATACGGGATAGTTATACTTTGTTATAGTCAGTTATACTTTGTTATATTTCATCTCTGACCTGCAGGAAGGGGATGTATCCGATTCGGTCGCTGCGCTGCTGGTTCGAGAAACGCAGGGGTATCCTTTCCTTATTCAGCTTATTGGATACCAGGTTTGGCAAGGCGCGAAGCGCCGCTCGTCCTCCGTAATCGACGAGGAAATCGCAGAGAAGGGTGTCGCTGCGGCTCGTGTGCGTTTTGACGCTGCGGTTATTGAGCCGGCGCTGCAAAGGGTTAGCCCCGCTGGGCTGCGGTATCTCCTCGCCATGGCCTCCGAGGGCGATGCGGAGATTGCCACCTCCGGTGTGCTGGAGCGCTTGGGTAAGTCGGCGAGCCAGGTAAGCGTCATCAGGTCGCGCCTGCTCAAGGACTCTCTTATCGAGGCTCCGGGCTACGGAAGGCTCCGGTTCGCGATTCCGTATATGGCGGACTATCTGAACGAGCACAGGGCTGAGCTCGAGTCCTGTCTGTAGTGATGAGGCGCATGTTTGTGGGAGATGCTAAATGGCTCAAGCCGAAGAAAACATAGTCGATTACCTGGGGCGGGAGTTCCGCGGGTTCGATGAGCTGCCGCTCTCGGACGTGGACAGCCTCGTGCTCGCGTGCCTCTCGTATTACCGGTTGCCGGACGAGGCGAAGGCGGCCCGGACGGTGCGCGGCGCGGGCCTCCATGAGCTGTTCCGCGCTGACTGGTTCGCGCACATGACCGAGGGCCTTTGGGACCCGGCCGGGCTCGTGGCGCTTCTCACCGCCGTCGTGGCCTCGCCCCGCCTGCGCGGAGTTCGCCTCGCGTCCTACGTGAGCGAGACGAGCGAGGAGCAGGAGAAGCAGTTCGCCGCCTGCACGCTGCGCTTCCCCAACGGCGACGCCTACGTGAGCTTCCGCGGCACCGACAACTCGCTCGTCGGCTGGAAAGAAGACTTCAACATGGCCTTCGAGACGGGCGTTCCGTCGCAGCTCCGCGCCGTTCAGTATCTTGAGCGCGCGGCGCGCTCCGTCAAGGGCCGGATATACGTCGGGGGGCACTCCAAGGGCGGCAACCTCGCCGTCTACGCCGCCGCACACTGCAAACCCGCTACCTTCGAGCGCATCGAGCGTGTCTTCTCGCACGACGGGCCCGGGTTCACCGCCGAGACGCTCGCCTCCGCCGACTATGCGCAGCGCTGCGCGAAGCTGAGCAAGACCGTGCCCGAGTCGTCCCTTATCGGCATGATGTTCGAGCAGCAGGAGACCTACGCCGTGGTGCGCTCCACGAGCGTCGGCGCGACCCAGCACGACCCGTTCAGCTGGGTCGTCGAGGGGGATGCGTTCGCCCAGGTGGACGGCATCTCCAGGACCGCCGGCTATCTCGACCAGAGCCTGAACCAATGGATCTGCTCCATGACCCGCGAGGAGCGAGCCGGCTTCGTGAACGCGCTCTTCTCGGTGCTGTATGCCGGCGGCCAGGACACGCTCGCCGGGCTCAAGGGGAACCTCTCCGAGACCCTTCCCGCCATGTTCTCGCAGCTCACGGATATGGACGAGGCTCAGCGCGGCTATCTGGTCCAGGCGGTCTCGGGCCTCGTGCGAGCCTTCGCGCCCGACGTCGAGCTGCCGTCCGTTGCGGGGATCCTCGCGGGCCTCGGCCTGGGAGCCGACGGCAACAAGGGAGACGACGCTCAACCGCTTACCGTCTAGGTGTGAAAGGTATTCTCTTCACACGGTAATATGGTGAACGATTCGCATACCGCGGCGCGACGCCGCCCCTAAGCAACGAGGAACCAATGAGCAGCTCCCGTGTGACCATGAAAGACATCGCCGCGCAGGTCGGCGTCTCGGTGAACACCGTCCACAAGGTGATCTCCAACAAGCCCGGTGTCTCGGACGCCGTCCGCGCCCAGATCCTGACGTGCGCCGAGGAGCTCGGCTACCATCGCAACGAGAGCGCCTCGATCCTCCGCCGCAAGGACATTCGCGTCGTCGTCATGCTGCCGTCCGCCGCGCAGGAGGGCAGCTTCTACTTTGCCTACCTGTGGCGCGGCGTCGAGCAGTTCGCCCAGGAGTCCCGCGACCATGGGCTGACCTTCGAGTACCGCCCCTATGAGATGGGCCGCTACGGCGAGGCGCTCGCGCAGCTCATGGACGAGCGCGAGAAGGGCGAGCGGCCCGACGGCCTGATCGCCTACGCCCCGGTGGAGACGGGCACGACCGAGACCCTGACGAAGATCGCCGGGCGCGGTGTGGCGCTGGTGCTCGTCGACGGCGACCGCCCCCACACGGGCAGGCTGTGCGCGACGGTCGCGGCGTATGCCGAGGCGGGCAGCCTCATGGCCGAGCAGGCGGCGAACCTGCTGCCCGGCGTCCAGGGCTCGAAGAAGATCCTGCTGCTCGCCGGCGACCCGCATACTGACTCGCACGCCGACGTTGCGCGGGCGTTCCACGCCTACTTCGACGAGCGCGGCCTCGACTACGCGGTGCTCGACCTGTTCGGCGCCCACACCGACGTCGACGAGCTGCGCCGGAAGCTCGCGTCGCTTCTTTCCGACAAGGACGCCCCGGGCCTCGTGTGCAGCGTCTTCGCCGTCGGCTCGGAGGTCGTGGCGGACACGCTGCTGGAGCTCGGGCGCGCCGGCCAGATCACCGTCATCGCGAGCGACCTCTTTCCGGAGAACGCCATCGCCATGCGCCGCGGCATCTTCACGAACATCGTCTATAAGGACCCGGTGGGCATCGCGTACCGCGGCGCCCGGGTTCTGGGCGATTACCTGCTGCGCGGCGAGGTGCCCGCCGAGAGCGTGCAGCGCGGCTCCGTCGAGCTCGTCTTCCGCAGCAACCTGGACCAATACTGCCGGCTCGCCGGCGTCGAGGTCTAGAACAAGACGCAGAGATGCGTGCGATATAGGCATGCGTGAGCCGAGCGCGGCCAACATCTCTGCGTCTTAATTCGACTTCTCCGAGTAGCCCCCGCCCGATAACCTTGGGCGAGCATACGTCGAGTGCCTGGACAGCCGCGGGTGACGGAGCCCCGACCGTTTGCGCGTCTTTTGCCCCCGTATACGGATTGCCGCGGGACGCCCGAGTCCCGGCTCTTGGATTCCCTGACCAGGTAAACCGGTTTTATAGACCCATATTTGAAGCGTTCCAATAACTCAAACGCGTCAAAGAGAAATGAGTATCATCGCCTTCCAAACCGGCCGCGCCGCCGGGCGGCGCGCGTTTGAGAAAGGCTCGCATCCATGGAATACGACATCACAGCCTTCGGGGCGGTGGCCGACGCCGCGCTGCTGCTCCCGGGGGCGCTCGGCTCCGACGAGAACGTCGCCGCGCCCGCACCGCAGCCGACGAACAACCGCGAGGCGATCCAGGCTGCCATCGACGCCGCGGCCCGGGCCGGCGGCGGCACCGTCGTCGTCCCTGCCGGAGCGTTTCTCTCTGGATCGCTCGTCCTGAAGAGCAACGTCACGCTGCGCCTGGGTCCCGGCGCATGGCTCGTGGCCTCGCTCGACCCGGCGGACGGCATCGACTTCGCCGCGGAGTTCGACGACGACACCGAGAACGCCGGTTGGGACGGCGGCTGCTTCCTCTTTGCCCGGCATGCGCACGACATCGGCATAGAGGGGCCGGGCACCGTATACGGCCAAGGAGACAAGGTCTTCTACGACGATGACGCGGACGGCGGTTTCCACGAGTGCCCGAAGAACGTCCGCACGCCGGCTTGGGAGCGTCCGCGCACGACCTTCTTCGAGGATGTCGAGGACCTGACGGTCAGGGGCGTGACCTTCCGCGATGCCGCGTTCTGGACGCTGCACATGGCGGGCTGCTGGCGCGTGGTCGTAGACGGCGTGCGCGTGCTCAACGACGTTCGCGGTGCCAACAACGACGGCATCGACCCGGATACCTGCAAAGACGTGGTGATCTCGAACTGCATCGTCGAGACGGGCGACGATGCCATAGTCGTCAAGAACACGGCTCCCATGGCGGATAAGTACGGCGCCTGCGAGAACATCGTGATCTCGGGCTGCGTGCTCCGCTCCCACGACTCGGCCCTGAAGATCGGGACCGAGACGGCCCGGGCCATCAGGGGCGTCATGCTCTCGGATTGCGTGTTCCGCGACTGCAGCCGCGGTGTGGGCATCTGGGTGCGCGACGGCGGCGTCGTGGAGGACGTGCACGTGCACCACGTGAGCGGCAACACCCTGCGCTATGCCGATTGCCCGCAGCGGGACTTCGCCCCGCGCTGGTGGGGCAAGGGCGAGCCGATCTTCATCTCGGCCACGCCGCGCGCCGTCCCGTCCGCACCGCGGCCGGGAATCATCCGCAACGTCACGTTCGACCATATGGACATGACGTCCGAGAGCTGCGTCTTCATCGCCGGCGAGAAGGACGCGCTCATCGAGGACGTGTCCATAGAGGGCCTGCGCCTGACCCAGCGCGCCCAGGGGACGCAGCAGCCGGTGCTCTTCGACGAGCAGCCGAGCGCTCGCGGCGTCTACGAGCATGAGGTCCCCGCGGTCTATGTCCGCTCGGCGCACAACGTGTCCGTCAAGGGAGCGGTCCGTCGCGAGGGCGTCTACGCGGGCAACGCGCTCGCGACCAAGGTCGACTGCAAGGACGTGACCCTGACATTGGAGGAGCGATGACCAAGCGCATTGAGCGCGCGTCTTACCGCGCGGCTGTGAAGAAGGGCACCTCGGAGGCCGCGCTCGCCGAGGCCGTCGCGCGGGCGGCCCGCGACGCCGCCGCGCGCGTCGCCGCGGGCGAGCTGCTGACGGCCGGGATGTATCGCCACGGCGACCAGCTCTTCTGCTACCTGGAGCACATCTGGGACGACCATGGGGACGCGGCCGCGCGCCCCGACCTCGGCGTGCTGCGCCGCGCGCCGGAGGCATGGGGCTGGCTCGACGGCCTGGTCGAGCCGTTCCCGTCCATCCACGGCCCCTTGAGCTGGGCGTATATGTACCCGGTGTTCTGGTTCGACGAGCCCCGCGACCTTGAATACTACCGCCGCGACCCGGCGCCCGAAGAGCGCTGCGGGCGCATCGCGGTGCTCTATCCGGACAAGCTCATGGAGTACGTGTGCCACCACCAGGCCATCGTCGCGGAAGCGACCTTCGTCGGCGACCGCTACCAGTTCATCAGCATCCACGATGATGTCCTCTTCAGCTACTTCGAGCGCCCGCGCGACCGGGGGCAGAGGAGCATCAGCGGCGCGGACGGCCCTTCCGAGGAGATCGAGCGCTGGCTCGCGGTGGACCCGGCCTCGCACTTCGACCACTTCCCGGAGGCGAACGGCGACGATTTCCTCGTGATCGACACGCTCTTCGCGCTCGGCCCCGAGCCCTAGCCCGCCCGCGTGAAGCTCAACCCCCAGACCCACCAGATGCTCCTCGCCGAGATCGAG
>JAUMVN010000012.1 GCA_030530145.1 Coriobacteriia bacterium | reverse complement strand
TCCTCGAGCGCGGTGTTGCCGGCGCGCTCGCCCAGGCCGTTGATGGTGCACTCGATCTGGCGGGCGCCGTTCTTCACGCCCTGCAGCGCGAGCGCGGTAGCCATGCCCAGGTCGTTGTGGGTGTGGACCGAGATGATGACGTTCTCGATGCCGATAACGTTGTCCGAGAGGCTCTTGATGCGCGCGCCGAAGTCCTCGGGCAGGCTGTAACCGGTGGTGTCGGGGATGTTCACGACGGTGGCGCCCGCGTCGACGGCGGCCTGGATCACACGGATGAGGAAGTCCTGGTCGGAGCGACCGGCGTCCTCAGCGTAGAACTCGACGTCCTCGACGTACTTCTTGGCGTACGAGACGCAGTGGCGGGCGCGCTCGATGCACTCGTCCTCGGTGATGTGCAGCTTGTCGCGCAGGTGCGAGGGAGAGACGCCCAGGCCGGTGTGGATGCGCGGGCGCTTGGCGGTCGCGAGGGCCTCGGCCGCGCGGTCGATGTCCTTCTCGACGGCGCGCGTCAGGCCGCAGACGGTGCAGGCGTCGCCGGCCAGGCGGCCGATCTCCTGCACGGAGCGGAAGTCGCCGGGCGAGCTGATGGGGAAGCCGGCCTCGATCACGTCGACGCCCATGCGGATGAGCTGCTGGGCGATGACGAGCTTCTCCTCGGTGTTCATTGAGGCGCCGGGCGACTGCTCGCCGTCGCGCAGGGTGGTATCGAAGATGTGGATCTTGCGGGTCATAGTCATCCCAATCGTTTGGGCGCCCGTCCAGACGGTGGGCGCGGCTTGTGGCGGGGTCGGGTCGCGGCCGGCGCGGGCCGCAGAAAAAAGCCGCTACCCGGGCATGGGCAGGCGGCTCAAGTCACGCGCGCAGGTGTTCAACGGCACCTAACGCGCGCAGGTAAGTAGAAGTAGGTTGAGGTCGGAAGCAAGAAGCACGGCGCCGCCGAGAAGGACACGCGAATCCTCGCGCTCGCTCGCTCGAACGTTAGCAGCCTCGTGCCGTGCCATGCCTGACCCCCTTGGACTCTCGCGCCCCGTGCGGACGCGGTCATTCGACTATGACACAAACCGCGGCTCCGCGCCGCCGGCATTCCGCGAGCGGCCGGGCGGCCCGCGTTCGTCTCCCTTCTTACATCACTCCTCCCCGCTCCATCGCAGTTCCCCCTACGGCTTGCCGCGTCGCATGTCCGTCGATTATGGTCCGCGCCTCCCGTACAACGTTGCCCTTCTCACCACCGCGCACACGATCCGTCCCTTGTTGGGAAGAAGGACCGGGCGCCTCCCGGCCGGCTTTTGTCGATGGTTAAATTGTTTAGGTACTTCCCCACAAGTAGGCTAAGACACCCGAAAGATGGACGGGCTTCTTGCCAACTGGGTTTTTGTCAATAGTTAAATAGTTAGGGTACTTGGTGAGAAGTACCCTAACGCCTCGGCACACTCAGCAAGAGGAACGCGCAGGCCGCCATCCCCTTCTGACCATCAGGCCGTTTTTCGCGACGCGCATGCCGCGCCTCCAGGTGGGCCCAGGTGCCCGAGGGGGAGCGTTGGTGGCGTCGCGGTTGTGGCGCGGCGGCCGCGCAGGCCCCGATAGGTGCTTTTCGGGGCTCCGGCGCCCTTCTACGGCACCCCTCTTCAGGGAAGATCATCCGTATTGTGTAGCTAAATCTGGAATTGCCGAGTATGCCGGTCGTATTTGACTCTGAATCCTGTGTAAATGACTCGATTTCGGCCAGGCTACTCAGTATTTCCGGTTTAGGTTACTCAATACGCGCGACTATTCACCGACGCATGCTGCACCCTTGTCATCAGACCGTCTCGCGGCGCCGCGGCGCTTGCCGAGCGCCCTCATCGGCGCAAAAACGTTGGGGCCGGGCCGCTTTAACGACTCGGCCCCTGGGCTCAAAGCAAGGGTGAAGCTGCGACTTCCAGCAATTAACCCAGGTAGGCGCTAGGGCAAGAACCGGCGTTTCCCGCCAGCAAAGCCGCGGCCTAGAGATTCTTAGCCTCCTCGGGGGTGCAGCCGAGCACGACCGGGGTGGAGCGGTAGCCGACGCCCATGCGGTCGATGCCCATGTCGATGAGCTGCAGGAAGTGCTCGCGAGTGCGGATGCAGCCGGAGCCCTTGACGGCGACCTCGCCGTTGGCGGCGTCCATCATGAGCTTGACGGCGCGCGGGGAAGCGCCCTCGGACTCGTGGCCGGTCAAAAATCCGGTGGAGGACTTGATGAAGTCCGCGCCCGCCTCGACGGCGCAGCGAGTGCCGGCGGCGATCTGCTCGTCGGTAAGGGACTCGGTCTCGATAATGACCTTCACCTTGGTTCCGTGCTTGTGGCAGACCTCGACGAGCGGCTTGAGGTCGGCGACGACCTTGTCGTGGAGGCCGGAGCGCAGCCAGCCGTAGTTGGCGACGATGTCGAGGTCCTCGATCTCGTACTTGGAGCAGTACTCCTCGGCGAGGATGGCCTTGGCCTCGGTGGTGGCCAGACCGAACGGGAAGTCGCAGACCACGCAGAGGCCGGTGTCGGTGCCCTCGACCATGGGAGCGACGACCTCGAGGCTAGCGGGGTTGATGCAGATGGTCTTGCAGCCGAAGTCGATGCCCTCCTGGGCGTACTTCTTGATGTCCTCGACGGTGAACTCGGGCTTCAGGACCGACTGGTCGATGTAGCGGGCGAGCTCCTTGACGGTCATCTGGGCGGCGGGCTTGGTGGGCTTCATTGCGGTTCCTTTCGTTCGTGCTCCTGCTTGACTTCCAATGTTTGCTTTGTACAGTTGTTACTGTACTTGCTGCACCTATAGAATAGGGACGGCCGGGACTGGGCGCGCCAAAAAGCCCGCGAAGCCGCTCATGTACAGGACATGCCATATCTGCAACGGAGGACGCGAACATGAACATGCTTCAGACGCTCGCGAGCGAGCCGCTCGACCCGGAGGGGAACACCCCCTTGTACCAGCAGCTCAAGGACCGCGTTCTGCAGCTCATCGCCACGCGCGCCTTCGACGACTCGACGCCGCTGCCGCGCGAGCAGGACATCGCCGACGCGCTGGGCCTATCGCGCGGGACGGTCCGGCGCTGCTTCCAGGACCTCGTCGACGACGGCACCATCATTCGCCGGCGCGGGCGCGGTACCTTCGTCAACTTCAAGCGAGACGCGCACACGCTGGACACGGCGTTCAACTTCACCGCGGAGATATGCGCCCTCGGCAAGACCCCCTCCTCACGCGTGATCAGCCTTCGCAAGCGCGCGGCGAAGGGCGGCATCGCCAAGCGCCTCTGCATCCCCGAGGGCACCGAGGTCTGGGAGATCCGCCGCGTGCGCTACGCCGACGAGAGGCCCATGCAGTACGTAACCGCCTTCGTGCCTTCAGACATCTGCCCCGAGCTCAACAAAGAGACGCTCACGGCTTCGCTCTACACAATCATCGCCGACGCGTCGGGCCGCATGCCCGCGCGCGCGACCGAGGTCTACGAGGCCGTGAGCCTCGACGGTGCCGAGGCCCGCGCGCTGGAGCTCGAGCCGGGGTGCGCCGCCCTGCGCGTGCTGCGCACTACCTTCGACCAGCACATGAGGCCCTTCGAGGCGAGCGTCATCGTCATGCGCGGCGACCGCAACCGCTTCATGCTCACCTTGGACACAGCTGGCACGACCTTCTCCAAAGTCACCAGCTGAGCCGCAGGCGAAGGGCGTCGCGAAAACCGCTCTGATGGCAACCTTGGGCGGCAGCGTGTTGCGCAAATCGGCCTGATGGCAAGAAATTCTTGCCATCAGGCCGATTTACGCAACGCAAAGGCCCCTATTCCTGCCATCAGGCTTGTTTTCACAACGCGGCGGTCTGCACGGGCACCTCGAAGCGCAGGCGCTGAATGGCGTCCTCGCAGCCGAGCACATCCTGGAAGAAGCCGATCCAGAAGCGCTGGGTGTCCTGGTTCTCGTCTCCCTTGCCCGACCACTCGCGCGCGAACCTGGCCGCGTCCGCCTTGGTGCCTGCCATACCGTGCTCCCCAATTCTTGGTCTACGGGCGCCATGCCGTCAGCAACCGTCCTTACAAAGCAACCGCCGCTTTACTTAGTAGCGTAATTTGAGCGCTGGTGGAACACCCGATAGATAACAACCAGGTCGTCCTCTACTCGATAGATCACAACCCAACGGCCGGCAAGAAGCTTCCGGAAATCTCGGCTGGCCAACACGCGGTCCTGATGAATCGGACCCAACAGCGGATACGTCTCGAGTAACGCGACCTTATCCAACACGGCGTCAGACGGAAAAGGGCCGCGGCCACCGTTCATCACATGATATTCGTCGAGCTTGCGCAGGTCCTCATATGCCTGAGGAAGGAAGCGAAGCACGGCCATCACGCAACGACGGCTGCGTCGCGGGCGGCTGCGAGCATGGAGCGGACCTCGGCGAGCGAGTACGACTTGCCCGTACGCAGGTACTCCGCCTCCGCCTCGAGCACCGCGGCGCGTTCGTTCAGCGCGGCCTCGCGCTCCAGGTAGGCCTCGTGGCTCATGAGCACGACGTCCTCCGCACCGTTCTTGGTAACAAAAATAGGTTCGCCAGTCTCGTGCGCCTCCGCCGCCACGCCAGCGTAGTCGTTGCGCAGCGTCTTGGATGAGATGATGCGCATGGGCGCCTCCTTTGCCGCAAATCGTGACAAAATTTTACCACGATATGCGGCAAAGGAGGCGCCCCCTCGCACGCCGCGGGCGAAGCGCCCTGCAGCACCAACGCGCGTCTTTGCGACTAGATGTACTGAGAACCGATGGCCTTCTCGCGGGCGAGGATCATCGAGGCGTTGGCCTTCTCGTACTTGTTGAGCGCGGACTCGTCGAACTTATCGGGGTCGCAGGTCCTGCGGTACCAGGACTTGCTGTTGAAGTAGCGCTGCAGGTCGTCGTTGCTGAAGCCGCGGCCGTGACGCGCGTAGATCTCGTTGCGGGCCAGGTAGAGCTCCCAATCGGAAAGACCCTTGATGTCGGACTCGGAGTAATACGCGCAATCGCTGGAGGGCAGCATGTAGTCGGCCGACTTGTCCGTGGTCACCACGAGGATCTGGGTGGTCGTGGTCTGCTTGGAATCGCCGCTCGACGAGCTCTCGCTCTTCTTGGCAGGGGCGGTATAGGAGACGCCGACCTCGTCCCACTCGTAGTTCCCCGAGGCGCACGCAATGGTCGCCGTGCGCTGCTCGGCATCGTCCTTCGCGTCTTGCGCGGTAAAGCTCAGCTGGTAAGAACCGCCGCCGTTGGACACGAAGCTGACGATCGCAGCGCCCTTTGCGGCGCCGCCGGCGGACGACTCGGTGAGCTTGACGTCGCCGGCAGTCAGGCTGGTGACGGCGTTTCCGTCGGCGTCGACGACCTTGATGGAGGCGCTCACGGTGGGGAACGCCGTCGTGTCGGAGCCGGCGAGGGTCACGGTGAGCTTCTTGCCGGAGTTCGCGGTCTGCTCAGCGGCCGCGGCCGCCGTTGCGTCGGCGTCGGCTTGCTCCTGGGCGGCCGCTGCCTCGGCCTGGGCCCGCTCCGCAGAGTCCTGTTCCATCTTGTTGTACAGAAAGAGGCCGCCTGCGACGAGAGCCGCCGCCACGACGGCCACGACGGCAAAGACGGCGCCGTTCGGGACGCCGGGCTTCTTTGCGGCAGGCTGGGCCTGCTCGGGGTACTGCGCAGGCGACGGCACCGGAGTAGGGGCAGGGCTCGGGGCCGGGGCCGCGCCGCCAAGCTTGGTCGTCACGTCGCTCTCGCCCAAGGCCACGCCGTCGATTGTGTCGAAGCCATCGCCCTCGGGCACGCTCACAGGCTTTCCGCAGCAAGCGCAGAACTTAGCGTCCTCGTCGATCGCGGACCCGCAGTGACTACAGAACATGGTCTTCTCCTCGTCTCTTCAAAAGGCGCGGCTGGAAAGTTATCAAATGCGCGACGTCGACGGCCTCAGCGCGCCGACCCGTCGTGAGTGCGGGTGGTCTGGTAGTTGGCAAGATAAGCGGCGAACTCGGCGGACGTATCGGAGTTCGTCGAGCGCCACGTCTTGTGGTCGATGATGGTGCTCTCAAAGCCATAATACGCGTCGATGTAGGCAATAAGCCCGTCGACGGCGGCGAGCTGGGCGGCCGGGTAGTCGCCGGAGCCGCCGACGTGAACCATCTCGATGCCGACTGAGTACGAATTCATGCCGTAGTCGGCGTAAGCGGAGCCGATGGACGCGGTGCCGCGCATGTCATCGCGCGACTGATCCGTCACGCCGAAGGCCTCGTTGTTGCCCGTCTCGCCGTATCCCGAGTGGTGCGCGATGCAGTCGAGAGGAACACACTGGTAGATGCTGCCGTCACGGCCCACGACGAAGTGGGCTGCGACGTAACTGCCGTTGGACTCCCACCAATCGATGGTGTCCGCCGGGCTCGACTCGCCTTCGGTGTCGTGCAAGACGATGTACTTCTGGTATGCGGCAGGCTTCTCGCCGTGGCTCAGATCGTCGTAGTAGCGCTCGGTAATGTTGAGGGCGGCGCGGAGATCGTCGGCGTTGGGGGCGTTCGCATCGGCGGCGGCATCTGAAGCGTCGTCGGAGGCCGCGACGGCGCCCGTCGCGTCGGCGTCGCCGGCGTCCGCCGCGGGATCGCGGGCCGTCCCCTCCTCCTGACCGGCAGCCCCTTGGCCTGCCTGCGTCCGCGGCGCCGAGGGCGAGCAGGCCGCGATCGAAAGCGCCACCACCGCCGCAAGGGCGAATGCCGCGATCTGCTTGCGCATCCTGCCTCCTTAAAACCAAAGGAAACGCGAACCTGTCCCCCGAACAGCAACTTAATCGCCTACAGCGGCTCGCAGAGCCAGGCGCCGACGTTGTGGGTCTCGCAGTCGAAGGCGACGCCGAGGAGCACCACCTCGTCGCCGGAGGCGCGGTAGGGGTCCGCGTGGCCGCGCTCGCGGATCTGCGCGATGGCGTCGCGGGCCGCCGCCTCGCCGGCGCGATCGCCCGACGCGACCTTGAGCTCTATCACGAATACGTGGCCCGCCGACCCGATGACCATATCGATGCGACCGCGCGAGGTCCTGACCTCGGCATTAAGATGGACGCCGATGAACCGCAGGATCGCCACGACCACGCACTGGTAGGCCTGCTCGCTGAGTCGGTCGGTGAGGTCGTAGCCGATCGAGGAGAAGAAGCTCTGCAGCGACTCCATAAAGGACTCGACGTCGCCCTCGGACACCGCCCGGCGGCACATGAAGGCCCAGCTGCTCGTCTTTCCGACGTCGTCGCAGGTGTAGGCGTTGGCGAGCCAGCGGTTGAAGCCCGCCGCGACCTCGAGGTTCGGGAAGCCGAGCTCGTAGGTCGAGCCCATGCCCTGGTCCCAGGCGTTCTTAATGGTCAAGTATCCGGTCTGGAAAAGCACCGACGGCATGGACGGCCTCGCCGGCTCGAATGTGCCGAGGTCGGACTCGTCGAGGAAGCACGAATCGACCTGCATGGGCTCCTTCTTGGCATAGGACATAAGCCAGCCGGGGGTGCCGGTCTCGAACCAGTAAGACGAGAGCTGCAGGTCCCTCAGCGCGCTGCCGAGCGACACAGGGTTGAAGACGGGGACCATGGCCCGGTCGAAGCAGTAGCCGTCGTAAGCGCCCACGAGGCGGTCGAATGCGGCGTCGACGCCGGTGCCCAGCGACTCCGCGAGCGCGGCAAGGCGCCCGGGGAAGTTCGCGCGGACCTCGTCGTGCGTGTAGCCCAGCAGCTTCGTGGCGTACGGGCTCATCGTGAGGTCGGTCAGGTTGTTCAGGTCCGAGAAGACAGACACCTTCGAGAATTTCGACACGCCCGTCATGAGGCAGAAGCGCTGCTTGGACTCGGTGAGCTTGACGATGGAGTAGAACGACTTGAGGAAGGCCTGGAACGGAGCGACCTCGGGGGTGCCGACCCAGCGGGTGAGCGGCTTGTCGTACTCGTCGATAAGAAGGACGATCTGGCCCGCAGGACTCGTGGCCGCGAGGTCCTCGACGAGCAGGCGGAAACGGTCGCGCAGGGCCTCGGCGTCACGCAGGGGAACGCCGAGCCTCTCGGACTCTCGCTGAAGGGCCACCTCGACTGACGCCTCGACCTCATGGACCGTCTCCCCCGAGCAAGTGCTCAGATCGAGCCGCAGCACCGGGTAGATCTGGCCCCAATCCCATGGCAGCAAGCCGATGGCAAGCCCCTCGAAGAGGTCGCGCCGGCCCTCGAAGAGCTTCTGGATGGTCGAGATGAGCAGCGACTTGCCGAAGCGGCGCGGGCGCGAGAGGAAGAACTGGTTGCCGATGGAGCCGTTGACCAGCGGGTAGAGCAGGCCCGTCTTGTCCACGTAGACGTAGCGGTTCCTGCGCACGTTCTCGAAGTCGTACGTGTTCGTCGCGATCCGCTCAAGCTCCATGGCGCGGGTCCTTCCTCGGGCAAAGTCGTTTGCCATTATGGTAGCCCATGGCGGCCCCCGCCCATGCGCCGCGCAACGAGCCGGACGAGCACGCCGACCCGCCGCCCGCCATCACCTAGAATGGGCGAGGACGTCGCCCCGCAATCCGCCGGCAAAGGAGAGCCACATGTACAAGCTGATCGCCTGCGACCTCGACGAGACCTTGCTCGACTCCGACCACAAGATCCCCGCCCGCGTCCGCGACGCCATCGCCGCCGCCGGCGAGAAGGGCGTCAAGTTCGTCCCCGCAACCGGCCGCCCCTACGGCACCGTGACCGATGTGCTCGAGGAGCTCGGGCTCGACGGGCGCGACGACGAATATGTGATCAGCTTCAACGGCGGCGCACTCACCCGCAACTCGTCGCCCGAGCCGCTGCGCAAGGCAGAGCTTCCCTTCGAGGCGGCAGAGCGCCTGTGGCGCTACGGCATCGAGCACGACCTCTGCATCCATCTGTACACGCTCGACCCAGTCTACCTGTGGAACTACTACGACTGGGAGCGCGTCTACATCGAGGGCCGCATGAACATCGTCGAGACGAGCGAGCCGACCCTCGATTTCCTGCGCGGCACGCCCCTGACGAAGATCCTCTTCGCCGACACCGACCTCGACCGCCTGCGCGCCTGCGAGGAGGAGCTCGCCCGCGAAGGCGTCACCGAGGGCCTCGACGTCGTCTACTCCAGCAACCGCTACCTTGAGTTCAACCCGCACGGCGTGAACAAGGGCGCCGGCCTCGCGGCCCTCGCCGAGCTGCTCGGCATCGACGTCGCGGACACCATCGCCATCGGCGACAACACCAACGACCTGGCCATGATCGAAGCCGCCGGCCTCGGCTGCGCCGTCGCCAACGCAAGCGACGACGCCAAGGCCGCCGCCGACTACGTCTGCGCCGACGACAACGACGCCGGCGGCGTCGCCGAAGTCATCGAGAAGTTCGTTCTCTAGGCGCCGAGTCGCCGGCCATTCGCGGGCGCAACCGCGGGCGGAGGCGGTATCATCGCAGGTACGTCCCCGAACATACGAGGAGGCACCATGCGAGTCACGACCACCGTCCGCACCGCGCCGGCCCGCCGCCTGCTGGCCGCCCTTCTCATTGCCTGCGCGGCCATCCTGGCATGCCCCGCCGCCGCGCTCGCCTCCACCACATCGCCCGACGGCTATGTCTACGAGAACGAGCTCGACTCCGCCGTCATCACGGGCTATGTCGGAGACGGCGGCGAGCTGCAGATTCCCTCGACCTTAGGCGCCCTGCCCGTGACGGAGATCGCGGACGGCGCCTTCGAGCGCGCCTACTCCGTGACCGGGGCCACCGTGCCCGAAGGCGTGACGAGCATCGGCGAGAGGGCCTTCAACGACTGCACGTCCATGACCGAGGTCACGCTGCCCTCCTCGCTCCAGAGCATCGGCGCCAGCGCCTTCTACACCTGCTCCTCCCTCAAGAAGGTCGACATCCCCGCGGGCGTCTCGTCCATCGGCGACTACGCCTTCTTCGGCTGCCTCTCTCTCGAGGAGGCGAGCGTCCCGGGCACCGTCCAGGAGTGGGGCGTCGCCACCTTCGCGTACTGCGGCAACCTCCAGAAGGTCACCATCGGCGAGGGCGTGTCCGAGGTCCCCGAGCGCACCTTCAGGGCCTGCGCCTCGCTCGAGACGGTAGACCTCGCGGGCTCGGTGAAGACCCTCGCGCGCCGCTCGTTCGAGAAGACTGCCGTGACGAGCTGCGACCTCTCGTCGGTGGTCACGTTCGGGTACCGCTCCTTCGTCCCCGATAACTACGGGCGCATGGAGGCCCTCGATCTCTCGAGCGCCGAGGTCATCGAGGAGGAGGCCTTCCGCGGCCAATCCAAGCTCGCGAGCGTCAGCATGCCGAGCGTCGTCAGCATCGGCAAGAACGCCTTTAAGGATGCCTTCGACAGCACCGTCGGCGGCATCCGGGTCGAGCTTCCCGCGAGCCTCGAGCGCCTCGACGAGGGCGCGCTCGCCGGCTGCTCGTCGGGCATCGTCGCCTTCGACGTCGACGCGGCCTGCGAGGCATACAAGAGCAAGGACGGTTGCGTCTACACGGCGGACGGCGCCGCCCTTATCGCCGTGCCCGCCGGATGGGGCGCCGAGGGGGCGACGTTCGAGCCCGCCGCCGGGACCGCGCGAATCGGCGCGCTCGCCCTCTCCGGGTGCCAGAACATCCAGAAGGCCGCGCTCCCCGATTCCGTGGCCGAGCTCGGCGAGGGCGCGTTCAAGGGCGCGAGCAGCCTGCAGGAGATCGCTCTCCCAGAGGGACTCGCCTCCATCCCCGACGAGGCGTTCTCGGGCTCGGGCGTCGCGTCCGTCGACGTCCCCGCGAGCGTCGCCGCCATCGGGAAGAAGGCCTTCTACCAGTGCGGGAGCCTCGCGAGCGTCACGTTCACGGGTGGCGTCCGCAGCATCGGCGCGTACGCCTTCGGCAGCTGCACGGGGCTTGGGGCCGTGACGCTGCCCAGCTCCCTCACGACCATCGACCCGGCCGCCTTCCGCTACAGCAGCGCCGAGGTCGCGCTCGAGGACGGCGGCGAGCTCAAGCTCGTCGACGGCTCCCTTCTTTCCAGCGACGGCACGAGGCTCTTCATCGCGTTCGGGTCTGCCGTCGACGCGGCCACGGGCACCTACACCGTGCCCGACGGGGTGGCGTCGATCGGCGAGTACGCCCTCGCCGACATCACGGCCCAGAAGATCGTGGTCCCCGACTCCGTCGCCCAGCTCGCCGACCACGCCATCGGCTACTTCACCGACGACGAGGGCAACCCGAAGGCAAGCCGCGAGAGCGCCCTCTACGGCAGCGCGTCGAACGAGGCCCTGGTGGACTATGCCAAGAAGAACGGCCTCGCGCTCTTTACCTCCGACCCGCAGCCCTCCTGCACCGAGCTTTCGCTCTCGGTGGGCCAGACCGGGTCCTTTGTACTCGGCGGCGCCGTCGAGGGCGTCGTCTCCTACGCGAGCTCCGACAACAGCGTCGCGACCATCGCCGCCGACGGCACCGTGACCGCGGTCGGAGGCGGCGAGGCCGACGTCTTCGCGAACACGGGCCTGTACTACTGCTCCGCGCACGTCACGGTCGAGGGCGCCGCCGCCGACGACCCCTACGCCGACTACACACAGATCGACACCATGGACCAGGCGCACGACTGGGGCGTCGCCGAGACCGAGTACAACCAGGGCTCGAGCCCGTCGTCGGTGAACACGCCGAGCGCCTACCTGTACACGTCGGCGAACTACCCGGCCATCAACGCGCTGCTCGAGCCGAGCGGCTTCAAGGCCAAGGCCGACGCCGACTTCGGCGAGGGCGAGTACGGGGAGTTCGCCGTCGTGGGGCAGAACACGGCCGCCGAGCTCTCGCGCTACAAGATCCATGAGGACGTGCTCGTGTACAGCGGGTGCGAGGACGACGAGTTCATCCCCGGGGGCGGCGTTGACCTGAGCAACGTCACCGCGCTCATCGGCCAGGACATCACCTTCAAGCCGGTGCTCAGCACCTCGCTCGTCGAGACCGTGGCCAAGGAGTTCCTGAACGGCAACGACGCGCGCATCATGCTGCTCGTCTACGTCCCCAAGGACTCGACGCAGGGCGCCCTCATCGGCGAGGCGTCGGCGGCGTCCAGCGAGTGCGAGGTCACCTTCGCGCCGGGCACGCGCTTCCGCGTCGTCGACGCCGGCGTCCGCTACGCGCGCAACTACGACTTCGACAGCGACACCTACCAGGGCTACTACCCGCAGCGCTTCATGAAACTCGTGCCCGTGGACGAGAACGGCGAGGCTCCGGGCGACCAGGCAGCCATCGCAGCCGCGTCCAGCGAAACCGAGCAGGGCCTCTTCGTCACCGTCGGCATCGTTGCCGCCGTGGTCGCCGCGGCAGTCGCGCTCATCGTCTGCCTGCGCCGCAAGCGCGCCTAAGCGGCACGGCGCCATGCAATGAGCGGGCCCCTGGCAAGAAGCGCTTCTTGCCAGGGGCCCGTTTCCTATCTCGGGACGCCGTGCAGGCGGAACTGCTCGATCATCTCGCCCGTCAGGCTCACACGGTCGTCCGTGCGCTCCAGGGGGATCTCGTCGCGCGCGAACCAGCGCGCCTCCTTGAGTTCCTCGTGGTCCACGCGGATCGTCGGGTCGCCGTCGACTTCCGCCCAGAAGCCCACGAGCAGCGTGTCGGAGAAGCTCCACGGCTGGCTTTTGTAGAACCGCAGGTTCTTCACGCGCAGGCCGACCTCCTCCATGACCTCGCGGCGCACGGTGTCCTCGAGCGGCTCGCCGATCTCCGTGAAGCCGGCCACGAGCGCCCAGAGCGCCGTGGTGCGGCCGTTATAGCGGGTGAGCACGATGCGCTCCTGCCCGCCCTCGCTGCTCGTCACGGCGCAGATGATGCCCGGGCAGATCTTCGGGTAGACGATGCCGGCGCACTCTGGGCAGACCACCTCGCGGCTGCGCGGCCCGAGCTCCGTGGGGTGCCCGCAGCGGGCGCAGAAACGGTTCGAGCGGTACCAGCGGTCGAGCTGCGAGCCGGTGACCGTGGCAAAGAGGAGCTCCGCCGGCTCGGCGTAGCGCAGCCAGTTGACCGCCTCGTAGCTGTAGCCCGCGGGGACCGAAACCTGCTCGTCGAGCGCGAGCCAGAAGCGCGTCTCGCCGATGGCGAAGGCGTACACGAGCCGCTCCGGGCGCTCGCCGAGGTCGGCCAGGCGCGGCAGCTCGAACTCGTTGCCGGCCGCCCAGGCGTCCGCGCCCTTCTCGCCGTGGGCCACCACGCGCACGAGGCAGGCGCGGTCGCGGTAATGGAGCACGAGGTCGTCGCCGGCAGGCTCGCAGACCACGTACTCGTTGCGGTAGATGTGCTCGCCGATCTCCTGGATCATCGGTCGCCGCCCCTTCCGAAGCCGTTGAACAGGCAGATAATGGTCCATGCCACCAGCACGATGGCCACCAGGAGCACGCCCAGGGCGGCGTGCTCAGCAAGCTTGTCGACGTGCACGAACGAGTCGATCCCGCCGCGCGCCGCGAGCCCCAGCACCACGAGCACCGCCAGCACGCCCCAGTACAGGCACGCGAGCTGCCGGACGCGCACGTTCTTCGGGCTCGGGATGGCGAAGGCGGCGCCGGTGGCCACGAGCGCCGCGCAGAAGAGCACGAGGATGGCCATCTACGCGCTCGCCTCCTCGGCCTCGGACTCGCCCCGGCCGCCCATACGGGCGCGGACCCACTCGAGCGCCGGCAGGCCGACCTCGCTCACCAGCACCGCGGCAAAGATGGTGCCGAACCCGAAGGCCAAACGCGGCGTGACGACCTCGCCGTAGAAGATGACGCTCGCCACGACGGCGAAGACGCTCTCTAGGCTGAGGATGAGCGACGCGGGCGCGGGCGGGACGTGCGCCTGCCCGAGGTTCTGGACGACCATGCAGACCGCCGAGGAAAGAAGCACCAGGTAGGCAAGGGCGCCCCACATGTCCGGCGAGGTAAAGAGCGCGACGTCCACCGGCCCCTCGAGCACGGCGGCGCAGGCAAGCGAGACCACAGAGCTCATGGCCAGCTGCACGACGGTCATGGTCATGACGTCGCGGCCGGACCCGGAGAAGCGCGCGACCGCGACGATGTGGAAGGCGTAGAGCACGGCCGAGACCAGCGTGAGCGAGTCGCCGAAGCCGAGCGAGAGCGAGAGGTCGTCGCCCAGCGAGAGGAGCCCGACGCCCACGACGGCCATCGCGGCCGCGACCACGCTGGTCCCGCCCGGCCGCTTGCGCGCGACGGCCCAGTTGACGAAGGGGACCATCACGCAGTACGTGGCGGTGAGAAACGCGTTTCTCCCCGGCGTCGTGCCCGACAGGCCGATGTTCTGGATGACGAACGCTGTGCCGGAAAGAAGCCCCAGCACCGCGCCGCAGCGCAGGTGGCCCGCGTCCATGTGCGGGCGGACCCGCTTCCAGAAGATCGCGCCCACGATGAGCGCCGAGAAGAGAAAGCGGACGAACATGAGCCAGCACGGCGGGGCCACGTCGAGGGCGCCCTTGATGACGACGAACGAGCCGCCCCAGATGGCGGCCGCGCCTGCCAGGGCGAGCTTCCAAGCTCCGACGGGTATGTCCTTCTCGCTAATCACGGGGCAAATTATACGGCAGCCTCTTTAGGCGGCAGACGGTAAGTTTTTGGCCCCGAGCGTCACATTCGAGCAAAAACTGCCGTAAACTGTCTGGAGGATTGGCCTTCTGCTGGCCATACCGCAAGCTCTGACCGGTCTGAGGGGACCGGTAGGTTCGTGCCGGGCGCATGGGCCCGCACGGGATTATACGGAGAGGAGCATTACATGCAGTATTCCGCTGAAGTCGAGAATATGTGCCCTGTGACCAAGGGCGCATATCACGGCCCCGCACCCATCCCCGAGGAGGGCAAGTGGGTCCAGGCCAAGGAGATCTCCGACATCTCCGGCCTCACGCACGGTGTGGGCTGGTGCGCCCCGCAGCAGGGCGCCTGCAAGCTGACGCTTAACGTCAAGGAGGGCGTCATCGAGGAGGCCCTCGTCGAGACCATCGGCTGCTCGGGCATGACCCACTCCGCCGCCATGGCCGCCGAGATCCTCCCCGGCAAGACCATCCTCGAGGCCCTGAACACCGACCTCGTCTGCGACGCCATCAACGTGGCTATGCGCGAGATCTTCCTCCAGATCGTCTACGGCCGCACCCAGACCGCGTTCTCCGAGGGCGGCCTGCCCGTCGGCGCTTCCCTCGACGACCTCGGCAAGGGCCTGCGCTCGCAGGTCGGCACCATGTTCGGCACCAAGGCCAAGGGCGCCCGTTACCTCGAGCTCGCCCAGGGCTACGTGACCCGCATGGCCCTCAACGCCAACGACGAGATCATCGCCTTCGAGTTCTTCAACCTCGGCAAGTTCACCGACGCCCTCAAGGCCGGCAAGACCCCCGAGGAGGCCATCGCCGGTTCCATGGGCCACTACGGCCAGTGGGAGAACGCCGCCAAGTACATCGACCCGCGCACCGACGAGGAGACCCACTCCGTCGCCAGCACGTTCCCGGTTCACGAGTAGAAAGGGAGGGATATAACCATGGCTGTTACTTTCGAAGGCTACGAGCGTCGCGCCGACAAGATCAACAAGTGCCTCGCCGAGAACGGCATCGCCTCCCTCGAGGAGGCCCTGCAGCTCTGCACCGATAAGGGCTTCAACCCCCGCGAGATCGTGCACGGCACCCAGTCCATCGCTTTCCAGAACGCCGAGTGGGCCTACACCCTCGGCTGCGCTCTCGCCGTCAAGCGCGGCGTGAAGTCCGCTTCTGAGGCCGCCACCGTCATCGGCGAGGGCATCCAGGCCTTCACCGTCCCCGGCTCCGTCGCCGAGGACCGCAAGGTCGGCCTGGGCCACGGCAACCTCGGCGCCATGCTGCTCTCCGACGACACCGAGTGCTTCGCGTTCCTCGCCGGCCACGAGTCCTTCGCCGCCGCTGAGGGCGCCATCGGCCTGGCCCTCAACGCCAACAAGGCCCGCCAGAAGCCGCTGCGCGTCATCCTGAACGGCCTCGGCAAGGACGCCGCCCAGATCATCGCCCGCATCAACGGCTTCACCTACGTGAAGACCCAGTTCGACTACTTCACCGGCGAGCTCAAGGTCGTCGAGACCATCCCCTACTCCGATGGTCCGCGCGCTGCCGTCAACTGCTACGGCGCCGACGATGTCCGCGAGGGCGTTGCCATCATGTGGCACGAGAACGTCGACATCTCCATCACCGGCAACTCCACCAACCCGACGCGCTTCCAGCACCCCACCGCTGGCACCTACAAGAAGGAGCGCCTCGAGGCCGGCAAGAAGTACTTCTCCGTCGCTTCCGGCGGCGGCACCGGCCGTACCCTGCACCCGGACAACATGGGCGCCGGCCCCGCCTCCTACGGCATGACCGACACCATGGGCCGTATGCACTCCGACGCTCAGTTCGCCGGCTCCTCCTCGGTGCCCGCGCACGTCGACATGATGGGCCTCATCGGCATGGGCAACAACCCCATGGTCGGCGCCACCGTCGCCTGCGCCGTTGCCGTCAACGCCGCTCTGAACGCCTAAGTTCCTCTCGCCTCGCGCGAATCTGGACTTGCAGGGCCGTCGCCTTCGGGCGGCGGCCCTTTTTCGTGGGCGTTAAGCGTGCGGCAGCCTGCGATGCCACCACCTCGAGCATGGACCCGGCCACGCGCCCGTGGAGGCACGTACCGTGCCTTGGCTCAGACGAGCCTCCCGTGGCCCATCCTGAGCACGCGGTCGCACTTTGCCGCCATGGCCATGTCGTGCGTCACCACCACGAGCGTCTTTCCCGCGTCCCGCGCGGCAGCGATAAGCGAATCCATGACGGCACCCGCCATCCTCGCGTCCAGGGAGCCCGTCGGCTCGTCGGCAAGGATCAGGCCGCCCGGCTTGAGCATCGCGCGGCAAATCGCGACGCGTTGTTTCTCTCCGCCCGAGAGCTCGTTCACGGCCGAGTCGAGCTTGTCTAGAATCGAAAACTTCCCAAGTTCTTGCCGAATTGCGGCTTCCTTCGCTCTCTTGTCCGCCTTCGTGTAATGCAGAGCGAGCATAAGGTTGTCCCGCACCGTCCTCGAGTCGATAAGCGCGAACGATTGGAAGAGATAGTTGATCTCGTTTCGGCGCAGGAGCATCGCCCGCCTTGTCTCGATCTCGGGATAGGGCTCCCCTGCCAGATAGATTGCCCCAGAATCGTACGTCTCGAGCAGTCCAAGGATGTTCAGCAGCGTCGTCTTCCCGCATCCGGAAGGCCCGGTGACGGCAACGGCCTCTCCCCTGCCTATCGCGAGACTGAGGTTAGAGAGGACGCGATGCTCCCCATAAGACTTCGACAGAGACTCAACCTTTATATACGGCCGCATTGCTACTCCTTAGAAACGGTTTCCAGCACGACGGCCGCGGATCTCCTGCGCGACGCGATGGCGATGGCAAGATTCGAGATGACGAGCAACGCCACGCCGACGATCATGCCGGCGTTGGACTTTGCGGCGGTGCACACGACAATGCCCGCAAGCGAGACGATGGTCACGAACAGGATTTCCCTCTGGTAAAGCTCCCATGTCCCAAAACCCAAGACATACTTCACGGAAATCTCCCGGGCGCTCACCCGGTTGACCACCTCGACCAGGCAAATAACCATAGCGACGATGGTCGAAGCCAAAACCGCCAGAACAATCCCGAAGAGAGCAAACAGCTCCCTGAGGGACTTCTGCAACCCGTCGATGTAATTGCCTACCGTCGCGAACCGGACGTTGACCGAACCGCCTATTCCCGCTTTGTCTTCTTCGTCGAGCAGGCTTGACGCCGCGCGTTCGTCAAGCTTGATCTGCGAACTCTCCAGGCCCGTGGCCGTAAGGCTCTCGGACTCGAAGTAGACCATGTTGTTCGCTGTTATCAATGCTATGACGAAACCATCCGAGGTGACTGGGGTCTCCGCGTCCGTTGGCCAGGTAAAGATTTCTTTGCCGGCATCGTAGCTGACGAACTCGTACGTCGGATTCTCCATAAACCTCGTAACTATATTCGAGTCGAGCGGCTTTCTGGAGGCAACGAGCAGGTCTTTCATCTGTTCAGTCTCGGAAGCGCTGAGCGACTCCGGCAAAAGATACACGCGCGTTCCCTGCTCGGCCTCTTCTACGAGCTCGTCGGGGATGTCCACCCCGATGTGCTTGAGGTATGACGGGGACGCCGCAAGGTACCAGAACGGCTTGATCGTCATATCGGCTCCGCCGTACGCCTTTATGGTGGCTTCCTTAAACAGTTTGGAATTAATGAAGTAGACCCCTTCATCATGCTCGTGCTCGGCGTACCACGCATACATATCCTCGGAATAGACCCCCAGGTCGCCCTTATACCGACCGTCCTCAAGCCAGAAATCCCGCACCACATACCAGTCCTTGTACTCCTGCCAGGCCGAGCGCGTGTGGGCAAGGTCCTTATACATGCAGAGCGGTTGGTCCATATAGATGCAGCCAGCAAAAGCGGCCGCCACACATACCAGATAGACCGCGACGGCTAGAACATAGAATCCGCGCCGCGAGTACCGACCGTGAATTGCCTCCACCGGCTTTACCAAAAGGAGCGGTATGACGGCGATAACCGCGGCCACAAGAACCGCCACCACCGCAGGTAGCACGGAACCGAGGGCATACCCCACGAAAGCAGAGTTCACCGTAAAGCCATCCAGAGCGGCGAATGCACCGATTAACCCGACCGGAACGAGCGCAAGGACCTCGAGCGCCTGGGGCGAAACCATGTCGTTCACGAAATCGAGCTTGCTCCAGCCGAGCATAAGGTGGGCCCCCAGTGTCTTGAGCTCAAGCAGGGACCGGGCAACCATAAGCAGGCAGAGCACGAGGGAGAGAAGGGCGAACGACCCGGCACAAAACATATAGAGCAAGCCGAGTCCCGTGGCCGAGCCGGACATCTTTGTGGTAAGCGTCTCGGGCGAGACCCCGACGGCGGAAGACAGGTCTTCCACCAAGGCCTGAAAGCCATCGCCATCCAACCCGAAAAACACGCAGGCGTCCCCCAGGCCATCCCCGGAATTCATCTGGTCGACGCGAAAATACAGGCCGGAGCGGACGCTCGGGAGCTCCGATACCCGCTGGAAAACATCGTCTCCGTAACCGGCATAATCATTGGGACCGCCGGAGCACACACCCTTGACGAGGGCATCGTCCACAATTACGGTGCCAAGGAGAACAAATTTGTCGACAGGTGCCTGCTCGTCCGCTGCCGCCGAGAGCACGCTGAGCTCGCAGACAAGAGCGCCTGACTGCAAGCGCTCGCTATCCCGACCCATCGCGACGAACCCCTCTTCGCTCGTGAGGCTTCGGAGCTCAGAGTACAGGGCATCCTTCTGTGAGTTAGTTAGTTGCGAGGTGAATATAGCCGGTCGATCATAAAACCATCCGTCAAACTGCTTAGACGCAAATACTTCAAAAATACCTTTAACGAAGATGACCGAGGAAATTCCAAGCAGGGCGACAATAAGCAAGCTGACAGCAGACCATACCCGTTTCATAGAGCACCGCCATTGTTAATGTGTTGCACGTTCGACAGCATACGGAACGTAAGGTCAACAACTAAGAAGTACTAGCCCCTGCAGCTCCAGTACGCTTCAAGCGTATCCGTTCCGATGTAACCCCAGGCTTGAGCAAGATCGTCAGGATCCATCCATTCAGACTCATAGCCATTGCAGGAAGAATGGTGCTCATAAATAGCTGAATTGCAGTCCGAGAACCCCCAGACACCGGCATTACGCCCATAATGCCAATACACTGCAGTCCCCTTGTAATAGACGGTATCTGCCAGTGCAACCACAGGCGCCACTGTACAGATAGAAACGCACAACAGAGCAGCAATCGATTTCTTTCCCTTCATTTCATTCTCTCCATCCTCTGGCAATGGCGGTGCTTTGAACGCAAGTGTGCCAGAGCTCCAGCGAAAGCTTTGAGAAATTCTTTTCAGAGGGGGCAAAAGGGCCTCTATCGCCGGTGAACGTAGGGTCGGGGGTACTTTTCGTCAAGAAACCGGATAAGGGCAGGTACCTCCTCTTGTGCTACAGGCAGGTCCGCAAGCAGCCCCCACCTCGCATGATTGGCAGCATGAAAAGAAGTCGGGCATTCGATCACCCAGGCTTCGGAACTCGCCCGGAACCCCGCTGACAGTAATACTATGCATCGCATAGTATACGAATCGAGGAGGCGAGGCGATGGAAGCCCAGATGAAACGCGGCTTCTTGGAGGCATGCGTGCTCGCAGCCGTGTGC
The DNA here is from genome assembly GCA_030530145.1 of Coriobacteriia bacterium. Lineage (GTDB taxonomy): Bacteria > Actinomycetota > Coriobacteriia > Coriobacteriales > Atopobiaceae > Paratractidigestivibacter. The sequence continues at coordinate 40,811 of JAUMVN010000012.1, read as the reverse complement.
GGCGAGGAATCCTACGGCTACCGCATAGTCAAGGATGTGCCTGCCTGCATGGGCCTCACGGAGTCAACTTTGTATCCCCTTCTTAAACGCCTGGAGAAGGCGGGTTGCATCACGGTACGAACCGCCGAGCACAACGGCCGGCAGCGCAAGTACTACAGCATCACTGACGCAGGGCGCGAGCGCGTCAATGAATTCCTGGCCGAATGGCCTTCCGTGCAGGAGATCTACCGTTATGTAGAGGGAGCAGGGCAATGAGAAAAGACGGGTTCCTGGATGAGTTGGAGGGTCTTCTCTCCTGCCTGCCCGGCTCTCGCAGACCGGCCTCTCGCCCCTTGGCAAGTAAAGAGATGGCAAAGCTTGCACTTTGCCCCTACTACTTATCAAAACCTTAGCGACTTATTCGTTTACCAGGCGCTTAAAGCCTCAAGCATGACTTCCTAGAATGCGGGTAACGCGAACTAGGTGCGCAAGCCGCGCCGCCTCCGACGGGCGAAGAGAGTCAGGATGCCTACTCCGCCAGGCCCCGCAACAGGGCGATCTCGGCGGCGTAGCCGGGCAGGTCGTTGGGGGTTTCCAGAATAAAGGGCAGGTCGCGAAGCTGCGGGTGGCGCACGATGCGGGCAAAGGCCTCGATGCCGATGAAGCCCTCGCCGATCTTCTCGTGGCGGTCCTTGTGGGCGCCGCGCGGATTCTTGGAGTCGTTGACGTGCACGGCGCGCAGGCGGTCGATGCCCACCACGCGGTCGAACTCGGCCAGGACCCCGTCCAGGTCGCCAACGATGTCGTAGCCGCCGTCGTGCACATGGCAGGTATCGAGGCACACGCCCAGGTGGTCGCTCAGCTCGACGCGCTCGATGATGGCCGCCAGCTCCTCGATCGTGCGGCCGACCTCGGTGCCCTTGCCTGCCATGGTCTCGAGCAGCACCGTCGTGGTCTGCTCGGGCCGCAGCACCTCGTTGAGCAGCCCAGATATAAGCTCGATGCCCTTCTCGGCGCCTTGCTTGACGTGGCTCCCCGGGTGGAAGTTGTAGTAGTTGCCCGGCACAGCCTCCATGCGCACCAGGTCGTCGGCCATGCACTCGCGGGCGAACTCGCGGGCGTGCTCTTTGTCCGAGCAAGGGTTCAACGTGTAGGGCGCGTGCGCGACCAGCGTGCCGAAGCCGTTGGCGGCCATGAGGTCACGCAACGCCGCCGCATCGGCCGCATCGATAGCCTTGGCCGAGCCGCCGCGCGGGTTTCGCGTAAAGAACGCGAACGTGTTTGCGCCGATGGACAGGGCCGTCTGGCCCATGGCGAGAAACCCCTTTGACGTGGACAGATGGCATCCGATCGTGAGCATGACAATCCTTTCTCCAACCTACAGAGCCTCTATATTGCCGCGAAGCTACCCTTGGTGCGAGTTCTTGTAGGCCGCGCGAATCTGCGGCGGCAGGCCGTCGGGAATCGCGGCCTTCACGCGGTCCTCGTTGCCATCGACGATGGCCTGCTCGTAGTACCAACTCTTGAACTTAAGCATGTCGAGCGCGCGCTGCAGGCTCTCCTGCTCCCGTTCCACGCGCTCGCGCGTCCGCTCGATGAGCTCCTTGCGCTGCGCATAGGTGGACGGCCCCTCGGCAACCCACTCCATGAACTGGTGGATCTCGCGGATCTCCAGCCCTGAGCGTTTAAGGCACTCGATCAACTTGAGGGCCTCGACTTCGTCGTCCCCGAACCGGCGGATACCCGAGGTACGCTCCATATGCGGAAATAGTCCCTGCTTGTCGTAGTAGCGCAGCGTCGACACGGGAATGCCGAACATCTCCGAGACCTGTCCAATCGTGTACATCCGCGGCGCCTCCCGAATTTCTTGGCAGGAAAAGCTTGACCTAAAGTTAGGTTTAGGTTCTATCGTCCCTCTCAGCATACCAGCACCCCAGTAGAGAGGAACCCAGATGTACCTCGAGAAGATCGAATCGCCGGCAGACGTGCGCGCCATCCCCGTGGACGAGCTGCCGGCGCTTGCCGCCGAGATCCGCGGCGCCCTTATCGACAAGCTCGCCGCTCACGGCGGCCACGTGGGCCCCAACCTCGGCATGGTCGAGACGACCATCGCGCTGCACCGCGTCTTCGACTCCCCCACCGACAAACTAGTCTTTGACGTCTCGCACCAGACCTACGTGCACAAGATGCTCACCGGCCGTGCGTACGGGTTTACCGACCCGGAGCGCTACGATGAGGTCTCGGGCTACTCCGAGCCGAGCGAGTCGGAGCACGACCACTTCGTCATCGGCCACACCTCCACATCGGTGAGCCTGGCCTGCGGCCTGGCCAAGGGACGCGACCTCGTGGGCGACGACTACAACGTGGTGGCCGTGATCGGCGACGGGTCCCTCTCGGGCGGCGAGGCCTTCGAGGGCCTGGATTGGGCAGCTGAGCTGGGAAGCAACCTCATCGTCATCGTGAACGACAACGAGATGTCCATCGCCGAGAACCACGGCGGCCTCTACGCGAGTCTGGCCGAGCTGCGCGCCACCGACGGTATGAGTCCGAACAACTACTTCCGCTCGCTCGGGCTCTACTACCGCTACGTCGAGGACGGCAACGACGAGCAGGCCGTCGAAGCCGCGCTCGCCGAGGTCCGCGGCATCGACCACCCGGTCGTCGTGCACATCCACACCGAGAAGGGCCACGGCTTCGCGCCCGCCGTCGAGCAGAAGGAGCGCTTCCACTGGGGCGGCTGGTTTGACAAGAAGACCGGTGAGAGCCTGCTGCCCGCCGGCGGCGAGCCCGGCTACGAGGAGCTCACCTACCAGGCGCTTTCCGCCGCCATGGAGGCCGACCCGCGCGTCGTCGTTATCTCGAGCGCCACGCCGGGCGTCATGGGCTTCTCGCCTGAGCGCCGCGCGGCGGCCGGCAAGCAGTTCGTTGACGTGGGCATCGCCGAGGAGCACGCCGTGGCGCTGGCCAGCGGCATCGCGGCGGCCGGCGGTGTGCCCGTCTATGGCTTCTACGGCACCTTTATCCAGCGCGGCTTCGACCAGCTCATGCAGGACCTCTGCGTGAACGGCAACCCGGCGGTGCTTCTTTCCTTCTGCGACTCGGCGCGCAGCATGAACGACGTGACGCACCTCGGCATCTTCGACGTGCCCGAGCTGAGCGCCATCCCCGGCCTCACCTACCTGGCGCCCACCTGCAAGGAGGAGTATCTCGCCATGCTGCAGTGGGCCATCGCTTGGCAAGAAGGGCCCGTCGCCATTCGCGTGCCGGCGGCCGGCGTCGTGAGCCGCGAAGCCGCGGCGCCGAGCGACGGCGAGAGCGACGACGCGGCCTGGCCGCTCATGCCCGAGGTCGTGGCCACCGGCGATGACGTGGCGATCATTGGCCTGGGCTGCGCGTTCCCCATCGCGCAGGATGCGGCAACGATGCTCGAAGCCGACGGAATGGACGTCACCCTCGTGAACCCGCGCGTGGCGAGCGGCCTTGACGACGCCTTCGTTGCCGAGCTCGCCCGCACGCACAAGGCCGTCGTCACCGTCGAGGACGGCCAGCTCGAGGGCGGCTTTGGCGAGAAGGTCGCCCGTCAAGCCGGGCCGTTCGGCACGCGCGTTCGCTGCCTGGGCATCCCGCGAGGCTACTACGACCGCTACGACCCCGCCGAGCTCATGGCCAGCTGCGGCCTCACGCCTGAGGGCGTGACGGCCGCCGCGAAGGAGCTGCTGGCGTAGCTCGGCAGCCGCCGGCCGCCATCCGCCAAAAGAGCGGTCTACTCGCAAGGCCTGCATTAAATCCCACACGAATGCACCTGTATTTCGCGTTTGCCCAGATAACGCGAAGACAAAATCGCGTTCGTGTGGGATTTAACTCGAGCCTGCAGGTAGCCCCCTTTTTCGGGTTCTGGCGACGTAGGGCAGACGCCGCGGCCATGCGCCGCGCCGGCTGTCATACGCCGATCAGGCCCGCGACCAGCGGCAGCGTGAACACCGCAAGGGCAACGGCCGTGACCGAGAGAGCCGTGGCGTACGGTCCGTCGCCCCCGTTCGTCTCCACGGTCAGGGGCACCAGCACGGTCGGGGGCATCGCGATCATAAGGACCATCGAGGCCGCCACGTCGGGCGCGACGGGCAGCGCGCCAAGCAGCGGCGCCGCGAGCAGAGGCAGCGCAACCATCTTTGCCGCCGCGCCTACATAAAGCTCCCTGCCGCGCAGCACATGCACGATGTCGGAAAAGAAGCACATGGCGCCCAGGCACACCATGCAGAGCGGCGTCGCGGCCGCACCGATCGTCGCCAAGAAATCGACCGCCGCCCCGCAGAACGGAACGTCGGCGGCAACGCAACCGAGCGCAATCAGAATCGCAACGATATTTGGGTTAAGGAAACCCTTGAGCCTGGTCAACCAGTCGGGCGCTCCCTTCTCGCCGCACGCGAGCGAGGCGCCGTAGGTCCAAAAAACAACCTGGTCAACAAGCATGAAGAGCACAAGATTCGCGACGCCTGTGCCCGGAAACACCGTCATCAGGATTGGGAGACCGATAAAGCCCGTGTTGCCGAAGATGAACGTAAGGCGGAACGCCGCCGAGCGCTCCGCATCGAGCCGGAGCCGATCTGCCAGCACGCGAACGAGCCAGACGACCACGCCGTAGAACGCCGCGGCAAGCGCCGCCATCGGCAACTGGGCCAGCAAAAGCGCCCTGTCCATGCGCTCGCAGATGGTCGAAAACACCATGGCGGGAAGAAACACTCTGGTAGATACGGCAATCATCGTCCGCAAGCACGCACGGTCGACCATGCCGCGCCATGCGCAGAACGCCCCTATCGCAAGCATGGCCGCAAAGGTCACCATACGCCCCAAGATCGTTGCCGCCACGACCCAGCCCCCAGCCATCAGTCGAACCCGCCCGAGCACAATACGGGAAGCATGCTAGACCGGCGAGCCGGCGGATTGAAGTCGTTAAGGGCTAACTGAGTTGCTCGGATTCGACGAGCAGCACCCGAACAGGCCCGAGCAATGCCGTGAATTCGGCGTTAGCCAGGGCCCGAAGCTCGCGACCAAGATACAAGAGCTGAGCGGCAGCGGGCAAGAAGTCGGCTGGCTCACGGCCACTTACACCAAATTGGAACTTTGCAGGACCACTATGAGCTTTGCCGCAACAGAGGCGGGTGCGCACGTCTAGGGAAGCAGGCAACCAGGCTCGCAGGGCAACTCTCCGCCGCCCGTGCCGCCCTCGAGATGGATCTTCTCGGTGCCTGCCTCCAGGGCGGTCTCGTAGTACCAGCACTTGTGGTTAATGAAATCGAGCGTCTCCTGCAGCTCGGCCATCTGGGCCTCGACAACATGCTTACGCTCGACGAACATCTCATGACGCTCGCGCAACGAGGAATCGCCCGCCTGCGCACACTCGCAGAACTGGCGGATATCCTTGATGGGCATCCCCGTCTTCTTGAGGCACTCGATGACGCGCAGCATGGCGAGATCGTCGTCCGAGAACATCCGGTAGCCCGCCTCGCTGCGCCGCATAAAGGGGAGAAGCCCCTCGCGGTCGTAATAGCGCAGCGTCACCGGCGTCAGGCCCGTGAGCTCGGCGGCCTCCTTGATCGTGTGCAGCATGACGCGTCCTCTCTCGAGAATCCGGCCGAAATCCAGAATTCCGCCATTGACCTTAACCTCAAGGTTAATGTGACGCTAGGTCCACGTACAAGTCAACCGCACAACTGATAGAAAGGAATCTCAAATGAGCTATACGTGGAACCTGCCTACGAAAGTGCTGTTCGGGCCCGGCAAGGTCAAGGAACTCGCCAACGAAGAGATGCCCGGCAAGAAGGCGTTGCTCGTCATCTCTTGCGGCAAGTCCGTGCGCGAGAACGGCGCGTTGGCCGCCGTCGAGAAGTGCCTTACCGCGGCGGGCGCTGAGTACGTCGTCTTCGACAAGATCCAGTCCAACCCGCTGGAGCCCACGATCATGGAGGGCGTGGAGTGCGCCCGCCAGAACGGCTGCGACTTCGTGGTAGGCCTGGGCGGCGGAAGCGTCCTGGACTCCGCGACCGTGATCTCGGCCGTGGCGCCGCAGGTAGACGGCCGCGTGTGGGACTACGTGCAGGGCGGCACCGGCGGCGGAAGGCCCCTTGCCGAGAAGCCCCTCCCCTACATCGAGATCACGACCAGCGCCGGCACCGGCAGCGAGGTCGACTGCTGGGGCGTGGTGACCAACCCGCAGTCGCACGAGAAGATCGGATTCCAGGGCGGCTACCCCGAGCTCGCCGTCGTCGACCCCGAGCTCATGCTCTCGGTCCCGCCCACCTTCACCGCCTACCAGGGCTTCGACGCGCTCTTCCACAGCGTCGAGGGCTATCTCTCCAAGTTCTGCAACGAGGCGGCCGAGATGTTCGAGCTCGCCGCGATCCGTAGCATCGCCCAGTACCTGCCCCGCGCCGTGCGCGACGGCAGCGACCTCGAGGCCCGCACCAAGGTGGCCTTTGCCAACACCATGAGCGGCTACTCCATGGAGGTCTGCTCGTGCGTGAGCCAGCACGCCATGGAGCACGCGCTCTCTGGCCACCACCAGGAGCTGCCGCACGGTGCCGGCCTCATCATGATCTCGAAGGCCTACTTCGGCCGCTGGATTGACGAGCACGTCTGCGACGAGCGCTTCATCGAGCTCGCCCGCGCCCTGGGACGCGCCGACGCCCGTACGCCGGAGGATTTCCTCGCCGCGCTGAGCGAGCTGATGGAGGCCTGCGGCGTGGACGACCTGCGTATGAGCGACTACGGCATCGAGCCGCAGGAATTTGCCCAGATGGCCGTCGACGCCAAGGAGACCATGGGCGTCCTCTTCTTCTGCGACCGCTTTGAGATGTCCGACGAGGACGTGGTTTCCATCTACGAGAAGTCCTACCGGTAGGCGGAGACGATGCGAAAACTCCGGATAAAGGCGGGGATTGTCTGCGTGGCCGTGGCCTCGTGCGTGGCGCTGGCGGCCTGCTCGGCGGCGCCTTCGACAAGCGAGGTCGAAGAGCCCGCTGCTGCGGCCGCGGCGCAAGAGGCCGCGCCGACCGCTGACGAGGACGACGCCGCAGCCCAGGACAGCCCTTCTCCGCAAGAGGTCGAGGCGAGCAACGATGAGGTCGCGATGAGAAACGTCACCCTTTCCACCGTGCCCGGCGGCTACTACGACGAGGCCGACCACCAGGGCACGCTCGAGGCCTTTGCCTACAACACGCGCGATTACGTGGGCGACGGCAGCGCAGTTGTGCGCGAGGCCACGGTCTACCTGCCGTACGGCTACGACCAAAACGACGCCCAGACGCGCTACGACATCCTCTACCTGCAGCACGGCGCCTACGGAGACGAGCGCACCTGGATGTACGAGTACGGCGACAGCTTCAAGAACATGATCGACCACATGATCGAGGACGGATCCATCCCGCCGCTGATCATCGTCATGCCCTACCTGCCCAGCGGAAACTCCTGGTACCACGACACGACGCCGATCTTCTACTCAGAAGAGATTCGAGGCGACCTGATGCCCGCCGTCGAGTCACACTACCACACCTACGCCCAGGACGTCACCGACGCAGGTTTTGCAGCGTCGCGCTCGCACCGCGCCTTTGGCGGTTTCTCGGCCGGCAGCACCACCACCTGGCGGGTGTTTCTAGAGGGGCTGGACCGGTTTGAGTACTTCATGCCCATGAGCGGCGGGCTGGCCTTGGGCGGCGACGGCTCCACCTGCGATGACGATGCCGCGGCGCTGGCGCAAGCCGCAACCGCGTCTGGCCACGGCAAGCGCGAGTACTTCGTCTTTGCGGCAACGGGCACGCGCGACCTGGCCTACCAGGGGCTATCGGCCCAAGTAGAGAGCATGAAGGGGCAGACCGGCGCCTTTGACTTCACGCAGACGGGCTTTGCCGACGGCAACCTGATGTACTACACCGTGGACGGCAATCGCCACGACTACCAGTACACCTACGAGTACGTCTACAACGGCCTGCGATGCCTCTTCTCGTGGGAGACAACCTTGTAGGCGGGCTCCGCGGTGGCTTTCATTTGAGTTAGCGCGCCTTAGCTTTTTTAGCATGCGTTAGCGGACGCCAACAATCGTTAGGCGCTACGCCTCGTGTTGGGCCTTGAAGGCCTCGCCCCAATCGCGAAGGGCCTCGATCACGGGCTTGAGGCTTTGGCCCAGCGGCGTGAGCGAGTACTCGACGCGGGGCGGGACCTCGGCAAAGACCTCGCGGTGGACCAGGCCGTCGGCTTCCATGGCACGAAGCTGGCTGGTCAAGACCTTCTGCGAAACCTTGCCCACGCCGCGCTGCAGCTCACCAAAGCGCTTGGTGCCGCCCATGAGCTCGCGCAGGATAAGAACCTTCCATTTGTCGCCGATCAGGCTGATGGTCGTCTCGACGGGGCAGGCGGGCCATTCGCGGGCGGTAGGCTTCTGGGTCATGCTGGGTTCATCTCCGTTTATGCAGGTTAGGCGCATTAGTTACCTATGGGTACTTACAGCACTATATTGTGCTTACTTCCCTAGGATGCCGTATCGACCGAATATAGCAGGCGTCAAGAGGAAACGTCAACAGAAAGGAAACCTCTTATGTCTGCAGAGAAGATCGCTATCGTCTGCGCCAACGGACACGCTGGCCAGCTCATCACCCGAGAGGCCGTCGAGCGCGGCATGGACGTCACGGCCGTCGTGCGAGGCGAGAACCGCTCAGCCGCGCAGCACGCCATCGTGAAGGACGTGTTTGACGTCACCGCCGAGGACCTCGCCGGCTTCGACGTAGTGGTCTGCGCGTACGGCGCCTGGATGTCCGAGACCATCGACGGCATCGGCGACGCCATCATCCACCTGGGCAAATGCCTTGCCGGCACCAATACGCAGCTGCTCATTGTGGGCGGCGCGGGCAGCCTCTACGTAAACCCCCAACACACCGCCACCGTGGACCAGGGCCCCGACTTCCCCGACGACTGGAAGCCGCTCTCTGCCGCACACGGACGCGCGCTTGCCTGGCTGCGCGAGACCGGCGACCTTGACTGGACCTACGTCTCCCCTGCCTGCGATTTCCAGGCCGATGGGCCGCGCACCGGCTCCTATACCCTGGCTGGCGAGGAGCTCACTCTCAACGCGACCGGCGAATCCACGGTGAGCTACGCCGACTTCGCCATCGCCATGGTCGACTTGGCCCAGGCCGGCACCCACCGCCGAGAGCGCGTCTCGGTCGTGAGCAAGTAGGCGGCACCGAGAAAAACCGGTCGAGCACAAACAACGCCCTGTTGTGTGCGTCTAAACGCATACACAACAGGGCGTTTTTCTCGCCAACCAGCCGTTATGGGCCGGTCTTGTACATCTCGGCATGTACGCAATCGGACTCAAAGAGCAGCACATCGACGCCTAGGCCTCAAGGCTGCACGCAAAACGCGGCGTACAGAGGAACTCTGAGCAGAGCGCCTTCCTTACCGAACTGGCACCCGCAGCGTGTTGAGGGCCTTCTCGCATAGCCGCACCTCATCGAGGGCAAGAACCTTGGCTTACACTTTTTTCACCCAAAAAGTGTATTCGGATAACACTTTTTAGACCAAAGAAGTGTCATCCGCGCACGCCAAGGCTATCCATCCCACTCCCCCAGCGATAACGAGCAAGAGGGCTCAGATTCTCAACACAAGGGGCCGACCGTGTTCTTCAAACGCGGCGGCGCCTCTTGTGTAATGGTCTTGCGCCCGGGAACGGCCCGGGCATTTACCGAGAGGAACCCCATGAACACCGACAAGACCTACGCCGAGCAGCTCGCCGCCGAGTACGCCCCCAAAGACACATCCAAGGTCGTGGCCCTGCACAAGCTCGACCGCCGCGCCAAGCTGCCCGCCAACATCGCCGCCAACAGCATCGGCATCGTGGCCTGCCTCGTATTTGGCGCTGGCATGTGCCTGGCCATGGGCGTCATCGGCGACGGCTCCACCCTCATGCTGGTCTTGGGCGTGGTCGTTGGCATCGCTGGAATGGCCGGCATGGGCGTGAACTACTTCGTCTACAAGCGCCTGCTTGAGCAGGGCAGGCAAAAGTACGCCGCCGACATCCTCCGCCTGGCTTCGCAGATTGCCGAGTAGCATAGGGGTGGGAGCATGGGGCTGGAAGCAGGCAGCAGGGGGCGCACGTTGACAAACGGCAAACAAAGCAGGTACTTCGAGACGGCCGCCCGTATGGACGAGGCCTTTCTCGACCTTCTTGGCGAGAAAGACTTCGAGTTCATCACCGTCAAGGAGATCTGTCAGCGGGCCGGTATCAGCCGCTCTGCGTTCTACCTGCACTACGAGACCCTGGGCGACCTTCTCGACGAGTGCTGCGAATGGATGGTCGCCCGCTTTCTGACGTACATGCCCAAGGAAGCGGCAGAGTTCGCGGACGGCATAGAAGGCCGCACGCTTGAGGAGCTCTACCTGCTGACCCCTCGATATCTTGTCCCCTACCTGCGCTTTGTTGCCGAGAACCGCCGACTGTTCACGACGATCTTGCAGCGCGGCGGGGCACTTCCCCTTGTCAAGCTCTACGGCAACACGCGCGACCACGTGCTCGAGCCCGCGCTCGACCGCTACGGAGTGCCCGAGCATGACCGCGACTACTTCCTGGCCTTTACCATACGGGGCTGCGTGGCCGTTGTGGAAGAGTGGCTGCGCCGAGACTGCGCCGATTCGATCGACCACGTGGTCGAGGTCATACAGGCCTGCTGCCGTTCTCCAAGGGGCTAGAGAGACGGCGACGGCAAGCCCACTACCACGTAAGCGAAAACTCAACGAACTCCGGGTCCTCGGGCTTGCCGATAAGGGGCTCATGCTTATCCAGGTCAGCTAGCGTCGCGAGCTCGGCATGGGTTAGCGAGAAGTCGAAGATGTCGAGGTTCTCCTGGATGTGGGCCGGCTGCACGCTGCGCGGAATCACCGTGGCGCCCTTCTGCGTGAGGTAGCGCAGCATGACCTGAGCAGGCGTCTTTTCGTACTTCTCGGCCAAGGCGCGTACCGCGGGCTCGTCAAACATCTGGGCACGATTGCCCTGGCCAAGCGGCGCATAAGCCATGTGTGCCACGCCCTTCTTGTCCATCCAGGCACGGTCGTCAACGCGCTGGCAGTAGAGATTGGTCTCGACCTGGTTGACGGCCGGGGCGACCCCGTTGTAGGCGATCAGGTCGAGCAGCTGGTCGGGCTCGAAGTTCGAGACGCCGATGGCGCGCGCCTTGCCTTGCGCGTAAGCCTTCTCCAGCTCGCGCCACGCGGCGTAGCGGTTAGCGAAGGGCCAGTGCAAAAGCAGCAGGTCAACATAGTCGGTCCCCAGAGCCGCCAGCGAACAGGCCACCGCCTGCCCGGCGTCCTCGTAGGACGTGAAGTTCACCTTTGTGACGAGGAACAGCTCCTTGCGGTCGACGCCACTTTGGCGGATGCCCTCACCCACAGCCGCCTCGTTTCCGTAGGCCTCGGCCGTGTCGACCATACGGTAACCGGCGCGGATCGCCTGCGCCACGGCAGCGGCGCACGTCTCGCCGCCCAGCATGAACGTCCCAAAGCCCACAAGCGGCATCCGCACGCCGTTGTTCAAAGTCTGATATTCCATGTTCTCTCCTTGCCTTGAGTTTTGTAGGCGTCGCGCCTATCCTAAATTCCACGCTAGCAACTTCGAGTTACTCGAAGTCAAGGAGAAAACCCGAGGTGCGCCCATGCGCTACACGATTAAACAGATGGCCGAGAAGTTCGGCGTCACCGAACACACGCTGCGCTTCTACACCGACAGTGGCCTTCTCCCCTGCGAGCGCGACGCCGGAAACCGGCGCGTCTTTACCGACGAGTCCGTCAACTGGATGCGGGGCATCATGTGCCTCAAGGGCTGCGGCGCCTCGATCGAGGACATCCGCGAGTACTGCCGCCTTTGCCTTCTGCCCGAGTCGCGGGAGAACCTGCAGGCACGCTACGCGATCATCCTTCGCCAGCGAGAAGAAGCCGAGAAGCGCCTGGTAGAGGCCCAGGCAACCGTCGAGTACATGAACGCGAAAGTGGCCCACTACGAAGCTGTTCTCGCCGGCGACGCCCCCGACGATACGAACCCGCGAACCTGGACGAACGAGAACCGGCCGAGGCACTCGTAGGAAACGGGCCTGCGCCGCGGCCACCTTCGCTATTTCGCCAGAGCGAACTTTACCCCCTATGAGCAGCCGCCGCCCGCCGAGGCCGAGTGCGCGCCAATCCCGTTTTGGATAACGGACGCGAGAATCTCGGCCACCTGGCGAGGCGTTTGCACGCAGCCGGCCTCCAGCCACGAGCAGACCAGCGAGCACGCGCCGGCGCTAAGATACCTTGCCAGAAGGTCGATCTCCGCTCGCGTGCGCGGGTGCCGCCCGTCCGCGTCCCGCAAAATCGCCTCGCAGCCCTGCGCCTCAAGAAACCGCGCAGAGAACCGCGGGTCGGCGCCGTTTGCCAGCAAGAGCAGGGCGACCTCCTTGTTATGTTGCAGCTCCACGCAGATGGTTTCGATGTACTCCTCCAGACCGCCCTCGCCGCGCGGACCCGCGCCAGCGTCGAGAAGCTGCCCCATGAACTCGTCCTCGATTTCGGCCAGCACTTCGTGCGTGCCGGCATAGTGGTTGTAGAACGTCGTCCGGTTGATGTCGGCCCGCGCGCACAGCTCGCTGACAGAGACATCCTTGATGTCCTTCGTCTGCAGCAGCTCCAGCAGCGCCTCTCGCACAAGGCGCTTGGTCAGGGTCCGGCGTTTGGGACTCTTGAGCTCGCTTCTCGCCACTTCGACCTCCGCAATTAGCCACTTCGGACCTCGACATATTCACCCGTATCTGTCGAGATAGCAGCAACCTGCCCCAGGAGCGTTGTTGTTATCTCAACAAATGTCGACAAGACTAGAGCAATAGTGGCAGCTTTGGCCAAGAAGAAGGCGCGAGAACATGGAAAACCAGCAGACGACAGGCGGACGCCTTCCCTCTTTGGGCGTGGGGACCATGCTGTGGACCCCCAAGACGGAAGCCGAGAAAGAGGAGCTCTTCTCCGCATATCAGTACTGCCTGGACAGGGGCTACGACCTCTTTGACACGGCCGAGATCTACGGCGACGGCGCGTCCGAGTCGTTGTTGGGGGAGTTCCTTCGGCGAGACGGGCGACCGGTGCGCGTGAGCTCGAAGTTCGCGCCGCCTTCGTCCATGAATCCGCTGGCACCAAGAAGAAAGACCGTCTCGTCCGACTCGCCCGAGGCGATATGGGAAGCGCTGGACGGGTCCCTCTCGCGCCTGGGGATCTCGTCGCTCGAGCTGTACTTCATGCACACGCCGCCCAAGCACCACGGCATCAAGGCGTACATGGACGTCATGGCACAGGCTGTTGAGCAGGGGAAGGTGCGCGGCGTCGGCGTCTGCAACTTCTCGGCAAAGCAGATCGATGAGGCGGCGGAGGCCCTGGAGGCGCACGGCCTGGCACTGAGCGCCGCGATGACCGGCTACAACGTTGTACGTAGATATCCCGAGGGCAACGGCGTGTTCGACGCGTGCAAGCGGCACGGTGTCACGCTGATACCGTACGCCCCGCTGGCCGAGGGCGTGCTCACGGGCAAGTACCGCAACAAGAGGATGCCGCTCGGTTACTCCACGGCCTGCTACTTTGGACACCTGAACCTCACAAAGGAGCAGGTGAGCGCCGAGCCCCTGGCAAAGAGGCTGCTCACGAGGCCGCGCGAGTGCGACCGCAAGCGCATGGAGCCGATTCTTGCCCAGATGGAGGCAATAGGCCGCGCCCACGAGAAAAGCCTGGCGCAGGTAGCGATCAACTGGCTGCTGACCACGCCGGGCATCAACGTGCTCCCCATTCCCGGAATCCGGACGGTAAAACAGGCGGCGAACAACATCGGCGCAGTTGAATGGCACATGTCGGCCGAGGAGCGCCAGCTCATTTGCGCCGCCGAGGAACAGGGCCGCGCGGCGGGATTCTCCGGTGCGCGGCGGGTCTAGCCTATCGACAAGAGCTTTTGCAGGTAGGCGATGGCCTGGTCCTTGGTGCAGGCGGAGTCCTTGAGCGCGGCCCACTGCCAGACGAGGAACAGCGTGTTGCTGTAGTGGTCAGCGAGAAGCTCGTTGGGGATGCCCTTAGCCGCGGCGTCCGGGCAGTCACGGAAGATCTGGCGCATCTGGGCATTGAGAAAGGTGCGGAAGCTCGAGTACATGTAGCCGGCCTCGGGGTTGCGGGCCAGCACGCGGGCGATCACCTCGCCGTTGTCCCTGGTAAAGGCATAGATGCGGTCGAAGTAGAGATAGAGCATCTGGTTTTCTGGCGCGTGGTGGTACTCGGCAAGGCCGATCGCGTTGGCAAGCGTGAGCCAGCAGTAGCCCAGCAGGTCGTACTTGTCGTCGAAGTAGTTGTAGAAGGTGGCGCGGGGGTACTGCGCGCGCTCGCACAGCTCGCCCACGGCAATGTCTTCGAAGCTCTTCTCGGCCAGCAGGGCGAACATCTGCGAGCTAAAGGCATCCAGCGTGCGCTTTGCCCCGCGCGTGAGCGGCTTTGTGAGGTCGCGTTTCATGGCGCTCCTTTTGCAGAATCGCTGATATGTCCAACGTTGGACGCGGCGCCGAATCCGTAACTTGAAATGCCGGCGACAAGGTCCTTAGATTGTGACATGAACTTTTGCACATGTCCAATTTAGAACGTCTGTCAATCTGGAGGGCAGCATGAGCATCGCAATCATCACCGGGGCGTCGTCGGGGCTTGGCACCTGCTACGTCGACGCCGTCACGCAGGTGTTTCCCGAGGTAAACGAGCTGTGGCTCATCGCCCGGCGAGAAGAGCGCCTGCGCCAGGTCGCGGCGGCGCACCCCGACAAGCGCTGCGTCGTCATCCCGATGGACATGGCAGACATGGACGCCCACCAGGCGCTTGCGCAGCGCCTTGAGCGCGAGAAGCCGCAGGTCCAGGTGCTGATCAACGATGCCGGAGTAGCCGGCGGAGCCCCGTTTGAGGAGATGGACCTTGACCACATGCTCAAGATCATCGACCTCAACTGCAAGGGCGCGACGGCCATCACCAAGACCTGCCTTCCCTACGTAGTGGACGGCGGCACGATCCTGGAGGTGTCGTCCACCTCGGCGTTTGTGCCCAACACGAACCTCATTGTCTACTGCGCGTCCAAGTCGTACGTCTCGGCGCTGTGCCTGGGGCTGCGCGAGGAGCTGCGCCACCGCCGCATCAACGTCTGCGCCGTGTGCCCGGGCCTCATGCTCACCGAGATGAGCCGCAAGGGCGACATGATCGAGCTCACCGATGGCCAGAAGCGTCTGCCGGTTATCGACCCCAAGATCGCGGCCGTCAAATCGCTTAGGGCGGCCAAGCGCGGGCGGGCCGTCTACACCACCGGCGCGCCCTACAAGGCCTACCGCCTGCTGGCCAAGCTTGTGCCGCACGTGGCGCTGGTCAAGTTCGCAGGCCTGGGTTAGGAGCTGGCGAGATGATCTTCTACTTCTCTGCCACGGGCAACAGCCGCTATGTTGCCGAGCGCGTCGCGGCCGCGACGGGCGACGTGGCCGTCTCGATCAACGAGTGGCACGCCGGTGGCGATCATGCGACCGCGCCCGGCGAGGCCGTTGGCATCGTCTCCCCCACCTATGCCTGGGGGCTGCCCGTCGTCGTGCGCGAGTTTCTCCGCGACCTGACGCTGGACCCCGCGCCGGGCTACCTCTGGTTTGCCGCCACCTACGGCACCACGCCGGGCCAAACTGGCCGCGACGCCGAGAAGATCCTGCACGGTGCTGGCCTAGCCCTCTCCGCAAAGTTCAGCGTGAGGATGCCGGACACCTGGACGCCGCTCTTCGACCTCAGCGACCCAGACAAGGTCCGCCGCATCAACGAAGCCGCCGAGCCGCAGATAGATGGCATCATCGCCAAGGTCAGCGCCCGCGCCCGCGGCGACTTCATGAACCGCAAGACGCCCGTCCTTCTCAGCAAAGCGGTCTACGGCCTGGAGTACGACTCCATGCGCCGCACCAGCAACTTTGTGGTCGAGGACTCCTGCGTGGGTTGCGGCCAGTGCGCACGCAACTGCCCCGTCGGCGCCATCCAGATGCGCGACCGCCGACCCGTCTGGGTCGCCGACCGCTGCGCCATGTGCCTAGGCTGCCTGCACCGCTGCCCCAAGTTCGCAATCCAATACGGCAACCGCACTAAACGCCACGGGCAGTACACGCATCCCGGCCTCTAGAGCCAATAGTCGCCCCGTTGTGTACGTCTGGGGATGTACACAACGGGGCGTTTTTCTCGCCGCGTGACTGTTTTGGGGCAGTCTTGTACGTCTGGGGAAGTACACAACCCGCAGGCGACAGGTCTGCGCCGCGCCTTAGGCCCAGGCGAAGGCATCCCTGCCGGCGCCAAGCTCGAAGTGGAGCTTGGCGATGCCCAGGTCGACGTTGGCACAGGCGCCGCGGCCCGCCGTCGCCTTGACGCGGGGCAGGTCGTCGGCGCCGGGGTCAGCGCCGAGAAGCTCAAACCGGAATTTCTGCTGGTTCACGGCCGTGGGGGCGAGAAGGGCGAACTCGACACCGCGGGCAAACCAGTCCGGCGCCTCGCCGGGGCAGCTCGACACTGCCTCGGCCCCGCGGCTTTTGTGCGGCATGCCCTGCGTGGCCCCGTGACCGACCGAAATCACGATAACGAGCTTCTCCCCCGCCGCAAGCGACTCCCTGACCAGTCGTTTCTTGAACGTCAACGCCACCCAACAGGTGTTGAGGCCCAGCTGCTGCGCGAGCAGAACGACCTTCTCGCCGTAGTAACCGGCGCGTTCTTCCAGGTCGTCGGCCGGCTTGCCCGCGATGACGATGTAGCTCGTCACCCCGCGAAAGCTCCCGTAGTGCGCAAGGCCGCCGCCAAAGGCCTCGGGCTCGTCGCACACGAGGGTCATGTGCAGGTCGCCCGCCTTATTGCAGCGGGCAATCTCGGCCTCAAGCGCCGCGCGGTCGGCAGTGCTGATGGGCTCGTCGGTATATTGGCGCACGGAATGGCGCTGGTGGATAGCCTCTTCGATAGTGATCATGTTCTTCTCCTTAGCGATTGGCCCAAACAGCGCCCCGTCACTCATCAGACGGCAGCAAGTTGCTGTAGTACTCGGTGCGGCCGGCGAGGACGTCGTCGTAGAAGCCCTGCTTCCAGTCGATGTAGTCGATGCTCGCCTGGACCTCGGCCAGCTGCTCGACCAGGCGCTCACGCTTTTCGGCGAGAAGGACCTTGCGTTCGGGGATGCTCGTGACACCCTGTAGACAAAGCTGCTGGTACTCCTTCATCTCCTCGATGCTCATGCCGCACTTCTTGAGGCAGATGAGGCCCTTAATCCACTCCAGATCGCGCTCGTCGAAGACGCGACGGTTGTTCTTGTCGCGCTTGACGTTGGGGACGAGCCCCTGGTTGCAATAGAACTTGAGCGTCTGGTAGGTCATGTTCGCCTCGCGGCAGGCCTGCATCATCGTGTACGTCACGTGGAGAAGTTCCTCTCGCCGCGGCTTTGCTCTTTACCGGTTGTAACTATCGGTTGTTATAACCGCATTGTCAAGCAAGCCAACAATGCGAAGGAGCAACCATGGCTTTCGATCCCAGCAACATGATGTACGTGGAGCTTTCTAACGGCGCGAAGATGCCGCAGCTCGGCTACGGTGTGTACCAGGTCACGCAGGGCGAGTGCGAGCGCTGCGTGCGCAACGCCCTCGAGGTGGGCTACCGCCATATCGACACCGCGCAGAGCTACTTCAACGAAGAGCAGGTAGGCGCGGCCGTCGCGGCGTCGGGCATCGACCGTGCGGACCTGTGGCTCACCACCAAGGTCTGGCTCGAGCACTACGGCGAGGGCAAGACGCGTGCCTCGGTCGAGGAGTCGCTGCGCAAGCTCAAGTGCGACTACCTGGACCTCGTTCTTCTCCACCAGCCCTTCGGCGACGCCTTTGGCGCGTGGCGCGACCTCGCGAAGCTCTATGGGGAGGGCAAGATCCGCGCCATTGGCATCTCTAACTTCTACGCAGACCGCATGGTCGAATTCTGCGAGTTCAACGACGTGCGTCCTATGGTCAACCAGATGGAGCGCCACCCGCTTAACCAGAACACTGAGCTGCAGGAGTGGGAGGCCAAGTACAACATCGTGCCCGAGGCCTGGGCACCCTTCGGCGAGGGCCGCGGCGGCCTCTTTGAGAACCCGGTTCTGGCGGAAATCGCGGCTGCGCACGGCAAGTCGACCGCCCAGGTCATGCTCCGCTGGAACCTGCAGCGCGGCGTCGTGGTGATCCCCAAGTCCGTCCACCGCGAGCGCATGGAGCAGAACCTCAACGTCTTCGACTTCGAGCTCTCGGCCGAAGAGATGGCGAGAATCGCCGCGCTCGACACCAAGACCTCGGCCTTCTTCTCCCACAGCGACCCGGCCATGGTGCAGTGGTTCGCGCGCATGGTCGAGGAGCGCAAGCAGAAGCACGACTAACGGCATGACAAATAGAACCGATAAAGGAGGAACGACGATGACCGGCGCAGGCATCACAAGGAGGGGTTTCATGAAAATGAGCATCGCAGCTGCAGGAGCCTTTGCCGCGGGCGGCATGCTCTCGGCATGTTCCTCAAGCAGCGGAGACAGCGCCGCGGCAAGCACAACCAACGCCAACGAACAGCAGGCTCAGGGCAACGACGCATCGGACGGCGCAGCCGACACGGCCACCTCCGGCAAGATCCTCGTGGCCTACTACTCCGCGCAGGGCCACACCAAGCGCGTGGCCGAGGCCGCGGCCGATGAGCTGGGCGCCGATCTCTTTGAGATCGTACCCGCCGAGGCCTACACCGACGAGGATCTCGACTGGACCAACGACCAGAGCCGCGTGACCCGCGAGCACGAAGACGAGAGCCTGCGCGACGTTCCTCTGGCGCAAACGACCCCTGACAACTGGGCAGACTACGACACCGTGCTTCTTGGCTACCCCATCTGGTGGGCCATCGCGGCCTGGCCGTGCAACCACTTTGCCACCGACAACGACTTCACCGGCAAGAAGGTCATCCCCTTCTGCACCTCCGCGTCGTCGGGCCTGGGGCAGAGCGGCGAGCTATTAGCCAGCGCGGCCGGCACCGGCGACTGGAAGGACGGCCAGCGTTTCTCATCCGGCGCATCCGACGATGAGGTGCGCGCCTGGGCCGCAGGGATTTGAAGCAAGCTTCTCGTTTTAGACGGGGCCCTCGGCGAGGCCGGGGGTCCGCGACGCCAACCCCGCGAAGATAAAGACCGTGGCGGGGCATTCCATCGGAAAGACGCAGAGAGTAAACATGGCCAAGGTCGCTTGAAGTTACCCTTGGATAACCCTGAATAGCTAGAATGCTAGGCAGGTAAAAAACTGAAGGGAGACGCCGATGAAGTGGCTTGTTCTGCCTGCGTTTTGGCTGGTGTACTGGGGCGTGTGCTTTCTTTGCACAGGGACGGACGAGAAGAACCTCGCCGGCCTGAGGTCGTACCCCGACGAGGTGCAGGCCGTCGTTTGCGAGCGGCTTGGCAAGGACGCGCCGGGGGCCAAGTCTATTCCGTCGATTCTCTTGGGCAACCTGCTTCTCTTCACAGTGCTGTTCTCCGCGCTCGGCCTCGCCGTCAAAAACGCCTTTCCCTTTGGCAGCTACCTCGAGGCGTTCTGGTACTTCTTGCTGCTGGGAGAGGGTCTAGGGCTCTTCGACCTCATCGTCATCGACCTGCTGTGGTGGCGCAGCACGTCGCGCATCCGCTTCTCGTACCTACCGGACGCGGCCCCCTATCAAGACCCGACCAAGCACATCGGATCCTTCGTGCGCGGCATCCCCCTGTTCGTCGTGATCGCTGCCCTGAGCGCCGCGGTCGTCACACTGCTTTAAGGGCGTCCCATGGATAGGCACTCAGCCGAGACGCCCATGCTGGACTTCTCGCACCCCGCTATACAGCAGCTCGTCGAGCAGCGCGGCTGGCACTCCCTCGGCGAGTTCGAACGCATCAAGGCGATCTACGGCTTCGTCCGCGACGAGATTCTGTTTGGATACAACGTCGACGACGACATCCCCGCCTCCAGGGTGCTCGCGGACTGCTACGGCCAGTGCAACACCAAAGGCACTCTGTTCATGGCGCTGCTGCGCAGCTGCGGCATCCCCTGCCGCATCCACGGCTTCACCATCGACAAGAGGCTACAGAAGGGCGCGATGACGGGGCTCGTGTACGCGCTCGCGCCGAAGAACGTCTTCCACAGCTGGGTGGAGGTCTGGCTGGAAGGCGTTTGGTACGAGCTGGAGGCATTCATTCTTGACAAGCCGTACCTGGAGAGCCTGCAGGCCGCGCACCCCAAGTGCACGGGCACGTTTTGCGGCTACGGCGTGGCGGTGAGCGATTTTCGCCACCCCGTGATCGACTTCGACCGCAACAACACCTACATTCAAAGCGAGGGGATCAACCAGGACTTCGGCGTCTACGACAGCCCCGACCTGCTCCCGAGTGAGCATCACCAGGAGATGTCGACCTTTAAGGCCTTCGTCTACCGCAACCTCGGCCGGCACCTGATGAACCGCAACGTCGCGAGGATTCGCGGATAGGCCTTGCGGCGCAGACCCGAGCCTCCTAGGCCTCGCGGTGCAGGAAACACCCCTCGTCGTGCGAGTAGATGACGCCAACGGCCTGCAGGTACGAATAGACCATCGTCGTTCCGACGAACTTCATGCCGCGCCGCTTAAGGTCCTTCGACACCGCGTCGGAGAGCGGCGACGAGGTGCGCCCCGTCTCGCAAACGACCTTCCCGTCGGTCCAACCCCACAGGTAGCGGTCGAAGGAACCGAACTCCGCCTGTACGTCGCGGAAAACCCGCGCGTTGTCCACGGCCGCCTGGACCTTCAGCCGGTTGCGGATGATGCCCTTGTTGGCAAGAAGAGCGTCGATCTTCTCTTGGTCGTAAGAGCAAATGGCGTCCAGGTCAAAGCCATCGAAGGCCGCACGGAACGCTGCGCGCTTGTTCAACACGCACTCCCACGAAAGGCCCGCCTGGAAGCACTCCAGGATGAGCATCTCCAGCAGAGCGCGGTCATCGTGCACAGGCACGCCCCACTCGCCGTCGTGGTAAGCGATGTAGGCAGGGTTCTTCAGGTTCGCCCAAGCGCAGCGCGGCTTCCCGTCTTTCCAACGGCTGTCCATACAAGCCCCCGTATCAGATAACATCCACGTATCGATGTTCTCATGTAAGGCGAACAGCAAGGACGACGATGTTGATTCGGGAAGTCAGAAGCAGAAACCAAGCACTGGTAGATGGGCTATTGGACGTTTGGGAACGCTCGGTGAGGGCGACGCACGCGTTTCTTTCCGACTCCGAAGTGCGGCGCATAAGGGGCTATGTGCCGCAGGCGATAAAGGCTGTCGAGCACCTGGTCGTCGCCGAGTCGGACAGAGAAAAACCTGTCGCCTTTATGGGAGTCCAGGGCGGGCGCCTGGAGATGCTGTTCGTCTCGCCGGAGGAGCGCGGGCGCGGCATAGGCACGCAGCTGCTCCAATACGGCATCGAGCGCCTCGACGTTACCGAGCTCACCGTCAATGAGCAAAACCCGCAGGCAGTCGGCTTCTATGAGCATATGGGCTTCAAGACGTACAAGCGCAGCGACCACGACGAGGAGGGCGGCCCCTATCCGCTGCTGTACATGCGGCTAGATAATAGCTCTACTCGCGCATCCTGAATTTAATCGTACATTCTCGCGACTTTGATTCCCTGTTACCTGGGCAAACGCGAAATTTAGGCCCGAGAATGTACGATTAAATTCGGACTTGGCGAGTAGCCAGCCGCCAAGGCTCAGCGCGAAAGCCGAATTTCACGCGTGGCGACCCTGGAAAGAAGCGCCGGGGAGTGCGAGACAAGAACGAGACCCCAGCCGTCGCGGGCCTGTAAATCCATGAGCACATGCCAGAGCTCGGCCTGCGTCACGGCGTCGAGCATGGCGGTCGATTCGTCGGCGATGAGGTAGCGCGGGCGGCACGCGAGGGCGCGGACCTTGGCGAGGCGCATGAGCTCGCCGCCGGAAAGCTCATGCGGGCGACGGGTCAGCCACTCGGGGCGGACACCGAACGCACGGATAAGGTCGTCGACGCCGTCAGGGATGCTCCGGCCGATGCGCAGGCGCGGGTCGAAAGCTTGCTCGGGATGCTGCCAGAGGAGCTGGACCGGGGACGGCTTTCCGCGGAGGCGCTCGATCGGCGTGAGCGGCGTGGCATCGACAAGGACCTCGCCCGACGTCGGCGCGAGGAATCCAGCGAGCAGGCGACAGAGGGTCGTCTTGCCGGAGCCGGAAGGCGCGGTGAGGGCCACACGCTCACCGGGAGCCACCTCAAGGCCTAGGCCATCGTAGAGCTCGGGGCCGCCAGGGTAAGAAAACCGCAGGTCGCAAGCTTGCAAAGTCATGCTTCAACCTCCTCGTTCGAGATGGAAGCGAAGTCATGGCCCGGCAAGGCGTGCCACAGTGCCTTCGTAAAGGGATGGCGCAGTAGGTCGGGCGAGACGAAGTTCCCCACGCCCGTCTCCTCCACAACGGTGCCGTCGTGGAAGATAGCGACACGGTCGGCCACACGCAGGGCGAGCTCAATGTCGTGCGTAATGAGCAACACGCCTCCGCCTGCGTCGGCGAAGGAACGCAGGTCATCAAGGGCGTGGACCGCGAGCTCGAGGTCGAGGCCCGGGGTCGGTTCGTCGGCGATAATCAGCCGCGGCTCGTCCATGAGCGCGCACATGAGCAGTACTCGGCGCGCCATGCCGCCGGAGAGCTGGTGCGGATACAGGCGCTCCGCCCCCGCCCCGAGACCATAGTCGATAAAGAGCTGATGCATGCGGGCACGGCGCTCCGGCGTGCGGACAGCCCCCAGCACTTGGTCACCGACGCGCATGAGCGGATCGAGGTTGTTCACTCCCTGCGGGACCATGCTCATGCCATGGCCGCCCAGCGAAGCGAGCGACTCCGCGTCCTGTTCCGTTCCGTCAAACCAAATTCGACCTTTGACCTCAGCGTTGTTTGCCCACTGACCCATAAGCGAATCAGCCAGCACGGTCTTGCCCGAGCCCGAGGCTCCCACCACGGCAAGCACCTCGCCCACGTGGACGCTCAGCGAGAGATCGTGCAAGACCTCGCTGTGAACACGCCCGGCACGCCAGAACGGGGCCGAGGGGTCGTACATGTTAAACGCGACGGTCAGGTTCTCGACCTGGAGCAGGTGGTGTCCGCCGGGATGCCTCGAGTCGGCGGCATGGGTGTGGTGATGATGCAGCTCGTGGTCGGCATGGTCGTGGGCCTCGTGGCCATAGTCGGTCCGGGCATCGTCTCTTTTCGAATCCATGCACACCACCTCCTACTCCTGGACCGACTTCGAGCCAAGAAGCGACCGCAGCAGCGACCCGATGCGGTCAAACGCCGCCACCACGGCAACGAGCGCGGCGCCCGGCAGCACAGCCAGCCACCACTCCCCCGTGGAGAGGTACTGCATCGCCTCGGATAGAATCACGCCGATGGCCGGCTCGTCGGCCGAGAGCCCGAACCCCAGGAACGTGATCGACGCCTCGTGCAGGATGGCGTGCGGGAACGCGAGCACTGCGCCCACGATGAGCTGCGGAAGCACCGCCGGCAGGATATGCCGCACAACCAACTGCATCCGTGTCGCGCCTGCCGCCTGCGCGAGCTTGACGTGCGGTGCGTCCTTGACCTGCAGGATCTCCGCCCGCAGGACGCGCGCAAGGCTCCCCCAGTGCGTGGTCGCCACAGCGATGGTCACGCCCCAGAAGCCCCGCCCGAGCGCATAGCTCACCAGGATCAGCAGCACGATGTGCGGGATGCCCATCATAAGGTCGGTCAACCACGAGACCGCGGCGTCAGCGGCGCGGCCCCCGAGCGCGGCCACGACGGCGAGCGCCAACGCGATGATCGCCGAGCAGCCCGCGGAAAGTAGCCCGACAAAGACCGAGGTAGAGAGCCCGGCAAGCGTCCGTGCGAGCATGTCGCGCCCCATCCAGTCGGTGCCGAACAGATGAGCCGCGCAGGGCGCGAGGTTCTTCTCACCGAAGTTCGTCGCAAGGGCGGCGTCCCAGAGCAGGCGGCCTGCCACGAACACGGCGGCGAGAAACACGACGGCCGCCACGATGCCCACGAGCACCCGCCGACGGTTGCCGCCACGCGAGGCCTGGGGCGCGTGGAGCAAGGGCATCGAATTCGCGCGGCAGTCCTCAGTTCCCCTACCCACGGCGCACCCCCTTGCGCAGCCGGGGGTCGATCACGGTGTACAGCACGTTTGCCACAGCGTTGCCAACGAACACGAAGGCCGCCGAGGCGAGCGCAATGGCCACGAGCAGGGGCGCGTCTCCGCCGAGCCCCGCCGTCACGGCCGCCTGGCCCAGACCGGGGTACGAGAAGACCTGCTCAACGAGCACGGAGCCCCCGAACACCTCGGAAAGAGAAGCGCACTCGATGGTGATGGCGGGCAGCACGAGATTGCGCAGGCCATGGCGGCGCAGCACCTGCGCGCGCGTCTCGCCGCGCGACTCAGCGAAGCGCACGTAGTCGCTGGCCAGGACCTCAATGGTCTTCTCGCGCGTGTGGAGCGCGATGCTCGGGGTGTTCGCCACGGCGAGCACGAGCGCAGGGAGCACCAGGTGCCGCAGCTTCTGAGCCCAGCCCACCTGCGCCGCGTCCACTCCGAGCGGCACGCTAAAGCCAAAGGGCGCCCAGCGCAGCCAGACTGCGAAGACCATGAGGGCCACGAGCCCAAGCCAGAACGTCGGGGTTGAGGAGAGCAGGTAAGAGGCGCTGCTGATGGCCCGGTCCGCCAAGCCGCCGCGGCGCGACCCTGCAATGACGCCCAGCGCGAGGCCGAGCACGCCCGCGAGCGCCCACGCCGTGAGCATGAGCGCCGCCGAGTTGGCGAAGCGCTCCCCCACGACTTCAGCCACCGGGCGCCCGAAGCGCAGGCTCTGGCCGAAGTCGCCGGTGAGCGCAGACGCGGCCCAGCGCAGGTAGCGCGTGACGATGGGCGTATCCGTCCCCCAGTACGCGGCCAGTTGCTCGCGCTGCGCGTCGCTCATCTGCGCATACGTCGCTTGGCCGAGGTTCTGTCGCACCGGGTCCACGGGCGAGAGGCCCACGAGCACGAAGGTCACCATGCTCGTGGCCACGAGCAGCAGCACGAGGCGCGCAAGCTCGGCGACCCAACGGGGAATATGCAGGCGCTTCTTGCCCACGGCCTTAAGCCCAGCTCCACGCATCGACGTCGTTGAGGATCGACCAGCCGTGACCGTGCGGCTGCAGCTTCTGCGCCGCCACGGTCAGCCCCTTGCGCTTCCAGTACAGGTGGCTCACGTTGGCGAACCACACCCAGCTTGCGTCGCCCTGAGGCGCGGGGCCGCGCTCGCCGTCCCACTCGGACTTCTGCCAAAGCTCATAGGATTCCTCAACCGTCGGGGCCGCCAAAGCCTCGTCGAGGTAGGCGTCGGTCGCCGCGTCCTCGCGGCACGCGAAGTTGAGGTTGCCGTCCGAGCGGTAGAGCTCATAAACGTCGGTCGGCGAGTTGGAACCCCAGCCCCACATCACGGGGTCGCTGAACTCGTGGGGGTAGATGTCGTCCCAGGCGCCGCCCTTGGGCGCGACCTCGATGCCCACGCCCGCGAGCTGATCGGCGATGGCGTTGGCCATCGCCTGGCGCACAGAGTCGGTCGATGGGTAGTAGAGATCGAACGCACAGGTCAAGCCGTCGCGCGCGTACACGCCGTCCGCGCCGCGCGACCAGCCGGCGTCGGTGAGAAGCGCCTCGGCGCGATTGGTATTGGTTTCCACTTTCATATCAGCGCTTGCCCACGGGAGGCCGTCACCGATGCTGTAGGCCACGCTTCCGTGGCCGTCGAGCACATCGTCGATAAGCGCTTGGCGATCGATGGCGAGGTTGATGGCCTGGCGAACCTCCAGGTTGCAGGTCACGTCGTTGCCCGCGGGGTAGGTGTTCGCGCCGTCGGTGCGCGTGGCGCCCGAGGCGATCACGGGCAGCTGGATGCCGCGCGAGTCAACCGTCTCATACGACTCGAGCGCATAGCCATCTACCTGCTGGTTTGCGAGCGTAGCCGAGGTGTAGGCCATATCGACCTGGCCCGCACGCACAGCGGCAAGCGCCGCGTCCTCCTCCATAAAGGCCACGACCACGCGCTCGATCTGGGGCGCCTCGCCGTAGTAGGCGGGGTTGGCCTCGAGAAGAACCTGCTGTCCGCGGTCCCACTGCGCGAGCTTGTAGCGGCCGGAGCCGACGGGGTTCTTGCCATAGTCCGCACCATAAGCGTGCTCGGGCACAATGCCCAGCACGGCCAACGTGTAAAGAAGCGCGTTGAAGGGCTTGCTCAGGCGGAAGACGACCGTGCGCTCATCCGGACACTCGACCGAATCGACCGCCGAGAGGTCCGCCTGCGCGTTCTGCGAGCCCTTTATGGTCGCCACGGTAAAGGCCACGTCGGAGGAGCGCACCGGCTCTCCGTCGGAGAAGTTCGCGTCGTCGCGCAGGGTGAACGTCCAGCTCAGACGGTCGTCGGAGCACTCGTAGGACGTCGCGAGGTCGCAGACGAACTCCATGTTCGCGTCCGTGCGGATGAGGGTGGACTGGATAAGGGGCTCGTGGACGTGCTCGCCGCAGCCCCAGGCCACGCAGGGGTCGAAGCCGGCGTCCGGCTCACTCGAGGGGCTCATGGCGATGGTCACCTGGCGGGTGGCGTCGGTGCCGGAAGCGCCTGCAGCACCGGCCACGCCGCCATCGTCCGCACACGCGGCAAGACCGGCCGCCATGCCGGCGGCAAGGCCTCCGCACACAAACGAACGCCTGGTCAGAGCTTTATGAGTCATCGCTCTTCTCCCCACTTCCCGGCCTACCGCGGCCAACGGCCACGGTCCCCGCTCGATTGGACGCGCTTCATTATAGGAACAGCGCCCCTCGTCGTTTAAAGAAACCGAACGATTTCACCAAAGTGTTCGGAAACCGAAAACCCCGATGCTAGAATGGCGGCGCATCGGAGAGGAACGCTCGTCCTGAGGGGGACAAGAAATGCAGTTTGACCTCGATAAATCCGTTCGCTACGGCCTGGCGTACTCAGGTGGCGTCGACTCGTGCTACCTGCTCGCCGAGATGCTGCGCGAGGGCTACGACGTCAAGGCCTACACCATCCTCGACGACCTGCAGATCACGCGCGACACCGACGATTCCGTGACGGTCGCCCAGATGCTCGGCGCCGAGCAGGAGATCATCCCCGTAAACCTCTGGGAGGGCCACGACGAGCTCCGCGCGAACCCCTGGAACCGCTGCTACTACTGCAAGTCGATGGTCTTCGGGACGATCCTCGAGCACATGAAGGCGGACGGCCGCACCGTGCTGCTCGACGGCACGAACGCGAGCGACCGAGAGGACCGCAGGCCCGGTTTCCGCGCCATCCGCGAGCTCGGTGTGCGCTCCCCCTTACGCGAGGCGGGTCTCACAAAGGACCGCGTGCGCGAGCTTTCCGCCGAGCTCAACCTCCCGACGGCGAATAAGCCCAGCTACGCATGCTACGGCGCGTACTTTGGCAAGGATGAGGCCATCACGCCGGAGTCGCTCGCGGCGACGGTCGACCGCTTTATGTCCGAGCATCCCGACGCGGCGGACCGCGTGCGCACCGACGGCAACATCGAGCCGTCGGCGGCCGAGGCGGCGGCGCTCGCGCGAGAGAGCGCGGCGGCAAAGGCGGCGCGCGAGCGCGAAGCGGCTGAGGTGGCGAGGACCTCCGATGAGTAAGGAAACCCCTGAGCTGCCCGAACTCTCCGGCAAGGTGGCGAACATCGGCTACGCGCAGCTCGACCTCTCCCGCAGCGAGCGCCAAGGCGTGGGCGAGGTCGTCTACGGCGAGGGCAAGACGGCCGAGCAGATCGCGGGCATCGTCGACGCGCTTGTGGAAGCCGGGCAGGAGCGTGTGCTGGTCACGCGCCTTTCCGAGGAGAAGTTCGGGGCCGTGCGGGCGCTCGTAGGATGCGACGTCCCGCTCGACTACCGCACCGAGGCGCGACTCCTGGTCGCGGGCGAAATGCCGGAGCCCGACGGCAACGGGACCATCGTGGTGGCGAGCGCCGGGACAAGCGACCAGGCAGTCGCTGAGGAGGCGGCGCTCACGGCGGAGTTTCTCGGCAACCGGGTCGAGCGCGTCTACGACGTGGGCGTGGCGGGGCTGCATCGCCTGCTCGCCCACGAGCACACACTGAGAAACGCGCAGGTCATCATAGCCGTCGCCGGCATGGAGGGGGCGCTTGCGAGCGTGATCGGCGGCCTCGTGAGCGCACCCGTCATCGCCGTGCCCACAAGCGTGGGATACGGCGCGAGCCTGGGCGGCGTAGCGGCGCTTCTTGCCATGCTGAACTCATGCGCGAGCGGGGTCTCGGTCGTGAACATCGACAACGGCTTCGGGGCCGGCTACCAAGCGAGCCTCATCAACCACCTGAAGGGGGCGGTCGCCCATGGCTAGGACGCTCATTCTCGACGGAGGCTCGGGCATCAGCGGCGACATGACGGTCGCCGCCCTTCTCGATGCCGGAGCAAGCGAGGAGCATCTGCGCGAAGCGCTGGCCACGCTCCCCGTCGACGGCTTCGAGACCGTCGTGAGCCGTGTGGAGAAGAGCGGCCTTTCGGCATGCGACTTCGACGTCCGGCTCGACGCTGCGCACGAGAACCACGACCACGACATGGCCTGGCTGTACGGGGCGGGCGACGAGCACGTGCACGTGCACGGACACGCGCACGGCCACGCCTCCTCGGAGCCCCACCATCACGCGCACACCCACCGGACTCTCTCCGACGTCACCGCCATTATCAACGCGTCGCAGCTCAGCGACCATGCAAAGGAACTCGCACTCGCAGTGTTCGGCAAACTCGCCGAGGCCGAGGCTAAGGCCCATGGTGCCACGCCGGACACCGTCCATTTCCACGAGGTCGGCGCCGTCGACTCCATCGTCGACATCTGCGCGGTCGCGGTCTGCCTGGACGACCTGGGCGTAACAGACGTCATAGTGCCGTCCCTCGCCGAGGGCCACGGCACCATCCGCTGCGCCCACGGCCTCATGCCCATCCCCGTTCCCGCGGTCGCGCATCTGTGCGCCGATGCCGGAATCGTGCTCGAGGCGGCGCCCGTACACGGAGAGCTCGTCACGCCCACCGGCGCAGCCATCGTCGCCGCCCTGCGCACATCGGACGCATTGCCCGCCCGCTACCGCATCCTCGCCACAGGCTACGGCGCAGGTAAACGCCCCTATCCCAACGTCACCGGCGTGCTTCGCGCGACGCTTGCCGAAGCCGACGGCGCCGGCCGCCCGACCAACGCGCCCCATCAGCACCCCGCCGACGACGACCCGAGCGCCGAGCACATCGTCGTCGAGCTCACGTGCGACCTCGACGACTGCACCGGCGAGGCGCTCGGCCGCACGATCGAGCTCCTCATGGACGCGGGCGCACGAGACGCCCACGCCGTGCCCATAGTCATGAAGAAGGGGCGGCCCGCCTACCAGCTCGAGGTCGTCTGCGACGAATCGAACGAGGCGCAGCTCAGGGACCTCATCTTTATGAACACGACCACCATCGGCATCCGCGCGACGCGCCAGCGGCGCTACCCGCTGCGCCGCGAGCCCGGTACCGTCGCCACGCGCTACGGCGAGGTCGCAACCAAGCGCGTCGTCCTTCCCGACGGCAGCGTGCGCAGCTACCCCGAATACGGTTCGGTCGTCGAGGCCTGCGAGCAGACCGGCGTTTCTTTCCAAGAGGTCTTTCTTGCCGTTCAGACCGCGGCCTTCGAGGGCCGCTGATGGATTCCCGCAAAGAACGCAGCCGCGCCGCCATCCGCGCGGCTTTCCTCGACCTTCTTGCCGAGAAGGATTACGGAAAGATCACTGTCGACGCCATCCTCGCGCGCGCCGGCGTAGGCCGTGCCACCTTCTACGCCCAGTTCAAGGGCAAAGACGACCTGATCGTCGACTTCGTCACCCGGATCTGCGCGGAGACGCCCGGCCACGGCGAGGCTGATGACCAGCCCCTGCGTGCGACGATTCTTGCCCAGGTAAACCAAACACTCAGCGGCTTCCTCGATTCCCGGACGGCCGTGCGCATGCTCGTCTCGGGGAGCGGGTCGCGCGTCTTCACCGACAGCCTGCGCCACACGACCGTCGCGCGCGCCGCGGCCTACGTGCCAGAGCGCCCGGATGGCCCGGCCGGCCAAATGGACCGCAGCTTCCTGCTCCACCACATAGCCGCAGCGTTCGTAGGCACCGTTCAGTGGTGGGCCTGGCACGACTTCGAGGCGGCGCCGGAGGAGCTCGCCGCAGATTTCCACCGCGCCATCGAGCCTCTCTTTGCGCCCGGGAGCAACACAACAGGTCTGCCTGCCTGAATCCGGCCGGTGGGAGATATCGTGTACGCCTCCGCACGTACACAACGGGCTCTGATTTGCCCGAAACGGCAAGAAACCCTGCATCTTGTACGCCTCCACACGTACACGACAGCCCTTCGACCCCCTCGACCGGGAAAACGCCGAAACCGAGCTTGCTCAAGCGCCGTTTGACGAGAAGCACCGCGCGGCACGTCGGCGCACGCCTTAATCGGGGATAATCAGGCTTGTATGTTTTCGCGCTTCACATGACGAAAGGACTCACGTGGGCAGATCAGGCGGTGGCGGAGGCGGTGGCGCGGGCCACTCCGGCGGCGGTTTTTCCGGCGGCGGGCGCGTCTCCGGCGGTTTCTCCGGCGGCGGGCACTCGGGCGGGCGTTCCGGCGGCCCCTCGGGCGGTTTCGGGGGCGGAGGCTTCGGCGGCCCTCGCGGCGGCGGCCCTTCGGGCGGGTTCGGTGGCGGTCCCCGCGGCGGCGGTCCCCGAAATGACGGCCCTCGCGGGCCGCGCGGCGGCTTCGGGTTCGGAGGCTTCGGCCCCAGCATCCACGTCGGCCCCAGCGTCAACGTGGGTGGCGGCAACGGCGGCTGCGGCGGATGCCTCGGCACGGTTATCGGGTTCGTCCTGGTCCTGATGCTCCTCTCAGTGCTGTACGGAACCATGAACAGCTGCTCCGGTGGCAATGACTACGGTTCTTCCGGCTACTCGGTCACGGCAGCCTCGGACACCGTGCGCACCAAGCTCGATTCGGGCGACGTGTCCAAGACCGCCTACTACACGGATGAAGACGGCGACTGGATCCACAGCGCGAGCAAGCTCGAGAACGGCCTCGCCCACTTCTATGACAAGACAGGGGTCCAGCCCTACGTCTATATCCTGAAGAACGGGTCCGTTACCTCTGTTGACGCGCTGAACAAGAAGTCGAGCGAGCTCTACGACCAGCTCTTCTCGGACGAGGGCCACTTCCTGCTCGTCTTCTGCGACACCGGAGACGGCACCTTCAACTGCGGCTATACCGTAGGCACAAAGGCGCGCACCGTCCTCGACGACGAGGCGCTGGACGTGCTCGCCGAAGAGCTCAACAACGCCTACAACAACGCGGACTCCGACGAGGAGGTCTTCTCGGACGCCTTCTACAACACAGCGGACACCATCATGAAGGCGGCGGAGGACGAGCAGCAGTCCGCCACAGCGGGCAAGGTCGGCCTGGTCGTGCTCGGCGTCGCCGCGGTGGGCGGCATCGCCTACGTCGTGGTCCGCAACAAGAAGAAGGCCGATGCCGAGCGCAAGGAGCGCGCGGACCAGATCCTGAACACCCCGCTCGAGAAGTTCGGCGACACCGACAACCCCACGAGCGACAAGAACGTCGAGAACCTCGCCTCCAAGTACGAGGACAAATCCGACGACGCGTAAGAACCGTTAGGCACCTAAGGCACCAACCCGCGCGGCGGCAGGCCCGCCGCGCGGGCCCCGATATCGGCACTTCCCTTCAACGAAAGGACCGAACATGAGCATCCTCGATCGCTTCACCACCATCATCAAGGCCAACATCAACGATCTCCTCGACAAGGCCGAGGACCCCGCCAAGATGGTCGACCAGTACCTCATCGACCTCGGCGACAACCTGGCCAAGGTCAAGGAGGAAACCGCCGGCGTCATGGCCGAGGAGAAGCGCTGCCAGCGCCTCGTCGACGACAACAACGCCGAGATCGCGCGCATGGAGAGCCTTGCCAAGAAGGCCCTCTCGGCTGGCAACGAGGGCGACGCGCGCACCTTCCTCGCGAAGAAGCAGCAGCTCGAGGCCAACGGTGCCGAGCTCCAGAAGGCCGCCGACGCCGCCAAGGCCAACGCCGACAAGATGCGCCAGATGCACGACAAGCTCGTGAGCGACATCGAGCAGCTCAAGGCACGTCGCGAGTCCATCAAGGCCAAGAGCGCCGTCGCAAAGACCCAGACCATGGTCAACGAGATGACCTCCGGCACCGACCGCGCCGCCGGTGCCATCGACGCTTTCAACCGCATGGAGGCCAAGGTCGACAAGCAGCTCGACACCGCCGAGTCCATGGCCGAGCTCAACGCCAAGCCTGCAGACGACGTCGAGTCCCTCGAGGCCAAGTACGCCGGCGCCGCGGACTCCAGCGCGGTCGACGACGAGCTCGCAAAGCTCAAGGCCGAGATGGGCCTCTAGCGCCTCGGGGACTTCCCCCACGTTCATTAACGGCACGAATTCGTAGCCGGGTACGGTATGCTCTTTAGGAACCCTTCCGAAAGGAGCCAACGTGCCCGGCTACGTCCTTAGTTGCTGCTCAACCGTCGACATCCCGCGTGAATCGCTCGAAAAGCGCGGCATCGAATACGTTTATTTCAACTACATGCTCGACGGAGTCCCCTGCAAGGACGACTTCGGTCAGACGAACTCCCCCTCCGAGCTCTACGCGAAGATGCTTGCCGGGGCCGAGGCGAAGACCTCTCAGGTAAGCACGGGCGATTACGTCGACCACTTCGAGAAGCTCCTCTCCCAAGGTCTCGACGTGTTGCACATCACGCTGTCGAGCGGCATCTCGGGCACGTACAACTCCGCCGTCGCGGCCCAGGGCATCCTCGCCGAGAAGTATCCCGATCGCAAGCTCGTAGTCGTGGACTCGCTCTGCGCGAGCGCCGGCTACGGCATGTTCGTCGATCAGCTCGCCGACCTGCGCGACGAGGGCCTCGGCATCGACGAGGTGGCCGCATGGGCCGAGGAGCACAAGCTCGAGCTGCACCACTGGTTCTTCTCCACCGACCTGACGTTCTTTATCCGCGGCGGGCGCATCTCCAAGGCAGCCGGCATCATGGGCGGCCTGCTCAAGATCTGCCCGATCATGGACGTGGAGCCCGACGGCTCGCTCGCCGTCAAGGAAAAGATCCGCACCAAGCAACGCGCGATCAAGCGCGACCTCCAGCTTATGGAGGAGCTCGCCGCGGGTGGGCTCGACTACTCCGGCAAGGTGTTCATCTCTCACTCCGAGTGCCCGGAGGATGCGCAAGCGGTGGCCGACGAGATCGAAGCCACGTTCAAGCACATGAACGGCAAGGTACGCGTCAGCGACATCGGCGCTACCATCGGCTGCCACACCGGCCCCGGCACCGTCGCGCTCTTCTTCTGGGGCAAGTCGAGGGCATAATCAAGCCGAATTGCTGGGCGCTTGCGCGAAAATTCGACTTTACGGTCGTTTTTGGCGCACAGGCAAAGTATGAAATACTGACAACACAAAGCCGACCTGCGGTTTTATTTTGCCCAGGTCGGCTTTGCTACTTAAGGGTTTCCAAAGAAACGGGACCGTAAAGTCGAATTTTCATGCAGGGAAGTTCTCGTTAGAGCTCGCGAGCGAAGAACTCGCGGTAGAGCGCGATCTCCTCGGGGGTGTCCTTGCTCGAGGCGAAGCCGACCTCGCCCACATGGTCGACGGGGGCGAGCAAACCCTTGCGGTCCAGACGGCTGCGCAGCTGCCGCGCCGTCCCCGCGCCGCCGTCATAGAACTTGACCTCAGGACCGAGCACCTCGGTGATCTGGCGACGGACGAACGGGTAGTGCGTGCATCCGAGCACCACCGAACCGACCGTTCCCGCAAACGAACCCACGTAGCTGCGGATCATCTCGACGAGATCGGACTCGTCCAGGTGCCCGTGCTCGATGCGCCCCGCGAGCCCGGGGCACGGGACCGAGATGACCTCGCAGTCGCGCCCATAGGTCTCGGCGAGCTCGTGATATTTGTCCAGCCGCAGCGTGATATCGGTGGCCATCACGAGGATGCGCCCATGGTCAGGCGCCTCGGTCGCAGGCTTGAGCGCCGGCTCGATACCGATAATGGGCAGGTCAGGATATGCGGAGCGTAAGGACGGGGCGGCTGCCGAGGTCGCCGTGTTGCAGGCGATGACGATGGCCTTCGCGCCATCGGCGATGAACCTCTCGACGATGGCGTGCGAGAGGGCGGCCACCTCTTCCTCGGTCTTCTCTCCATATGGGGCGTTCGCCGAGTCGCCGAAGTAGCGGAAGTTCTCGTTGGGAAGCTCGGTCACCAGGGACTTGAGCACGCTGATGCCGCCGACGCCCGAGTCGAAGACGCCGATGAAGCTGTTCGGATCCGCTGACACGCTATGCCTCCTCAGGCTTGCGGCGCTTCGCGGCCAGGGTATCCAAGCCGTGACGCACCGTCATGATCGGGTGATGCAGGAGCATCCTGGGGCCGGCGTAGCGCATGACGTCCCTGATGGCCTCTCGCTGCGCCGGTGCATAACAGTGTACCCTGCACTGCGAACAGAACGTTTTCGTAGCCATGAACGGACAACGCCCGATGCGCGCCGAGGCGTACTCGACAAGCGCGGAGCACTCGTCGCAGAGCTGCCCGCGGGCCGTGCCGTGGTTGCCACGACAATACACGCCGATCATCTGCGTGACGACTGCCCGCTCGCGCTCGCGCTTGGCCTCGACCTGCGCGGGCGTCATTGGCTTCTGCATAGTCTGGGATTCCATTCTTTCGTTAATCATTGCCGCAACTAGCTCACACGGCCCGAGTCCATCGAGTAAACCTTGTCCGCGACGGCCATCGTAGACGGCCTGTGGCTGATCAACAGGACCGCGCGCTGCCCGCGCTGCGCATCGAGCGACTTCAGGACCTGGGCCTCGTTCAGCGCGTCGAGGTTGCTCGTCGGCTCGTCCAGAAGCAGCAGCGGCGACTCGTGCAGGAACGCGCGCGCGAGGCCGAGGCGCTGGCGCTCGCCGCCGGAGAGCGTGTCGCCGAGCTCGCCCACCATCGTGTCGTAGCCGTCGGGCAGGCCCGCGATGAAGTCGTGGATGCTCGCGGCCCTGCAGGCGGCCTCGAGCTCGTCATCGGTCGCGTCGGGCTTCGCGATGAGCAGGTTATAGCGGATGCTGTCGTGGAACAGGTAGGTGTCCTGCTCGACGAAGGCCTCGGCGTCGCGCAGGGCGCTCGTCGCCACCTCGCGAACGTCTTGCCCACCGATGGCCACGCGACCCTCGTCCACGTCCCAAAAGCGCATGAAGAGCCTGCAGAGGGTCGACTTGCCCGAACCGGAGCGGCCCTGGATGCCCACGACCTGCCCCGGCTCGACGGCCACGGTGACGTCGTCCAGGATGCGCTCCTCCTGGTAAGAGAAGCCGACGCCCTCGGCCGCGGCCCCGGTGAACTCCGGCGCCTCGCCGACCTCGTCGGGGATCTCCTCAACCTGCGGCTGCTCGTCGAGGATGTCGAGCACGCGATTGCCCGCCGCGAGGGTCCCCTGCAGCGTCGACCCGAGATTGGCGAGCGCGACGAAGGGGCCGAAGGAGCTGAACGTGGCCACCGTGGCGAGAACCGCCCCCTCGGCAGAGACGGCCCCGCCGGTCGCGAGGTTGATGGCCAGGAGCATCTGGGCGCACGAGAGCACCATGATGGCGCCCGTCGTTCCCGCCTGGCCCTGCGCCGCGACCCCGCGAAGGCGGCGCTGGGTCTCGACGAGCTCGTCGCTTCGGCGGTCCAGGTCGGCAAGGCGCGCCGCGCCCGCGCCGAACTGGAGCACCTCGGAAAGGCCGCGCAGGCTATCGAGGACGAAGCCGGAGAGCGCGGCCGCCCGGTCGCGGGACTCCCGGCCGTTCTCGCCTGACGCGCGGGAGACCAGGATGGGAACCGCGATGCCTGTGAGCGCGTACGCGCACAGCGCGAGCGCGGCGAGGGCCGGGTGAATCCCGCCTAGGAAGAGCGCCATGACAATCGCCATCAAGACGGCGATGCACACCGGGCTGATGGTGTGCGCATAGAAGACCTCGAGGAGCTCAACGTCCGAGGTGACGGTCGAGACGAGCGCCCCGCGGTCGGCGCCGGCGAGCTTGGCGGGCGCCAGGCGCCGCAGCGCGCCGAAGACGAGGTCGCGGATATGCGCGAGCAGCCGGAACGCTATGTAGTGGTTGCAGCGCTGCTCGATAAAGTGGAGGACGCCGCGGGCCACGGCAAGAAGCGCGAGGACCGCCACGACCGCCGGCAGGCCCCAGGCGAGGGACCCCTGGCCACAGACGGCGAGGGCCGCCTCGGCCGTCAGCACGGGCACGCCCGTGGCGCAGCAAAACCCGGCGACGCCGCACGCGACGGCGAGGACCATCCAGCCCGCGAGGGGCCGCGCGAGGCCGAGCATCCGCCACATGACGCGCACGTTGCTTCTCTTCGCCTGGTTAGTCATCGTCGACCACCTCGCTCTCGTCGGCGGAATCGGGCAAGGCCGGGGACGGATCGGCGGCGCCCGTCTTGCCCGCAAAGGACTCGAGCTCGGATTGGGTCGTCCACAGGCGCCGATACGCCTCGCAGGACCCCAGCAGCTCCTCGTGCGTGCCCGAGCCGGCCACGCGCCCGCCGTCGAGCACGTAGATGCGCCGCGCGCCCACGGTGTTCGCGAGGCGGTGGGAGATCACGACGACCGCCTTGTAGCGCGCGAGCTCGCGCACCGCGGCCATGACGTCCTCCTCGGACTCCATGTCGATATTGCTCGTCGCCTCGTCGAAGATGTAGACCGGGCTGTTCGCGCAGATGGCGCGCGCGAGGGCCAGGCGCTGGCGCTGGCCGCCGCTCAGATTCTCGCCGTTCTGCTCAAGACGGGTGTCGAGCCCGTCCTGCTCGCGCAGGAAGTCGGCGATACGGGCGAACTCGAGGGCCTCAATGAGCTCATCGTCGGTAGCCTCGGGGGCGGCCATCAGCAGGTTCTCGCGGACCGTGCCCGCGAAGAGCCGCGAGCCGAGCCCGACCACGGTCACGTAGCGCGCGAGCGCGGCGCGGTCGATGTCGCGCACCTGCTTGCCGCCCAGGAACACGCTGCCCGCGTACCCGTCGTAACGGCCGGAAAGAAGCGCCGCGATCGTGGACTTGCCGCTGCCAGACTCGCCCACGATGGCCGTGAGACCGACCGACGGCACATCGAGCGAGACGTTGCGGAGCACCGGGCGGCCTTCTTCGTAGCCGAACGTCACGCGGCTCATGGCGAAGTGGTCGCCGCGCTCCGTGTGCAGCGGTCGCGGGGACGGTTCGGGCAGCTCGAGCAGGCGGAAGATCTTGTCGCTCGCGGCGATGCCGTTCATAGCCACATGGAAGTAGCTCCCCAGCTGACGCATGGGAAGGAAAAAGTCCGCCGACACCAGCACGATAAAGAGCGCGCCGAAGAGGTCGACCGTGCCCGAGGCGGCAAACACGAGCGCGACCGCGATGCCCGCGACCGCCCCGCCCAAGGCGACGATGTCCATGACGATGATGGAGTTGAGCTGCATGGTAAGAACCTTCATGGTCACCACGCGGAAGCGCTCGGCCTCGCGGTTCATGGCGCGGTGGCGCGCCTCGTCGGCCTGGTAGATCTTGAGCGTGGTCAGGCCCTGGAGGTTCTCGAGGAAAGAATCGCCCAGCTCGGCGTACTGGTCCCAATACGACCCGAGGATGCGCTTGGCCACTTTCTGGACGGCGACGATGGTCGCCGGTATGAGCGGCACGCACACGAGCAGCACGATGGCCGCGGGCAGGCACACCGGAGCCACGGCGAAGAAGAGCGTGACAGGCGCGAGCGCCGCATAAAAGAGCTGCGGCAGATACTGGCCGAAATAGGTCTCGAGCTGCTCGCAGCCCTCGACGGAAAGCTGCACGACCTCGGCCGTGGGGACACGCTCCGCGTAGTCGGGCCCGAGGCGCAGAAGCTTCTCGTAGATGCGGCGGCGCAGGGTGCGCTTGACGTCCTGGGAAGCGGCAAAGCTCTCGTGGGCCGCAAAGCGCGTCGCGACGACCCGCGCGACAATTCCCACGGCCAGCAAGGTGAGCGCGAAAGCGGGGATGGTCTGGCCGAGCACGAGCGAGGCGAGCGCCCGCGCGATGACCCACACGAGCGCGAGGTTGCCCAGAAGGCCCACCCACTGCCAGACCACCGTGGCGACCACATGGCGCAAGGCCTCGGGCACCAGCGCCAGAAGGCGTTTATCCATCATGTCGGGTATACTCCGAATCTATGTGCGCGCCGGCGGGCAAGCTACACGCCGACGCGGGAATTGAGCAGGTCAAACACGTCCATCTTACCCGATGGACCTGAAACCAAAGGAGCAGACCCATGAGCAACGAGGGCAAGAAGGTCAAGGTCCACTACGTCGGCACGCTCGACGACGGCACCAAGTTCGACTCCAGCCGCG
Source organism: Coriobacteriia bacterium (assembly GCA_030530145.1). Classification (GTDB taxonomy): domain Bacteria; phylum Actinomycetota; class Coriobacteriia; order Coriobacteriales; family Atopobiaceae; genus Paratractidigestivibacter. Next base: position 2,215 of record JAUMVN010000012.1, on the reverse strand, counting down.
ATCGCAACGAGCCGCTGGCCTTCACCTGCATGGCCGGCCAGATGATCAAGGGCTTCGACGCCGCGGTGAAGGACATGGAGGTCGGTCAGGTCGTCGACGTCCACATCCCCGCGGCCGAGGCCTACGGCGAGCGCCGCGAGGAGCTCATGCAGACCGTCCCCGTGAGCATGATGCCCGGAGCCGAGAGCCTCTCGGCCGGCGACAAGGTTATGCTCGCCTCCCCCACCGGCCAGCCCTTCCCGGCGACCGTCGCCGAGGTCAAGGACGGCAACATCACCTTTGACATGAACCACGAGATGGCCGGCAAGGACCTCAACTTCAACATCGAGCTGCTCGAGGTCGCGGAGTAAGACCTCCCGCTTAAACGCTGGGCACCCCGAGCCGCCCCCGGGTTTGCACGAAAGTTACCTCGCGCTTATAGCGCGCTCAGAAAGAACTTTCTTAGCAAACCCGGGGGCGGCTCGGGGTGCCCAGCGTTTAAGCGACCACACCGCATCGGGTCCTCCAGCATCCCCTATGCGGTGATATACTCCCGTACACGAAGGGGAGGCGTTTCACCATGCTGATGAGTGACGCAAAGATCAAAGGGCTTATCGACTCCGGCGCACTTGTAGACGCCGTCGAAACCAACATTGGCCCGGTTTCCTACGATCTTCGGACAAAATGTTTCTATGCCAACGGAGCAGAGCTCAGCGAAGTCGAGTTGTCTCCCGGCGACTCCGTGTTCGTCGGCTCGGTTGAGTCTGTCCATCTCCAAAACGATGTTGCTGCACGGGTTTTGCTCAAGAACTCCCGCATTCGGCAAGGCTTGTCGCTCGATGCGCCGCTGTACTTCCCAGGGCATTCCACGAGGTTTTTCTTCCGCGTTACCAACGTGAGCGCCAACGTAATCCGACTCGACACGTCTAAGGGCATCGGGCAGGCAGCGTTTGAGTCGGTTGAGGGAGTCGAGCACCCCTATTCCGGGGCGTTCTCGGATGAGTTCAGCTTCAGCGGTCTCGCCTCGTATGAGGGGGCATACGCCGACCAAGTAAAGGAGCTCGAAAAGAAGAAGGACGAGATAAAGGGAGTTGAAACACGCATCTACGGCAACGTGATGACGCTCTTCGCACTCTTTGCGGCCATCTTCACTTTTGTCAACGTCAACGCAGGCGCCCTCTCCGGCACAGAGTCAATAACGTGGGTCGTTGTCGTCGACCTCATGGTGCTGGGCGGCTTCACCCTTCTCGCGGGCCTTATGGACGCTATCGTCTCGTCTCATCGTGGCAGCAAAATCAAATGGTGGATCATCACGATTGGCCTCGTCGCCATAGCCGTATCAATTATCATCGCGTTATAGAAATTCGCAAGCACGTTAAGGATAGCAAGAAGCCCCCTCAGTTCGAGAGGGCTTCTTGCTTTGTGAAAGAACGTCTCGTTTATATGCCGGGACAGAGACCAAACGGTTGCATTTCAAATGATCTGACCGCCAAAACGGAATGAGAGTTCACGCACCTCTGTGCGGAGGGGCAACACGGCTCGCAAGTTATCAAGTTCAAGGTCAACAGAATTTAATCCACGCTCCCCTGTGCGGGGAGCGACGCCGCCGACGCGGCCACGAAGGCCGACACTGCGCAATTTCAATCCACGCTCCCCTGTGCGGGGAGTGACAAGGGCCGCTTCCTCTGGGAGCTCGTCGGCGAGAAATTTCAATCCACGCTCCCCTGTGCGGGGAGCGACCGGGATCGAAGTCCTCGAAGCTCAAGGCGTACAAATTTCAATCCACGCTCCCCTGTGCGGGGAGCGACCAACAGGGCGCTGGATGCATGGGAGGGGTAGGGATATTTCAATCCACGCTCCCCTGTGCGGGGAGCGACGGCGCGGGCGCCGTGAGGTTGATCCACTAGCCTATTTCAATCCACGCTCCCCTGTGCGGGGAGCGACCGTGCACCGACACGCTCGCGTCGGCGGCGGTCGTATTTCAATCCACGCTCCCCTGTGCGGGGAGCGACCGTTATGCCTTTTCGAACACGCTACAGGGCCATAATTTCAATCCACGCTCCCCTGTGCGGGGAGCGACTCACGTTACAAAACAGACAGGCCAAAACTAGACAATTTCAATCCACGCTCCCCTGTGCGGGGAGCGACAAAGGGCTTCGTCCTCAACGACGACATGCTCAAATTTCAATCCACGCTCCCCTGTGCGGGGAGCGACCGACTTCAAGAGCAAGCGGCT
>JAUMVN010000011.1:36673-62775 GCA_030530145.1 Coriobacteriia bacterium | reverse complement strand
GACATCCTCTCCGACGAGGCCGCCCAGATCACGGGCTCGCTCGGCATGCTCGCCTCCGCGAGCCTGGGCGACGGCGTCTCGCTCTTCGAGCCTTCCGCCGGCTCCGCCCCCGACATCGCCGGCCAGGGCGTCGCGAACCCGCTCGCGCAGATTCTCTCCGCCGCCATGCTGCTCACCTATGCGCTCGACATGACCGAGGAAGCCGGCTGGATCGAGGCCGCCGTGGAGCGCGTGCTCGACGAGGGCTGGCGCACCCGCGACATCGCCGACGCCGCGACCCCGGCCGACCACATCCTCGGCACCGTCGAGATGGGCGACAAGGTCGTCGCCGCGCTCTAGGCGCGGTCGCCCCGGCTTTGGCACACGGTAACTGAGACACCTTGGACGCTCCCTCGGGTTCTTGCCCGGGGGAGCGTCCTGTATTCTGGTCAGAGGACGTCCGGCGAAGGGCAGCTATGAACCTCGAGGCAAGAATAGATGCACACTACGACGAGCTGACGCCGGCCGAGCGTGCGGCTGCGTCCCTCGCTGTTCGCAATAAAGCCCAGCTCGCGGGCCTTGGGAGCGCGGAGGCGGCACATCTTCTGGGGACCTCGCGCGCCTCGCTCTCGCGCATGGTCAAGAAGCTCGGCATCGAGAGCTATGCCGAGTTCAAGGTCCTGCTCAAGGGCGACGAGGCGCGCGGCCGCGGCGTCGTGGGCCTCTCGACGCAAAGCATCGCCGACGGCTACCGCGCCCTGCTCCGCGATCTGGTCTCCCGCGACTACCGATCCGCCTGTGAGCTCATCGCCGCTGCCGGCACGGTTTATCTCTACGGCTCCGGCAACGAGCAGAAGGCGGTCGCCGACAAGTTCCGCCGCATCTTCCTCACGCACGGCAAGTGCTGCGTGAGCCTCTTCGACGTGGGCGAGCTCGAGTTCGCGGTCGGTCGCTTCGAGCCCGGGGACTTGCTCGTGGCCATCTCGCTCTCGGGTGAGGCCGAGTCGCTGCTTTCCTTCGTGCGCCGCGCGCAGGCCGCCGGCATCCGTACCCTTTCCGTGACCCGTTGGCAGAACAACTCCCTCGCGCGCATGTGCGACGAGAGCGTCTATGTGGGGACCAAGACCGTCTTTTCCGACATCGCGCCGAGCTACGAGATGAGCGCAGCGTTCTACATCCTCCTCGACGCGCTTTCTATCCGCTACCTGGAGTTTTGCGCGGAGAAGGGCGGGGTTGGCCCGCAGTCGAAGGCACAGACGCCGCCGGCTTCGGCCCCGCTCAGGGAAGGGGTGACGTGCCGATGAACCTCTCTGAGCTCGCGGCCGGTTCCTTCCGTTCCATGACCGAGGGGGAGAAGGTCGTCTGCCGCTATGTCGTCGCCAACTCGCTCGCATGCTCGCGCATGTCGGTCGAGCAGGTGGCACGGGCCTGCAACGTCTCGGGCAGCATGGTCGTGCGCTTTGCCAAGCACCTCGGCTTCACAGGTTTCGGCGAGCTCCGCGCCCGCCTCAAGCTCTGGGGCGAGAAGGACGCCGAGCCCGATGCCAACGCGCTGCTCGGCCGCCTGACCTCAAGCTGCCTCAAGATGGTGGACGAGCTCTCCGAGGCCCGTCTTGAACCCATTCTCGAGTCGCTGAGAGCCGCGCGTAGGGTTTACGTCCACGGCAGCGGCGCGGCACAGGGCTGCGTCGCGCGCGAAATGGCTCGCATCTTTATGCCCATGCGCGAATTCATCCCCTCGCAGGGGCACGATACGGCACGTACCTTGGGTTTTGTCGCCAACGAGGACGACCTTGTGGTGATCATCTCGCTCTCCGGTGAGTCGGCGGCGGCCGTCGAGCTTGCGCGGACGCTCTCCGCCCGCGGGGTGCCGACGCTCGCGATCACGCGCTCGGGCATGAGCAGCCTTTCTGAGCTCTGCACGTATTGTCTGGGCATTCAGTCAATACGAATCGATGTAGCGTTCGGCGACTCCTACGAGACGAGTACGCCGTATTACATCCTTGTCGAGTACCTTTACCTGGCGTTTATTCGCTATCTATCGCTTCTTGAGCAAGAAGCGTAAGGTTCGCTATTCGCCGGACATTCGTTCAATCTCTGAACGAATGTCTTAATTCGGGGCAAATCACATCTCTTGCCCGAGTGACGCCACCTTGCCGTCGGTCTCCCGTAACCTGTGCTCAGCAAGAACAGACGGGGTAAGGAGGCGAGAAGATATGTACCGCGCGATCATCACCGACATCGACGGCACGCTGCGCGACGACGTGGAGGGCGTGCCCGGGAGCGCGGAGCTCGCGTTCGAGCTTTGCCGCGCCGCCGGCATAGCGACCGTTGTCTGCACGGGCAGGAACCTCGGCTCGGTCCAGGACGACGTTATGGCCTTGCGGCCCGATGCGCTTATCACAGGCGGCGGCTGCCGAGTCCAGTGTGGAAACGACCTGCTGGTCAGCGCCACGTTTTCCGCCTCGGACGCCCGCGCCATGCACGATTGGGCGCACGAAGCCGATCTGGCCTTCTCCTTCGAGACGCTTGACTGTGTGTATACCGACGTGCGGATGGCCCGAGCCTGCGGCGACGACTTTGAGGCGAAGATCGCGGCACGTGGCCTGTCCGGCCGTAGGGCGCAGATCGTGGCGGCGAACAGGCTCAACTACGAAGACAACATGGGCCGCCTTGAGGCCTGCGGCGCCTGGGGTCTCGCCCATAAGGTCACCGTGCTCGGTCCGCGCGCCGACGTCGACGAGATGGCGTCTCGCTTCTCGGCCGTGACGCAGACGGTTCAGCTGCGTGACTGGGGAGACCGGTACTTCTGGGAGGCGCTGCCCGCGGGCTGCGACAAGGGCTCGGCGGCGCGCAAGCTCTGCTCCGCGCTCGGAATCGCGCCCGAGCAGACGATGGGTTTCGGCGACAGCCAAAACGACGTCGACCTCCTGCGCTTCGTCGGCCACGGCTTCGCGGTCCGAGGCGCGCCGCCCGAGCTTCTTGCCGTCGCGGACGGGGTGTGCGACACGCCCGCGAACGACGGCCTCCTCAAAGCGCTTCTCGGCACAAAGGTAATCGATGCGACCGGACCTAAGGAAAGGATCTCCGCATGAGCGACACGACCGACAAGATGAGCCCCTGGTGGAAGGACGAGGTCGTCTACCAGATCTACCCGCGCAGTTTCCAGGACTCGAACGGCGACGGCATCGGCGACATCCCCGGCATCACGAGCCGACTCGACTACCTGTCCGACCTCGGCGTGACGATGCTGTGGCTCTGCCCGATCTTCGCCTCGCCGATGGTCGACAACGGCTACGACATTTCGGACTACCGGGCGGTCGCGCCCGAGTTCGGCACCCTTGAGGACCTCGACGAGCTTATTGCCGAGGCAAAGGCGCGCGGAATCAAGATTCTTCTGGACCTTGTGCTCAACCACACGTCTGACCAGCACGAATGGTTCAAGCGTGCGCTCGCCGACCCTACCTGCACCGAGCACGGCTACTACATCTTCAAGCAGGCGAGCGAGCCGCCGACCAACTGGCGCACGGCCTTCGGAGGCAACGTGTGGGAGAAGGTCCCCGGCCGCGACGAGTTCTATTTCCACTCCTTCGCGCCGCAGCAGCCGGACCTTAACTGGGAGAACCCGGCCCTGCGCGAGAAGCTCTACGAGATCATCGACTGGTGGCTCGACCGCGGCGTCTCCGGCTTCCGCATCGACGCCATCACCTCTATCAAGAAGAACCAGGCTTGGCCGATCCTCGAGCCTGACGGAGTCGATGGGCTGGCCAAGGTCTCGAAGGCGGGGAGCAACCAGCCGGGCATCGAGGTCTTCCTCACCGAGCTTAAGCAGCGCGTATTCGCCCGCCGAGGCTGCTTCACCGTGGCCGAGGCCCCGGGCGTCCCCTTCGACCAACTCGCCCAGTTCGCGGGCTACGACGGGTACTTCTCGTGCGCCTTCGACTTCAAGGCCGCCGACATCGACATCGCCTCGGGCAGCGAGTGGTTCCGCCGCCTGCCTTGGACCGTCGCCGACCTGCGTGACCTGCTTGCCCGCCAGCAAGAAGCCCTGCGCGGCATCGGCTTTACCGCGAACTTCATCGAGAACCACGATCAGCCCCGTGCCACGACCAAGTATCTGCTCGAGGCGGCCGACGACCCCGAGGCGGCCAAGACCCTCGGTGCCATGTACTTCCTGCAGCGCGGCATCCCCTTCGTCTACCAGGGCCAGGAGCTCGGCATGGTCAACTTCGAGCGCGCCTCCATCGACGAGTTCGACGACGTCTCGAGCATCGATCAGTACGGGCGCTCGATGAAGGAGGGTCGCACGGCCGAGGAGGCGCTGCGCATCGTGAACCTGCGCAGCCGCGACAACACCCGCACGCCCTTCCCCTGGACCGGCGAGCGCTACGGCGGGTTCAGCGATCACGAGCCGTGGCTTGGCATGACCGAGGAGTTCCCGAAGGTGAACGCGTCGGCCGAGCAGGGCGACCCGGAGAGCGTGCTTGCCTTCTACAAGGGGCTCATCGCCTTCGCGCGCCACGGGGAGCACGCGGCCTGTCTCACCGACGGCGAGATCGACTTTTTGCAGAGCTCGCCGAACGTGATCGCGTATAGGCGCTCGAGCGCGGGCGAGGTGCTCGACTGCTACTTCAACCTGCGCGGTGAGGCGGCCGAAGAGCCGCTTGCCGAGGGTACTGCGACCGAGGTCGTGTGGCACACCCAGGACGCGCCCGAGGTCGTGGCGGGCGCCGATGGTTCCGCACCCGTGCTGCGCCTGCGCCCGTACCAGAGTGCGATTGTCCGTCTAACTGTGTAGAGAAGCCCTTCTCAGTACATCAAACAAGAAACTGCTAGCATAGGAAAGAAGGAAAGGAACGACCATGGCAAACGAGAACTACGCCGAGGTGGCTCGGCAGATCGTGGAGGTCGTCGGGCGCAACAACATCGTGTCGGCCACGCACTGCGCGACCCGCCTGCGCCTTATCGTCCGCGACCACAAAGCCATCGACAAGGACGCCGTCGAGAAGATCGACATGGTCAAGGGCACGTTCTTCAACGCGGGGCAGTTCCAGGTCATCCTGGGCGCCGGCGTCGTGAACAAGGTTTACGCAGAGGTCGAGGCGCTCGGACTCAAGACCCTGAGCAAGGCCGAGCAGGACGAGGCCATCAAGGACCAGCAGACCGGCGTCAAGAAGGTCATGCGGATGCTCGGCGACATCTTCGTGCCCATCATCCCCGTGATCGCTGCGACGGGTCTCTTCCTCGGCCTCAAGGGCGTGATCTTCAACGACTCCGTGCTCGCGATGGTCGGCATGTCGTCGAGCATGATCCCTGAGTACGCGACCCTGCTCGTGAACGTCCTCACCGAGACTGCCTTCAGCTTCCTGCCGGCGCTTATCTGCTGGTCAGCGTTCAAGGTCTTCGGCGGCACGCCCGTGATCGGCATGGTCATCGGCCTCATGCTCGTCTCGCCGTCGCTGCCCAACGCCTACTCGGTCGCGAGCCCCACGAGCGGCGTCGAGGCGGTCATGGCCTTCGGCTTCATCCCCGTCGTCGGCTGCCAGGGCAGCGTCCTCACGGCGATCCTCACCGCCTTCATCGGCGCGAAGCTCGAGAAGTTCCTGCGCAGCGTGATGCCCGCCGCCCTCGACTTCATCATGACGCCCTTCATCGTGATCCTCGTGACGTTCCTCGTGATCATCCTCGGCCTCGGCCCCATCATGCACCAGATCGAGCTCGGCCTCGTGGGCATCGTCGAGGTGGTCGTCAACCTGCCCTTCGGCATCGGCGGCTTCATCCTCGGCAGCACCTACCCGCTGCTCGTGATCACCGGCCTGCACCACACCTACACGATGATCGAGACCTCGCTTCTGGCCAACACCGGCTTCAACCCCGTCATCACCCTCTGCGCCATGTACGGCTTCGCGAACGTTGGCACCTGCCTCGCCTTCTACGTGCGCTCGAAGAGCGCCCGCGTCCGCGAGACCGCCGTCGGCGCTATGCTCTCCCAGCTCTTCGGCATCTCCGAGCCCGTCCTCTTCGGCCTGCACCTGCGCTGGAACCTCCGTTCGCTCATCTGCATGCTGCTCTCCTCCGGCCTCGGCGCCGCGGTGCTCTCGATCCTGAGCGTCCAGGCGAACTCCTACGGACTGGCCGTGCTCCCGTCGTACCTCATGTACATCTACGACGGTTATCAGCTGCTCTGGTACGCGATCGTCTCCGTTTGCTCGACGGCCCTGTGCTTTGCGCTGACCCTTGCCTTCGGCATTCCTGACGAGGTCCTGGTCGAGGACTAGCGAACGCTCTGAACGCGCCCTATGAGGACGGCCCCCGCGTTTGGATGTCTCTACCCTGCTTTTGGAGTCAGTTTTGGCGCTGATTTTGACTCCAGAAGCAGGGTAGATTGCTTCGTTGACGGTTGGGTCGCCGCTGGTGTGGTTGGCGGGTCACTCGTTTACGGGAACGGTGACGTCGCCGATGGTGATCGAGACGACGTCGCCGGCGTCGTGGATGTGGTCGAAGGTGTGCGACCAGCTCACCGAATCGACGTCGTCGTGCTTGCTCGTGGAACCGCCGCCGCTTGTGAAGGACTCCTCCGAGCCGTCGGCGAAGGTCACGGTCACGGGCAGCTCGAAGAGCTTGTAGGAGTCGGCGCCCTCGACGTCGTAACCTATGACGTCGTAGTCGAGTGTGACGCCCGTGTCCGAGACGCCGATGGCGCTCACAGTCACCTCATGGCCGGCGAGGGTGGTCGTTTGACCTGCGGGAACGCTCACGGTCGTGTCCTCGTAGTTGAGTTCGAACTTGAGGTCCCAATTGCCGGTGACGACGGTCTCAATTCTGCCGTCCTCGGTGAAGCGGTCGAGCTCGGTGAGGCTCACGCGGGCCGTGCGTCCGGCGATCGAGCCGCCGAGGATGAGCTTGACCTGGTCATAGTTGACCACGTACTGGATCGTGTTGTCGCTCGGGTCGGCGTCGTAGAAGTACGAACCGCCCGTCATGGCCGTGGCGCCGTCGACGGTGAGGTCGGGGCCGCCCTCGTTCCAGGCGAGCATGAGCTTATCGTTGACGCCGAACTTGACGTCCTGTGGATCGAAGGGCCAACCGTCGTCGAACGATACGTCGAACACGACGGCGAAGCCGTTGGCGTCGCCGATGACGGCACGCGCTGTGACGGTCATGCCGTTGCTCGTGGCAGAGGCGTTGAGCGGGTGGCCGACCTTGTCGATGATGCGGGTCTGCGCGGGGCCGTCGCCGAAGACGTCGGAGAGGACCTCTGAGGGCGCGGGGAGGATGCCCGCCGCCGCCGCGACGCCGTAGCCGCCGGCGCCGAGCGCAAGGACGATACCGGCCGCCGTGGCCGCGACCTTGAGGGCGACGGGGCGCTTGCGGGCGCGGGCCTTGCTCGCGGGCGCGGCGGGGACAAAAGCGAGGGCCGCGGGCGCGGATGCCGGGGCGTCGTCGCCTGCAGCGCCTTCGTCTCTTGCCGCCGCGAGCCGCGCCTTCATGCGCGCCTTTGCCTCGTCGGAGAACGCGAGGCTGTTCAGCGCCTCGGTGTAGCTAGTCAAAGTCGAAGACATCGTCGTCTCCTTTCAAGGTCTCGCGGAGCCGCTTGCGGCCGCGGCTTAAGCTTTGGGCCACCGCAGCCTCGCTCCGATGGGTGAGAAGCGCGATTCCGTGGATGGTGTAGCCTTCGTAATAGTGCAGGTAGACGGCTATGCGCATGGCCTCTGGCAACGCCTGGACCGCCTTGAGCACGCGCGAGTCGCGCGTACGCGCCTCGGCCTCGCCCGTGCTTCTTGCCGCCTCGGGCTCGGGCACGGAGTCGATCGCCACCTCGGGATGCGCGGCCTGCCTGCGCAGGCGGTCCTTGCAGCGGTTGATCGTCGCGCGGATGACCCAGGCGCGCTCGTGCTCGGCCGAGCGGAACGTGCGCGGCTGCTCGAGCATTTTGAGGAAGACGTCCTGGCAGATGCCCTCGGCGTCCGCCGCGCTGTGCAGGTAGGTGTAGCTCACGCGCAGGATTGTGTCCGCGTAGGCGTCGACCAGGCGCCCGGGATCGAGCGCGAAGGCGCCCGGTTTCGTCGCAGTCTCAGCCGCCGGCCCCGTTGCCATCGCTGTCGCCTCTGCCATATGCCTCACCTCGCTTTCTCCTCGATTATGTGCTGGAAAGAAGTTCGGCGCGCCGTCCCTTCTTGCCAACAACACGCGCAAGCTTGCCAAACCTGACATTCGGACCGCGAACGCCCGTCTCGAGCCCGATTCGACCATGGTTAGCACGGGCGTTGCGTAAATCGGCCTGATGGCAAGAAAACCCTGCCATCAGGCCGATTTACGCAACGCATCTCCCTCGTTTGCTGCCATCAGGCCTGTTTTCGCAACTCCGTTCTCCTCCCGGCGGGAGTGCACCGGAGTAACTACGGCTCTGTGGACCGCTCGACGAGCCCAGGGGACGCTCCTTGCCGAGTCGCTTTGGCAAGGAGTGTCCCCAAACCTCTCATTCGAGAGCTTCAACCAACGTCCCCAAAGCTCTCAAACTCTCATTAGGCGGTGAGGGCGATTTCGTGGCGGATGAGGCGGTACGAGTCCTCGAGCAGGTAGTTGTTTATGTTGTCCTCGCCGGTGCACTCGCCGTCGACGTAGAGGTCGACGATCGGGACCCCGTCGACCTCCATCCCGTTGAGCTCGCCCGCGCCCACGGCGAGCACCGTGGCCGGCACATAGCCCGCGACGGAGCGCCCCTCCACCTTGCGCAGACCGTCGTAGACCCACACCTCGTCGCCGCAGACGATCTGGTCCGTCGTCAGTACCGGCGCGTCGATGAAGGCGCCGAGCTGCTCGCATATGGGCTGTCTGGAGTCGATCGAGTGCAGCATCTGGGGCAGCGGCGCGGCCGCGGGCTTCTCGCGGTAATCGCGTTCGGGCATCACGCGCCCGGCGATTCTCCAGCCGTCGATCACATAGACGCCGTTGTCCAGCCCGGCGAGGGCCTCGTCGTCGGGGTCGTAGGGGACGACCCCGACCGAGAGCGTGCCGCCGAAGAAGTTGCCGATCACCTGCGCGAGGCGCGCGAAGCCGTAGGCGGCGTCCTCCGAGGGCGGGCGGTAGCGCTTGAGCTCGCAGTAGGCGAGAAACGCCTCGACCGAGCCTCTCCCGCCGTTCCAATGCAGGTACACGCCGATCTCTCCGTCTGCTGTGGTCACGATGGCCCTGTTTCCCATGACGCCTCCCGTCGTCCGCGCCGCGCTGCCCGCTGTGGCCGCGCGGCTCTTTGGGACGGCATGGTAGGGGCGCCGGGCCGACGGGAAGCTTGCGGTTGGCCGACGGCCCGCCGACGGGACGCTGACGGAGCAGCTCAAGCGCCTTGCCGCAGGATTCGGTTGAATAATAAATGCCGCCTGCGGCTCCGGGCGAGCCGCAGGCGGCATGCGCGCCGCAAAACGCCGACGGCGCCGCGTCCGCGCGCGTCCCTGCCTGCCCGCGCGGGCGTGGGCGCGAGCCCGAGCGCCGTCGCTACAGCAGGCTGCCGTTGCGGCGGATATAGAGCTTCTTGACCAGGCAGACCAGGCAGGTGTAGCCGACGACCGCGCCGCAGAGGACGAGCGCGAACAACGGGCCCGGCGCGCAGAAGTCGAGCGTCCTTCCCAGGGCCGTGAAGGGCAGCGCCGTCGCCGCGGCTATTCCCGCGACCCCCAGCGCGACGAGCGGCAAAGAGGCCCTGCTGCCCACGAACGGCACGCGCTCGGTGCGGATCAGGTGGATGACCAGCGTCTGCGTCCACATGCTCTCGATGAACCAGCCGGCCTGGAAGGTCCCCGCGAAGAGCGCCTGCCCGGCGGCGTCGAGCGTGCCCCAGGCCCCTCCGGCGACGGCGGGGCAGACCCAGAAGAAGAGCGCGGCGAAGGTGAGGATGTCGAAGACGGAGCTCAGGGGGCCGAAGCTCACCATGAAGTCCTTGATGGAGGCGGTGTCCCAGCGGCAGGGCTTCTCGACCATCGAGTCGTCGACGTTGTCCCAGGGCATCGCGGTGCAGGTCAGGTCATAGATGAGGTTGAGCAGCAGCAGCTGCACGGCGGTCATGGGCAAGAAGGGCAGCAGCGTGGCGGCCACGAGCACGCTGAAGATGTTGCCGAAGTTGGAGCTCACGGTCATCTTCACGTACTTGATCATGTTCGCGTAGGTGCGCCGCCCGCACTCGATGCCGTGCTCGAGCACCATGAGGTCCTTCTCGAGCAGGATGATGTCGGCGGCCTCGCGCGCCACGTCGACGGCGGAGTCGACCGAGATGCCGCAGTCGCTCTCGCGCATGGCGGCCGCGTCGTTCACGCCGTCGCCCATGTACGCCACGGCGTGCCCGAGCCCGCGCAGCACGCGCACGACGCGGGCCTTCTGGGCGGGGGAGAGCTTGGCGAAGATGCTCGTCTCCTGGACGGCCCCCGCCAGCTGCTCGTCGTCCATGCCCTCCACGTCGACGCCGGTGAGCACGCGCTCGGCGGGGATGCCGATGGCACGGCACACGTGCGCCGCGACGCGGGGGGAGTCGCCGGTCAGGACCTTGGTCGCCACGCCGTGGGCGGCGAGGGCGCGCACGGCAGCGGCGGAGCTCTCCTTGGGCGGGTCGAGGAAGGCGAGATAGCCGATGAGGACCATCTCGCGCTCGTCGTCCGCGGTGAGGGAGCCCGCGCCCGCCGGGTCGTCCTTGCGCGCCACTCCGAGCACGCGCATGCCCTCGTCGGCGAGCGCCGCGCCGCGCGCGGTCACGGCGGCCACGAGCTCGTCGGTAAGGGGCAGCACCTGCCCGTCGATCTCGACGGCGGAGCAGACGGCCATGACCTCCTCCAGGGCGCCCTTGGTCACCATGCGGGTGCGGCCGTCCGCGTCGCCGACGACGACCGAGAGACGGCGGCGGTCGAAGTCGAAGGGCAGCTCGTCGATGCCGTGGTAGCGCTCCGCGAGCTGCTCGGCGGTCACGGCGCCGCCGTTCGCGCGGGCGCCCACCTCGTCGGTGCCCTCGGCGAGCGCGCGGTCGACGATGGCGTTGTCGATGAGGTTCTTCACGCCGGTGGAGAAGTAGCTGTTCAGGAAGGCGTAGCGCAGCACGCGCGCGTCCTCGCGGCCGTTCACGTCCAGGTGGCGCTCGAGCACGATGCGGTCCTCGGTGAGGGTGCCGGTCTTGTCGGTGCAGAGCACGTCGACGGCCCCGAGGTCCTGGATGGCGTCCAGGCGCTTGACGATCACGCGGTCGCGGGAGAGGTCGACGGCGCCCTTGCCCAAGCAGGTGGTCACGAGCATGGGCAGCATCTCGGGGGTAAGGCCCACCGCCACCGACAGCGAGAAGAGCAGCGCGTCCACCCAGTCGCCCTTGGTGATGCCGGAGGCCAAAAACACGATGGGCAGCATGACGAGCATGAGGCGCATGAGGAGCTTGGACGTGGAGCCGATGCCCGCGTCGAAGGAGGTCTCGCGCTTGCGCCCGGCGAGCGTGCCCGTGGCCTCGCCGAACATGGTGCGCGCTCCCGTGGCCACGACGACGCCGCGGGCGTTGCCGGAGATGACGGTCGAGCCCATGAACGCCAGGTCGGCCAGGTCGGTGAGGGCGGTGCCCTCGGCGCCATCGCCGTCGGCGAGCGCGGGGCGCTTCTCGATGGGCTCGGACTCGCCGGTGAGCGAAGCCTGGCTCACAAAGAGGTCGCGGGCAGCGAAGATGCGGAGATCGGCGGGGACGATGTCGCCAGACGAAAGGTGAATGACGTCGCCGACGACGATCTCGTCGATCGGGGTCTCGTTGCCGCCGTCGCCGTCGCGCTCGACCTCGGCGGTGGACTCGACCATCTCGGCCAGGGCCTCTGCCGCCACGGTGCTCTTCTCGTCCTGGACAAAGCGCAGGACGCCGGAGACGAGCACCATCGCGCCGATGATCAGCGGCGTCGAGAGGTCGCGCTCGGAGCCGGTGGCAAAGACCCAGTCGGTGAGGACCGAGACCGCGGCGATGAAGATGAGGATGTAGGTGAACGGGTCGGCGAAGGCTGCGAGGAAGCGCAGGGGGAGGGACTTCTTCGCGCTGCGGGCGAAGGCATTGGGGCCGTGGAACTCGCGCGCGGCCTCGACCTGGTCGGCGGCGAGGCCTTCTTCGCAGGTGTTGAGCTCGGCGAAGAGCTCGTCTTTGTCGGCGACGGCGCTGTGGCGGAGCCAGTCCTGCTGGGCCGCGGCGCGCGCGGACTTCCTCGTGGGCTTCTCGGCGCGGCTGCCCGCGCGGTCAAAGAGGTTGCGCAGCGTCATGGCGAACCTCGCAATCCCGGGAACTCGGTGCCCCGCCGCGTGCGGGGCCTTGGGAGCGCGTCATGCGCGGGCGCGGCCGCCGAGCTTGGCTGTGCGGCCCTGCGGCTATGCGCTGCGGCGCCTGGCATTCCCGAGTGCCGGCGCCTGTCCCATGGGATGATTCGGTGTGGAGCTCAGACTGTGACTATGACTGCATCCGTCGGACATGGGGCACCTCCTCGGGGCCTGGGGTCTCGCCCGGTGTAAAAGACATAAGCAACTTAATCGTACCCAACGCAGGGCCGATTGAAGCCTAAGGGATGGTAGCAGAACCTCGGGTAAGGGGAGCGTAATGTTTTCAAGGGTGGGGATTGTGTGGGCTTCTTGGCCGCGCAGGCCCTTAGTCCATCGTGTGTGTCGAGAAGACCGGGTCGTCGCGCCACGGCACCACGCCGTCGGCCGACTCGAGCGTCGCGGGCACGTCGATGAGCCGCTGGTTCTCCGACCCGCGGAAGCGCAGCGTGATGTCGTGCTCCGCCTGGATGAACGGCCCGTCGACCAGCACGTCGAGCGTGTCGAGGATGCGGTCGGTGACCTCGCCGATGTTCCAGGCTCCGCCCGGCGCGAGCTGCTCCCACGTGTGGCCGGAGTACATCCAGATGGTCTTCTCGCCGGCCGCGCCGCGCGGATGGGCGTCGCGGACGCGCTCGAGGAAATCGACGAGCCCCGCCTGGTTCTCGGGCTCCATCGGCTCGCCGCCGAGGACGGAGAGCCCGGCGACGTAGGGGCTCTCGAGCGACTCCAGGATCTGGTCCTCGACCTCGGGCGTGAAGGGATGACCCGCGGAGAAGTCCCACGCGACCTCGTTGAAGCAGTTCGGGCAGTGCAGGCGGCATCCGCTCACAAAGAGGGTCGTCCTCACGCCGACGCCGTTGGCGATGTCGCAGTATTTGATTTCCGCGTAGTTCATGGTGCCTCTCCTTGCGCATGGGCACTCAAGTATAGGCCTCGAGTACACTTGTAGGGTTGAATTCAGGCCGCGACCAGGAGGAGTTTTTCCATGGCCGAGTTTGTTTACCAGTTCTACAAGGCCCGCAAGGCCGTCCACGACAAGGTCATCCTCGACGACGTGACGGTCGGCGTCTACCCCGGCGCGAAGATCGGTGTCGTGGGCCCCAACGGCGCGGGCAAGTCCACGCTGCTCAAGGTCATGGCCGGCCTGGAGGACGTCTCCAACGGCGAGGCCCGCCTGGCCCCCGGCTATTCCGTGGGCATCCTGCAGCAGGAGCCCCCGCTCGACGACACGAAGACCGTCAAGGAGAACATCGAGATGGCCTTCGGCGACATCATCGCCAAGGTGGCCCGCTTCAACGCCATCGGCGAGGAGATGGCCGCGCCCGACGCCGACTTCGACGCCCTCATGGCCGAGATGGGCCAGCTCCAGGACGAGATCGACGCCGCCAACGGCTGGGACCTCGACTCCCAGCTCTCCCAGGCCATGGACGCCCTGCAGTGCCCCGACCCCGACGAGTCCGTCGAGCACCTCTCGGGCGGCGAGCGTCGCCGCGTGGCGCTCTGCAAGCTGCTGCTCGAGGCGCCCGACCTGCTGCTGCTCGACGAGCCCACGAACCACCTGGACGCCGAGTCCGTGCTGTGGCTCGAGCAGTTCCTCCACAACTACCCCGGCGCCGTCATGGCCGTCACCCACGACCGCTACTTCCTCGACGACGTGGCCGAGTGGATCTGCGAGGTCGACCGCGGGCAGCTCTATCCCTACGAGGGCAACTACTCCACCTATCTGGAGAAGAAGGCCGCCCGCCTGGAGGCCCAGAACCAGCAGGACGCCCGCCGCGCGAAGAAGATGAAGTCCGAGCTCGAGTGGGTGCGCTCCAGCCCCAAGGCTCGCCAGGCCAAGAGCAAGGCCCGTCTCGCCGCCTACGAGCAGATGGAGGCCGAGGCCCGCTCGTCGAAGAAGGTCGACTTCACCGACATCCAGATTCCCGTGGGCCCGCGCCTGGGGCAGAAGGTCCTCGTGGCCGACCACCTGTGCAAGTCCTTCGGCGACCGAGTGCTCATCGACGATTTGAGCTTCAACCTGCCGCGCAACGGCATCGTCGGCGTCATCGGCCCCAACGGCGTCGGCAAGTCCACGCTCTTCAAGACGATTGTCGGTCTCGAGCAGCCCACCGACGGCTCGCTTGAGGTCGGCGAGTCGGTCAAGCTCTCCTACGTGGACCAGATGCGCGCCGGCATCGACCCCGAGAAGACCCTCTGGGAGGTCGTCAGCGACGGCAACGACTACATCATGGTCGGCGACCAAGAGATCCCGTCGCGCGCCTACGTGGCCGCCTTCGGCTTCAAGGGCAAGGACCAGCAGAAGCGCGCGGGCGTGCTCTCCGGCGGCGAGCGCAACCGCCTGAACCTCGCGCTCACCCTCAAGCAGGGCGGCAACCTGCTCCTTCTCGACGAGCCCACCAACGACCTCGACGTCGAGACCCTTGAGTCGCTCGAGGAGGCCCTCGAGGCCTTCCCCGGCTGCTCGGTGGTCATCTCCCACGACCGCTGGTTCCTCGACCGCGTGGCCACGCACATCCTCGCGTGGGAGGGCGACGACGAGAACCCGGGCCGCTGGCACTGGTTCGAGGGCAACTTCGACGACTACCAGAAGGATCGCGAGAAGCGCCTGGGCGCCGAGGCCTCGAAGCCGCACCGCCTTCACCGAAAGCTTACGCGCGACTAGCGAATAAACACGCGTTTAGGTATGTTTACGCCTTGACAGGCTCCTAAGATGGCAGGCGTTCCCGATGTGGGGACGCCTGTTTTTCTTATCTGTGGCCCGGCGTTCTGGCGCCGGATTTTCTATGTTCGGAGGTTGTTTAGATGAGCGAGAAGAAGATCCATACCCGCAAGGCGGTCATCATCGGAGCAGGGCGCGTGGGCAGCCACGCCGCGCTCTGCCTCATGTTCCAGCACCTGGTCAACGAGATCGTCTTCGTGGACGTGAACCCCGAGGCCGCTGCCGCCCAGGCGGGCGACCTGAACGACCTCGCGTCCGGCCTCGGCGACAACTTCGTCATCCGCGTGGGCGACTACTCCGACTGCGGAGACGCGCACTTCGTCATCATGACCGCGGGCCGCAGCCGCCGCCCCGGCGAGACGCGCCTCCAGATGCTCGGCGGCACGGTGAAGATCCTCGAGTCCATGGTCGGCCCCATCCGCGACTCGGGCTTCCACGGCGTCCTCATCAGCGTCTCGAACCCCTGCGACGTCGTGACCGAGTACCTCTACCGCAACCTCGGCCTGCCGCGCGGCCAGGTCTTCGGCACGGGCACGCTGCTCGACTCCGTGCGCCTTCGCCGCGCGCTCTCCGAGATCATCGGCGTCAACTCCAAGCAGATTCAGGCCGTCTGCATGGGCGAGCACGGCGACTCCTCCTTCATCCCGACCTCGCACATCGCGGTCCAGGGCATCGACCTGCGCGAGTATCTCTCCGTGACCAACGGCAAGGCCAGCGACATCGACTTCAACGACGTCATGAAGCGCGTGCGCGAGTCCGGCAGCTCCATCGTGGCCGGTAAGGGCTGCACCGAGTTCGGCATCGGCTCCGTCGTCGCGAGCATCGTCATGGCCGTACTGCACAACGAGAAGATCGTGGTGCCCCTCTCCGTTCACCTCGAGGGCGAGTACGGCGAGAGCGGCATCTGCGCGGGCGTCCCGTGTGTGCTGGGCGACGAGGGCATCGAGCGCGTGCTCGAGATCGACCTCTCCTACGACGAGCGCAAGGCCATGCGCACGAGCTGCGGCATCATCCGCGAGTACGTCGAGCAGGCCATGCCGGAGGCGTAGGCGTAGGCGGGCGTTCGGCACACGCAAGGCTGCGGGGCGGCGAGAAGGACGTTCTTCTCGCCGCCTTTTTGCTGCCGAGGGGCGTTGCCGCGCATGAGACCGGGGGCGTTGGTTCGCAAGTGGTATACCTACGAGGTACATGGCGTGTTTGGATCATGCCGGGCCGAGGCAAGGCGGCCCGAGCCGGCGATTGGAGAACACCGTGATCAGTATCGAGCACGTGGGCAAGTCCTACGACGGCGGCAGGACGTTCGCTGTGGACGACCTTTCCCTCGAGGTCCGCGACGGCGAGATCTTCGGCATCCTGGGCCCCAACGGCGCGGGCAAGTCGACGACCCTGAACATGCTGGTGGGGACCCTGGCCCCCACCAAGGGCACCGTCAAGATCGACGGCATCGACGTGACCGAGAATCCCGTGGAGGCCAAGCGGCGCCTGTGCTACGTCTCGGACACCCCCGACCACCTGCTGCGCCTTCGCGGCCGCGAGTACCTGCGCTTCATCGCCGACATCTACGGCGTGCCGGCCGACGTGCGTGCCGCGCGCATCGCCGAGCTCGCCGAGGGCTACGGCATGGCTTCCGAGCTGGACAACCAGATCAAGTCCTACTCGCACGGCATGCGCCAGAAGATGATGATCATGGGCGCGCTTCTTCCCAACCCCGACCTGTGGATCCTGGACGAGCCCATGACCGGCCTCGACCCCCAGGCGGCGTGGCTGCTCAAGAAGTCGATGCGTAAGCATGCCGACGAGGGCAAGACCGTGCTGTTCTCTACGCACGTGCTGGACGTTGCCGAGAAGGTCGTCGACCGCGTGGGCATCATCGCCCACGGAAAGCTGCTGTTTGTTGGCACCGTCGAGGAGATGCGCGAGCACTTCCGCAACAACAGCTCGCTCGAGGAGATGTTCCTCGAGCTCACAGGCGAGAACTCGCCGCTTTCCGGCGCCGATGCTCCGGAGGGGATGTAACGTGAGCGGCGTCGACCGGTCGCAGCTGCGCGCCCTTATCGGAGCTATCCGCAAGGGCGAGGAGAGCGCCGACGATGCCCTGGGCCTCGGGGGCGAGGGCGGCAACGGGGGCGCGCGCCGCGCCGGCATGGCCGTCTCGTTCGTCGTGATAGCGGGCGCGCTCTTCTTTGCCGGGCTTCTGTTGGGCGACGCCGGGGCCTCCGTGCTGTCGGGCTTCAATATGATCGCCGTGGCCCTGGTGCTCCTCTCGGTCACCATGGGCTTCTACGCGGCCGTGAGCAGCCTGTTCCTCGCGAGCGACCTCTCGTTCTACGTTGCCCTGCCGGTGTCCGGCCAGACCATCATGTGGGCCAAGCTCGCCAACTACTTCGCGGACACCGTCCTTATGGACGCGGTGGTCCTGCCGCTGGGCCTGGGCCTGCTGCTGGGGCGCGGGGAGGGGCCCGCGGCCTGGGTCCTTATGGCCGTGGCCTTCGTCCTGTGCGCCCTGGCCGTGAACGTGGCGATGGTGCTCCTCGTCCTGCCGCTCATGCGCTTCTCCAAGGTCGCGGTCGACAAAGACCGTTTCTCGCGCGCGCTGGGCGCGGTGATCACCTTGTTGGTCGTGGCCATCTCGGTCGCCCTCTCCATAGCCCGGCACAACGGGGGCGTCGACATGGGCGGCATCGCCTCTGCGACCGACAGCGTCGCCTCGGTGCCCGCGGTCGCGGCGATCATCACCGTTCTCTGCCCGCCGTTCGCCCTGGGCGGGGCCGTCTTCGGTGGGCAGGGCGCGGCGACGGTCCTCGGTCTGCTGGGCATGGCCGTGCTTCTTGCCGCCTATGCGCTGCTGCTCAACTGGTGCGCCGGTAAGTGGTACTTCGAGGCCGTGCGCGGCCTCGCCGGCGGCGCGGGCGCGCGCTCGAGCAAGCGCTACGGCGCCGCCGAGCTCGGGGCAAAGGTGAGCGGCCGCAGCCAGTTCAAGGCGTTTCTCGCCGTCGACGTGGCGTCGCTTCTGCGCGTGCCGTACTTCTTCAACCAGTTCGTGCTCTCGCAGTGGCTCGCGCCCGTCATCCTCGTGGCCGTTTCGGGCTTCAGCCTGCTCAGGGGCGGCGAGGTGAGCTCCTTCGCCCAACTGCGCGAGGCCGCGGGCGCCTGCGGGGTCGATACGACGATGGGACTTCTGCCCTTGGCCGGCAGCGTGCTCCTCGCCGTCTTCACCGGCATCCAGTCCTACGCCTGTGGGCAGGCCATCGCCCGCGACGGCCGGGATTTCTTCTTCTTCCGTACCATGCCCATAGATTTGCGCGCCTACGCCAAGGCCAAGTTCGCCGCCAACGAGCTGGTGGGACGGGCTCCCGTGGCGGCCGTCCTCTTCGTCGGAATGCTGGTCGTCGGGCTGCCGGTCCCGACGGCGCTCGTCTGCATCGCGATCTTCGTGCTGTCCGTCGCCTGCGCCGACCTGGCGAGCCTGTCCGTGGGCATGCAGTCCCCCAAGCTCGACTGGGAAAGCGAGTCCGAGCTCGCCAAGGGCAACGAGGCCTTCGCCTCCGCCGTCGCGTGCATCGTCGTCACGGTCCTGGTCATGGTGCTTCCGGTGCTGTGCTTCGCGGTGCCGATCGTCCTTGAGCTCGAGGCGGGCGTCTGGAGCTCCGTCGCCGCCGTCGCGATTTGCGCTGCCGAGCTCGCGGGCATCGCCTCGCTGGCCTTCGGCTCCCGCGTGAGGAAGCTCGCGGTTATCGAGCCGTAGGCGTAGGCCGCGGGCCCCCCGGCAGACAGGGAGAGAACCACAGGCGCGAGTCCATGCGCCCCGCCCGTTGCCTGCGGGCGGGGCGCATGCTTTAGAATTGGTGCGCCTGAATCCACGTAGACGTAGACGGGAACACCCACATGAAGCGCGTCCTTATCATCGCAACCGGCGGAACCATCGCGTCCACCTCCGACGGGGCGGGGCTTGCCCCCACGGCCACCGGCCGCGAACTCGCCGATAAGGTCCCCCTGATCGACACCATCGCGGAGCTGGGCTTTGTCCAGCCGATGAACATCGACAGCACGAACATGCGCCCGCGGGACTGGCTGCGCATCAAGGACGTGATCGTGGAGTCGTACGCCGACTACGACGGCTTCGTGGTCCTGCACGGCACGGACACCATGGCCTATACGGCGGCGGCGCTGTCGTACCTGATTCAGGACTCCGAGAAGCCGATCGTCCTCACCGGCTCGCAGCAGCCCATGGCGAGCCCGTTCACGGACGCCAAGCTCAACCTGTACCAGTCGGTGCTCTACGCCGCCGACGACGTGAGCCGCGACGTCTCCGTGGTCTTCTCCGGCAAGGCTATCGCCGGAACGCGCGCGCACAAGCAGCGCACGATGAGCTTCAACGCGTTCATGAGCATGAACTACCCGTCGCTCGCCTATATCCGCAACGACCGCATTGTGCGCGCGGGGGCGGGAATGGGCGCGGACGCCGCGCCGAGGACGGGGGCCGCGCCGACGGTCTTCGACGCGCTCGACGAGCGGGTGCTCGTCCTCAAGCTCACGCCCGAGCTGCAGCCGAGCATCTTCGAGCTGCTCAAGCGCGACTACGACGCCGTCATCCTCGAGACCTTCGGCATCGGGGGCATCCCCGACACGCTCCACGACGCCATCTTCGGCTGGGTCGATTCCGGGCGCACGCTCGTCGTGACGACGCAGGTGCCCGAGGAGGGTCTCGACCTCGGCGTCTATGAGGTGGGACGTGCGTACGCGGAGAACCCCGGCATCCTCAAGGGCGACGACATGTCCACCGAGGCGCTCGTGGCCAAGACCATGTGGGTGCTCGGGCAGACCCGCGACCCCGAGAACGTTCGTAAGCTCTTTTACCGCGAGATCAACCACGATCGCACGCCTCGCTAGCGATTATTCGTGTCGCGTGGATTCAAACTTCTGTATTTGAGCGCCTTGGGGCGAACCTGTCGAGTAGACAAGCTATATTTGGCAGCAAATTGCCAGTTGACGATGGGCTGTCTAAGCAGCGTCTTCGTCCTAAGGCACTCAAATAGCGAGGTTCGCTAATTCATCTGGTCCTGTGGGGCCATCGGCCGACATCTTGCGAGTGCGTCAAGCCCGTCGTGATACCGTCGCCCCATGGATGTGACTGTTTGCGGAACAACTGCTTATCAGTATTGGCGCACGCCGCCGATCGTGAGGCTCCTGGCCGTTGCCACGGAAGCTGATGACCTGCTGTTCAAGTTTGTTTCCGAGGCCGAGCTCACCGCGTTTCGGGCGGACATGGTTGAGCGCCTTCCGTTTATCCGTGCCTGCGCTGTTCCTCGAAGAACGCAGGGTAACGACCTGCGAATCGTCCGTGAGGCGTGTCCTCTGCTCGCTCCGTCAACGGATGGCCCCGTTGAGCTGCTGGCTCAAGTACCGGAACAGCGGCACACTACCGAGATAACCCGCTACGCTCTCTGGCAGAGCCCGCTGCCCTTCGGTTCTGTCAGACAAGTGGCCTCTGACCTTAATGTGACGTCGCCTTCCTTTACTTTGATGCAACTTGCCTCGAGGGCCTCTCTGGTGCGCATAGTGCTCCTTGCCTCGGAGCTTTGCGGAGACTATGCGGTTTATAAAGCGCCTCAACATGTTGCTGCTTTTCTCCAGCGCATGGCCGAGCGTGATAGGCTCCCTGTTGTCGACGGGTGGAGGCCGTGTCTCGGCCCCGGGAAAAAGATCGGCGACCTTTGGAGCCGCCCTTCCCTGGTGAGCCCCGGCGAGCTTGAAGACATGCTGTTCGAGGCCGATTTCCGCCGTGGGCGAAAGACGATGACCGATGCGCTCGCGCTCCTTAAGCCGCATGCCGCCTCACCTTTTGAGACGCAGGCGGGCGTTCTCCTAGGTTTCTCCAAGCGCCGCGGCGGCGAGGGCTATGGCGACTTTGCATTTAACGAGAAGATCGCGCTCTCTCCCAGCGCAAAGCTGCTTGCGCAAAGAGGGCACTGCGTATGCGACCTATATTGGAGCGACGGCCTTGACGTAGAGTGCCAGAGCGCCATGTTCCATGAGGATGGCGACAGTTTTCTTTCCGACTCGGACCGCACTGCGGCCCTAAGAGTTGAGGGGATCGACGTTCTGCCGCTTACTTATGCGCAGATGAGGGACCCGGATCGGTTCAAGGCGTTTTCATATGCGGTTGCCAGGGCATTAGGTCGGCCGCGGCGCGATAAGACCCTGGTCCAGGAGGCCGCCACTCAAAGGCTGCGTGAGGAGGTGTTTGTGAATTGGGATGAGCTTCCGCTCGTGTAAGAAAAGGGCCTCGAGACGCCGACTAAGAAAAAACTCTTCTATTTGAGTGCCTTGGCGCGGATGTATCGAGCACAACCGCTCCAATTCAGCGCAAAACACCAGTTGGCGATGGGCGACTGTGCATCGGTTACGCTCCAAGACGCTCAAATACAGGAGTTTTGTTCAATTCGAGGTCGGCGGAGACAAAATAGAGGCCGGATCACTGCCTGGGACGGTCTAACCCAGGCAGTGATCCGGCCTTGCATGCGCCGTGCCGAGCCTACAGCCCGAACAGGCCCTTGAACCAGGCGATGACGGCGGCGAACCAGCCGCCGCCGGAGCTGTCGGAGGACGCCGCGGCGTCCGAGCCGGCCGCGGTGCCGGTCTCCTCGCCAGCCCCGAAGGCCTCGTCGTACGCCGAGCGGTCGATCTTTTCCGTCGTCACGGTTCCGGCCGACGACTCGTCGTAGCTCGTCGAGTAGTTCCCGGTCACGGTGATGGTGTAGGACGAGTCTCCCGCTACGACGGTCTGGCCGCCCGCCACGATGGTCACGGCCTTCCCGTCGGCGTCGACGACCTTGGCGCCGGAGGCCACGTTGAGGTTGCTCACGGTGGAGTCTCCCGTGACGACCCAAGCCGAGTTGTCGTCCACGTTCACGGTGATGGGCGCCTCTGAGGTGGAGCCGGCCGCGTTCTCCTCGATGCGGGCCGACCCGGTCCAGATGGTGCCGTCGGCCAGGTAAAGGTCGATGCTCGAGATGGTGTCGGCCACCACGTCGCCGGCAAGCTCCTGTTGGATGCCCGTGAACTTGACCGTCGCGCCGTTGCTCCCGGCGCTGCCCCAGCTGTTGGAGTCGTTTCCTGCCGCATAAAGCAGCATCGCTTTGGAGGAGTCGAAATCGAGCGCGGTGTTCTTGATCACGACGTCGGCGGAGGTGTTCGTCAGGTAGAACATCGAGCCGGACTCGATGGCGCTCTTGAGCGTCGAGTTAACGGCCTGGAACGTGGCGGTCTCGCCGGTCGACGCCTCTGCGTCACCCGAGGTGGATTGATAGATGATCACCCCGTTGGCAACGGGGTCGCTCGCGGTCTTGCTCGTGATGGTGCTCTCGAGCGTCGAGTCCTCGATGAGGATGGTGTTCAGGCCCTCCATGCCGGCAATCTGGCTGCCCGTTGAGGTGCCTGTGACGTTCTTGACCTCAACGTCGCCGGTGGAGTAAAGGAGCGGGGAACCCGACCCCGCCGTGCTGATCTCGCCGCCCTCGAGCGAGATGTTCCCGCCGCCGCGGTCGGTGGCCACGCCGGCGCAGTGGTCTCCCTGGGTGGATATGGTCACGTTCCCGGCGAGGATGGTCCCGCCGTAGGTCGCGTCGAGGCCGCGCGAGTTGCTCGCCGTGGTGCTGATGGTCACGTTCTTGGCGAGCACGGTCGCGTTGTCGGTGGCAAAGATGCCGTTCGAGCCCTCGCTCGTGGCGCTGAGCGCGGAGTCCTGGATGGTCGCGGTCGAGCCCTCGCCGACCGCGAGGAGGATGGAGTTCAGGCCGTAGAAATTGCAGTTGTCGCCGTTGGTGTCGTCGCCGGACTTCGTGAGGGTGACGCCGGTAAGCGCGAGCGCGCCGCCGTTCTGGGCGAGCGCGGCGTTGACGTCGGCCTCGGTCGCCTCGTAGGACGCGGAATCCGCGGTCACGGACTCGCCGTCGGCCGTCACGGCGCCGGAATAGCTGCCGGAGTAGTCGAAGGTCATGGTATTCGCGCCGCCCATGCCGCCTCCGGGCGCCCCGCCGGGTTGACCGCCCTGGCCGTCGCCGGGCGCTCCGTCGGGGGCTTCGCCGCTCGGCTGCTCGCCGAGCTGGCCGTCTGTGCCTTCTTCGCCCGACGACTTCTCCGGAGGCGTGCCGCCGTCCTGCGCCTGGGGCGCCTGGCCACCGCTCGTCTCCTCGGCGATGGCCGCGACCGGCACCTGGGCAAAGACGAGCGTCCCGGTGAGCACCGCGATGCCGACGTTCCTCATGAGCGCGTTCGCGGACTGCTTGGTCATGGCTTCCCCTTTCGGTAAAGGCGGCTCACGCCTTTTGCTTGAGGAGAGTATGCGCTTTCAGCTACCTCTACAAACCGAGAGGGACATTTGCTCCAGAGCGCCGACGCAAGCCTTTGACCAGGCTGAACGAAAGTTATTCGTTAGCTGAAATCCGCGCGGGCGCGAGGGCTATCCGAGCCTGCGTTCGAGCCGGCGGCTCAGCGCGAC
The DNA here is from genome assembly GCA_030530145.1 of Coriobacteriia bacterium. Lineage (GTDB taxonomy): Bacteria > Actinomycetota > Coriobacteriia > Coriobacteriales > Atopobiaceae > Paratractidigestivibacter. Next base: position 39,259 of record JAUMVN010000011.1, on the reverse strand, counting down.
GAGGGCCATCACGATCACGTAGTAGACGACGGCGACGGCGAGAAACGGCTCGAAGGCGCGGTAGGTGAGCGCCTGTACGCTCTGGGCGGCGCGCATCATGTCCATGAGGCCGATCGTCGCCACGAGCGAGGAGCTCTTGAGCACGGTGATGACCTCGTTGACCAGGGCGGGGGCCACACTGCGCAGCGCCGCCGGGATAACGATGAGGCGCATCGTCTTCCCATAGCTGAGGCCGATCGACTTCGCGGCGTCGTACTGCCCCGCGTCGACGCCCTCGATGCCGCCCCGCAGGGTCTCGGAAACGGTCGCGGAGCCGTTGAGGCCCAGGGTGAGCACGCCCGCCGTGAACATATCGATCTTCCAACCGGTGAGCTGCGGAGTCGCGAAGTAGGCGATGAAGAGCAGCACGATGAGAGGCACGCCGCGGAAGATGGACGTGTAGAAGTCGAGCGTCGCGCGTAGCGGGCGGCGCCCCGCGACCTTGCCGATGGCGATCAGCGTCCCGAGCGCGAACGCGAGCACGAGGGCGGCCGCCGTGACCTCACAGGTCACGGCGAGCCCCTGCAGAAACATCGGGATATAGGGGACGAGCAGCTCGAACTTCACGTCATTGCCTGGGCGTTCCTGGCGTTAGCCGGCCGAGACGGTCGAGGTGCCGCTCGCGCTGTAGTCGCCGTCCCACTTGAAGTCGGCGCCCACATACTGCTCGATGAAGCCGTCGATGGCCCCGTCCTCGAGCATCTGGCCGATGCACTCGTCGACGGCGGCCACGAACGACGCGCCCTTGGCGGCCATCAGGCGGTAGACGCCCACGTAATCCTTGGTCTCGTCGCGGTCAAGAAGCCCGAGCACCAGGCCCTCGTTCGCGTCGCGCATGGACTGGCCCTCGGCACCGTCGCACAGGTACGCGTCGACGCGGCCGGCGAGCACCTCCTGGAGGCACTGGCTCCCGCCGTCGTAGGTGTGGATATCCGCGTCGGGCATGGCGGCGGCGATGAATTTGTTCTGGACCGTGCCCGTCGTGCAGGCGATCGACTTGCCGCTCAGGTCGCCGAGGGCCTGGACGGCGCTTCCGCCGAGGGTGAGGACGCCGACGCGCGGCTGGTAGTAGCCCCTCGTGAAGTCGAAGGTCTGCTCGCGCTCGGCGTTGGAGCTCATTGCCATGGTGAAGGAGGTCTGGCTGCCCTGGACCGAGGCGAGGGTCGCGGCGAACTCCTGCGCCTCGTAGGTATAGCTGAACCCGAGACGGCTCGCCAGCTCGTCGGCAACGGCGATGTCGAGGCCGACCACCTTCTGCGTGCCGTCCGCCTGGGTCTCGAGATAGCGATAGGGGGCGAAGGCGTCGTCCCCCACAAAGGTGAGCTGCGCGCCGGCGATGTCCGCGGTCTCGGCCGCGGCATCGGAGTCGGCGGAGGAGCTCGAGGCGCCGCAGCCCGCGAGCGCGACCGTCGCCCCGCCGGCGAAGAGACCGATGAAGTTCCTGCGGCTAAGCGTGTGATGAAGCATTCAGGGTCCTTCTTTCGATTGCCTGCCATTCGTGGCGTATTCTACACCGCTCGCCGAGGGATGGTAAAAGGCCGGCGAAGCGCGCCCCTAGGCCAGGAGATAACGCCGGATGGCCTCCGCCACGCCGCCGTGGTCGTTGTCCGCCACCTGCACGTCGGCGGTGGCGACGGCCTCGGGCAGCGCGTTGCCCATGGCGACGCCGAGACCGGCCGCGCGGAGCATGGGCAGGTCGTTGTCCGCGTCTCCGACGGCGATTGTCTGAGCCATGTCGATACCGGCGATGCGCGCGAGCTCGGCCAGGCCCGTTCCCTTGTCGATGCCCGGGCGGGTGAACTCGAGGCTCGACGCCTCGCAGTCGGTCACGACGACGTCGGCGTCCGCAAGGCGCGCGTGGCACCGGTCGCGGTCTTCCACGTGGGCGAAGTGGAAATTGAGCTTCGAGATCCTCGCCGCCGGGTCGAGTGCGACGGCGTGTGCGTCCTCGACGAGCTCGCTCGTATCCAGGTAAAGCTGTTGATAAGCGCCGACACCGCAAGCGGGCGACATCTGGATCTCGTCGAGCTGCATATAGACGCCTTCGCCGGCAGTCACCTCAAGGATGTAAGGTCCTTCCTCGTCAGCCGTCCGGAGCGCGCGGGTGACGACGCCATGGTCGATGTCCAGCTCGGCGAGCACGCGCCCCTCGGCGATGTCGTAGACGACGGCGCCGGCGCAGCAGATGGCGTAACGGACATCGGGTAGCTGGTCCTTGTACATCGCGACCATCTTCGGGCAGCGACCGGTGGCGATGGCGACCTTCTTGCCGGCGGTGGCAGCCTCGGCGATGGCGTCGACGGAGCTTGGGAGCACGTGCTTCCTCGAGTCGAGCAGCGTGCCGTCCATATCCAGTGCTATGAGCTCGTACGCCATGAGGCGCCTCCCCCTTGTTTTCGTTTGCTGAACCGCAAAGAGGATAGCGCACCGATATTGCCGGCCGGTAAGAAAGGGCCCGAAGCTGGGACTTCGGGCCCTTTGGGGGGCGTATTCAGTTCGTCGACGCCGCAGGCCGCTCCCGTTTACGCCGCGGCCGCGCCGCGCGTG
>JAUMVN010000011.1:15321-36573 GCA_030530145.1 Coriobacteriia bacterium | reverse complement strand
TGATGTCGGAGACCTTCTTGCTGTGGATGACCATGACGGCGTACATCACGGCGCTCATGCCGCCGAGCAGAAGGCCCATGGGCGCGATGCCGTTGCCGAGGCCTTGCCCGACGACGAGGAACGCGCCGAGGATGACGGCGGCGAAGCCGCAGAGCTTGGGCGCGGTGAGCTTGGTCTTGAAGATGACGGGCGAGAGCGCCATCACGATAACGGGGCCGCAGTAGAAGAGCAGCGACGCCACGCCGACGCCGATGTAGCGGTACGACTCGAAGAGGAAGAGCCACGCCGCGCCGAGCGCCGCGCCGGAGATGAAGAGGTGCAGGGCTTGCTTGCGGTGCTTCGGCGTCTGGAGGTTCTCGCGGGCGTTGCGGGAAAGAAGCGTCAGGCCCGCGAGCAGGGCCGCGCCCAGGCTCACGCGCGCGAACACGATGAGCACGCTCGGCAGGTCGATCATGCTGGCGACGATGCCGTTCGACCCGAAGAGGACGAGCGAGATGAGATACTTCTCATTTGCCTTCGACATGTCCGGACCGCTTTCCCGCAGGTGACGTGGTGTTTTCGCAGTCCATCTTCGCAGGATGCTTGTAGCGAGAAAAGCGAATGTTTAGCATAGATTCCAGCACAAATACGCATGGAACATCACGCTGCCGGAGAGAAGGGCCGATGCCATGGATTCTGCTGTCCAGAAGTACCAGGCGCTCGTCGAGACGGTGCGGCGCGGGAGCATCACGGCCGCCGCGCGCGGGCTCGCCTACAGCCAGTCCGGCGTGAGCCGCATGATCGCCGACCTCGAGCGCGAATGGGGCATCTGCCTGCTGGAACGCGGCCGCAAGGGCGTGCGCCTCACGGCCGACGGGGAGCAGGTCATGCCGTTTGTGGAGGCCATCTGCGAGGACCAGCGGCGCCTCTCCGAGCGCGTGGCCGAGGTCTCGGGCGCGCAGTCGGGCTCGATCGTGGTCGGCACGTTCTCGTCGGTGGCCACCCATATCCTGCCGAGCGTGATCGAGCGTTTCCGGGCGGGCCATGCCCAGGTCGAGTTCGAGCTGCGCATGGGCGACTACTCGGAGATCGAGAGCTGGGTGGAGGACGGCCTGGTTGACCTGGGCTTCTTGCCGTATCCGCCGCAAGTACCGCGCGAGGACCTGGCGCGGGAGGCCGTGCTCGTGGACGAGCTCATGGCCGTCGTGCCGCAGGGCCACGCATTGGCTGCGAAGAAACGCATCGCTCTGGAAGACCTCGCGCGCGAGCCGTTCATCCTGCTCGAGCGCGGCCGTGACAACGAGATCAGCCCGCTCTTCGAGCGCGCGGGCCTCGAGCCGCAGGCGCGCCTCTCCACCTGGGACGACTACGCCATCATGTCTATGGTTGAGAACGGCTTGGGGCTCTCCATCCTGCCGAGCCTGATTCTCACGCGCTGCCCATATCGCATCGAGAGGCGCCCGCTCGACCCGCCCGTGACGCGCGAGCTCGCCGCGGTCTACCGCCCGGGTCTCCTCTCGTCTGTGGCCCGAGCGTTTCTCGACTGCCTGCTGGAAGGAGCGGGAGCGGGCGATGGCGTCGCATCGGCTGAATAACGCCGCCCAAACCGCTCGTCTTTTCCTTCGGGTGCCGGGTTCACAAAACTAGTCTGCGCGAGGCGTTTATCGAGGTAATTGGCTTTTTTCAACTTCCTGTCATCCGGGGTATGCCGCTCGGCGAAGAATCGGCGCCGTTTACCTGTACCAGGGGGTATAACAGAATGCACGGAACCGTTCTCAGGTACATTCATACCACCGCGGTAACCAAAGAAATGCAGGTGAAACTGAATAAGGAGGTTCCTATGCTTCAAGACAGGCTGACCGAGACTTCCATCAACCGCCGCTCATTTCTTGCCCTTGGGCTTGCATCTGCCACGGCTTTGGCGTTGCCTAAGCCGGCCTATGCTGAGGACGGCACTGGCGAAACTGTTGTGACAACCATGCCTGAGCCCGCACCCTTTGGCTCGCGGGAGCCTGAGACCTGCGCCATCGACGGGGTTGAGTATCGATTTACTTACTCGACCACGGATTCGGGGGACAATCAGACGACCATTCTGAATCTGAGCACGGGTGAGTCTTCCGCGATCGTTTTCAGTCAAAATGAGGGCGTTGTGCGGATTGACGGTGTCGTTGCGGGTTATATCGATCCGATTATGCCGGCGAATTGGGTTTCAATGGGATCAAGCTCCTTCTACATCAGCAAGGCGGCTGCTTTTACAGTAGCGGCTTTTGCCGGAGCTATGATTACGGTTATTGGTGGTTCAACCCCTGTTACCGTTGTAATTGCGTATGTTGGGGCAAAAATCATTGAAAATATAATTGAGGAAGCTGGAGACACTAAGGTCTCATACACCTTGTACTACGAGCGCTATGACCCTTACGTTGATTATGCCGCTAACACCACCTTCTCTAAGAATGGCCATAGCTGGGGCCCCTATTGGATTCCGTGGACGTTTTGATGGAAGTCTCGCCGACTATTTGGAGCTGGCCGTGAAGATAGAAAAGGTCATTGATTTCTGCCAGAGATATGGGATGCTTCATCTGAGTTTTGGTGCCTGTCTTTGTGCTGAGGGCAACCTTGGCTCCGACGATGGTGTTACCTTCATTTGGTGCGCTATTGCCGTTGTGGATTGTCTGGCATGGCTTGCTGCCATGATTATTCTCGCCGTGAAAGAATCTCGCGCGCGCAGCAAAGCTTAATCGACGACGGCCTGTTCCGCCGGCCTACCGGTGGAACAGGCCGTTGCACTCTAGCTTGGGCTCATGCCAGGCAAGCTGCGCCACTTCGTCTGCGGCGCGCGTGTTCCTTGACTGCCTGCTGGACGGTACGACGGCATGCGCCGCCGATTCGGTTTCCATTCAGCCTATAACGCCCATCCCATAATTCTGGGATAGAGGATACAATGGCATGAGTTCGACCGAGGGAGGCTATTGCCATGACCGTCTGCGTACCCATTAAAGACCTGAAGGACACGACGACGTTTGCCGAGACGGTGGCCAGCGCCCGAGGCCCGGTTATCGTGACGCGCAACGGTAAGGACGCCTTTGTCTCGATGTCCATCGAGGAGTACGAGTCGATGAAGCTCGAGGCTGCCAGGTCACGGCTTTACCAGGCAATGGACCGCGCCGAATCGGATTTTGCCGAGGGCCGGGTTCACGACGCGTCCGAGACCGTCGCATCTCTCGAGGCCCGCTATGGCGTGTAAGGTCCTCGAATCGCTCGAGGCGCGCCGCGATCTTTGGAGCGCTCTCGAGTATCTCGAAAGCGTTGACGAGACGGGCAAAGCTGCGCGAGACCTTGCCACAGGATATAAGGCGTTCAAGCAAAACGTGGAGAAGTTCCCGGAGATGTACCCGTACTCGACCGAGCCCAGGCTCTGCGCATGCGGCTATCGCAGGGCCCGGGCCGGTAAGTACATCGTCCTATACAAGTACGAGAGCGGCGAGGTCAAAGTCGCCCATCTCTTCCATCAGGCACAGGACTACGCGAAGCTCGTATAACTGTTCCGCCGCTCTTCTACCGGTGGAACAGCCCGCTGCGCTCGAACTTGGGCTCGCAGCACACGTTCACGCCCAGGCGGCGCAGCACCTCCTCGTCCGTCGAGCTGATGATCACCGAGAAGAACGCGTCGCAGCCGCGCAGCTCGCCCAGGCCGGCGAGCGCACGTGCCGCCGCCTCGCTCGTCGCGGACGTGATGGAGAGCGCCATCAGGGTCTCGTCGGTGTGCAGGCGCGGGTTCTTGGAGCCGAGGTAGCGCGTCTTCAGCCGGCTGATCGGCTCGATGGCGTCGTCGCTGATGACCTCGAGCTCGAGGTCGATGTCCGCGAGCGCCTTGAGCGCGTTCATCAGAAGCGAGCTCGCGCAGCCGAGGCGCTCCGAGGTCTTCCCGGTGACCACGCGCCCGTCGGGCAGGATGAGCGCGCCCGCCGGCGCCCCCGTGACCTGCTCGCGCGTGAGCGCCGCCGACCGCGCGGGCGAGAAGTTCTTGTCCACGCCGGCCTTCTGCATGATGGAGCGCAGCCTGTCCACCTGCTCGGTCCCGGCGCCCGTGCGCTTGACCTGCTCGCAGGCGGCGAAGTAGCGGCGCACGATCTCGGCGCGCGACGCCTCGCGGCATGCCTCGTCGTTGCAGATGGCGAAGCCGACCATGTTCACACCCATGTCGGTGGGGCTTTGATAGGGGCTCTGGCCCAGGATCTTCTCCATAAGGGCGCGGACCACCGGGAAGGCCTCGACGTCGCGGTTGTAGTTCACGGTCGTCTTGCCGTAGGCGTCCAGGTGGAAAGAATCGATGATGTTCGCGTCGTCGAGGTCGGCGGTCGCGGCCTCGTAGGCGATGTTCACGGGGTGAGAGAGCGGCAGGTTCCACACGGGGAAGGTCTCGAACTTGGCGTAGCCGGCCTCGACGCCGTGCTCGTGCTCGTGGTAGATCTGCGAGAGGCACGTGGCGAGCTTGCCGGAGCCGGGGCCGGGCGCGGTGACCACGACGAGCGGGCGGGTCGTCTCGACGAACTCGTTCTTGCCGTAGCCCTCGTCGGAAACGATCAGGTCCACGTCGTGCGGGTAGCCCTCGATGGGGTAGTGGAGCTTGCAGGAGATGCCGAGCTCCGCCAGGCGCCGGCGGAACGCGTCGGCCGCCGGCTGCGCGGCGTACTGGGTGAGGACGATGGCCGCGACCTGCATTCCGTTCGCGCGGAAGAGGTCGACCAGGCGCAGGGCGTCCTCGTCGTAGGTGATGCCGAGGTCGCCGCGGGCCTTGTTCTTCTCGATGTGGTTGGCGTTGATGGCGATGATGACCTCGACTTCGGCCGCGAGGCTCTTGAGCATGCGGAACTTGACGTCGGGCTCGAAGCCGGGCAGCACACGGCTCGCGTGGTTGTCGTCGAAGAGCTTGCCGCCGAACTCGAGGTAGAGCTTGCCGCCGAACTTCCCGATGCGCTCGCGGATCTTCTCGGCCTGCAGGTCGATGTACTTCTGGTTATCGAATCCGGTGCGCATGGAAGGCCTTTCTGCGGCGGCCGCCTCTTTGCGCCCGGGGTGGGTCCGGGGCGCAAAGAGGCGACGACTGTTGTTTAACGTTGCAAGCCTACCATGCGCGGAGCGTCGCGGCGACGCTGAGGGCGAGTGGCCAGGCCCGCGTGTCGCCGTACGTCCCCCGACAGTTCCGCCCGCCGAGCGTGTGACGCGCGCGTAACCTGCGCGGGGTACCATGGAAGAACGCCTACAACGGAAGGAGCCGCTATGAAGCGCGAGCTTGTGAGCCGATACAGCGAAAACCTTGACCGATACATGGACCTCGTCGTTTACGGGGAGGCCGGCTATCCCGTGATCGTCTTCCCGACGCAGGACTCGCCCTGCACGAACTGGGAGGACTTCGGCCTTATCGACACCATCGAGGACTACGTGGGGTCTGGCACCCTGCAGCTGTTCTGCGTGAGCAACGTGGACAAGGACTCCTGGTCGGCCGCCGACCGCGACAAGGGCGAGCGCGCCGAGCTCGTCGAGGCTTACTACCGCTACGTCGCAGACGAGCTGACCCCCCTGGTGCACGAGCTCTCGGGCAACACCAAGCGCCCGTTGCTCGCCGGCTGCAGCATGGGCGCCACGCACTCCGTGATCTTCGCGCTGCGCCGCCCGGACCTCTTCCAGGGCTGCATCGCGCTTTCCGGCGTCTACGACGCCAAATACTTCTTCGACGGCTGGATGAACGAGACGCTCTACGCGAGCTCGCCCGTGGACTTCCTGCCCAACATGGCCGCCGACCACCCCTATATCGACGTCTACAACCAGCGCCAGCTCGTGCTCTGCGTGGGCCGCGGCGCTTGGGAGGACGAGGGCGTGGCCACTCAGCACGTGCTCGACGACGCGTTCCGCCGCCTGGGCGTCGGGGCCTGGTGCGACTTCTGGGGTACCGACGTTAATCACGACTGGCCGTGGTGGAAGAAGCAGATCCGCTACTTCCTGCCCATCGTGCTGCAGGACATGAAGAAGACCCTCTCCATCGAGGCTGGCACGTACGGCGAGTACGAGAAGGCGCCTGCGGCCGTGCCCGAGGAGGCCGCGCCCGCTGAGGAGCCTGTGCCCGCTGAGGAGCCCGCGCCGGCGCCGGCCCCGGCGAAGAAGGTCGAGCACGTGAGCGTGACCGCGCCCAAGCTCAAGCCGAAGAAGGCCCCGGCCGCCAAGGCCGCCCCCGCGCCGAAGCCGGCGCCCGTCGCCGAGCCGAAGCCCGCCGCCAAGCCGGCGTCGAAGCCTGCCGCGAAGAAGTCCGTCTCCTCGTCCAAGAAGCCCGCGAACCCTGCGAAGAAGCGCTCCAAGTAAGCCCTTCTTCGCGACCCGTTAAGGAACGCCCCATGAACTTCGTCTTCGTCTCGCCTCAGTTCCCTGAGGTCTACCGTCACTTCTGCGAGGCGCTCGCGCGCAACGGCGCCTCCGTCTTCGGCGTGGGCGACACGCCCTACGAGCAGATTCACCCCGACCTTAAGGCCGCCCTCACCGAGTACTACTGGCTGCCTTCCCTCGAGGACTACGACCAGGTCTTCCGCGCCGTCGCGTTCTTCTCCTACAAGTACGGAAAGATCGACTGGATCGAGTCGAACAACGAGTATTGGCTCCCGCTCGACGCCCGCCTGCGCGAGGACTTCAACGTGACCACGGGCGTGCACCCCGCCAAGCTCGTCGATTGGACGAGCAAGGCCGCGATGAAGCCCTGCTACCGCGCGGCGGGCATCCCGGTGGCGCGCCAGGTCAAGATGACCACGCTCGAGGCCGCCCGCGCCTTCGCGGCCGAGGTCGGCTACCCCACGTTCGCCAAGCCCGAGGTCGGCATGGGCTCCGGCGGCGCCTGGAAGGTCGAGAACGACGACGACCTGCAGCGCGTCTTTGCCGATAAGGGCGAGACCCCCTATGTGCTCGAGGAGTTCGTCGGCGGCGAGATCTGCTCCTACGACGCTATCGTCGACTCGCACGGTGAGCCTCTCTTCGAGAACCAGGAGGAGTTCCCGCCCTCGATGGCCGATGTCTGCGCGAACGCTCTCGACATCTCGTACTACTCGCACCCCGGCGTGGACCCCAAGCTCCGCGAGATGGGCCGCGCGGCGGTCAAGGCGTTCGGCTACGCGAGCCGCTTCGTCCACATGGAGTTCTTCCGCCTTACGGAGGACAAGCCGGGCCTCGGCGGCGTAGGCGACTACGTGGGCCTCGAGGTCAATTCCCGCCCGCCGGGAGGCTATACCCCCGAGATGATGAACTACGCGCACTCGCTCAACGTCTACCAGGTCTGGGCCGACATGGTCTGCTTCGACGAGAGCCACGTCGTCGCCGGTGACGAGAGCTATTACTGCGTGCACGCGAGCCGTCGCGACCAGTATTCCTATGTCCACAGCCGCGACGAGGTCGCTCAGAAGTTCGCCGGTTCCCTCATGAGCGTCGACCGCATGCCGGACGGGCTTTCGGACGACCTGGGCAACACAGCCTACGTGGGCCGCTTCAAGACCAAGGCCGAGCTCGACGAGTTTGTGGCGTACGTGCAGGAAAGGGCATAGAGCATGGCGGATTTTGATGTAAGGCGTGCGGGGGCTGCGGATGTTCCGGGGCTCGTGGACCTGCTGCTGCAGGTGTGCGCGGTGCATGCCGATGGGCGCCCGGACCTCTTTATCAAGGGCGCGCGCAAGTATACCGATGCCGAGCTCTGCGCGCTTCTTACCGACGAGACGCGGCCGGTGTTCGTGGCCGTCGCCGGGGATCGCGTGCTCGGCCACGCGTTCTGCGTGATCGAGGACTTCCACGGGTCGAACAACATGCAGCCGGTTGTCACGGTCTACATCGACGACATCTGTGTGGACGAGGCGGCGCGCGGCAAGGGCGTTGCCACGGCGCTCTACCAGCACGTCCTTGAGTTCGCGCGCGAGCTCGGCGCTCACAACGTGACGCTCAACGTGTGGAGCTGCAACCCCGGCGCGCAGAAGTTCTACGAGAAGATGGGGCTCGTCCCGTACAAGATCGGCATGGAGAAGGTGCTCGACTAGATGGGCCACCGCGAGATGAGACGCGCGAAGCGCGAGGTTACCGAGCTCGAGGAGCTCCGTGCCATCGTCGACGCGGCGCAGACGGTTCGCGTGGCGTCGCACGATGCGGAGGGCCTCTTCATCGTGCCGATGAGCTTCGGCTATGAGGTCGTTGAGGGGGCGGCCGACGGCGCCGAGCCCCGCTGGACCTTCTGGCTGCACTGCGCAGGCGAGGGGCGCAAGTCCGATGCTTGGAGCGCCGACCCGCAGGTGGCGCTCGAGCTGGATGTCGAGGGCGGCGTCATCTCGGGGGACTTTTCCTGCGCGTACTCCTACGCGTTCGCGAGCATCATGGCGAGCGGGCGAGCGGTACGCGTGACGGATGCCGACGAGAAGGTCCGCGGTCTGAACGCGATTATGGCCCACATGGCGCCGGGCGCCCCGGTCAAGTTCCAGCCCGAGGCTGTTTCGGTCGTCGACGTTTGGCGCATCGACGTTGATCGCCTGACCGGCAAGCGCCGCGAGGGTATGCGCCTGGGCTAGGGCGGGGTCGCTTGGGGCTAGACGGAACCGGGGGAAGTCGCCGGTGCGAGGTTTTGCCCTTCGTGCGACGTTGGAATGGCAGTGCTGCAAGGTTTTGGCCTTCGTGCGACGTAGTTTTAACGGCAGATGCCGATTCAGGCCGTGTCGCGGGCGAATTATCTGGCCTTTTGCGATGTTCACATAGTCAGCGGCTCAAAATCACGTCGCACGAAGGCCAAAACCTTGCAAGCCAAACACCTGAACGTCGCACGAAGGGCAAAACCTTGCAGTTGTGGGCTGGGCTCGGCAAGCTTCAGGCGAAACGCGAGCCGGTCTGTGCGGGAGATGCCGCACAGACCGGCTCGCGTTTGTTCTGATTGCACGCACGCTACAGCGCGCAGGACCAGCGGATATTCTCGTCGACGTCTTTGATAAGAGGAACGAGCCGCAGCATGGGGCAGGTGCGGTCGCGGACTACGTGCGCCGGGTTGCCGGCGACGGTGGTGTTGGCGGGGACGTCGTGCACGACGACGGAGCCGGCCGCGACTTTGACGTTGTCGCCCACGTGGATGGCGCCGAGGACGATAGTGCCCGCGCCGATCATGACGTTGTTGCCCAGGGTGGGGTGGCGCTTGCCGCCGTGCTTGCCGGTCATGCCGAGGGTGACGCCCTGGTAGAGCAGACAATCGTCGCCGATAATGGCCGTCTCGCCGATGACGATCCCCATGCCGTGGTCGATCATGAAGCGTCGCCCGATGGTCGCGCCCGGAGCGATCTCGACGCCGTAGCGGCGGCGAGAGAGGCGCGCGAGCAGAGTCGCCAACCCGCGCGCCCCGTGTTCCCAAAGCCAGTGCTGGCGGCGATACGCCCACACCGCGTGCATGCCCGTGTGCCACAGCAACACTTCCTTGGCCGAGTGCACCGAGGGATCGCGCGCGATGACGCTGGCTATGTCTTCCTTAAGGGTCTCGAACATGGCTTCTACCTGCAGCGGATTAGAGATCCATCGAGAGGTAACGCTCGCCGGTGTCGGGGAGGATCGCGACGATCGTCTTGCCGGCGAACTCGGGGCGTGCGGCCAGCTGCAGGGCCGCGTTCACGGCCGCGCCGGCGGAGATGCCGACGAGCAGGCCGAGCTTCTCGGAGAGCTGCTTCTTCGTGGCGATGGCGTCCGCGGAGGCGACGGGCAGGACCTCGTCGACGACCTCGGCGTCGTAGTTCTTAGGCACGAATCCGGCCCCGATGCCCTGAATCTTGTGGCCGCCGGGCTTGCCGCCGGAGAGGACGGGGCTCTCGGCCGGCTCGACGGCGGTCGCGTAGACGGCGGGCTTCTTCTCCTTGAGGAACTTGGCGGTGCCGGAGATGGTGCCGCCGGTGCCCACGCCCGCGACGATGGCGTCGACGGTGCCCTCGGTGTCGGCCCAGACCTCGGGGCCGGTGGTCTCGTAGTGGGCCTGCGGGTTCGCGGGGTTCACGAACTGGCCGGCGATGATGGAGCCGGGCGTCTGCTCGTGGATCTCGTCGGCCTTGGCGATGGCGCCCTTCATGCCCTCTGCGCCTGGGGTGAGGACGATCTGGGCGCCGTAGGCGGCCGCGAGCTTACGGCGCTCGATGGACATGGTCTCGGGCATGGTGAGGATGAGCTTGTACCCGCGCTGGGCGGCGACCATGGCAAGGCCGACACCGGTGTTTCCGCTGGTAGGCTCGATGATGGTGCCGCCCGGGGCAAGAAGCCCCTGTTTCTCGGCGTCCTCGACGATGGCCTTGGCGATACGGTCCTTGATGGACCCGCCGGGGTTCGTGGCCTCGTACTTGCCGAGGACGGTCGCGCTGCCGTTGGCGAGGTCGGAAAGGTCCACCAGGGGGGTGGAGCCGATGAGGGCCTCAATCTGCTTCGCAGTACGCATGGGTAGTGCCTCCTAAGCTATTCGCTTGACTGGTCACGAGGTGTGCCGCCGCGCACGGCGGGTTTCTCGCTGATTGGTAGGATGGCACTTATAAACCTAGCGCACAAGTAGGAATTAAGAAAAACCTAGCGAATCGGTGGGAATTAATGTCGCGATAACATTTACCCGTATGACGGCTGGTCGGCCATGTTGCGTGAATGGCACCGAAACAGCTGGTCTAAGCTCCTTCCCGTTGATGCGTGATTACCGCTCGTCCTTGCTCGAAGTCCGTTCAACCGTTTCCCTATGTTTTCGTGAAGCTGGTCATAGGCCAGTGCTATTCATGTTCTAACTGCAAGGTACGGCCCCTTCTATGGTTCACGTCCGTCTTCCTAAGGGGGCCGATCATGTTTGACTCTTGGCGGGAGTTTCTTATCGTTTTGTTTCGCGGCTGGATAGACCCGGATCCGAAGCGGCCGACTTTGAGTAAGGTCAACGATGCGGTGGGAATTCTCCTGTTCGTATCCCTCGTCGTGATGGCTGTGCTCATGGCATGTCATGACGTTGTGGGAATTTCAAGAGAGTCGCTTGATCGATTGGTTATGTTGTGGGTGGCATTCTGCCTACTCGTGACGGTTGCCAGATGTATATTCAGGTTGTGGGAGGAGCGCCATTAGCCTGGCGGGCAAGCTAGGGGCCGTCCTTACGCCGCAAGCTGACCACATGGAATTAACGGCACCTGGACCTATGGGGGCTTCACCCAAGGTCCAGGTGCCGTCTTGTTTCATGCCCCGCGCCCGGCGCTATTGTGCGGGCCTAGTACAGCGGCAGCCCGCCCGTGATGGGGTCGATCTTCTCGGCGGGCAGCGGCTCGAAGGCGAGGCAGGTGAAGGTCGGCTCGCCGTGGAACTCGGTGTGGCCGGCGTCGCGGATAAGGGCGACGGCGAAGCCCGCCTCGCGCCCCTGGGCCGCGATGTCGAGAAGGGCCTCCTCGCCGTCGACGTAGACGCAGATCTTCGCCACGCCGGCGTCGAACCAGTCGGTGAGCGGGGAGCGGTCGTGCTCGGCGTGGTCGAGGTAGGCCCAGCCGTCCTCGGCGCGGATCTGCGCGGCGCGCCCCTCGCGGGCGATGGCCATGAGCACCGCCTCGACGCAGGCGTGGCCGGACTGCGCGGCGATCTTTCCCTTGCGCATCTTGAGGTCGCGGCGCATGACGATGACCTGCTTGGACTTGTAGCTGGAAGAAGGCATGGTGGCTCCTGTGGGTCGTGGTGGCGAGAAGGGCGGACGCTGTCCTCCTGGGCATTCTATCGGTCTTGCCGTAGTCGCGTGAGCTTGCCGTGCGCGCAGCCGGGGAACTGTCCTGGTGCCGCTGTGGGAATCTTTCGTCAGGCGCTAGGCGTTACCCGCGGGCCAGGAAGCCGTGGTCGACGGTGACGGAGGCGGGGCGGCCGGGCCAGCGCTCGGCGGCCGTGGCCATCGCGCGCCCGAGGGCCTCATCGTCGGTAAGCCCGCATTCGTCGGGTTTGACCAGGTCAAACGTGAGGAAGTCTTTCTCGACGCGCAGATCATGGGCGCTCAGGAGCGAATCGACTTTGGCGAGCTGGCGGTTCAGCCATGCCAGGTCGTCGCCCGCCGTCGTGTCCACCGGGTCGTAGTGCAGCGTCATGCTCGCGCCGGTCCTCTTCTTGAAGTCGCGCTCGATGGAGTCGAGGACCTCGTGGTTCTTGAACGCGTCGGCATGCCCGTCCATCTGCACGTGCGCGCTCACGAAAGCGTGGCCGGGGCCGTAGTCGTGGACCATGAGGTCGTGCGTGCCGAGCACGCCGGGGTACGAGAGGATCTCCTCGCGGATGGACTCCACGTAGGCGTCGTCGGGCGCGCGCCCGATCAGGGGGCCCACGGTGTCGCTCACGAGCCCGATGCCGCTCACGGTTATGAAGACGCCCACGGCGATGCCGGCCCACCCGTCGAGGTCGACGCCCGTGAAGGCGCTGAGCGCAGCGCAGGCGAGGACGACGCCGGTGGTCACGACGTCGTTCCGCGAGTCCGTTGCAGTGGCGAGCAGCGTCTCCGACTCGATGCGCTCGCCGAGCGTCCGGTTGAGGGACATCATCCAGAGCTTGACCGCCATGGAGGCGAGAAGGACGGCGACCACGGCGGCGCTGAACTCGGTCGGCTCGGGGCGGAGCACCTTTCCCGCCGACTCGACGACCAGGTTGATGCCGAGCGCGCAGACGATCACGGCTACGGCAAGCCCGGCCAGGTACTCGAAGCGCCCGTGGCCGAAGGGGTGGTCGGCGTCGGCGGGCTTGCCCGCGAGCTTGAAGCCGATGAGGCTCACGATGTTGCTCGAGGCGTCCGAGAGGTTGTTCACGGCGTCGGCCACGATCGAGACCGAGCCGGACAGGAAGCCGACGGCGGCCTTCGACGCGCATAGGAGCACGTTGCAGGCGATGCACGCGACGCTGGCGAGAAACCCTGCGCGCGTCCGCTGCGCGGGGTCCGACCAGTCGGCGGTCTCTCCTATAAAAATACGTACCAATAAGTTAGTCATATGCGTTGACTCCGTGATTCTTTACGCTTCAACAAGTCCCAGGTTAAGGCTGTGTTCCTCAGTGCCTTGGTTAACTTAAGAAGATGACCACAGATATAACAAGTTACCACGAGCGTACTCCCGGTCCTATGGGGCGCCCATCCGCGGCCGTGTCCGCGCCTGCGCCCCTGTGACGGCCGCTCGCCGGGCGCGGCGCGCCGCTCGCGACACCGACGGAATGCCGACGTATGGGGTGCAGGGGGATGCAAAAGCGGGCGCTACCTGCGGTTGTTGGGGCTGGATGGCCGTCGTTCGGGGGCGCTGCGGACCGCCCGGGGCGCTTTTCTCGCCGGAAGGGCCGTGGTCGATGCCGTAGCATCGGGCGCCCATATCCGCTGTTTGCCTGCTTAGGGGGGACCTATGGAGATGCTGGTGTGCGCTTCTTGCCTCGGTGTGGTGATCGCCGCGCTCGCGCTCGCGGCGGCGAGCGACCTCGCGAGCAGGATCATCCCTAACGGCTGCGTGCTCGCCGTCGCGCTGGCGCGCGTGCCTGTGCTTGCGGTGGCGGGGAACCCCGGCCAAACGCTTGCCGAGTCGGTTCTCGGCATGGCCACGGTCCTGGGGTTCCTGCTGCTCAGTGCTGTTGTTTCGCGTGCGGTCACCGGCTCGCCGGGGCTTGGGGGAGGGGATTTGAAGCTCCTTGCCGCGCTCGGGCTCTGGGCGGGCCCAGTGGGAGGGCTCGCCCTCGTGGGCGCTTCTTGCCTCATCGCGCTCGCGGGGCGGTTTGCGTGCCAACGAATGCGCGAGGCCTCCAGCTACGCCGCGCTGCACCGCGGCGCGCCGATGCCCATGGCCCCGGCGATCCTCTTGGCAACGCTGCTTGCCCTGTTGGCTCAGCATGCGCTGGGGTAATGGACCGTGCCTGGGCGCATGACGGCGCCGTTCTAGGCCCCTTTGTAAGGGAGCCGGGGCCGCGTCACGCGATACAATACATGCACTAATTCGCGCACGAAGGGTTCCGAACATGAAGATCAGCGATAAGCTCGCCGCCAAGCAGACGTTCTCTTTTGAGATTTTCCCGCCGAAGGGCGAGCTGCCGCTCGAGAAAGCGTACGAGGTCGCGGGCTCGCTCGCCGCGCACAAGCCCGACTGGATCAGCGTCACGTACTCTGCGGGCGGCTCCGGCAACTCCGAGAACACCGTGGATATCGCCGAGGCCATCGAGAAGCGCCTGGGGACCACGTCGCTCGCGCACCTGACCTGCATGGGGGCGACCGCGGCCGACGTCGACCGCTATGCGGGCAGGCTCGAGGCCGCGGGCGTGCAGAACATCCTCGCGCTGCGCGGCGACCGCCGGCCCGACCGTGACGTGGTCGACTTCGAGCACGCTTCCGACCTCATCGCCTACCTGCGCCAGGCTCACCCCGATTTCTGCATCGGCGCCGCCTGCTATCCGGAGGGCCACGTCGAGTCCCCGACGGAGGAGAGCGACTTCGAGGCGCTGTACAAGAAGCAGGAGGAGGGCGCCGATTACCTGGTGAGCCAGCTCTTCTTTAGCAACGAGGACTTCTATCGCTTCCGCGAGAAGTGCCTGCGCCACCGCATCAAGCTGCCCATCGTCGTGGGCATCATGCCCTTTACCAGCGTGAAGCAGATCCAGCGCATGGCGTTCAACTGCGGCGCCTCGATTCCGGCCAAGGTCGTCAAGAGGCTCGTGCAGGCGGGCGACGACCCCCAGAGCCAGGCACAGGCGGGCATCGAGTATGCGTGCGAGCAGCTCTGCGACCTCGCCGCAAACGGTGTGGATGGTCTGCACGTGTACAGCATGAACAAGCCCTCCATTGCCGACGCGGCTGCGAGCGCGCTCGCGTCCTGCGGCTACTTGGACGAGTAGGGGTAGGCGGCGCCGCCATGGCCCTTAAGGTCGAGAAATACCAGGTGACCTCCGTCGATCGCGCGGAGGTCCTGCGTTATATGGGCTATTCCGGCCAGCCGATGACCGACGAGCTCGACGCGCGCATCGACGGCGTGGTGGAGCGATGCCTCGGGATCGCGCAGCCGATGGCGTCCTGGGACGTCTTTGACGTGGCGGGGCGCGAGCCGCTGGAAGACGGGCGCCCCGCGGTGCAGCTTGCGGGCACTTCTCTGCAGCTCATCGGTGAATCGATGGAGAAGCACATGACGGGCGCCGTCGCGGCGGCCGTTATGGCGGTGACGGCAGGCATGGGCGTTGAGCGAGAGCTTAGGCGCCTCAGCCTGACTGACCCGGTTGAGCAGGTGATCTTCGATGCCGCCGGCACCACGGCGGTCGAGCGCGCGGCCGACGCCTGCGAGGCGAGCATCGTCGGGTGGGCGCGCGAGCGGGGGCTGTACACGAACTTTCGCTTCTCGCCGGGGTACGGGGACATGCCGCTCGAGACCCAGCCGGTGCTTCTTGCCACCGTGGACGCGCAACGCCGGCTCGGCATCACGCTCTCTAAGAGCCTGCTCATGACGCCCACCAAGTCCGTGACCGCGATTATCGGCCTCTTCGAGGAGCCGCAGCTTTCGAGCCACGCGAGCTGTAAGGACTGCCTCTGCAGCGACTTCTGCCGCATCCGCGCCACCGGCCGACCGTGCTGGGCGTAAGGGATGTGCTTCGACGACGGGGCTGATTCTTCTAGTTCTGAACGTTGAAGACATATCATTTACGTATAGAAATATGTAAATGGGGCGCTAGTATAGGAGCATCAAGTGAAGGAGGTCGCCATGCCCGTAACGGTTCCCGTTTCCGAGATGCAGCGCAATGGCGCGGCTCTGACTGAAGAAGCCATGCGCACTAAACAGCCGATTTACCTTACCAAGCGCGGTAAATCGGCCGTCGTGCTTCTTGATGCGGAGGAATACGACCGGCAAATTGCCTATCGCGACGCTATGCTTGCGCGTGAGGAGCGGATTCTCGCGGGTATTTCTCGCGGGCACGAGGAGGTCCGCCAAGGTAAAACCGTGAAGCTCGAGGACGCACTTTCTCAACTCGACGCTAAATGGGGCTTTTGATGGACCGTCTCGACGAGGGCGATCTTGAACATTACGAGGTCGAGCTTGCCGATTCGGTTCTTTCGGCACTTGTGGGCATCGGATCCAGAGGGGATGCCATTAAAGTCCGACGTCGACTCCTGATGCTCGAGGTGGCACCCGGAATGGGCGCCGTGTACGACCCGGTGTATGAGTCGTCTATGCCCGACCATGAGGTTCGTGTCACTTTTGCTGGGCATTTCGGCCTGTATTACACCATCGATGAGGAAAATCGCAGGGTTTCCTTGGAGTACCTCGAGGACTGCCGTCGCAATCCGCTGAAGAAGTTCTCCTAAAGCGGACGAACTTCGGCGCTTCTTGGCGTATAAAGTCTCATCTAGTTATAAAAGACAAGGTAAATGACTTACGATGCAGTCGCGCTACTTAGGCAGTTCTGAAATAACGACCGTAAAGTCGAGTTTTCTGCAAGGGCCTTCGACCCGTCCGGTATCAAGCGCCCTGTTTCGGCGAGAAGGCCCCTGCGACGGCGCGCGTCGCAGGGGCCTTGGTGTTACGCCTCGAGCAGTCCCGTCTCGGCTAGGTTCTTGAACCAGTAGGCGCTCGCCTTCGGGTAGCGCTTCTGGGTCTCGAAGTCCACATAGAAGAGGCCGTAGCGCTTGTTGTAGCCGTTGGTCCAGCTGAACTGGTCCTGCAGCGACCACACGAAGTAGCCCGCCACGTTCACGCCACCCTCGATGGCGCGGTGGATCCAGGTGAGGTGCTGGCGCAGGTAGTCGATGCGCGGCGCGTCGTCGATGAAGCCGTCGACGAAGTCGTCCTTATATCCCATGCCGTTCTCGGTCACGTAGATCTTCTTGTAGTTGGGGTAGTCGTTCTTGATGCGGAGCAGCAGGTCGTAGAGCCCCTCGGGGTAGATGATCCAGTCCCAGTCGGTCGTCGGGATCCCCTCGCGCACGCAGGACTCGCCCACGCCCTTGAGGAACCAGCGGCTCGAGCCCTTGTCGCCCGTGCCGTTGTGGTGGATGTCGTTCTCGCCCTCGGCGGCGCGCAGGAACTGGCACTTGTAGGTGTTCACGCCCAGGCAGTCGCAGTAGGGGAGGGCCGCCGTGAGGTCGGCGATGTCCTGCTCGGTCACATCGAGCTCGCCGCCGGCGATGGCCGCCAGCTTGCTCGCGGCCTCCCAGGTATCGGGCGCGTAGTGGCCGCGGAACGTGGCGTCGAGCACCCAGCGGTTGTTGATGACGTCGGCCATGCGCGCGGCCTCGGCGTCCTCGGCGCTCGCGGGGTCGAGCGGGTACTTGGGCTCGAGGTTCTGAACGATGCCGATCTCGCCCTCGTAGCCGCCCTCGTGGAACGCGACGACCGCGCGGGCGTGCGCGACCATCATGTTGTGCATGACCTGGAACGCCTTGTCCAGGCGATACTTCTCGCCGTGCGGCCAGTTGCCAACGATGTACATGCCCTCGGCCGTCGCCGGGATCTCGTTGAAGGTGAACCAGTGCTTGACCTCGGTGAACTCGCCGAAGCAGAACTTGGCGTAAGCCTCGAAGGCATCGATGGTCGAGCGGGTGAGGAAGCCCTCGCCGCCGTTCTCGTAGAAGGCCTCGGGCGTGTCGAAGTGGTCGAGCGTCACATAGGGGGTCACGCCGCGGCGCGCGCACTCGGCGAAGAGCTCGTGGTAGTAGGCCACGCCCTCGGGATTGAGCTCGCCCGTGCCCGTGGGGAAGATGCGCGTCCATGCGATGGAGACACGGATGCCGTTCACGCCGAAGCGCTCGCAGAGCTCGAGGTCGACGGGGTAGCTGTTATAGAAGTCGGACGCCGGGTCAGGCGAGAAGCGCCCCTGCGCGGCGAGGAAGTCGTCCCAGGGCACCTTGCCCTTGCCGTGGGTGCGGGTCTCGCCCTCGACCTGGTAGGCTGCGGTGGCGCCGCCGTAGACGAAGCCCTCGGGGAATTGCCTGGTCATGATTGGTCCTTTCTCTTCGGCCCGACGCCGCCGCGGTCCGCGCGGCGCCGGGTTTCTTTGTAAGGGGCCTCCCCGGGCCAAAGGGGGTGTGGTCCGGGGAGGCGGGGAAGAAGGGTCTTTCGGTTACTCGGCCATGTTCTGGCGGAGCCACTTGACGGCGCCCTCGGGGTCGCGGGTGAGCGCGATGTACTCCTGGCCGCGCGGCGAGAGCAGCTTGATGCCCAGGCGGTCGGTGTCCACCTTGATGTCGTCGTAGTAGGTGCGGACCTGCGGGGCGAGGACGATCACGTCGTACTGGTCCATGATCGCGGTGTGCTGGCCGTAGGCGCCGGCCGAGGAGGCGATGTTCTCGCCGGTCTTCGCTGCGCCCTCCTTGATGGCGTTGGCAAGAAGCGCGGAGGTTCCGGCGCCGGCGCAGAGCACGAGGACCTTAAGGCCGTCGACGGACTCGGCGGAGGTGGCTGCGGGCTCGGCGACGCTTGCCGCGGGGGCGTTCGTCTCGGCGATGGCGGCGGCGGGGGCGTCGGCCACGGCGGCCTCGACGGCTACCTCGCCGGCGCGCTCGGCCTCCTGGTCGCAGAGCATCTTGTCGTACGCCTTAAGGAACGGCAGGTAGATGACCGCGTCGATAACGAGCAGCAGCGCGATGAACACGAGCGAGATCAGCTGGAAGTTGCACGAGATGAAGATGCCGATGGGGCCGGGGGTCGCCCAAGGCACGACGAAGCTGAAGCCGTTCATGCCCACGACGTCGATGAAGAACTTGGCGAGGCACACGTTCACGCAGCCCGTGACGGTGAAGGGGATGAACATGTAGGGGTTCAGGACCATCGGCGCGCCGAAGAGCAGCGGCTCGTTCACGGCGAAGGCGACGGGCACGATGGAGGCCTTGCCAACGGCCTTGAGCTGCTTGGACTTCATGAAGAGGATGAGCAGCAGGGGCACGATGAAGGTGGCGCCGGTGCCGCCGAACTCGCCGACGAGCGAGAGGTTGAAGCACAGGGAGTGCGCGGGGTGCCCGCCGGCCAGCAGCGTCTGGAGGTTCTCGGCCTGGTTGGCCAGGCGGATCGGGTCGATGCCCGGCTGGACGATCGACGGGCCGTGGATGCCGATGAACCAGAAGAACGCGGTGAAGAACTGGATGATGATCAGGCCGGGGTAGGTCTCGGCCGCGGCGAAGAGCGGCGAGAGGAGCTTGATCAGGATCTCGGAG
The DNA here is from genome assembly GCA_030530145.1 of Coriobacteriia bacterium. Taxonomy (GTDB): domain Bacteria; phylum Actinomycetota; class Coriobacteriia; order Coriobacteriales; family Atopobiaceae; genus Paratractidigestivibacter. Next base: position 17,414 of record JAUMVN010000011.1, on the reverse strand, counting down.
AACGGCACGCCGGAAAGGGCGCGGACGGCAGCGTCGATGAGGGCGCAGATGATGACGGCGCCGCCGAAGGGGATGATGTCGCGGAAGTTCTGGGCGATGGCGCCGGGGACCTCCTTGGGAAGCTGGATGGTGAGATCGCGCTTCACGCAGAACATGTAGACGCCGACGGTGATGAACGCCGCGATGAAGGCGGAGTACAGGCCGCGGGTGCCCATGCTCGTGCAGTCCATGACCGTGAGCTCGGAGCCGTCGACGGTGGCGGTGAGCTGGGTGACGGCGAGCAGCAACATGCTGCACTGCGCGGCGATCATGGTGGAGGAGTCGTTCAGGACCTTGCCGTCCGGCATCCTGCGGTTCATGGACGCCGTGAAGTTCTTTGCGGTGGTGCCGGCGCACATGATGCCCATGACGCCCATGGTGAAGTTGTAGAGCTTGTTGCACCAGTCGATGATCTCCTGCGGCAGGGTGATGCCGACCACGCCGGGAAGCGTGGCGATGAGCAGGAAGATCGACGAGGTGAGGACGATCGGCATGCAGCCGAGGAAGCCGTCCTTGATCGCCTGCAGGAAGGGGTTCTTGCCGATCTTCTCGAACAGGGGCTGATGCTTCTCGAGCATCTTGATGATTGCGTCCATAGCGCTCCTTTGCGTTGGATGCTTTACGGGTCCGGCGGCCGTGGGGGTCGCCGTCGTGCGCCGTCGCCTGCCCGGTGGCGGCGGCTCGCTTCGGGCTGCCCGGTAACCCTCTGCTGGCCGAATGTGAGCATTGTTGTGCGTTTTTGAGAATGACAACGTTGTCATTCGGCGTGATGACAACGTACGCCATTTCCTGCGGCACCATGGGGAGAAACGCTTGCGGTGGGGTGAACGGTCTTATTCCTACGGTGAGCGGTTTTGTGCGAAGATGTGCGAAAGGGTTCAAATGGCAAGAAGCACGAACAATGGCCCCTCGATGGTGGACGTCGCCCGGGAGGCGGGCGTCTCGCTCAAGACCGTCTCGCGCGTGGTCAACGAGCCCGATGCGGTGCGGCCCGCCACGCGCGAGGCCGTCGAGGCCGCCATGGGCCGGCTCGGCTTCCGCGCGGACTACGCCGCGCGATCGCTCAAGCTCGGGGCGTACAAGACCGTCGGCCTCGTGTTCTTCGAGCTCAAGGGCGGCGAGATGAGCGTGCTCTCCGGGATCTCCGCCGCCGCGGCGGCGCGCGGCTACGCCATCACGCTGGTGACTGCGAGGGAGGGGGAGAGCCTCACGCTCGGCGAGGCCGCGCGGCGCATGTCCACGCTGCCGGTGGACGCGATGATCTTCAACCTCGGGCGCATGGTCGACGACTTCGAGGGCTACCGCTCGCCCGTAGGGCTCAAGACCGTGATCGTCACCCCGTTCGAGCAGGCCGGTTGCACGACGGTCTCGGACGACCAGGCGGGCGCGGCGAGAATGGCCGTGCGGCGCCTGGTTGAGCTCGGGCACCGGCAGATCCGCTTCATCGCCGGGCCGGAGGAGTCGCTGGCCAGCAGGAACCGCGAGCTCGGTTGGCGAGAAGCGCTCGCGGAGGCGGGGCTTTCGGCGGCGGAGCCCGAGCGCGGCGACTGGGGCGCCGATTCGGGCTACGAGGCGGGCGCGCGCTTGGCAGCGGACACCGGGTGCACGGCGATTCTCGCCGGCAACGACAACATGGCCTACGGCGCGATGCTCGCTCTGCGCGACGCCGGCAAGCGCGTGCCCGAGGACGTGAGCGTGATCGGCTTCGACGACTCGCTGCCGGGGATCGTGCCGTGCTCGCAGCTGACGTCCATCCGCTTCGACCACGCGCTTCTCGGCCAGCGGGCCTTCGAGGAGGCGTTGGATCCCGATTCCGCGCCGCGCCGCGTTCTCGTGCGGCCCGCGCTCATCGAGCGCGCCAGCATCGCGGTAGCCAGAAGTTAGAACCGGCCTCGCGCATTGTCTTGTCCCGCTGTCCAAGCCGTGCAGGTTAACGACCCCTTTGCGTGCGAGGTCGTTGCGTAAACGTCATCGATGACAAAGAAGTGGCCCGAGCGTTGCGAAAATGCCGCTGATGGCAGAGAAATCCTGCCATCAGCGGCATTTTCGCAACG
>JAUMVN010000011.1:0-15311 GCA_030530145.1 Coriobacteriia bacterium | reverse complement strand
CAAGCCGGCCCCCCCGGGGGCGCAAACGGCCGGGTAGGGCACACACCACCCACCCCCCCCGGCATACCCCCCCACGCCTCGTCCGCCTCTATTGCCATCAGCGACAATTTCGCAACGCGGGGCCTCTTGCCACTGCCACCAGTGCGATTTTCGCAATGCGCCGCCCTTCTTTCGCCGCGTCCATCGCTGGGGACGCGCTCCATGCCTGCCGTTCCTCTCGTCCCGCAGTAAAGAAGAAAACGCGCCGCAGCCCCTATGAGCTGCGGCGCGTTGAGTCGCCGGATTCGTCGAGAGACGCTAGTCCAGCCGCTTCGTCTCGGCGACGTGCTTGTACCAGTAGGCGCTGGCCTTGGGCGTGCGCTCCTGGGTCTCGAAGTCCACGTAGAAGAAGCCGTAGCGCTTGTTGTAGCCGTTGGTCCAGGAGAACTGGTCCTGCAGGCTCCAGAGGAAGTAGCCGCCCACGTTTACGCCGACCTTCATGGCCTCGAGCAGCCAACGCAGGTGCTGCTCGATGTAGTCGATGCGCGGTTGGTCGTCCACAAAGCCGTCCTGGTAGGGATCCTTGTAGCCCATGCCGTTCTCGGTGATGAAGATCTGTTTGTAGTTGGGGTAGCGGTGCTTGATGTACACGAGCAGGTCAAAGAGGCCCTTGGGGTAGATGATCCAGTCCCAGTCGGTGGTGGGGACGCCCGGCTTGTTCACGTGCTCGCCGATGCCCTTCACGCGCCAGCGGCCCGTGCCCTTCTCGCCGGTGCCGTTGTGGTGCAGGTCGTTCTCGCCGTCGTAGGCCTTGAGGAAGCGGCACTGGTAGTTGTTCACCCCCAGGTAGTCGTTGTGGCGGGCAGCCTCACGCATGATCTCGAGGTCCTCCTCGCGGATCTCGATCGTGCCGCCGGAGACCGCGGCCAGGCGGTTGGCGACCTCGAGCGTGTCGGGCGCGTAGTCGCCGCGGAAAGTGGCGTCGAGCAGGAACTGGTTCTGGAGCACGTGCTCGTTGTTTGCGGCGCGGATGTCCCCAAAGTCATTTTCGTCGAGGGGGTACTTGAACTCGAGCGACTGGATCACGCCGATCTTGCCCTTGTGCCCCGCCTCATGGAAGGCGAGCACGGCGCGGGCGTGCGCGAGCATCATGTTGTGCTCGCACTGGAAGGCCTCGGCCAGGTGGGCCTTCACGCCGCCGGGGAAGGTGCCCTCGATGTAGGTGTTGGACGCATCGGCCCAGATCTCGTTGAAGGTGAACCAGTAGGTGACGTCGTCGGCGTACTCCTCAAAGCAGAACTTGGCGAACTCCACGAAGGCGTCGATGGTCTCGCGGTTGAGGAAGTCGCCCTTCTCGAAGAGGGAAAGCGGCGTGTCGAAGTGGTGCAGCGTCACGTAGGGCTCCACATGGCGGCGACGGCACTCAGCAAAGAGGTCGTGGTAGAACTGCACGCCCTCGGGGTTCACGCGGCCGGTGCCCTCCGGGAAGATGCGGCTCCATGCGATCGAGAGACGGATGCCGTTGATGTGGAACTGCTCGCAGAGCTCGAGGTCGCGCGGGTACTGGTTGTAGAAGTCCGAGGCCGGGTCGGGCGAGAAGCGCCCCTGAGCCTCCAGGAAGTCGTCCCAGGCCACCTTGCCCTTGCCGTGGGTGCGGGTCTCGCCCTCGACCTGGTAGGCGGCGGTTGCCCCGCCGAAGACGAAGTCCTCCGGGAACTCGGCGGGCGGGTTGGTGATGTTGTCGGTAACGGTCATGGTTATCCAATCAAGCGCAGGTAGATGGCGAGAAATTCGGTGATGGGCGCGGCGCGCGCCAAGGGTGTCTGTGGGGCCGCGACGGCTCCGTGCCGGCATGCGCCGTGGAGCGGCGGCGCGATTCGCGGAGGCGCCGGGGCCGCGAGGGGTCCCGGCGCCAAGGGGAGCGCGTTAGGAGAGCTGCTCGGCCACGAAGGCGAGGGACTTCTCGCCGTGCTGCGAAAGCTCGATGTACTGCTTGCCGCGGCAGGCCACGCACTTGTTGCCCACGCGCTCGCAGTCCTTCTCGAGGTCGCTGAGGTAGCTCGCGGCCTGGGGCGCGAGGACCACGAGGTCGAAGTCGGGGAGCATGTCCACGTGGTTGCCGTAGGCCTCGGCGGCCGTGGTGAGGTCGATGCCGGCCTCGCGGGCGGCCTTGGCCAGGCCGTTGGCAAGAAGCCCGGAGGTGCCGCCGCCCTGGCAGAGGACGAGGACGCGCTTGCCGTTGAGGTCGACTCCGTTCACGACGCCGGCGCCGGAGGCGGGGGCGTCAGCGGCTGCGGCGGGGGCGGCGGAGTTCAGGCTGGCCGCGGCGCCGTCGGCCACGGACTTGGCGTCCGCGCGGCCCTGGAAGGCGTCGGTGAGCTTGGCGGCCTTCTCGGCGTTCTTGGCGGCGAGCTCCTCCTCGGAGACCTCGGCCTCCTCGGCGCACTTCTGGGCGTCGTAGACGCGGAAGAACGGGTAGTAGAGCGCGAAGTCGACCACGAGGATCACGGCCAGGAACACGAAGGCGAGCGGCTGGAAACCGAGGCCGAGGATGGTGCCGATGGGGCCCGGGGTGGTCCAGGGAAGGGTGTACATGAAGCCGTTCATGCCGAGCATGTCGATAAAGAGCTTGAGGATCCAGATGTTGGCGATCGGCGCGAGGACGAAGGGCACGAAGAAGACGGGGTTCAGCACGATCGGGGCGGCGAAGAGCAGCGGCTCGTTGACGGCGAAGCACACGGGCACGACGGCCGCCTTGCCCACGGCACGCATCTCCTTGGACTTGGCCATGAAGGCGAACATGAAGACGAGGACGAGCGTGGCGCCGGTGCCGCCCATGCAGACCACGAAGTACTGGGCGCCCTGGGTAAGGACGGCGGTGGCGTGCTGGCCGGCCTGGTAGGCGGCCATGTTGTCGGTCATGTTGGACACGAGCGCGGCGGCGATGGCGGGCTCGACGATCGAGGGGCCGTGGACGCCTACGAACCAGAAGAGGCTCATGGCGCCGTAGATCACGGCGAGGCCGATGTAGCCGTCGGCGGCGGTAAAGAGCGGCTGGAAGACGGTGATGACGCCCTGGGCGAAGCAGTAGCCGAACGCGGAGGTGAAGGCGATGCTCACGACCCAGAAGATGGCGATCGAGACGGAGAACGGGATGATGTCCTTGAAGGTCTGCGAGATGTTGGGCGGGACCTGCTCAGGCATCTTGATGGTGATGTTGCGGCTGATGAAGAACTTGTACACGATGCCCACGACGAAGGCCGAGATGAACGCGGTGAGAAGGCCCTTGGAGCCGAGGTAGGCGACGTTCAAGCCGGAGAGCTCGCCGGTGGCATCGGAGATCATGTCGCTGGAGAGCAGCAGGAAGCCGACGATGGCCGCGCACATGCACGAGATGAAGTTGATCTGGTTGTTCTTGGGCAGGTCGCGGTTCTGGGCGTCGCAGAAGTGCTTGGCCGTGGTGGCCGCGCAGGCGACGGCGAGGATGCCCATCGAGTAGTTATAGGCCTTCCACAGCATGCCGTCGAAATCTTCGGGCCAGTAGAAGCCCCAGATGTTGGGCACTGCCGAGACCAGGCAGAAGATGGACGAGAAGATGATGATGGGGATGACCGAGATAAAGCCGTCGCGGATGGCCTTGAGGTACTTGTTGCGCGCGATCGCGTTGAAGAAGGGCTGGCCCTTCTCGATGGTCGCGATGAGCTTTTCCATTCTTTGCTCCTTGGACTATGGGGCTTCACATGTACTTTGTTTGAATGGCGACGTTGCCATTTTATGACATGGGAAGCCGATACGGGTTCTTGCATAGCGCAAAACAAAAGGAACCTGGTGGTACGGAGCAAACCTGCATGCCCGGTAGCGGTGTTTGCTCAATGGCAACGTTAACATTTGCGTTGGCACATGCCGCCGAGAAGCCTGTTTTTGCCCTAGGGTGTCGGCAAACGGCGCATTCTTGTCCGTAAGCGTTGCGTTGCCTAAAATCTTTGGCGTTGGATTTGGCGACGTTGCCACGGCGCGACGCTCGTCTCGGCGCGTTCAAAGGGGTTCACAGGGCATGGCGGAAGGCATCGCGCGCGCAAAATCGGTCTCGGTCAAGGACGTGGCGAGGCTCGCCGGCGTCTCGGAGCAGACCGTCTCGCGCACCGTCCACGACTCGCCCTCCGTGCGGCCCGAGACAAAGGAGCGCGTGCGCGCCGCCATGCGCGAGCTGGGGTACCGTCCGAATTTCGCCGGCCGGTCGCTGCGTCGCGGCAAGTTCAAGACCGTGGGCGTCGTGATGTTCAACATCGCCGGCACGGGCAACATCGACCGCTTGGAGGGCTTCTCCAAGGCGGCAGATAAGCACGGTTACGCCATCACGCTTACCGGCCTGGAGGCGCCCTACACGCTGGAGGAAGCCTCGCGGCGCATGGCGGGCCTTCCCGTGGACGGCATGGTCGTGATCATGAACCGCATGCCTGCCGACTTCGGCACCTTCGAGCCGCTCGCCGGCATGCAGACGGTGCTCGTGACCATGCTCGAGCACCCCGCCTGCTCCACGGTAGACAACGACCAGGCAGGCTGCTCGCGCATGGTCGTCGAGCACCTGCTTGCGCACGGGCACAAGACGGTGCACTTTATCAGCTGCCCCACGCGCTCGCTCTCCGGCATGCGCCGTGAACAGGGCTGGAAAGAGGCGCTTTCCGCCCACGGCATCGCGGCCCCGCGCCTGATCCGCGGCGACTGGACGGCCAGGAGCGGCTACGACGCCGGGGTTGCGCTGGCCGACGACCCCACCTGCACGGCCGTCTACGCGTCCAATGACGCGATGGCCTACGGTTGCGTCAAGGGCCTGGAGTCGCGCGGGCGGCGTGTGCCCGACGACGTGAGCGTCGTGGGCGTGGACGACTCGCTGGGGGAGTTCGTGCCCGACCTGGCCTTGACGACCGTGCGCTTCGACAACCGCCGCGTGGGCGCCTGGGCGGTCGATAAGATCGCTGGCGCCTCCGATGCCGTGGAGCACGTGCTGTTCCCGGGCGAGTTGATCGAGCGCGAGACCGTGCGCGACCTGCGGTAACACGACCCCCAACAACTGCGGTTTGGGGACGGGTTATCCCCCGCAGGCATTCGGGGACAGGTTGTCCGACGCGCGGCGAACCTGTCCCCGAACGGCGAGGGGCGGGTTTACGTGCGGTGTATTAGATCGCGAGTGCCGGCAGGCACGGCTGCGAGGTTTTGCCCTTCGTGCGGCATTTAGGGGGATCGGCTGCGAGGTTTTGTCCCTCGTGCTGCATGATTTGGGCCGGTGACCACTCCGAAGAGGCCTCTAGAGGGCTATTTCGGCCAAGATCAGGACCCGCAGGCTCGTTTCTATGCTGCACGAAGGTCAAAACCTCGCAGCGTCTACGCCGTTTTACCGCACTTGGGGCAAAACCTCGCACGTGCGGACCTCGGGGGCGAGGGGGCGCGGATGGGCAACCTGTTCTCGAATGGCTGAAGGTTCTAACTTGTCCGAGTTCCCGGTAGTGCCGGTCGTGCGGTACGGAGCGAAAGTTGCGCGATCGCTGGGATGAGCTGCGAAAAAATCGCGCCCGCTGGGCCGTGCCGCGAAAATAAAGCACCCGCTGGGCTCACGCGGGACCCAGCGGGTGCGGTTTCTTTGCAAAGATGCCCTTCTCGACCCAGCGGGCGCCGTTTCTTTGCGTGGACAGTTAAACGCCTGCGGGTTCTAACCTGTCCCCAAATGGCTGCGGGAGATAACCTGCCCCCAAATGGTTGGGGGCAGGTGCTAGAGGGAGTCCACGAAGCGGCGCTGCGCGGCGCGGCCGGCCTCGTCCCACTTGAAGACGCCGGCGTCCTCGAGCACGTGGCCGAAGACCTGGCCCACGCCCTCGCGCAGGATGTCGTCGATGTTGCGCTCGTCGAGCTCGGGGTGGACGGCGGCGATCTCGCGTGCCCATGCGGCGTGCGAGGCGCTCGCCTCGTCGGCCTCGAGCGCGTCGAGGTCGCCCGCGAGCAGGTGCTTCTTTACCGCGGCGAGCTCGCCCACCAGGCGCGCGGGCAGGATGGCCAGGCCCATGACCTCGATGAGGCCGATGTTCTCGCGCTTGATGTGGTGCCACTGCGCATGCGGGTGGAAGTCCCCCAGGGGGTTCTCCTCGCTCGTCACGTTACAGCGAAGGGCCAGGTAGACCTCGTAAGAAGCGCCCACGCGGCGCACGACGGGCGTGACCGTGTTGTGCGGGGTGCCGTCCTCGTCGTGCGCGCGCACGCCCACGGACTCGTCCGTCCAGGCTCGCCAGGCGTCGATCACGTGGACGGCGGCATCGAGCACCTCGCCCCGGGCCCGGCCGCGCAGGCGCAGCGCGCTCATGGGCCAGCGGAGCACCTCGCACTCCGCGTGCGGGTAGCGCCTCATGGCAAAGGTGTCGGCGACCTTGGCCTTCATCATGGGGAAGACGTGCGCGCCGCCCTGGTAGTGGTCGTGCGAGAGGATCGAGCCGCCCACGATGGGCAGGTCGGCGTTCGAGCCGATGAAGTAGTGCGGCACCAGGTCCACGAAGTCGAGCAGGTGCTCGAGGGCGTCGCGGTCGATGTGCATGGGGCGGTGCTCCGCGCTCATGGCGATGCAGTGCTCGTTGAAGTAGGCGTAGGGGGAGTACTGCAGGCCCCAGCGCTCGCCGGCGAGCTCTATGGGCACGATGCGCAGGTTCTGGCGGGCAGGGTGCGCGCCGCCGGCGGCGGCCGCGCCGCGACCCGGGTAGCCCTCGTTCTGGATGCAGAGCTGGCAGGCGGGGTACTTCTCGCCGTCGTTCTTGGCGGCGCCGGCGGCCGCGATCTCGCGCGGGTCCTTCTCGGGCTTGGAGAGGTTGATGGTGATCTCCAGGTCGCCCCACTCGGTGCCCGTGTTCCACTTGACGTTGCGGGCGATGGCGGCGCGGCGCACGTAGCCCGCATCGCAGCAGGTGCGGTAGAAGGTGCCGGTGGCCTCGCGCGGGTTGCCGGCGGCCACGGAGTCGTGGAAGCGCGCGGCCACCTCGGAGGGCTTGGGCATGAGCGCGCCCATGACGCGCATGGCTATGCGGTCGCGCCCGCTCGCCGTGTCCTCCTCGGCGCCGTTGGCCACGGCCGCGTCGCCGATGGCGAGAAGCGCCGCCTCGAGGTCGAAGCGAGGGGCCTCGGTGCCGCCCGCGTGCACCCACGCCTCGTCGGGCGCGGGACCCTTGGCCCAGATGGCGTCGAGCACCGTGTTGTAGGCCCAGACGCGGTCCTCGGGGCCGATGAGCCCACGCGTCCCGCAGTAATCGATGAGCTGCTGGATCGTCTGCGTCAGAGCCATGCGGCATACGCCCCCTTCTCGTCGATGGCGTAGCGGCGCGCCGAGCCTTCGCCCAGCCAGCCGTCCATGCGGCAGATGAACTCGTCAACCAGGTCGAGCGGTACGAAGGCCTGGATGGAGCCGCCGAAGCCGCCGCCGTGGATGCGGATGGCGCCGCGGCCCTCGAGCACGAGCTCGCCCAGGCCCAGGGCATACATGGCGGGCTGGAAGGCGCCGCCCGAGCTCACGTTCTGCAGGTACATGGCCGAGCTCGCGCCCGAGTCGCGGGTGGCGGCCAGGAAGGCGTCGATGTCCTTGGAAAGAAGGGCCTGCCAACGGCGCTCGACCAGGTCCTGCTCGTAGTAATAGTGGATCGCGCGCAGGCAGGCGCGGTCGCCGAGCTTCTCGCGCAGGGCGGGCAGCGCCGCCTCGAAGTCGCTACGCTCGACCTCGCAGAGGCGCTTGTGGCCGAACTCTGCGGCCACCCGCTGCATCTCGACCGGGACGGCCGCGTAGTCGGCGGTAAAGGGCGTGTGGTCGCAGCCCACGTCCACGAGGCACAGGGCGTAGCCGAAGTCCTCGAAGTCGAGGGCGAGCTTCTCGGCGGTGGGGGAGGCAGCATCGGTGAAGCCCATGTGCGCAAGGCCGCCCAGGCAGACGCTCGCCTGGTCCATGAGGCCGCAGGGCTTGCCGAAGTAGTCCGTCTCGGCGCGCTGGCTCATCTTGGCGAGCTCGATGGGATCGGCCGCGGCGTCGTCGCCGTCGACGGCGCCCGCCCACAGGCCCTCCATCGCGCGGCCGAGCGCCGCCTCCATGGCCGCGGAGCTGGAAAGCCCGCCGCCGGAGGGAACGGTGCTGGTAAAGGAGGCGTCGAAGCCGGTGACCGCAAGGCCGCGAGCCGTCATGCCGGCCGCCATGCCGCGCACGAGCGCCCGGCAGCTCTCGCGCTCGTCCTCACGCGGGGAGAGGTCGGCGAGGTCGATCTCGAAGGGCGTGTGGCCCTTGCTGAACACGCGCACCTTCGAGGGCGTGCCGTTGAGCGTGCAGACGCCGTCGATCGAGACGTCGAGGGCGCCCGCGATCACGTCGCCGCCCTCGTGGTCGGTGTGGTTGCCGGCGATCTCCGAGCGCCCCGGGGCGTGGACGAGCAGCATGCGCCTCTCGCCCACGGGCCCGAAATTGTCCTCGAATAGGGCAACGAGCTCGTCGTTCTTCTCCATTCGTCCGCCTTTCTGTTCTCGGTTCTATCCTCAAAGGGCCGCCACGCGATCCTCTCGCGCGGCGGCCCTGCCGTGACGTGGCTCCGGTTGCCGCGAGACTGCGGCCGCAGGCTTATATTAAATCACTTAACCTAACTTTGCCTCGAGAGCGGCGATCCTCTTGTACTCGTCGATAAAGAACTTGGTCTGCTTCTCGAGCATCATAGTGGTCATGAGCGTGTCCTGCGCGTGGACCATGATGAAGGTCACGTCCATCTCCGAGCCGCCCGCCTCCTTGGAGAGGATGTTGGTCTGGATGTTGTGGGCCTCGATCATGGAGTCGTAGGCGCTCTTGCGCAGCTCCTCCGCCTTGTCGAAGTCGCCCTCGCGCGCCGCGTCGAGCGCGTGGAGCAGGTCGGTCATGGCGTCGCCCGCGTACGCGACGATCTCGAAGCCGATCATGGAGATTTCTTCCTTGGTGGCCATCTAGGGCCCCTTTCTCGTGTAAGGGTTCGCTTCGGGGCTCGCGTGCGTCCGGGCAGCCGCACCTTCGAGCGTCTTGCTGTGACTACGATACTTCTCAAACAAATAAGAACAACGATAAACAAAACGAACAATTCCGAACGGTAGCAAACAGACGGTGAACGGTAAATGTGGTCGAATTTGCGATTCTCGAGTTCGAAGCTGTTCGAAAGTGTTCAAATGTACTCACAAAGAAACGGCCGCCTCACCTTTGCGGGTGCGGCGGGCAAACCAGGTCCCAAAGGAGGCGGCGAGCATGATCAAGGCAGAGAGGCACGAGCGCGTGAAGGCCCTGCTCGACGCCCAGGGCACCGTCTCGGTCAAGGAGATCTCGGAGGCGCTCGACGTCTCGGAGATGACGGTCCGCCGCGACCTCGAGGAGCTGAGCCTCGCTGGCGACGTCGAGCGCGTCCACGGCGGCGCCCGCCGCTGCAGCGCTCCTGTCCACTCGATGTTGCGCCGCGAGTATACCCACACCGAGAAGCGCGACAAGAACGTGGCCGAGAAGGCCGAGGCCGCCTGCCTCGCCGCCGGCCTCGTGGAGGAGGGTTCGACCGTCTTCCTCGGCACGGGCACGACCGTCGAGCAGATGGTCCCGTACCTGCCTGCCGGCCGCCTGCGCGTGGTCACGAACTCCATCAACGTTTTCAACCTGCTCGCCGCCCGTGAGGACTGCGAGCTCTACCTCACCGGCGGCGCGCTCCGCGAGCGCACCGGCGCCTTCATCGGGCCCATGGCCGAGGCCGCCATGTCCCAGCTCGGCATCGACGCCGCGTTCGTGGGCGTCAACGGCATGGTCGGCAACGAGGTCTACACCTCCAACGCCGACGAGGGCCACTTCCAGAAGGTCGCCTTCGATAAAGCCGACGCCCGCTATGTGGTCGCCGACGCGAGCAAGGTCTTCGTCCGCGACTTCTACGCGTTTTACCACCTGTCCGACATCGACGCGCTCGTGTGCGACGGCGGCATCACGGCCGAGCAGCGCGCGAGCATCGAGGAGTTCACGCGGGTGATCAGCCCGGCGTAGCGCCTCTTCCCTTCTTCGCATCCGATCGCGCTGTGCCCGGCGGCGCGCGAGGGTTTTGCACCTGTTTTGTACGTGCCTTAACCGTTTCAAGACCCATAAACGCAGAGCTCAGGGGTCATATGCGCCCCGTGGCGGAGCCTTGTCGAGGATCACGCTCGGCCAAGGCCCCCTGGGAGCTTCTTGCCAAAAAACCAAGGAGGACACCATGAGAGTAGTGATCGGTTCCGACGCCGAGGGCATGTCCCTCAAGAACATCGTCAAGGACGCCCTGGTCGCCGACGGCCACGAGGTCGTCGACCTCTCCGTCGAGCCCGCGGCCGACCTTGTCGACTCCGCGCTTGCCGTCGCCGCCGACGTCCAGGCCAACGACGGCTCGCTCGGCTTCTGCTTCGACGGCTACGGCGTGGGCAGCTACATGGTCTGCACCCGCGTCAAGGGCATGGTCTGCGCGAACATCTCCGACGAGCGCAGCGCCTACATGACCCGCGAGCACAACAACTCCCGCATCGTGTGCATGGGCCCGAACGTCGTGGGCCCCGAGGTGGCAAAGAAGATCGCCCGCGAGTTCCTTGCCGCCGACTACGCCGCCGGCCGCCACCAGGTCCGCGTCGACATGCTCAACAAGATGGCCTAGCGAGAAGGGCTTCGCGCCTCTTGCCGCCACACCCGTCCTACGCATAAGGAGATTAACCATGATCATCGCGCTTGGCTGCGACCACATCGTCACCGACGAGAAGACCTACCTGCACGACCGCCTCGAGGAGGCGGGCTACGAGGTCCTCGACGTGGGCACCTACAGCCACACCCGCACGCACTACCCCATCTACGGCAAGGCCGTGGGTGAGGCCGTCGCTTCCGGCAAGGCTGACCTGGGCGTCGTTCTGTGCGGCACCGGCATCGGCATCACCAACTCCGTGAACAAGGTCCCCGGCGCCCGCTGTGCCCTCGTCCGCGACATGACCTCGGCCCTCTATGCCCGCCGCTGCCTCAACGCCAACGTCGTCGGCTTCGGCGGAAAGATCACCGGCGAGTTCCTCATGGCCGACATCATGCTCGCCTTCCTCAAGGAGAGCTACGAGGCCACGCCCGAGCACGACGCCCTCGTGGCAAAGATCGACGCCGTGAACAAGGCCGACGCCGAGGCCCAGGCCGACCCCCACTTCTTCGACGAGATCATCGAGAAGTGGAACCAGGGGTATTATCACGATTAACGTTCACCCTTAGGGGATGGGCGCTCCGTGCCGCGCTGACGTGGGCAAGGCGCGGGGCGCCGCTTCCTGCCCCTGACCTCGAAAGGACCAGCGATGAAGACCACGATCTCGAACGATGCGCTGAGCGTCACCGTGACCACGGAGGGCGGAAGCCTCACCTCCGTCCAGGCGGGCGGCCGCGAGTACCTCTGGCAGCCGGATCCGGCCGTGTGGACCGGCCAGGCGCCGATCTGCTTCCCCATCTGCGGCGGCCTGCGCGACGGCCGTGCGGTGACCGAGTCCGGCAAGAAGGTCGAGCTCGCGCGCCACGGCCTCGCCAAGTCCTCCGAGTTCGAGACCGTCGTGGCCGAGGCCGACCACGCGGTGCTTCGCCTGGAGTCGAGCGAGGAGACGCTCGCCCAGTACCCGTTCGACTTCGCGCTCGAGGCCCGCTACGCGCTCGAGGGCGCCAAGCTCCGCGTGACCTATGCCGTCACGAACACGGGCGCCGAGCCCATGCCCTTCTTCATCGGCGGTCACCCGGCCTTCCGCTGCCCGATCGAGGACGGCGAGGCCTACGACGACTATCTGGTGCGTTTCGAGAAGCCCGAGGGCGACGTCTGCACCGCCGTGCCGTCCACGGGCCTCATCGACGTCGAGCACCGCGGCGCCGCCCCGCAGGGTGACGGCCTCGAGCTGCCACTGACCCACGGGCTCTTCGACTTCGCCGAGACCATCTACGACGAGCTCGAGAGCCGCAAGGTCGAGCTTGCGGGCAAGGCCGGCCACGGCGTGCGCGTCGAGTTCGCCGACTTCCCGTACCTCGTCGTGTGGAGCAAGCCCATCGGCGACTTCGTGGCGCTCGAGCCTTGGGGCGGCCTCTCCACCTGCTCGGATGAGGACGACGTCCTCGAGCACAAGCGCGGCTGCATCGTGGCCGCGCCCGGCCAGACGGTCGAGAGGAGCTTCACCGTCGAGCCGTTCTAAGCAATGACTCGCCGGCGGCGGGAGGGCAGCCCAAGGCGCCTTCCCGCCGTTTCTTTGTGAGGAGAGAAACAGTGGTCAAGCACCTGTACTACCTGCGGCACGGCCAGACTATCTTCAACCTCGAGGGCGTGTGGCAGGGTCGCGCCGACTCGCCGTTGAGTACCCTGGGCGAACGCCAGGCGCGCGCGGCGGGGGAGCACCTGCGCGGCATGGGCGTGGCGTTCGACCACGTGTTCCGCTCGCCGCTGGGCCGCGTGGCGCAGACGCTCGAGGTGGCCGACCCGTCGCTCGCGGCGCGAGCCATGGCCGTGGACGACCTCATCGAGATGAGCTTCGGCACGCTCGACGGCACTCCGATCGAGGGAGACCCGCGCGACTACGCGATGGACTTCTTCGCGACCATCGGCGGTGAGCGCCCGGAGGACGTGACGGCGCGCACCTGCGCCGCGCTCGAGGAGCTCATGATGCGTCCGGAGTGCAACAACGTGCTGGTCGTGGGCCACGGCACGACCGCGCGGCTCTTCTGCGGCGCCTGGGCGACAAACGCCCGCGTCGAGCTCGCGGGACCGCTGCCGAACTGCGCGCTTCTCGCCTTCGCGTTCGATGGGGCGACCCGCGAGTTCTGCCTCGAGGACATCTGGGCTCCGGGGATCGACGGCTAGGCCCGCTCCGCGGCCCCAATTTGAGGGTCGGCGCGTGGTTGGCGGGTGGCTACGTGCAACAAAACTTCGACCTTGCGGCAACTTTCGGCCGTTTTGCCTTGACGGAGATCGCGCCAACTGGGCAAACGTTGCCGGCGCGCCACGTTCGGCGCCCGAGACGGCCTGTTTGGCGCAAAATCTGCCGCAAAGTCGAACTTTTGTTGCAGGGCTCGACCTCCTGACTGGCCTCGTTGCCCGATTTCCGTACAGAAGGACGAGCAAAACGCCGAATCGCCCCCGCCGTTTGCGTAGCCGCCACACCCGCATCGCGTTGTGGGTGGCCTGCGCTGGCGGGTATGCCCCATGCCCGCCGACCATGACTTTGCCGCTGTTGAGAATATCGCCGCCCTCCGCCCCGTTTGACTCGAGGACCGTCGTGGGTGCGCCGTGCCTGCGGCAAACCTCGCATGGCTTGATCTCTGCGGCGCACCTGCCTGCGTCCGCCCGGCGTCGCGGTTTTCGTGCGTATGTCCGTATCGTGCGCGGCGCGGGATGCCTGCCCACGTCCTGCTAGCATGGGGGCCAAACAACCAACGCGGAGGGACGCGCATGTCGAAAGACGCCCTGGATAAGAAGAAGCTCAACTGCGCCTGGCCCGAGGCTCGCCTCGAGCCGCGGCGCCTGCGCGTGAAGGACGAATATCTTCAGCGCGTGCTCGACGGCGAGGAGTTCCTCGTCTTCGACGGCGCGATGGGCACACAGCTCCAGGAGCGCGGCCTTGCTGCCGGCGAGCTGCCGGAGCTTCTCTGCCTCACGAACCCCGACGAGATCGCGGATATCCACGCGGCCTACGTCGCCGCCGGCGCGGACGTCGCCACCACCAACACGTTCGGCGCGAACCGCGAGAAGCTCGGCGACGCCGCCACGGTCCAGGAGATCTTCGACGCCGCCGTCGCGTGCGCCCGCCGCTCGGGCGTTCGCTACGTCGCCGCCGACATCGGCCCCACGGGACAGCTCCTCGAGCCCATGGGCACGCTGCCGTTCGACGACGCCTACGAGCTCTTCGCCGAGCAGGCGCGCGCCGCGACCGCGGCCGGGGCCGACCTCTTCATCGTCGAGACGATGGCCGACCTGGCCGAGGCCAAGGCGGCGCTTCTCGCCGTGGTCGAGAACTCCGACCTGCCGGTCTTCGTCACCATGACCTTCGCCGAGGACGGGCGCACCTTCCTGGGCACCACGCCTGAGGTGGCTGCTGTCACCCTGAGCTCGCTCGGGGCCGACGCCGTGGGCATCAACTGCTCGCTCGGCCCTCGCGACCTCGTGCCGCTCGTGGAGCGGATGCTGCCGTGGGCCAAGTGCCCGATCATGGTGCAGGCCAACGCCGGCCTGCCGCGCGTGGAGGACGGCGTCACGGTCTTCGACGTGCACCCGCCCGAGTACTGCGAGGCGGTGGCCTCCATGCTCGACGCCGGCGTGACCATCGTCGGCGGCTGCTGCGGCACCGCGCCGGAGTACACCGCGGGGGAGCGGGCGCTTCTCGCCGACCGAGCACCGGCCCCGCGCGAGGTCCGCGACTGGTTCTGCGTCGCCGGTCCGCAGCAGGTCTGCAGCCTTCGCATGGGCCAGGTCGGCGTCATTGGCGAGCGCATCAACCCCACGGGCAAGAAGAAGATGAAGGAGGCCCTGCGCAGCGGCAACCACGACTACGTCATGGGCGAGGCCATCGCGCAGACCGAGGCGGGCGCGCAGATGCTCGACGTCAACGCCGGCCTGCCCGAGATCGACGAGCGCGCCACCATGGTGGAGCTCGTGGCCGAGCTGCAGGGCGTCTCGATGCTCCCGCTGCAGATCGACGCCTCCGACCCCGACGTCATCGAGGCAGCCGTGCGCAGCTATCCAGGCAAGGCCCTCATCAACTCCACTAACGGCAAGGAAGAGATCCTCAAGGCCGTGCTGCCCATCGCCAAGCACTACGGCTGCGCGATCGTGGGCCTCACGCTCGACGAGGAGGGCATCCCGGCCACGGCCGAGGGGCGCATCGCCGTGGCGAAGAAGATCGTGGCCGCGACCGACGCCATCGGCATCCCGCGCCAGGACGTGGTCATCGATTGCCTCTGCATGGCCGCATCGACCGACCAGACGGCCCCGCGCGCGATCCTGGACGCCATCTCGGGCGTCAAGCGCGAGCTGCCGGGCGTCCGCACGGTCCTGGGCCTCTCCAACATTAGCTTCGGCCTGCCGTTCCGCCCGCTCGTGAACGCGACCTTCTTGGCCGGCGCCTTCGCGGCGGGGCTCGACATGGCCATCATGAACCCGCTGGTCCAGCGCATGATGGACGTGGTCAACTCGTGGCGCGTGCTCTCCGGCGAGGACGAGAGCGCGCAGAGCTACGTTGCCAACTACGTCAACCGCTCGGATGCGGCGCCGGGCGCCGCGGCGGCCGCGGGCGGCGCCGCGGGTTCGGGGCCG
>JAUMVN010000040.1 GCA_030530145.1 Coriobacteriia bacterium | reverse complement strand
GAAGCGCGGCCTCCGCGACGCGATGTGCGTCTCTCGCCACAGAAACGCGCCCTCGGCGACGCCGGCATGTCGCCTGGGCTGCGTTTCTGTGGCAACCGCTTGGCTCAATGTCGCCGGGACCGCTTTTCTGTGGCGCACGGCCGGACCAACGTCGCAGGGGCCGCGTTTCTGTGGCGCGCGCCGACGAGGCGGCGCCGGGGCCGCGCTTCTGTGGCAAGAAGCCCGGCGAGAAGAGCGGCCGCCACCCGACCGAAACCAGCCTCGAGGTGGCGCCACCTCGAGGCGTTTCTCGCCGAGGTGGCGCGAAAATGCCAAGAAAATCGCCCGAGGTGGCGCGCCTGGCACCACCTCGGGCATCGGGGCGCGACGCACACCACCTCGGGCAGCCCGCCGGCGCCGCAACGCCCGCGCAGGCCGCTAGTCGCGGTGAGCGCGGCGGCTGTAGAAGGTGTCGCGCATGGGCAGGCTCGGGCGGAGCTTGCCGTCGAGGGCAAAGTAGGCGTTCTGCACGGCGGGCGCAGCCGGAATCGTGGCGATCTCGCCGATGCCCTTGCCGCCGTAGGCCACGGGCAGCTGCTCGTCCTTCTCCACGTAGATGGCATTGATCTGCGGGATGTCGTCGGCACGGAAAAGCCCGAGCGTGCCGTACTTGGCCGTGGGCACGCAGTCCTTGAGCGGGTAGTCCTCGGTGAGCGCGTAGCCCATGCCCATGAGCACGCCGCCCTCGATCTGGCCTTGGATGGCTATGGGGTTGATCACGCGGCCGGAGTCGTGCGCGGCGTAGAACCCGGCCGCGCGGCCCTCCTCGTCGAGGACGCACACGTGCGCGGCGAAGCCGTAGCAGATGTGGCTCTTCGCGTTGGGCACGTCGGCGCCGAGCTTGTCGGTCGACTCGAAATACTCGTAGAAGAACTCGCGCCCCTCGAGTGCGGCCAGGCACGCGACCGGGTCCTTGGGCACGCGCGCATGGCCCGGCGTGAGCTCCTCGGCGCTCACGGTGTACTCACGCCCGTCCTCGAAGCGGAACGTCTTGCCGTCGCCGCCGGCGCGGACCTGGCCTTGCGGCACCTCTTCCCCGCGCTCGACGGCGAGCATGGCGTCTCGCAAGAGGAACGCCGCGCCGCGCACAGCCTCGCCGGTGACGACCGTCTGGCGCGAGCCGGAGGTGGTGCCGGAGTCGGGCGCGGCCTCGGTGGAGCACTCGCCGTTGGCGATGCAGCGCCGGGGCAGCCCGCACGCCTCGGCGATGTCCTGCGTAAAGACGGTGTTGCAGCCCTGGCCGATGTCGGAGGTCGCGGCGTAGGCCACGGCCACGCCGTTCTCGACGCGGATGTTGCAGCGGCCCTTGTCGGGAAGGCCCACGCCCGTGCCGGCGTTCTTCATCGAGCAGGCGATGCCGGCGCGGCCGGGGTTGGCGTAGTAGACGTCGCGCACGGCCTCGAGACACTCCTTGAGCGCGGTCGAGCAGTCGGCGATCTGGCCGTTGGGCAGGACCTTGCCGGGCTCGATGGCGTTGATGTAGCGGATCTGCCACGGGTCGATGCCGGCCTTCTTGGCAAGAACATCGATAAGCGACTCGAGCGCGAACTCGGACTGGCAGACGCCGAAGCCGCGGAAGGCACCTGCGGGCGGGTTGTTCGTGTAGTAGCCGTAGCCGCGGATGTCGGTGTTCTGGTAGGTGTAGGGGCCGACGGAGTGGGTGCAGGCGCGCTCGAGGACGGGGCCGCAGAGGCTCGCGTAGGCGCCCGTGTCGAAGTTGATCTCGCAGTCCATGCCCGTGAAGTGGCCCTCGGCGTCGCAGCCCAGGGTAAACGTGCCGCGCATGTAATGGCGCTTGGGATGGAAGGCGAGGGACTCGGCGCGCGTGAGGAAGCACTTGACGGGAACGCCCAGCTTATACGCGGCAAGAGCAGCCAGGTGCTGAACCGAGACGTCCTCCTTGCCGCCGAAGCCGCCGCCCACGAGCATGGTCTGCACGACCACGCGCTCGGGCGTCTTGTCCCAGCCGAACATGTGCGCGCACTCCTTGCGCGTGTCGTAGGCGCCCTGGTCGGTGGACCAGATCTTCACGCCGTCCTTGTACGGGGCCGCCACGCAGCACTCGGGCTCGAGGAAGGCGTGCTCAGTGAAGGGCGTGGTGAAGGTCTCGGTCGCGGTGAAGGCCGAGGCCGCGAGCGCCGCCGCCGCGTCGCCGCGCGTGACGTGGCGCTGCTGGCAGATGTTGTTCTCCAGCACCACGTGGTTGCCGAAGGCCTCGAAGCTCTCGTGGATAAGAGGGGCGTCCGGGGCCATGGCCTCGTCGATGTCGCGGACGCACTCGAGCTCCTCATAGGTTACCTTGACGAGCTTCTTGGCCTTCTCGAAGGTCTTGCGGTCGCGCGCGACCACGAGGGCGATGGCGTCGCCCACGCAACGGGTCACGTCGCCCTCGGCGATCATGACGTCCCAGTCCTGGATCAGGTGCCCGACCTGGTTCACGGGCACGTCGGCGGCGGTGAGGACGCCGAGCACGCCGGGGAGCTTGCGGGCCTTCTCGGCGTCGATGCCGAGCACGCGGGCGCGCGGGTACTTGGAGCGCACAGCCGAGGCGTAGGCCAGCCCGGGGAAATCGTCCTCGGTGAGGTCGTCGGGGTACTTGCCGAAGCCGAGCACCTTGCGGCGGACATCGGTGCGGAAGATCTTCTTGCCGACGCCGTAGTCCTCGCCCGCCTCGGCGGCCGGGTCTATCCGTTCCTCGCCGCGCAGGATAGCGGCGGCGAGCTTGATGCCGACGAGGATGCGCTTATAGCCGGTGCAGCGGCAGATGTTGCCGCGGATGGCCTCGGCGATCTCGGGGCCGGAGGGCTCCGGGTTGCGGCGGATGAGGGCCGCGCCCGCGAGCACCATGCCGGGGATGCAGAAGCCGCACTGGACCGCGCCGGCCACGCCGAACGCGTAGACGAAGGCCTCCTGCTCCTCGTGGGAGAGGCCCTCGATGGTCGTGATCTCGTGGCCGACGGCGAGCTTGGTCGTGAGGACGCAGGACTTGATCGCACGGCCGTCCACGATGATCGTGCAGGTGCCGCACGCGCCCTCCGAGCAGCCGTCCTTGACGCTCGTCAGGTGAAGGTCGTCGCGCAAGTAGCGCAGGATCGACTTGTTCTCGCTCGTCACGTGCTCCTCGCCGTTGATGAGCAGGCGATACTCCTCTGCCATGGTCCCTCCTCTCCCCTACCTGGGCGCCAGGATGCCGAACGCGTCGCGGATGACGCCGCGCGGGCACTTGGTGGCGCACATGCCGCAGGCGATGCACGCGTTCCAGTCGATGACGGCGTGATTGCCGACCACGCGGACGGCGCCCGCCGGGCAGGCGCGCTCACAAGCGCCGCAGGCGATGCAGCTGCTCGCGCACATCTTGCGAGCTGCAGGGCCGGGATCGGTGTTCGAGCAGCGCGCGGTTATCGGGTAGCGTCGCTCGACCATCTGGATGACGTCCTGCGGGCACGCGCGGGCGCAGAGGCCGCAGCCGATGCAGGCGTCGGCGTCCACGCAGGCCACGCCGCGCTCATCGAGGGAGATCGCCCCCTTGCGGCAGCTCGCCTCGCACGCGCCGCAGCCGACGCAGCCCTGTTCGCAGAACCCGACGCCCGTGCAGCCGCCGTTGCACATGACGACGGCGACGGGCCGCGGGCGGGCCGGCTTCTTGGGCCGGGGCTTCGCGCCCTGCGCGCCGGGCTTCCGCGCAGCGGGCTTCTCGGGCGCCTTGGCGTGGTCGTATTTCTCTTTGTCGTAGGCCATCTGATCGGTCCCTCGGCAAGAATGGCTTTCGGTCGGAAGCGTTATCTCAAAATCGGACAACGGTCGAGCAAAGTTGGGGACAGGGCGGCTCGCGTCGCCCCGTCCCGTGGGGGGGCTACTTTGCGAGCAGGTAGCCGTAGGAGTCGCGCACCGCCTTGATGGTCAGGCGCACCTCCTCGGGAAGCCCGCAGGCCGCGTCGTCGATGTCGTAGGCGGCGCACTTCTCGCCGATTCGCACCAGGTAGGAGCCGTCGGACTGGGGCAGGAAGCCCTGGTTCTCGGAGGCGCCCATGTCCTCGGCGCTCCAGAAGAGGGTGAGCTTGTCCTTGTAGGGACGCCCGCTCCACGGGCAGAAGACGGCGCAGTTGCCGCACTCGTTGCACATGCCGTCCACGTGAACGACCTGGTGCTGGGCGAGGCCCGGCACGGCGATGGAGACGTTCGCGCGGTTCGGGCAGACGTCGCAGCAGGTCTCGCAGACGGTGGCACAGCCGAGGCAGCCGGAGCCGACGTGCTTGTCGCAGGCGGCGCAGCCGAGGCGCAGGTCGCCCTTGCGGGCGTAGGAGTCGGCCTCGCGGCCGGCGCGGACGTTGGCATCGGCGTAGGCGGAGAAGTCCACGCCGAGCATAGCGCGGGTCACGGCCTGCGCGTCGGCGATGGCGTCGACGAAGCGGGCGGGGCCGCGGCGGCAGTCGCCCGCCGCCCAGACGCCCTCGACGCCCGTGGCGACGCCGGCCGGGCGGCCGCGGCGATCGACCTCGACGCCTGCGCCCTCGTAGAGCGCCCCCTCGATGTGCTCGCCCACGGCGCAGATCACGGCCGTGGCCGGGACCTCGACGGTCTCGCCCGTGGCCACGGGGCTGCGGCGACCGGACTCGTCGGGCTCGCCGAGCACCATCTTCTCGCAGGTCAGGATGCCGTCGGCCGAAGCCTTGGGGGCAAGAAGCTCGCAGAGCTCCACGCCCTCGGAGACCGCCTCGGCGAGCTCTTCCTCGTCGGCCGGCATGTAGCGCTTGGTGCGGCGGTAGACGATGCGGACGTTCTGGACACCCGGGAGGCGCTTGGCCACGCGCGCGGCGTCCATGGCGGTGTTGCCGGCGCCCACGATGACGACGTCGGTGCCGAGGGAGGAGAGGTCCTCTCCCCTCTTGGCCGCGCCGAGAAAGTCGAGGACGTCGATCTCCTCGCCGGACTCGAGGCCGACGTGGCCGGGCGCCCAGGCGCCGCAGGCGACGACGACGTCGGTGTAGCCGGCGGCCTTGAGCTCGGCCACGGAGCCAACCTCGACGCCCGTCTGGGCCTTGGCGCCGTAGGCGAGGCAGAGCTCGACGTCGCGGTCGATGTCGGCGTCGGCGATGCGGAAGGCGGGGATGATGTGGCGCGCGACGCCGCCCAAGGTGTCGCGGCGCTCGAGGACGGTCACGTCGGCGCCGGCGCGCGAGAGGAAGAACGCGCAGGCCAGGCCGGCCGGGCCGCCACCGATGACGGCCACCTTGTGGGCCTCGGCGCCCGCGACCTTCTTGGCGCCCGCGCCGTCCTTGATGCCGGCGAGAAGCGCGTCGATGCCGCCGCGGGCGGCCGTGAGCTTGCTCGCGCGGATAGCCGCGCCCTCGGGTTCGTAGAAGGCGCGCATGCACTTGGAGCCGCAGGGGTGCGGGCAGAGGTTGCCGGTGATGAAGGGCAGCGCGTTTCTCTCCGCGACGATGGCGAGGGCGTCATCCAGGCGGCCCTCGTCAACGGCGGCCAGGTAGGCGGGGATGTCCTGCTCGATGGGGCAGCCGTTGCGGCAGGGAGAGGTGAAGCAGCTGGTAAGGGGCAGCGGCCAGTCGAGCTTGTGGGCCGGCACCGGCTTCACGGGCTTCTGGTACTTGGGCGCGGCGGCGACGGCCTCGTCGAGCGCGGCCACGGCGGCCACGTCCACGTCGTCCTTGCGCTCGGCGCCCTTGAGCAGGCCCGCGATCTGGCTGAAGCGCTCGTAGCCGCCGGGCTTCAGCACCGTGGTGGCCATGGTGATGGGCCAGATGCCCGCGCCGTAGATGTCGCGGATGTTCTGGGCGTCAGCGCCGCCGGAGTAGCTGATGCGCAGCTTGCCGTCGAACTCCTCGGAGATACGGCGCGCGAGGTGGATGGTCAGCGGGAAGAGCGAGCGGCCGCTCATGTACATCTCCTCGCTCGGCAGCTCCTTGCGCGTGACGTCGACCGGGAAGGTGTTCGTGAGCTTGACGCCGAAGGCGAGGCCGCGCTCGGACGTGAGCGCGATGAGGCGGTTGAACATCGGCACTGCGTCGGCCCACTGCAGGTCCTCGCGGAAGTGCTTATCGTCGAAGGCGATGTAGTCGAAGCCGAGGGAGTCGAGGCGACCGCGGGCGTAGTCGTAGCCGAGCAGGGTCGGGTTGCACTTGATGTAGGTGTTCAG
Organism: Coriobacteriia bacterium; assembly: GCA_030530145.1. GTDB lineage: Bacteria > Actinomycetota > Coriobacteriia > Coriobacteriales > Atopobiaceae > Paratractidigestivibacter. The sequence goes on along the minus strand of JAUMVN010000040.1, from coordinate 7,444 downwards.
GCCCTTCTCGGTGATGAGGTAGGTGGCGATGCGCTCGATCTCGTCGGGCGGGCAGCCGTGGAGCGTGGACTCGGTCACGGACGCCGAGACGTGCGGGCTCACGGAGTCGATGAAGGCCTGGTCGACGTGGGCGAAGCGACCGAGGTTCTGCGCGGCCCACGCGTAGCACTCAGCCCAGACGGGCGTCTTGCTCGCGTCCTTCATGTTCTCGATGTAGGAGTCGACCTTGGGGCTCTTGATGCCCTCGAGGTCGTAGCCCACGCTCATGTTGAAGACGAAACCGTCCGCCGCGCCCAGCCCGAGCTCGCGGGAGAGCAGCTTGCAGGCCCACCAGGCCTTGATGTACTCGTCCTGGGCCTGCGGCACGGTGAGCTCGGTGGACCACTCGCAGTTATAGCACTCGTCCTCGGCCACGATGCAGGGCTTGGCCACGCAACGGGAGAGCTCCTCGCCGTCCATGATCTGGACGGTCTTGAGCTCGAAGAAGCGGGCGCCCGCCACGTAGGAGGCAACGATGTTCTGCGCGAGCTGGCTGTTCGGGCCGGCCGCCGGGCCGAAGGGCGTCTCGATCGTCTCGGCGAAGATGGGCTCGGCGCCGCCCTCGTGGCGGTAGGCCTTGCGGATGCCGAAGACCGAGCCCTTCTCGGCGTTCTCGGTCAAGATCCAGTCCATGAGCTGGGCAAACGGAATGGGCCTCATGACGTCGCTCATAATAGGTTCCTCTCCTGCCGGCCAAGACCGCGTGACCGGGCGGTTTCGTGCCGCGTCCCCCGACGCGACGTTTGCAGCCCCGCGGAGGCTGCGAGAAAACAAGCGGTTCCGCGCTCCCCTAGTACGCGCGGCCGTTCAGCGTGCCCCAGAGCTTCTTGGACTGCTCCATGGTCCACGCGTTGATCTTCTCCTCGTCGAAGGCGACGAACTCGCGGTCCTTGTACAGGACGCGGCCGTTGACGATGGTGGTACGGCAGTTCTTGCCCATCATGCCGAAGAGCATGTGGCCGTCGATGTTCTCGTCCGAGAAGGGCGTGAACGGGTTGTAGTCCATGACGATGACGTCGGCCGCGGCGCCCGGGGTGAGCGTGCCGACCTGGCGCCCGAAGTACTTGGTGGCCATGGCCGGGTTGTTCTTGAAGAGCATGTCCATGTCCTCGCACCAGCCGACGTTGGGCATGGCCGCGTTGTGGCGCTGGATGATGAGGAAGACCTTGAGGCTCTCGAGCATGTCGTGGGTATAGGCGTCGGTGCCCATGCACACGGGGATGCCGCGGCGGAAGAACTCGAGCACGGGCGCGCAGCCCACGGCGTTGCCCATGTTGGACTCGGGGTTGTTGACGAGCCAGGTGCCCGTCTCCTTGATGATGTCCATCTCCGCGGGCGTGACGTGGATGCAGTGGCCGAGCATGGTGTCCGGGCCGAGAAGGTCGTGCTGCAGCAGGCGCTCGATCGGGCTGATGCCGCCGCGGTTCTGGCGAGAGTCCCAGACGTCGTTCATGCCCTCGCAGACGTGGATGTGGAAGCCGGTCGTGCCGTTGTTGGCCTCCGCCATCATGTCCATCGTCTCGTCGGAGAGCGTGAAGGTGGCGTGGCCGCCGAACATGGCGGCGACCATGTGGTTGCCCTCGGCGCGCTGGGCGGCGGCCCACTGGGCGAACTCGGCGTTCTCGCGGATGGACTGGTCGCGCTTCTCGGCGCCGCGGCGGTCGGAGGTCTCGTAGCAGAGGCAGGAGCGGATGCCCAGCTCCTCGGCCACGTCCTTGATGGCGAAGAGGCTGCCCGGGATCTCGCAGAAGCTCGCGTGGTGGTCGAAGATGGTCGTCACGCCGTCGCGCAGCGAGTCGAGGATCGTGGCGTAGGCGCTGGCGCGCGTGCCGTCGAGGGTGAGGTTGTCGTCGATCTTCCACCACTGCTGCTCGAGGTTCTCGAGGAAGTTCGTGGGGTTGCAGCCCTTGATGGCGAGGCCGCGCGCGAGGCCGGAGTAGATGTGCGTATGGCAGTTGACCAGGCCCGGCATGATGACGCCGCCGTGGGCGTCCACATAGGAGGCGCCGATGGCCTGGGCGCGGAGCTCGGCCTCGGGGCCGACCGCCACGATGGAGTCGCCCTCGATGAGGACGGCGCCGTCCTCGATGTAGGGGTTGGCGGCGTCGCGGGTGATCACCCGACCGTTTCCGACCAGCAGCATGTCTTTGTCTCCTCTCCTGCCCCGCGCCGGGCATCTGTGCATGCGCGGGGCTTCTTGCCAGTATTCCCGAGGTTTCTTGCTAACTCTTTGCCGAACGGTCAACGTTGCCGCCGCCGGCGTGTTTGTCCTCGTATGCGGCCATCCGCTCGGCGGCGTCGAACATGACGCCGACCTCGCCGATCTGCTCGCCCTCGCGGGTCACGGCCGTGAGGGTGTCCACGTCGACGTCCTGGGCGTCCACGGCAGCCGCGGCCTCAACGCGCAGGTCGTTCGGCGCGTTGGTGTCCGAGGGCAGCGGGACCTCCTCCGGCGGCAGCACGTTGTTCAGGATGATGGCCATGACGGCGCAGGGCGTGATGGCCGAGGTGGCGAAGATCGTCGAGACCCAGCTGGGCATGCCGGCGCCCGAGAGGCAGCCCGAGACCTGCGAGATGCCGAGGCCGAAGGCGACCGAGACGCCGAAGACGGTACAGGAGCGCGGCGTGAGGCCGTCGCGCACGAGCATGCGGATGCCGTTCAAGGTGATGGTGCCGAAGACCGAGATGGTCGCGCCGCCGATGACCGGCTGCGGGATCATGGTGAGGACGCCCGCGACCTTGGGGACGAAGCCGGCGACGGCGAAGATGGCGGCGGCGAAGGCGAAGACCCAGCGGTTGACGACCTTGTTGCTCACGATGATGCCGACGTTCTGCCCGAAGGCCGAGGTGGGCATGCCGCCGAGGAACGCCGAGACGATCGAGACGGTGCCCTGGGCCATGATTGCGCCAGAGAGCTCCTTCTCTTCCGGCAGGCGGTCGAGCGCGCCGAGCGAAGCCGCCGAGAGATCGCCGATGAGCTGGACGTTGGCCATGATGTAGACCACGGCGATGGTGAGGCAGGCCGCGCCGTTGAACTCGATCTTGAAGGGCATGAACTGCGGCAGGGCGAACCACTTGGCCGAGGCGATGCCGGAGGCGTCGATCATGCCGAGCGGGGCCGAGATCGCGCAGCCGATGATCATGCCGAAGAAGATGGCGCCGAGCTTGACGACGCCGCGGCCGAAGTTGGAGAGCCCGAACACTATGGCGAAGGTCACGAGGCCCACGACCCAGCTCTTGAAGGAGCCGAAGATGGGAGACCCGGTGCCGCCGGCCATGTACTTGATGGCCGTCGGGTAGAGCGAGACGCCGATGGTGAAGATGACGGTGCCCGTGACGAGCGGCGGGAAGAGCTTGCGGACGTTCTTGAAGCAGATGCCGAAGAGTATGGCCACGAGGCCGCCCACGAGCTCGGCGCCCAGGAGCGTCCCGAAGCCGAACTCGAATCCGATGGCCTGGAACGCCGGCAGGAACGCGAACGAGACGCCGGTGAGGATGGGCAGGTTGGAGCCGATGCGCCCGAAGAGCGGGAACTGCTGGAGCAGCGTATCGAGCGCCGTGAGGATAAGGGCGACCTGGATGATGGCCTGCTCCTGCTCCTCGGTGAAGTTGCAGGTGGAGGCGATCATCATCGCGGGCGCGATGGCGCCGGCGAAGCACGCGAGGACATGCTGCAGCGACGTGGGCAGCAGGTCCTGTATGGGCGGCAGGCCGTCGCGCTCGAAGAGCTTCGGCGAGCCTATGGTCTCCTCGGTCTGGGCCATCTTCGTGTTTCTCCTCTCGCGCGTCATGCGTTGCTTTGGATTTTGCATGAGCGCGGCCGGCGGGCGACGGTCTTCTCGCCGAGCGTAAACGAGCCAAACAAACTGTTTTCTTGCAATACTAATTGTTATATCTGCAGGTTTATGACGTGTGAGCGCTCTTCGACAGGGCGTTTGCTATTCGGTAAACGGTAGGTATCGCGTTGTGGCGGGCCCGGTCCGGTCCCAAGGCGGTAACGCACGCCTAACAAACAGTTTGTTAGGTTGCGGTATCGTTGGATTCGTTATGAGCGCAATCCTCTGCGAGCTGCGGAGGGCGGCATCGAGTCTCGCACCTTCGAGGAAAACGGAGCGTCTGTCCATGCAAGAGAATCACTTCGACTTCTACAAGCGCCTCGGGCACGCGATTGCGCTGCAGTTCGGGAGCGGATGCGAGGTGGTGATCCACGACCTCAAGGCCAAGGACCCCGACCGCTCCATCGTCTGGATCGAGAACGGCCACGTGACCGGGCGCAAGCTCGGCGACGGGCCCTCACACGTGGTGCTCGAGGCCCTGCACGCCGGAGCCGGCGAGCACCTTGAGGACCGTCTCTCCTACCTGACCAAGACCGCGAGCGGAAAGATCCTCAAGTCGTCGACGGTCTTCATCCGCGACAGCTCGGGCGAGGTCTCGGGCATCTTCGCCATCAACTTCGACATCACGATGCTGCGGGCGGCTCAAGGCACCATCCAGTGGCTCTGCGGCGTTGAGCCGACGGCGCCGAAGGAACCGGAGCCGATCGTGCGCAACATCGCCGACCTGCTGGACGACCTGCTCGAGCAGTCGGTCGAGCTCGTGGGCACCCCGGTAGCGCTCATGAACAAGGACGACAAGGTGCGCGCCATCCGTTACCTGAACGACGCCGGCGCGTTCCTCATCACCAAGTCGGGGCCAAAGGTCTGCAAGTACTTCGGCATCAGCAAGTACACGCTGTACAGCTACCTGGACGAGGCCAAGGCCGCCAGCGAGGCTGAAGCGGAGGACTAGCGCGCGGGCGGGCAGGGCCGTGCGGGCGGGATGCGAGGTTTTGCCGCTCGTGCGACGTAAGGGCATGGGCGTTGCAAGGTTTGGCCGCTCGTGCAGCGTAAAATCCTGGTGCATCGCCTCAAAGCGTCGATTTTCAGGTAGCTTACCTGCGGTTTTATCGCCAGCGAAAAGCCCATGGCCGGAAGTCACGTCGCACGAACGCCAAAACCTTGCAGCGCCACCCGGCGAACGTCGCACGAACGAGCAAACCTCGCGCGCCGCGCCCTAAAACACCGCACGAAATTGCCCGCCCCGGGTTCGGAAGGCTTCCGAACCCGGGGCGGGCTTTCATGCTCGGTTGAGCGCCGGGGGACGCCGGCGACCTACTTGATCACCCGGACGCGGTAGACCGCGGGGATCTGCTTCAGGGCGGCGATGGTGGCGTCGTCCAGGTGCTCGTCGGTATCGAACATGGTGTAGGCGTTCTCGCCGGCGGACTCGTTGACCATGCGCTGAACGTTGGCGTTGTCGTGCGCGAGGATGGCGGTGATCTGGCCGATCATGTTCGGCACGTTGGCGTGCAGGCAGGCGATGCGGCTCGCGGCGCGCGCCTTGCCCATCGAGCAGCTCGGGTAGTTGACCGAGTGCACGATATTGCCGTTCTCCAGGTAGTCCTTGAGCTCGGAGATGGCCATGTCGGCGCAGTTGGCCTCAGCCTCGCCGGTTCCGGCGCCGGAGTGCGTGGTGATGAAGGTGTTGGGCATCTTGACCGTCTTCGGCGTGGCGAAGTCGCAGGCGAACCAGCTGAGGCGCCCGCCGCGCAGGGCCGCGTCCACAGCGTCTTCGTCGATGATGGTCTCGCGCGCGTAGTTGATCAGGACCGCGCCCGGCTTGAGGAGCCCCAGCTGGTCGTCGGAGATCATGCCGACGGTGTCGGACTTGGACGGCACGTGGAGCGTGAGGTAGTCGCAGTTGCGGCAGAGGTCCTCGAGCGTGCCGACGCGCTGCACGTCGCGGGAGAGGACCCACGCGTGCTCGACGGAGATGAACGGGTCGTAGCCGTAGACGTCCATGCCGAGGTCGACGCAGGCGTTGGCCACCTTGGAGCCGACGTTGCCCAGGCCCACGACGCCGATCCTCTTGCCCTTGAGCTCGTGGCCGACGAAGGCCTTCTTGGCCTTCTCGGCGTTGACCAGGATGTCCGGGTCCTCGGCGTGGTTGCGCACCCAGTCCATGGACTGGACGACGCCGCGGCTCGAGAGGATGAGCATGGCGAGCACGATCTCCTTGACGGCGTTGGAGTTGGCGCCCGGGGAGTTGAAGACGACGACGCCCTTCTTGGCGTACTCGTCGACGGGGATGTTGTTCACGCCGGCGCCGCAGCGCGCGATTGCGCGGATGGAGGCGGGGAGCTCATAGCCGTGCAGGTCGGTCGAGCGCATGAGGATGGCGTCGGCGTCGGAGGCCTCGGACACGAAATCGTAGCCCTCGCCGAACTCTACCTTGCCGTCCTTCGTGATGTCGTCGATCGTCTTGATGTGGCGCATGCTTTCTCCTATCGCATAGACACGTGCTGTCTAGCTTAGCCCGTGCGCGGAGAGAAAAGCGGTTTCGCCCCCGTTCGGAAACACGCGGCGGGCGGGCGGGAGGCGGTAGGGGCCGGCGGCGGGCGCCGGCGGCGGGTCTCAAGGTGCGCTTGAGCTTCTTCGCAGCGCGAAGGGCCCGGCCGCGGCATCATCGGGTATGTTGTGTCCATGAACGCCCGCGCGCGGGCACCGACCCCAATAGGAAAGAGGGACCACATGCAGACTTCCGAGATCATCGAGAAGGTCGTCGCCGCCATCCAGGACGCTCCCGAGAAGGCCCAGGAGCTCATCGCCGACCCCGAGGGCGCCGTCAAGGCCATTGTCGGCGACGAGAGCTTCGATATCCACGAGGTCATCCAGGGCGTGCTCGCCAAGGCCTCCGAGCTCGGCCTCGACTTCAGCCACGTCGACCTCTCCAAGCTGGACCTCAATGCCCTGCAGGACGCCGCGAAGAGCCTCAACGTGGACGTGTCCAAGCTCGACCTCTCCAAAGTCGACCTCGGCTCCGCCGTCCAGGGCGTCCTCGGCAAGCTCGGCGGCATCTTCGGCAAGTAATCGCGACAACGCGGCCCCGAGTTCGGAAGGCTTCCGAACTAGAGGGCATCAAGCAAGGAGGGGCGCCACAGAACCGCGGCCCGGGCGACGCGACGCACGCCTCTTGCCACAAATACGCGCCCCCGGCGACGTTGCGATGTCGCCGGGGGCGCGTATTTGTGGCATTCGAGGAATTCCTTGTCGCCGGGGGCAGGGCTTTGTGGCAAGAAACGACTCAGGCATCGCCCGGGCCGCGAGTTTGTGGCGCCCTCATGGCAAGAAGCCCTCCGCAATGGGGGCTCGGAGCTCCGCGCGCCCTCCCCGCAGGTTCGGAAGCCTTCCGAACCTGCGGGCGGGTACCATGAGGGAGGCCCAACCAAACCACCCGAAGGAGCACGCATGCCGCTTCGCCGCGAGCACAAGGTCATGACATCCGCCGAGCAGCAGGCCGCCGGCGCCGCCGCCCGCGAGCGCGGCGCGGCCGCCGACGGCGACGCGCGGGCCGAGCGAGGCGCGCG
>JAUMVN010000039.1 GCA_030530145.1 Coriobacteriia bacterium | reverse complement strand
CAAGAATTCCGTGCCTGTTGCTGCAATCGCACTTTAAGGGGCAAGAGGCTCGCCCCGATTGCTGCAATCGAACTTTAAGGGGCGGCCTAGTCGTCCACGAACCCCACGCGGTACTTGCTGAACACCACGGCGCCCTCCTCCTGCGTGGCGTCGAGGTCGACATCGGCCCAGATGCCGAAGTCGCGGTCGTCGTCGGAGTCGCGGAACACCTGATGGACGTGCCAGACGTGCCCGCCGTCCTCGCGGGCGCGCTTCTCGTCGGCCTCGTCGATGCTGTAGTAGGCGGCCGAGCGGGCGTCGCCGTCGAGGACGATCTCCTCGTGCTCGTCGTGGAAGCGCGCGAGCGCCTGCTCCCACACGGGCTTGCGGTAGCCCCAGTCGCCGTCGAGGCGCCCGAGCTCGTCGGTCGCGCCGAACGCGGCCAGGCGCACGCGGGCAAAGAGGGCGTTTCTTACCAGCAGGGTGAGGGCGCGGCGGTCGTGGACGACCTCGTCTGCGGCCTCGGGCGGCGCGACGTCCACGCCCTCCGCGGCGCCGGCCGCGCTCCACTCGTCCACGAGCGAGGAGTCGACGCTGCGCACCACGAGCCCGAGCCAGCTGATGATGTCCTCGAGGCGCTCGTCTCGCTTGTCCATCGGGATGGTGCGGTCGAGCGAGCGGTACGCCTCGGAGAGATAGCGCAAGAGCGTCCCCTCGCTGCGGGCGATGTTGTAGCGGCCCACGTACTCCTTGAAGTCGCTCGCGGTCTCGACCATGTCGCGCAGCACGGATTTGGGGCTGAGCGCGAAGTCGCTCGCCCAGGGGACCTTGGCGCAGTACTCGGCGAAAGCCGCCTCCAGCAGCTCCTCGAGGGGCTTCGGCCAGGTGACCTCCTGCAGCCGCTCGAGGCGCTCCTCGTAGTCGACGCCCTCGGCCTTCATCTCGGACATCGCGCGGTCGCGCTCGGCGCGCTGCTGGGCGCGCAGAATCTGGCCGGGGTCCTCGAGCGTGGCCTCCGCCATGGATATGACGTCGAGCGCGTAGGTCTCCGACTCGGGGTCCAGCAGCTCGAGCGCCGCCAGCAAGAAGGGCGAGAGCGGCTGGTCGAGCGCGAAGTCGTCGGGCAAATCGACGGTGGTCGCGTAGGCGTAGGCGCCCGTCTCGGCGCCGCCCTCGTCGACCTCCGCCTCGCGCGTGACGACGCCGGCGTCCATCAGGGTCGCGAGGATCTCGTCGGCGCGCTGGTGGAGCGCGGACTTCTCGGCGTCTGGCTGCGCGGAGTCGTCCACGAGCTTGTGGACGCGCGCCATGGCGTCGCCGCCCTGCTCGACCTCGGCCAGGACCATGGAGTGGGAGACCTTCATGCGCGGGCGCAGCGGCTCGGGCACGGCCGTCTCCAGGCGCTCGAAGGTCTGCTTGTTCCAGCCGACGAAGCCCTCGGGCGGCTTCTTTGCCTTGCTCTTCTGGCGGGCCTTCTTCGGGTCGCCGCCGGCCTTGCGCAGGGCGCGGGCGTTCTCGATGTCGTACTCGGTGGCCTCGGCGATGACGCGCCCCTCGGTGTCGAAGCCGGAGCGGCCCGCGCGTCCCACGATCTGGTGGAACTCGCGCGCGTTCAGGTGGCGCATGCGGCGGCCGTCGAACTTGGAGAGGGCCGTGAGCACGACGGTGTGGATGGGCACGTTGATGCCCACGCCGAGCGTGTCCGTGCCGCAGATCACGGGAAGAAGCCCCTGCTGGGCGAGCTTCTCGACGAGCAGGCGATAGCGCGGCAGCATGCCCGCGTGGTGGACGCCCACGCCGCAGCCGAGCAGGCGCTGGAGCGTCTTGCCGAAGGTCGTGGTAAAGCGCGTGCCTTTGATGGCCTCCTTGACCGCCTCGCGCTGCTCCTTGGTGCTAACGCCGTAGCTCGCGAGGGACTGGGCGGACTTGAGGGCCGCGTCCTGCGAGAAGTGCACGATGTAGAGCGGCGCGTCGCCGGCGCGCAGGGCGAGCTCAACCGTGCCCTCGAGCGCGGTGTCCACGAACTCGTAGGAGAGGGGCACCGGGCGCGGCGCGTCAGCGAGGATGTCGACCGAGCGGTCGGTGTGGTCGGCCAAGGTCTTCTCGATGCCGGTCGTGTCGCCCAGCGTGGCGCTCATGAGCAGAAACTGCGTGTGGGGCAGGGTGAGCAGCGGGACCTGCCAGGCCCAGCCGCGGTCGTGGTCGGCGTAGAAGTGGAACTCGTCCATGGCGACGACGCCCACGTCGCAGTGCTCGCCCTCGCGCAGGGCCTGGTTGGCCAGGATCTCCGCCGTGCAGCAGATGATGGGCGCCTCGGCGTTGATGGAGGCGTCGCCGGTGATCATGCCGACGTTCTCCTTGCCGAAGAGCTCCACGAAGTCGAAGAATTTCTCGCTGACCAGGGCCTTGATGGGGGCGGTGTAGTAGGCGCGGCGGTCGGTGCAGACGCCCATGAAGGCGAGGCCGAGGGCGACCATCGACTTGCCGGAGCCGGTGGGCGTGCCCAGGATCAGGTGGTTGCCGGCCGCGAGGTCGAGAAGGGCCTCTTCCTGATGGGGCCACAGCTCGATGCCGCGCGACTCGACCCAGCCGAGGAAGAGCTCGAGGGCCTCGTCGGCCGGGATGTTCGGGTAGGTGTCGGCGTCGGGCCAGGGGATAAGGCGGCCAAGCGAGCCGTGGCCGTTCGGGCCGTCGTCGATGACCTGGCCTTCGTTGGCGTCGTCGGGCGCCTGTGTGAGGTTCTGCGGGGCGGGGGTTGCTGCGTCTGCCATGGGGTCCCTTGCGTTCGCGGGTTTGGGCGGGTTCGTTTGCGGCCCTCTATTCTAGCGCGGCGGTATACTCGGCCCATCAGCAGTCGTTTCCTCGGAAGAAAGGCGGCCTGCCATGACCGATTTCCTCGCCCTCGCGCACGAGCGCTACTCGTGCCGCGCCTTCACCGACCAGCCTGTCGAGGCCGAGAAGGTCGACGCCCTGCTGGAGGCTGCCCGCGTGGCGCCGACCGCGGTGAACAAGCAGCCGTGGCACGCCTGGGTGGTCACGGACCCCGCTGCGCTCGAGAAGCTCAACGCCACGACGCGCTTCGGCTTCGGGGCGAAGACGGTCATCGTGCTCGGCGCCGCGCGCGAGCAGGCGTGGGTTCGCAAGTTCGATGCCGCGAACTTCGCCGACGTGGACGCGAGCATCGTGGGCACGCACATCATGATGGCGGCGCAGGACCTGGGCCTGGGCACCACGTGGGTCGCCTACTTCGACGCGCCGGCGCTGCAGGAGGCGTTCCCGCAGATGGCGGGCTATGACCTTATCGCCATGTTCCCGCTCGGCTACCCGTCGCCCGACTATGCTCCCACGGCCATGCACCTCGCCTCCAAGCCGATCGAGGAGCTCGTCGACCGCATCTAGGCTCGCTGCGCTGGCGTCGGCCCGTCCTCGGATGTCGCGCCGGCGACCTGCGACCAGCTGCTGCGGCTGGTGCAGGTCGCCGGCGCGACTATTTGGAATGGGCTGCCGTTCGCGGCGCCGGGGTTGCGCCACAATCCCTCCACATCTAGAATTGACGCTGTGTCAACGCTGTGAGCTGGAGGGAGGTCAGCATGGAGGACTCGTCCGTCGCCTCGATGCGCCGGGAGCAGATCGTCTGCGCGGCGCTCGAGCTGTACGAGCAGAAGGGCATCGACCGCACGTCGGTCAAGGACATCGCCGAGCAGGCGGGTATCACGCGGAGCCTCTTTTATCACTATTTCGAGCGCAAGGAAGAAGTCACCGACGCCATCCTCGACCGTTACGTCGAGGGGTTCACGGGCGCGGTCTGCTCTTGGAACGAGGGCCGCACGAGGCTCGACGTCGAGGGCGCCCTGCGCGACTGCGTGGCGCTTCTTCGCCGGGAGCTGTTTGGGCGCGACGCGTTCCGCCAGCTCCTGCTCAAGGATGAGAACGCCTCGCTTTACCTGCGCTTTCTCCAGAGCTCGGCCGAGGCGGTCGCGCGGTACCTGACCGAGACCACGGCCGAGGACTACGTTCGTTACCACAAGATCGAGATCTCCCACGTCTATGAGAGCTTCTATCTGCTCGTCTTCGGGCTCATCGGGTACCTGCGCCAGCACCCCGACGCGCCCGACGACGTCATCGCCGCGCTGATCGCCGACACGCTGCACCTGGACCTGTAGCTGCAGCTTTGCCGAATAGGAACCTGGGGGCGCCGCGTTCGAAGGGGCGCCCTGATCAAGGAGAGGAAGGATTGCTATGTTGTTTGATGTTTGGGGTTCGAACACCCTCATCCACTGGCTCGGCTGGGCCATGGTCTTCGTGGGGCTCATCGTGGCAAACGAGATCGGCCGCCGCACCAAGGTCGGCGCCGCGCTCATCTTCGGCGTCTGCCCGCTGGCGATGACCATCTACTGCGCCGCCATCGCGTTCGGCGTCTCGAGCGGCGCCGAGTGGGCGCTCACCAACCCCACGCACGTCTACCAGAACAGCTGGTTCCACTACGCCAAGGTCTACGCGGCGCTGGCCGGTTGCTGGGGCTTCATCGCCATCAAGTACCAGTGGGGAAAGATCGGCAAGGCGCGCTGGTTCCGTGCCTACCCGTTCCTTATCGTGGCCATCAACATCCTGATCGCCGTCTGCTCCGACTTCGAGAGCGCTTACCACTTCTTTGTGCTGGGCGAGTCCACGTGGGTGACGTCCGAGGGTGCCACGCAGCTCGCCGGCTGGAACAACGTGTTCAACGGCATCGCCGGCCTCATCAACATCTTCTGCATGACCGGCTGGTGGAGCGTCTACGCCTCCGACGACAAGTCCGATATGCTCTGGCCGGATATGACCTGGGTCTACATCGTGGCTTATGACATCTGGAACTTCTGCTACACCTACAACTGCCTGCCGACGCACTCCTGGTACTGCGGCTTCGCGCTGCTGCTCGCCCCCACCGTGGCCAACTTCTTCTGGAACAAGGGCGGCTGGATCCAGAACCGTGCCTTTACCCTGGCTATCTGGTGCATGTTCGCGCAGGTGTTCCCGTACTTCCAGGAGGAGTCGATTTTCGTGACGCACTCCAACCTCGACCCGAACGCGGCGCTGGTCGTTTCCGTTCTCGCGCTGATCGCCAATGTGGCCGCCATCATCTACATCGGCTACCGTGCGAAGAAGCTTGGGCGCAACCCGTACAAGCAGGACGTCTTCGAGGGGACGCGCGATTGGGACCAGGCGACCGCCCGCCGCGGCGCCGTGGACTACGCCCACCAGGCGTAGGCGAACCCGGCTATCTACGAGGAAAGGCCCGGCGGATTCATGTCCGCCGGGCCTTTCCTGTGCGCCGGGGCCGTCCGCAACCCAGCATTGGCAGCCTTCCCTGCGTCGTTTTACAGATGACGGCGACGCAATCTACAACATCTCTGTGTCTTAATTCAAGATGTCCGAGTAGCAAGCGGCAATTCAGTGGTTTCAACAGCTAATGAAGCGCTTAAAATTGGGTGCCTACTCAACAGTCCTGAATTTAGACGCAGAGATGTTGTTAACCATGGCGCTTGAAGGCCAAATCGGGCAGGAGTGACCAGTCTACGAGGACCTGATCTCTGAGCTTTTGGCTTGCCTCGAGCTCTTTTTGAGTTTTGGGCCGCCATCTCATGCCGTGGGCGCGGCAGACCGCGTGCGAAAGGGCCTCGAAACGTCGAGGGTCCTTGAGCTGCCCATACGTTACGGGCAGCACATTGATTCCCATTAGTTGCAGCGCGGCCGTGCGGTCTGCGTCCGAGATATAGCTCTCGGCGTTGTCGTGATGCTGCGCGCTCTGGCATTCGATGTCGAGGCCGTTGTCCCAGTAAAGGTCGCAGTAGCACCGGTCGCGCCCTGCGAGGAGCTTCGCCTCAGAAGAAAGCCGGACCTCCTCGTTGAGCCTAAGCCCCGCGTACCCTTCGCCGCCCTGCGCGCGCGGCAGGCCCATTAGCAGCGCGGCCTGCACCTCAAAGGGCGAGGCGGCGTTTGCCATTAGCAGTGTCGCGGCCTTCTGGAGGCGTCGGCAGCCGCGGCGGGAATCGGATGTCGCGGCGATTTCGAGCAGGTCGAATGGCTGGACGAGCGGGGGCCGACTCCAGAGGCTGGTGAGCATGCCGTTGCTCAAGGACGGGCGCCATCCGCCGATTATCGGGAGACGGTTCTGCTCGATAAGGTCCTGCAGGATCTTTGCAACGCACCTCGGAGGGCTATAAACCGCGAAGGACCCGCAGAGCTCGGAGGCCATCAGTATGGTGTCCACGAGGTCCACTTGGCTTGCGAGCTGGAGCATGGTGAAGGCGGGCGAGGTCACGTTGATGTCGTCAGTGAGTTGTATGGCCGAGCCGAACGGCAGCTCCGCGCTCCAAAGGCAGGGGTGGACGAGCGCGGAAGCGTGGCAAAGGCGGTGCTCGCGCACCAGCACGTCGACTGGAGTCTGCGCCCATGGCGCGAACACGGGCAACGCGTCGCGAATCCTGCGCGCATCTGTCCCCGCGGTCCTCCACGAAGGGCCGTGTGAACAGCCAGCTCCTATGGGTGACGTTTGGGCAAGTTCCATTCTGAGTCGCTCGACGCTTTCCTGGCCTATGAGCCTGCTGAGGGACGAGTCTTCATCCGGGAAAGCGGATAGCTGAAGGACTATGGGCGGGGTCCTCCAGAACCTAAACGCGGACGCGCCGCAAACCGTTGTTTCCACTGCCTGATCACGACCTTTCCGGGTCGATGATGACGCATGCACTCAACATCTCTGCGTCTTGTTTCGGATTGCGGGAGTAGAGACAGCTGATTGAGTGCAAAACAGCTGGGAAGCAGCCGGCATTTCCCGTTGATACTTGCTGAATCCGAATTAAGACGCAGAGATGTGCCGTTCTGTTCGACGATTGGCGTCAATGGCTGGAAATAGGCGCCCGCCGGCATGCCGGCGGGCGCCTATTCTTCAAGTTTTGAGCGGGCACGCGGCTACTTGACGCCGTACTCGGCGTAGTACTCGTCGATGGCGGCGCGCAGCTCGGGCGTGATGAGCCCGCCGTCGAGCGCCTCGACGACCTCGGCCATGCTCACGATGCTCGCCACGGGGAAACCGTACTTTTCCTGGATTTCCTGCTGTGCGGTGACCTTGCCGCCCTTGCCGACCTCCATGCGGTTCAGGCTCACGATCAGGCCCTTGATCTCGACGTTCGCCGCGCCGGTGACCTTGGGATAGGTCTCGTCGATGGACTTGCCGGAGGTGGTCACGTCCTCGACCATGACCACGCGGTCGCCGTCGGCCAGCTGGTAACCGAGCAGGTTGCCCTTGTCGGCCCCGTGGTCCTTGACCTCCTTGCGGTCGGAGCAGTACTTGATCTCCTTGCCGTAGAGCTCGTGGTAGGCGATCGCGGTGACCACGGACAGGGGGATGCCCTTGTACGCGGGCCCGAAGAGCACGTCGAAGTCGTCGCCGAAGTTGTCGTGGATAGCCTGCGCGTAGAACTCGCCGAGGCGCTTGAGCTGGGAACCCGTCACATAGGCGCCCGCGTTCATGAAGAAGGGCGACTTGCGGCCGCTCTTGAGCGTGAACTCGCCGAACTTGAGGACGTTGCTCTCGACCATGAAGTCGATGAACTCGCGCTTGTAATCTTCCATGCGGCCTCCTGCCGTTCAAGGGTCTTATGCTGCATCGATTCTAGCCGCTCGCGTGCCGTTGGGGTACCGTAGAGCAGTCAAAACTACGCACCGCCCCGATCAAAGAAGGAGAGCCATGGATCGCAACACCATAGCGAGCCTCTACGCGGACGCCGACGCGCTCGGCGGCCAGGCCGTCACCGTCGCCGGCTGGGTCCGCTCCATCCGCGACATGAAGAACTTCGGCTTCGTCACCTTAAACGACGGCAGCTGCTTCAAGGACCTGCAGGTCGTCGTCAACCGCGAGAAGCTCGGCGACGAGGTCTACGACGGCGTCATCGCCCAGTCCGTGGGCGCGGCCCTGCGCTTTACCGGCGTGCTCGAGCTGACCCCGGACCGCCCGCAGCCCTTTGAGCTCCAGGCGGCGACCATCGAGGTCGAGGGCGCCTCGGCCCCCGACTACCCCATGCAGAAGAAGCGCCAGACCCGCGAGTTCCTCCGCACCCAGCAGCACCTGCGCAGCCGCACCAACCTCTTCCGCGCTGTCTTCCGCGTGCGCAGCGTGGCGGCCTTCGCCATCCACCGCTTCTTCCAGGAGCGCGGCTTCGTCTACGTGAACACGCCCATCATCACCGCCTCCGACGCCGAGGGCGCCGGCGAGATGTTCCGCGTGACCACGCTCGACCCCGCGAACCCGCCGCTCAAGGACGACGGCACCGTCGACTGGAGCCAGGACTTCTTCGGCAAGGCCACCAACCTCACCGTCTCCGGCCAGCTCCAGGCCGAGAACTTCGCCCTCAGCTTCGGCGACGTCTACACCTTCGGCCCGACCTTCCGCGCCGAGAACTCCAACACCCGCCGCCATGCCGCCGAGTTCTGGATGGTCGAGCCCGAGCTCGCCTTCTGCGACCTCGCCGGCGACATGGCGTGTGCCGAGGACATGCTCAAGTACGCCATCAACTACGTGCTCGAGACCTGTCCCGACGAGATGGAGTTCTTCAACAAATTCGTCGACAAGGGCCTGCTCGACCGCCTGCACCACGTGGCGAGCTCCGACTTCGCGCGCGTGACCTACACCGAGGCCATCCAGATCCTCGAGGAGGTCCAGGCCGCGGGCAAGGAGTTCGAGTATCCCGTGAGCTGGGGCTGCGACCTGCAGACCGAGCACGAGCGCTACCTCACCGAGGAGCACTTCCAGCGCCCGACCTTCGTCACCGACTACCCGGCCGCCATCAAGGCCTTCTACATGCGCCTGAACGACGACGGCAAGACCGTGGCCGCGGCCGACTGCCTCGTCCCCGGCATCGGCGAGATCATCGGCGGCTCCCAGCGAGAAGAGCGCCTCGACGTCCTCGAGTCCCGCATCAAGGAGCTCGGCATGGACCCGGAGCAGTACAAGTACTACCTCGACCTGCGCCGTTACGGCGGCTGCAAGCACGCGGGCTTCGGCCTCGGCTTCGAGCGCCTGGTCATGTACCTCACCGGCGTCGACAACATCCGCGACGTCCTGCCGCACCCGCGCACCGTGGGCAACGCGGACTTCTAAGCTAGAAAGAACCACCGGCCGGGCCCTGTCCCGGCCTTCTTGTAAGGAGAAGCACATGGTCGACGGCAACCTTTCTCGCCGCGCGTTCCTCGCCGCGCTCGGCCTCGGCGGGGCGGGGCTTCTTGCCGGGTGCGCCTCGGGCAAGAAGGACAGCGCAGGCTCCGCGGCGCCCGCGGCCAAGGAGACGGTCTACGACCGCGGCACGTCCGGCGCCCCCGCGGCCGCCGGCGACGCCGCCTCGTCCGCGCCCGACGCGTCCGTCTCCATCGCCATGGTGGGCGACATCCTCGTGCACACCTACGTCTGGAAGAGCGGCGAGCAGTCCGACGGCTCGCGCAACTACGACCACCTGTTCGCGCACGTCAAGGACGACATCGAGTCCTTTGACGTGGCCATGCTCGACCAGGAGACCGTCCTCGGCGGCGAGTCGTTCGGCTTCTCCGGCTACCCGACCTTCAACAGCCCGCAGGAGTTCGCCGACGCCGAGGTGGCGGCCGGTTTCGACGTCTTTCTCCATGCGAACAACCACGCGGTCGACATGGGCCTTGCGGGCATCGAGTCCGAGCTCGCGTATTGGAGGGCCAACTACCCGGACGCGGTGGTCACGGGCATGGCGGATTCCGAGGAGGCCGCGGCCGTCGTGCCGGTGATCGAGCGCGCGGGGCACAAGATCGCGATCCTCAACTTCACGCAGGACACGAACGGCATCCCCCTGCCCGACGGCGCGCCATGGGCCGTGCGCATGCTCACCGACGAGCAGGTGGAGTCCGATTTCGCGGCGGCCAAGGCTGCCGGCGCCGAGGCCATCGTCGTCTGCCCGCACTGGGGCGAGGAGTACGCCGAGGGTCCCAACGACGCCCAGCGCGCGTGGGCGCAGCGCTTCATCGAGCTGGGCGCCACGGTCATCTTCGGCAACCACCCGCACGTCATGCAGCCGGTCGAGCTTCTTGACGCCGGCGACGGCCGCAAGGTGCCCGTGTACTGGTCGCTCGGCAACTTCGTCTCCACCATGGTGGGCAAACAGTCCATGCTTGGAGGGCTGGGCCACGTGGTCATCGACTTCAAGGGCGGGAGCGTCTCGGTGGCGTCGGCCGGCCTCACCGCGCTCGTGACGCACAAGGTCTACAACGCGAACCTCACCACGTATAAGCTCGCCGACTATAACGACGAGCTCGCCGCCGCGGCGTCGCCCAACCTCGAGGACGGCGGCTTTACCCGCGAGTGGTGCATCGACTTCTGCCAGAACCGCCTGGGCAGCGGCTTTAATGCCGAGACCTGCGAGTTCACGGCCGATTTCTCCTAGGCGGCAAGAAGGGCGGCTCACATGAGAGACCATCAGCTTCCGCAGCGGCCCGCGCCCTCGCGCGCCCTCACGCGCCGGTCCTTCGTGGCGGCGCTCGGCCTCGGCCTCGGCCTCGGCGGCTCGCTTCTTGCCGGCTGCGGGGCTGGGGAGAAGGACGCCGCGGCCTCCGCGCCCGAGGACAAGGCCGTCGTCTACGATCGCCAGGACCCGGGCTCGGCGGCCGGCGGCGCGACGGCCACGACGATGCGGACGGGCACCGCCTCCGAGCTCACCCTGTACGCCGTCGGCGACGTGCTCCTTCACCAGAACGTGTACGGCAGCGGCATGTTCGAGGACGGCTCGCGCAACTACGACCACCTGTTCGCGCACGTCAAGGCCGATATCGAGCCCGCCGACATCGCCGTGGTCGAGCAGGAGACGATCCTGGCCGGCGAGTCGTTCGGCTTCCAGGGCTTCCCGACGTTCAACGGGCCGCAGGAGGTCATCGACGCCGAGGTCGCGGCCGGCTTCGACGTGGCCATACACGCGAACAACCACGCGATGGACCAGGGCCTGGCCGGCATCCAGTCCGAGCTCGCCTATTGGCGCGAGCACTACCCGCAGGTCACGGTCACGGGCATCTATGACAACGAGGCTGACTACGAGCGCGTCTCCATCGTCGAGAAGAACGGCCGGCGCGTCGCCATCCTGAGCTACACCGCGACGACCAACGGCATCGCCCTGCCCGACGACGCCCCGTGGGCGGTCCGCATGCTGAGCGAGTCGCGCATCGAGCAGGACATGGCCTTGGCCCGAGAGGCCGGCGCCGACGTGATCGTCGCCTTCCCGCACTGCGGCACCGAGTATGCGGAGGCGGCGGACAGCGTCCAGCGCTACTGGGCAGGGCTTCTTGCCGACCAGGGGGCCGACGCCGTGATCTGCGACCACCCGCACGTGATCCAGCCGTTCGAGTGGCTCGATGCCTCCGACGGTCGCCGGGTCCCGTGCTTCTGGTCCACGGGCAACTTCGTGTCCGGCCAGCTGCTCAAAGAAACGATGGTCGAGGGCATGGCCAAGCTCACGTTCGCCTTCGGCGACGATGGCGCCCAGGTCAAGGCCTGCAGCATGGAGATCCTTGTGGACCACAAGGCGGAGGGCACGAACTTCTCGGTGTATCCCCTGCGCGACTACACCGAGGAACTTGCGAGCCAGAACCTGATCAGGTACTGCGACGGCTGCTCGGACTTCTCGCGCCAGTGGTGCGTGGACTTCGCCGCTGGGCGCATGGGGTCGGGGTTCAACGCCGAGACCTGCGAGTTCGTGGTCGACTGCGGATAGCGGGGCGCCGGGGGGGCCGCGCTTCTTGCCGTCGACAAAGGGTCGGCGGTTGTTTATGCCCGGGCGTAAAAGGGTATAGTCCTAGTTCCTTCGGCGGCGATGTGCCCGGCCGAATATCGACCGGAGACGGTCTTCCCCGAATGAGACATAAAGCTATCCGTTCGAGCAAGGAGGGCAAACTATGCGCTATTGCACGAAGTGTGGAACCCGGCTTGAGGACGACGCCAAATTCTGTCCCG
Organism: Coriobacteriia bacterium; assembly: GCA_030530145.1. Taxonomy (GTDB): domain Bacteria; phylum Actinomycetota; class Coriobacteriia; order Coriobacteriales; family Atopobiaceae; genus Paratractidigestivibacter. The sequence goes on along the minus strand of JAUMVN010000039.1, from coordinate 1,766 downwards.
GGTGCGGCGCGGCCGTCGCTCCGGCGGCCGGCGGGCAAGCGGCCGACGCGACGCGCAGGATGGCCTCGGTCCCCGGGGCGGTGGACGGCCAGGCCCAGGCCCAGGCCCAGGGCCAAGCGCCGCAGCCCTACGCGGCGCGACCGTACGCGGATAACGCCCCGGGTGCGCCCGCCGTAAAGAAGCCCGCGAACAGGAAAGCCCTGGTGGCGGCCGCCATCGTCGGCGCGCTCGTGCTCGGCGGCGTCGGCGCGGGCGCGTTTATCGCCTTGAGCGGCAACGGCGGAGCGGCCCAGCAAACCGCCGCGCAAAGCCAGAAAACCGGCTCGTCCACGGGCTCCTCGGACAAGAAGACCACGACCCCGACCGAGACGAGCGACACGAAGGCCACGACCACGGGCGGCTCCTCGACGCAGACGAAGTCCGACTCCGCCTCCGGGAACTCGGCCGTCACGGACACGACGACCGACGACGCCTCCGCGCAGGCTCGCAAGCAGGCGGCGCTCGACTTCTGCAAGACCTGGTGGACGAACGTGACCGTGAAGAGCGACAGCGACGCCAGCTATGCCCGGATCGACGACTGGGTCAACCGGGTCTGCGATTACCTCGACCCGTCTTCGAGCCTGTACGCTGAGCTCACGCGCGGCAAGGGCGCCGATATCCTCGATGCGGAGGACATCTGCACGAACGTGGAGCTCGTGAGCTACGAGGGCAATACCGTCAGGGCCACGGCCGACGTCGCCGCGTACCGCGAGAACCCCACTTCCAACTGGAGCATCGAGCCGATCTACACGTACGTGATGTCGGTCGACTTCAACGACAGCAACAAGATCACCGGTTTCACCTGCTATTACACCGATAACGAGACGGGCCAGACGTACTCGACGACGTACTAAGGGCCGAGGGGCCCGCGGCGCGCGGCCGGCAAGAAGCCCTCGAGGTGGCGCCACCTCGAGCCGAATTGCCCCGAGGTGGCGCGAAACTGCCAAGAAAACCGCCCGAGGTGGTGTGCGACACACCACCTCGGGCGGTTTCTTCTTGCCGTGTCGCGGTGGGAAAGCGCTGGTGGGAGCACATTTTCGGAGGCTCGAAAAAAAGTTGGAATTCTCGCTTGACACCACGGCGGGACATGTTACATTTACATTGCTCGCAGGGAACAAAAGGTTTCCCAGTCGAGCTCCCAACTTTTTTCTCACAACCAAATATGTTCCACGGCACCAACGATTCAAGAGCAACTTTCTTTCGATCGCGAAGCAAGAAGAAGCGACAAAAAAGAAAGACGCGCTCGGAATCGAAAACCAGCACCTCTCGATTCAGGAAATGCGTTTCCGGAATCGCGAAGTAAATGCCCACTTCAGTTTTAGGGAGGCCATCATGCGTTACTGCAACAACTGCGGGTTCCAGGTCAACGACGACGTCAAGGTTTGCCCTGTTTGCGGAGCTGAAATCTCTCAGGTTGAGGAGGCTAACATGACCACTAACTTTCCCGCTACGGGGAACGCGCCTTACTCGGGCGGCCCGAACCGGAGCAACCGCCGCAAGAACGCCGTGCTTGCCGCTATGGTCGCCGCTGCGCTCGTGGTGGGCGCCGGTGCCGGCGCGGGCGCCTACTTCCTGACGCGCGGCCAGAACGCGCAGCCTGCTCAGCAGACCGCGACTCAGGGCACCGCGCAGCAGATCGACGCCAAGGCCGATGTCAAGGACGCCGCGTCCAACGCAACGACCGACGCGAAGAACACCAAGACCGACGCCAAGGCCGATGCGAAGAC
>JAUMVN010000038.1 GCA_030530145.1 Coriobacteriia bacterium | reverse complement strand
ACAGTGACAAAAACGTCCGATTTTGCTTTTCGGATTTGCAACTCTGACTTTTGCACGACTTAATTAGAATCCGAATTAAGTCGTGCAAAAATCAGAGTTGAATAAACAGGAACCACGAAATCAGCGCGAAAGGGCCCCGGAGAGGTCCGAGATGGCCGAGGCGGCCGTATCGGCAAGGGTCTCGAGCTCGGTGCTCACGCGCTGGGCCGCGTCGGCGACGCCTTGCGCCGAGGAAACGTAACCCTTCACGGTGTCGATGGCGTCGGAGACGGGGTTGGACGCATCCTGGCCCGGCGTGGTCCCGGCCTTGTTGTCCGACGAGGTGCTCGACGTCGTGACCGAGGCAGCAACCGAGGATCCAGCCTTCGAGACGGCCCCGGCGATGCTCGTGTACACGAGGCTCGCGACGAACAGGACCGCCAGCACCGCCAGAAGCGCGCTGGCCACCTTGAGGCTCAAGCGGCTGCCGCGGTCGAGGGCGCGCTCGTACGACGAGGTGTCGTGAGCGGGGGCCTGCTGCGGGGGCGACGCAACAGGCGCGGGGACCGGACCCGTGGCGGCGGGGCGCGAGCGCGGCATCTGGACGGCCGTTGTGTCGGCCGCGTCATACGACGTGCCGCTTACCTGGTCATATGCGTCGTAATCTCCGTATACCATGGTCGCCTTTCATTTGTTCGGCACAGCGTCTCGCGCCCCAACAGTCTCCTACCTGCTACCCGGCCCGCTCGGCCGAGCCTCGCCCCCCACCGTATTCCCACGTCGTGTGTGCGCTTTGTGAGGCGCGCCGCGCGACGGCCCCGCGGCGCCGCGAATGGGAAAGAATCTCACACAGTCAATTGCTTCTAGTGTAAGGAGGTTTCAGTGGAAGCAAACATCGAGCCGACCGACGAGCAGCGAGCGCTCATGCACGAGCTCTTCGGCCAGCTCTTCCATTTCAGCCACAGCATCAAGCCGGACTTCCGCAACGCGACGCGCGGCGAGATGGCCGTGATCCTCATGTTGCATCTCGCCGAAGAGGCGGGCGACCCGCCCCTCACGCCGAGCGTCATCGCAGAGCGCGCCCATCTCACGTCCGCCCGCACAGCCAATGTCCTGCGTTCCCTTGAGGAGAAGGGCTGGATCACCCGCGAGCACGCGACCGACGACCGCCGCCGCGTGACCGTATCGCTCACCGAGGCCGGTGACGCGGAGCGCATCCGCCGGCGCCGCGAGTTCGAGGAGCAGGCCGCTATCTTCCTCGCCCGCCTCGGCGAGGAAGACGCGCGCGAGGCCATCCGCATCCTCAAGCGTTGCAACCAAATCGTCGAAGAAGACCAGGAAGGAGGCCGCACCCGATGAGGATCCTCAAGCTCTTCCGCAACCACATCCCCGCGCTCATCGTCGCCGTCGCGCTCACCATCATCAGCTGCAACGCCGACCTGACGCTGCCGACCTACATGTCCGAGATCGTCGATGTGGGCATCCAGCAGGGCGGCATCGAGAGCCCCATGCCCACGACCATCCGCGAGCAGTCGCTCGCCGACCTCGAGCTCTTCATGTCCGACGAGGACGCCGCCGCAGTCGAGGCCGCCTACTCGGCCGCCGACGCCGACGGCATCCGCACCTACACGGGCTCCGAGGCCGACCGCGCCGAGGACGGCGTCCTCGCCGACACCATGAGCCTGCCCGAGACCGTCGCCCTCTCCCTCGAGCAGGGCGTCGACGCGAGCTCGACGGGCTCGGGCCTTACCGGCACCGTCACGCTCGAGCAGATTCGCCAGGCCTACGACCTGGGCATTATTTCCAAAGACCAGCTGGTCGAAGGCGCCGAGTCGATGGCCGAGGCCATGGGCGAGATGGGCGGCTCGATCGTCGAGCAGCGCGCCATCAGCTACGTGAGCGCCGAGTACGAGGCCCAGGGCATCGACCTCGCCGATGTCCAGAACAGCTACCTGACCAGCATGTCGCTCAAGATGTTCGGTCTGTGCGCCGTGAGCCTCGTGTCCACCGTCCTTCTCGGCGCCGTCGCCTCCCACACCGCGAGCACCATCGCCCGCGACCTGCGCCGCGAGACCTTCGCCAAGGTCATGAGCTTCTCGCCGGCCGAGGTCGGAAAGTTCAGCCAGGCGTCGCTCATCACCCGCTGCACGAACGACGTCCAGCAGATCCAGATGGCCGCCACCCTCTTTATCCGCATGGTGATGATGGCCCCGATCATGGGCGTCATCGCGGTCATGCGCGTGGTCGCCACCTCGACCGGGCTGGAGTGGACCATCGGCGTCGCCGTCATCGCCGTGTGCGCCGTGGTCGGCGTGCTCATGGGCCTCACCATGCCCAAGTTCAAGAAGATGCAGGAGTTCGTCGACCGCGTGAACCTCGTGGCGCGCGAGATGCTCGACGGCCTCATGCCCATCCGCGCCTTCGGCCAGCAGGAACACGAGCTCGAGCGCTTCGACAAGGCCTCGACCGACCTCATGCAGACCCAGCTCTTTACCAACCGCGCCATGAACTTCATGATGCCGCTCATGATGCTTATCATGAACTGCGTCACCGTGCTCATCGTCTGGTTCGGCGCCGCCGGCGTCGACGCCGGCACGGTCCAGGTGGGCAACATGATGGCCTTCATCTCCTACACCATGCAGATCGTCATGGCTTTCATGATTCTCACCATGGTCTCGGTCATCCTCCCGCGCGCCGAGGTCGCCTGCGAGCGCGTCGAGCAGGTCCTCACCACCGAGAGCTCCATCAAGGAGCCTGAGGTGCCCGAGCTGCCCGCCGCCGACGCCCCGCGCGGCCGCCTCGAGTTCTCCGACGTCGCCTTCCGCTACCCCGACGGCGAGGAGAACGTGATCGAGCACGTGAGCTTCACCGTGGAGGCAGGCCAGATGCTCGGCATCATCGGCTCGACCGGCTGCGGCAAGTCCACGCTCGTCCAGCTCATCCCGCGTCTCTACGACGTCACGCAGGGCACGGTCTCCCTCGACGGCCTCGACGTCCGCAAGATGCCCCTCTCCGAGCTGCGCCGCCGCGTGGGCTACATCCCCCAGCAGGGCATGCTCTTCTCGGGCACGGTCGAGTCCAACCTCAAGTTCGCCGGCGACTCGGTGAGCGACGAGGACATGCGCGAGGCCGCCCGCGTGGCTCAGGCCGTAGACTTCATCGAGGAGCGCGAGGGCGGCTACGAGGGGGCAATCTCCCAGGGCGGCGGCAACGTCTCCGGCGGCCAGCGCCAGCGCCTCTGCATCGCCCGCGCCCTTGCGAAGAAGCCCGAGGTCGTCGTGTTCGACGACTCCTTCTCGGCGCTCGACTACAAGACCGACGCCCGCCTGCGCGAGGAGCTCGCTCGCACGCAGACCGACGCCGCGCTCGTCGTGGTCGCGCAGCGCATCGCCACGATCATGCACGCCGACCAGATCATCGTCCTCGACGAAGGCCAAGTCGTGGGCCACGGCACCCACGAGGAGCTGCTGCGCAGCTGCCCGGCCTACCTGGAGATCGCCCAGTCGCAGCTCTCGGCCGCCGAGCTCGGCATGGCCCAAGAAGAGATAAACGCTGTTCTTGCCGGAGGTGAGCGTTAATGGCAGACGAGATGACCAAGACCCAGGCGCCCAAGCGCGCGGGCGGGCCCGGCCGCGGCCCCATGGGCGGGCGCGGCGGCTTCGGAGCCCCCGGCGAGAAGGCCAAGGACTTCAAGGGCACCATGCTCAAGCTGCTCGGCTACATTGGCCAGCACAAGGCGGCCGTGCTCGCCGCGATCGTCTTCGCGGTGGCGTCCGTCGTGTTCAACATCATCGGCCCGAAGGTGCTCGGCCAGGTCACGACCAAGCTCTATGAGGGGCTCGTGGCCAAGGTCGCGGGCACGGGCAGCGTCGACTTCGACTGGATCGGCCGCACGCTGCTGGTCCTTCTCTGCCTCTACCTGACCAGCTCCGCCTGCAACCTGCTGCAGGGCTGGCTCATGACGGGCGTCACGCAAAAGATCTGCTACCGCATGCGCAAGGAGATCGCCGAGAAGATCTCCGTCGTCCCCATGAGCTACTTCAACGGCCACAGCAAGGGCGACGTGCTCTCGCGCATCACCAACGACGTCGACACCCTCGGACAGTCGCTCAACCAGTCCGTGACGCAGCTCATCACGAGCGTCACGCAGATCATCGGCGTGCTCGTCATGATGCTCACCATCAGCGTGCCGCTCACCGGCGTCGTCGTGGTAACGCTGCCCGCCGCCGCTGTGATCATGGGCATCATGATGCACTTCTCGCAGCCGTACTTCCGCGCGCAGCAGAAGGTCCTCGGCGAGGTCAACGGCATCATCGAGGAGGACTTCGCGGGCCAGAACGTCATCCAGGTCTTCGACCGCGCCGACGACGCCGTGGCCGAGTTCGACCAGAAGAACGACCAGCTCTTCATCTCCGGCTGGCGCTCGCAGTTCCTTTCTGGTTTGATGATGCCGCTCATGAGCCTCGTGGGCAACGCGGGCTACGTGGCCGTCGTTGTCGTGGGCGCCCAGCTGGCTCTTTCCGGCTCCATCGGCGTCGGCGACATCCAGAGCTTCATCCAGTACGTGCGCAACTTCACGCAGCCTGTCCAGCAGATCGCCAACGTGAGCAACACGCTGCAGTCCATGGCTGCCGCCACCGAGCGCGTCTTCGAGTTCCTCGCCGCGCCGGAGGAGGAGAACGCCGCCGAACCGCAGGTCGCCGCCGTGCGCGAGGGCCGCGTCGAGTTCGACCACGTCCGCTTCGGCTACACGCCCGACAAGACCATCATCCACGACTTCAGCTGCGTGGCCGAGCCCGGCCAGACCGTCGCCATCGTCGGCCCCACCGGCGCCGGCAAGACGACCCTCATCAAGCTGCTCCAGCGCTTCTACGACGTGAACGACGGCAGCCTGCGCGTCGAGGGCATCGACGTGCGCGACTGGGACCGCGCTGAGCTGCGCCGCGAGTTCGCCATGGTGCTCCAGGACACGTGGCTCTTCAACGGCACGATCCGCGAGAACATCCGCTACGGGCGCCCCGACGCGACCGACGCCGAGGTCGAGGCCGCTGCCCGCGCGGCGCGCTGCGACCACTTCATCCACACGCTCGCCGGCGGCTACGACTTCGTCATCAACGAGGAGGGCACGAACCTCTCCCAGGGCCAGCGCCAGCTCATCACCATCGCCCGCGCCGTCCTCGCCGACCGCCCCGCGCTCATCCTCGACGAGGCCACGAGCAACGTGGACACCCGCACCGAGGAGCTCATCCAGCGCGCCATGGACGAGCTGATGCGCGGCCGCACGAGCTTCGTCATCGCGCATCGCCTCTCCACGATCCGCAACGCCGACGTGATCCTCGTGCTGCGCGACGGCGACATCGTCGAGAAGGGCACCCACGAGGAGCTCCTTGCCTGCGGCGGCTTCTACGCCGAGCTCTACAACTCCCAGTTCGAGGAGGGCGAGCAGGCCGCGTAACGAAGGCCCGGCATCGGCGCCTTCCCAGCAACAACCCGCGCAAACTGATTCCCCGGTGACAGATTTTTCAAAAAATCTGTCACCGGGGAATCAGTTTGCGCGGGCAACCCCGCCTATGACGCCCACGGGACCCCGAATCGGTCGAGAATCGCCTCGAGAATGAACGGATTTTTAGCCTCCGCGAGAGAAAAGCGCGCCACCGGCACCCTATAGGCGCTGATGCGCGACTCGCGACGGCGCTCGTCGGCCAACACCCGCTCCGCGCTGCGCCCGTTCATGTATTTCGGGTTGCACGTCTTCCGGTATCCGTCGAGCTCGGCAAAGACGATCGGTCGCCCGGAGTCGTCGAGCCAGGCAAAATCCACCCGATAGCCTCTGCCCTCTTCTAACGGGTCCTCGATCTCAAACTGGAGCTCGGGAACAGCAAAGCCGAGGGAGATCATGGCCTCGCGCGCGATAGACTCGCCAGGGTTCTCGCTGCGCGGATCCGCAATCGACGCCGCCTCAAGCGCCCTCGCCACACCCTTATAACCGCGGAACTCGGTCGCGATGCAATACGACAGCCACTCGCGGTCATGCCCGGTTTTTGTGAGCAGCGAGTCCGCGACGGCAACCGCTTGTCCGCGAGGCAACGACCTCAAACAGTCAAACGCGGTGCTCATCAGGTCGGTCACGAGCACGCCATCGATTTTCTGGAGGCTCGGCCTCGCGATGTAGTGCCGCTCGACCTCCTCCGTACTTGGAGCGCGGTTGCCATCCGTTGACGCGACGTGGAGCTTGCCTAGGGAATCCCAAGCTACCCCGAGCCCATGAACAAGAGCTGCCGAGACGTTGCAGAACGCCCATTTGGGATGCTGCGCGGCCGCGCCCCGAACGGCCCAGAGCGCCTGCTCATCCGGCTCGAGCGCATTCCAAGTGCTCTTTCGCGCGTACATTCCCCGATACGGCATGACGAGGCCTTCCTCGCTGTCGGCATCATCGTTCACGCGCCTGGACAGAGAGCGCCGCTCATCCCTCTCGAACACAACAAGGCACGTGCGCTCGGACTCCGCGATCGCCAGCTGATAATCGACGCGCTTATCGACCTCTTTGCTCATGTCAGCCCCCTCAGACGTGGGGCCATATTGTCTACGAAACACTGGCACCGGCAACGATGGCCGCCAAACAGCTCGGCCAACGGCTCCCATCCGCCTGTCATGGCCCAGATAGGCCTCTCAACTCAACAAACTGATTCCCCGGTGACAGATTTTTCCAAAAATCTGTCACCGGGGAATCAGTTTGCCGCTTAGATTGCGGAAAAGCGGGCGCTCAGCCCCTTTAACCGCGCTCGGCCATGGGGACGTAGTCGCCGCCGGCCATGACGGAGTTGTACGCGGGGCGGATGATGCGCCCGGCGCCGTAGAGCTCCTCCATGCGGTGCGCGCACCAGCCGGCCAGGCGCGCCATGGCAAAGAGCGCCGTATACATGTCCGCGGGGATGCCGAGCATCGAGTAGACGAAGCCGGTGTAGAGGTCGATGTTCGCGCAGATGGGCTTGGTCGTTCCCTTGACGTCGTGCATGACCTGCGGGCCGAGCTTCTCGATGTTCTCGAGCAGCTGGAGCTTCTCGTCGCGCCCCTTCTCGTGGGCGAGCTTGCGCGCGTACTTCTTGATGATGACGGCGCGCGGGTCGGAGAGCGTGTAGACCGCGTGGCCGAGTCCGTAGATGAGGCCGCTGCCGTCGAAGGCCTGGCCGTTGACCACGTCGGTGAGATATGCGGCCACCTGGTCCTCGCTCGCCCAGTCCTCGATCGTCTGCGCGGCGTCCTCGATCATAGCGCCGACCTTGGCGTTCGCCCCGCCGTGCTTGGGCCCCTTCAGCGAGCCGATGGCCGCCGCATACGCCGAGTAGGCGTCGGTGCCCGACGAAGAGAGCACGCGCGTGGTAAAGGTCGAGTTGTTGCCGCCGCCGTGCTCGGCGTGGAGCATGAGCATGACGTCGAGCAGCATAGCCTCGTCGTGCGTGAACCCCTGGTCCCCGCGCAGGACGTCGAGCAGCGTCTCGGCCATCGAGAAGCCCTCGCGCGCCGGCGGCACCAGCAGCTTGGTGCCCGTGGCGGAGGCCACGGCCGCCTCGTGCGCCACGGCCGCGGTGCGCGGCCAGCGGCCGAGCAGCGACAGCGCGACGTCGATCTCGTGGGTCGGCGTGGTGTCGTCCGGCGTGGGGTCGAAGGAGTACAGCAGCAGCGTGGCGCGCTGCAGCACGTTCATGATGTTCTGGCTGTACGTGGTGCGCGGGAAGATGTGCAGGAAGCCCTCGGGCAGCTGCCGGCGGGAATCGATGCGGGCCTTGAAGTCGTCGAGCTGGCCCTGGGTGGGCAGCACGCCCGTCATGAGCAGGTACGCGCACTCCTCGTAGCCGAAGCGGTCCTCGGCCTGCGCGTTGTCGATAAGGTCGGCGATGTGGTACCCGCGGTAGATGAGGTCGCCCTCGTCGGGCTTCACGCCCTCGGGAGTCTTGTTGTAGCCGTGGACGTTCGAGATGGTCGTGAGGCCCACGAGCACGCCGGAGCCGTCCGCGTTGCGCAGGCCGCGCTTGACGTCGTACTTGGTGTAGAGCTCGGCCGGGACGACGTCGATGTCCTCGAAGCCCTCATAGAGCTTGTCGGAGACGCGCGGGCGGCCGAGCGCCACCGACGGCATGGGGTAGGCGTCCGCCACATGCGTCATGGCCGAGGTCTCGAGCGCGGAAAGAATCGGGCGCGTGCCGCCCTTGCGGTTGCGGATAAGTGCCATTGGCAGAACCTCCCAAGTAAAGAGAAGGCCTGTGCCCGGGTCGTCGGCGCTTATCGCCGCCGGTATGTGCGGGCGCGGATGGGCCTCGTTGCGGTCCTAAAGGCGGTACATGTAGCGGAAGACCTCTTCGCGCTGCAGAGTGATCTGCACGCCGAGGGCCTCGGAGAGCTCGTCGAGCTTGGCCTTGAGCTCGGAGAACTCGGCGGCGGCGCCGAGGTCGACGAGCATGGTCATCGTGAAGATGCCCTGCAGGATGGTCTGCGAGATGTCGAGGATGTTGGCCTGGCGCTCGGCGAGGGCGCCGGTGACGGACGCGACGATGCCGGGGCGGTCGCTGCCCAGGACGGTGATGATGGCGCGGTTGCTGGATGCGACGTCGGAAGTCGGCATGTGTCCTCCTCGATAGAGTTGATTAGGTTGCCATTCTATCGAAGAAATACCCGACACGCGTCTGCTGCGGGCAAGAAGACCGAAAACGTAACGCGAGGTAACGGCCCCGCAAAGGGGCGCAGAACCCCGGGCGGCGGCTAGTTCTCGGTCGGGTCGGCGAGAAGCGCCGCCTCGAAGAGCGCCGCCACGTCCTCCGGCGAGCAATCCAGGGCGCAGGAGAGCTCCTGCAGGGAGCGCTCGCGCGCCTGCTTGAGGATGCGCTCATAGGCCACGGGAGCTTTCTTGTTGCGGCTCTCGACCTCGGCGATGCGCGCGACGAACGTCTTTACCACGCGGACCGCGTCGCGGCACGAGCCGTTGCGAATCTCCTGCTTGAAGTGCTGCTCCTCGAGGGAGTTGTTGCGCTCGGTGAAGTCGTCGACGTCCATGAGCGGGTACTGGTCGATGATCTCGTGCGCCTCGTCGGCGCTGAGCACGGGGCGCAGGCGGCCCTCGTTGCACACGGGGAAGCTGATGTGGATGGCGTGGCGCTGCCCCATGGGCAGGAGCTTATAGGTTCCCTCGGGCCCGGCGCTCACATCCTCCACCCGACAGACGCCTTGCCCCGGATGAACGATGTACTCGCCGATTTGATACATAGGAAACCCCTTTCGTTTTCGCAATTATAGCATGTAAACGGGTGTTTTGTACCGTTTATCGATTCGGTATTGCATATAAAGGGGCTTATTAGTAGGGGGTAAAAGCCGCCACAGTCGCGGGCCCTCGCGGACAAAAACAGGGGCCCGGCGCCGCGATAACCGGCGCCGGGCCCGAGAGGCGTGCCCGCCATATGGCTGCGCGGAGGGGCCCCGCCTAGTCCACGACCGTCACCTTCGAGATCCTGGGCTGGTCGGCAGAGGCGACGGTACCGTTGGAGTCCTGCACCGGGGTCTGCTCGGCTATGGCGTCGACGACCTCGAGGCCGCTCGTCACGTTGCCGAACGCGGCGTACTTGCCGTCGAGCGAGGTGTTCGTCGCGTGCATGATGAAGAACTGCGAGCTCGCGGAGTCGAAGTCCGACGAGCGCGCCATGCTAATGGTCCCGCGCACGTGGCTGATGGGGTTGCTCACGCCGTTCTGGGTGAACTCGCCCTTGATGCACTGGTCGGAGCCGCCCGTGCCGTCGCCCTTGGGGTCGCCGCCCTGGATCATGAAGCCCTCGATCACGCGGTGGAACGTGAGTCCGTCGTAGAAGCCCTCGTTCGCGAGCCGGCAGAAGTTCGCGACGGTGATGGGCGCGACGTTGGCGTTGAGCGCGACCTCGATGGTGCCGAGGCCCTCGACCTCAATGGACGCGTGGTGGGTGCCCGCGGCGTAGGGGTCGCCGTCCTCGGGGGCCCAAAGGCCGTCCGACGAAGCGTCGGTCGAGCTCGAGGAAGAGGAGCCCTGGGAAGAAGAGCCCGCCGCCGAGGATCCGCCGTCCTTCTTCGCCGATCCGTCGGACGCGCCGGACGAGGAGCAGCCCGCGAGGGCCAGCGCAGCCGCCCCGGCAAGCCCGACGAAGCCGCGGCGGGTCATGTTCTCCCTGGTCATGCACCCTCCCCTAGATGTTCGCGGCCTTGATGGCGGCCACGGCCTCGCGCAGCCGCTCGGGCGGCAGGACGAGCGCCATGCGGCAGAAACCCTCGCCCGAAGGGCCGAAGCTCGCGCCCGGCGTGACGATGACGCCGGCCTTGTCCATGAGCTCGAGCGCGAAGTCGATGGAGTCCGTGCGGCCATGCGGCAGGCGCGCCCAGACGAACATGGAGCCGTGGGCGTTCGGGCGGTCCCAGCCGATGGCCTCGAGGCCCTCGCACAGCGCGTCGCGGCGGGCCTGGTACTTCATGCGCTGCTCCTCGACCTGCTCGCGCGGGCCGGTGAGCGCGGCGATGGCCACGTCCTGCTCAGGGTAGAACATGCCGAAGTCGACCTGGCCGCGGAGCTTCTTCGCGCCGGCCACGATGTCCGGGCGGCCGACGAGGAACGAGAGGCGCATGCCCGTGACGTTGAAGCTCTTGGAGAGCGAGAGGAACTCGACGCCGACCTCCTGGGCGCCGGGGTAGGCCAGGAAGCTGCCGCCCGCGGGGCCGTCGAAGATGATGTCGGAGTAGGCGTTGTCGTGGATGATCACGAGGTCGTGCTCGCGCGCGAACGCGATGATACGCTCGTAGACCTCCGGCGTGCCCACCGAGCCCACGGGGTTGGCCGGCAGCGAGACGATCATGGCCTTGGCGGCGTCCGCGACGGCGGGGTCGATGCCGTCGACGTAGGGCAGGAAGTCGTGCTCCGCCGTGAGCGGGTAGTATGCGCACGTCGCGCCGGCAAGCTTGGTCGCGTTCTGGAACACGGGGTAGCACGGGTCGGGGACGAGCACGGTGTCGCCGGGGTCCGTGAGCGCCTCGATGGCCCACAGCATGCCCTCCTGGGTTCCGCGGCAGCTCATGACCTGCTCGCGGCCGATCCCGGCCACGCCGTAGCGGTCCTCGTAGTAGCCGCAGACGGCGTCGAGCAGCGCGTCCTTGTCGTGCAGCGAGTACTTCCAGTTGTCGGGGTCGAGGGCGGACGCGCGCAGCGTCTCCACCAGGTGCGGCGCCGGCTGGAAATCGGGGGTCCCGACCGAGAGGTCGTAGACCGTGTGCCCCTGCGCCTCGAGGGCGCGGCGCCTTTCGTTCAGGGCCGCGAAGACCTCGGCCCGAAAGAGGTCGAGCCTCTTCGAGAGTTCCATTGCTCTCCAATCATTGGTAAGAGTTCAGTTCTCCCACTTTACACCCGGCATGGGACCACAACGACGCGCGGAACCGCCCGCCGGCGAGCTCGGCCGCGGGCGTCGCGGCGCCCTCAACGAAGGGTTCACTCAGGCTCCATCGCTTGTTCGCCTCGACCAAAAAAGTTCCGGCCCGTTTTTATGGAAGGGCGCCCCGCCTGCCTGCGGCAACGCGGCCCTTCTCGCCCCGCTTAGTAAAGTCAAGTGCCTATTTGACAATATCTTGTGCCGCATGAACAACCTAAACACAACGGGTTGTGGCATAGTAAGTCCAGAACACAACGAGCAAGATTTTCGGCGCGTCGTTTGGCGCGCCATATTTGTGGGGAAGGTGCGGCAATGAAGATCATCAAGCGCAACGGCGCGGAGGTCACGTTCGACGTCGAGAAGATCGAGAACGCCATCCACGGCGCCAACCTCGAGGTCCCCGAGGAGGACCGCCTGAGCGAGCGCAGCATCAAGTTCGCCGCCCTGAACGTGGCCGACGAGTGCATGAACGCCGGCCACACCGTCACCGTCGAGGAGGTCCAGGACCTCGTCGAGGACCAGCTCATGGCCCTCGACCACTTCGAGGTGGCCCGCCACTACATCATCTACCGCTACGTGCAGGCCCAGAAGCGCCACAAGAACACGACCGACGACAAGATTCTCTCGCTGATCGAGTGCAACAACGAGGAGGTCAAGCAGGAGAACTCCAACAAGAACCCCACCGTCGTCAGCGTCCAGCGCGACTACATGGCCGGCGAGGTCTCCAAGGACCTGGCCATGCGCGAGCTTCTTCCCCCGGAGGTCGTGTCCGCCCACGAGGAGGGCATCATCCACTTCCACGACGCGGACTACTTCGCGCAGCACATGCACAACTGCGACCTCATCAACCTTGACGACATGCTGCAGAACGGCACCGTCATCTCGGGCACGCTCATCGAGCGCCCGCACTCCTTCAGCACCGCGTGCAACATCGCGACGCAGATCATCGCGCAGGTCGCTTCTTGCCAGTACGGCGGGCAGTCCATCTCGCTCACGCACCTGGCGCCCTTCGTCGACGTCTCGCGCAAGAAGATCCGCCGCCAGGTCTACGCCGAGATGGAGGCCATCGACGCCCACCCCGGCGAGGAAGCCATCAATACCATCGTCGAGCGCCGCCTGCGCGAGGAGGTCGCCCGCGGCGTCCAGACCATCCAGTACCAGGTGGTCACCCTCATGACCACCAACGGCCAGGCGCCGTTCATCACCGTGTTCATGTATCTCAACGAGGCGCGCAACCCCCAGGAGAAGGCGGACCTCGCCCTCTGCATCGAGGAGATGCTGCGCCAGCGCTACCAGGGCGTGAAGAACGAGGCCGGCGTGTGGATCACCCCCGCCTTCCCCAAGCTCATCTACGTGCTCGAGGAGGACAACGTCGACGAGTCCGGCAAGTACTACTACCTCACTAAGCTCGCCGCCAAGTGCACCGCCAAACGCATGGTGCCCGATTACATCTCCGAGAAGAAGATGCGCGAGTACAAGCTCTCCCTGGGCGAGACCGTCGGCAACGGCGACGTCTTCACCTGCATGGGCTGCCGCAGCTTCCTCACCCCGGACCGCACCGGCAACGGCTACGGCAACGTCGCGAGGGCCAAGAACTACGAGCCGGGCAAGCCCAAGTACTACGGCCGCTTCAACCAGGGCGTCGTCACCATCAACCTGCCCGACGTGGCCCTCTCCGCCGGCCGCGACATGGCCAAGTTCTGGGAGATCTTCGAGGAGCGCCTGGAGCTCTGCCACACCGCGCTGCGCGCCCGCCACGACCGCCTCTGCGGCACGCTCTCCGACGCCGCGCCGATCCTGTGGCAGTACGGCGCCCTCGCGCGCCTGCCCAAGGGCGAGGTCATCGACCCGCTGCTCTACGGCGGCTACTCCACGATCAGCCTCGGCTACGCGGGCCTCTACGAGTGCGTCAAGGCCATGACCGGCCACAGCCACACCGACCACGAGGCCACGCCGTTCGCGCTCGCCGTCATGCAGAAGATGAACGACAAGTGCGAGGAGTGGAAGGCCGCCGAGGACATCGACTACTCCCTCTACGGCACGCCGCTCGAGTCGACCACGTACAAGTTCGCCAAGGCCCTTCAGCGCCGCTTCGGCGTCGTGCCCGGCATCACGGACAAGGGCTACATCACCAACAGCTACCACGTGCACGTGACCGAGAAGATCGACGCCTTCACCAAGCTCAAGTTCGAGAGCGAGTTCCAGCGCCTCTCCCCCGGCGGCGCCATCTCCTACGTCGAGGTGCCGAACATGCAGGACAACCTCGAGGCCGTGCTGTCCGTGATGCGCTACATCTACGACAACATCATGTACGCCGAGCTCAACACGAAGAGCGATTATTGCCAGGTGTGCGGCTACGACGGCGAGATCCACATCGTGGAGGACGACGGCAAGCTCGTGTGGGAGTGCCCGCACTGCGGCAACCGCGACCAGTCCAAGATGAACGTCGCGCGCCGCACCTGCGGCTACATCGGCACGCAGTTCTGGAACCAGGGCCGCACCGAGGAGATTCGCGACCGCGTGCTTCACCTGTAGGAACGAGCTTCTCTGCAGAGCAAATGGCAAGCCGCCCGAGGTGGTGTTCCAAACACCACCTCGGGCGGTTTTCTTGGCAGTTTCGCACCACCTCGGCGAGAAGTACCTCGAGGTGGCGCCACCTCGAGGGCTTCTTGCCAGGTGGCCCCGGCTCAAGGGCCGTTGAGCCTCGGAGCCCTACGCGAGCGCGGCGTTGACGGAGGCGGCAATGGCCTCGGCGTCGTCGGACCCGCGAAGAAGGGCCTTGAAGTCATCGTCCATGAGGAGCTGGGCGGCCTTGGCAAGAAGCCGCAGGTGCGTGGTGCCGGCCTCGGAGGCAGGAACGAGCAGCGCGACCGCGACGTCAACAGGGTTGCCGTCCAGGCTCGGCCAATCCAGCGTGCGGTTGTTGCGGTAGATGACGAGCGACGCGGAAGCGATGGCGTCCGTCTTGCAATGCGGGATGGCGAAACCGTCGGTCATGCCGGTCTGGTCGATCTGCTCGCGGGCGAGAAACCCGGCGAAGACCTCATCGGAGTCGCTCGCGCAGCCGAGCTCGACAGAGAGGTCGGAGATCCGGCGGAGAACCTCCTCTTTGGTGGTGGCATTCTGGTTGAGAAGGACATTCTTGCTGGTAATGAAGCCCATGACGGCTCCTTTCGTGTTCGTTGATGCGGGCGGCCGGGCAGGCTGCTCCCCTACTTCCCCAGGAAGTC
>JAUMVN010000037.1 GCA_030530145.1 Coriobacteriia bacterium | reverse complement strand
CACTTTTAGGCCCAAAACTGACTCCAAAAGCAGGGTAGGCGAGATGCATGTCCCCTTACTGAGCATGAGGCACCCCGTAGGAGTCAAGCAGCAGCGCGAACTCCCAGTCGCGGAGCGCCTGAGCGAGCGAGAATCGCACGATCGGCACGCCAAGCAGCGAAATGCGCGACTCCCGTCGCCTCTCGTCCAAGAGCACGCGCTCCGCGCTGCGGCCTCCCATGTACGCGGCGTTCTCCGTCTTCCGATACCCGTCAAGCTCGCCGAACACCAGAGGGACGCCCTCTTCAGAAAGCCAGGCATAGTCGATATAGTATTTGCGCCAAGGCTCCACAAAGTCTGGAACCTCAAACTGGAGAACCGGCTTGGCATACCCAAGCTCGAGCATCACGCCGCGGGCGATCGACTCGCCCGCGTTATCGCTCGCCGCATCGGCAAACAGCGCGACCTTCGTCGCAGAGGCCTTGCCAACACAACAAGAAAGCTCTTCCTCAATGCGCGAAGCCAACGTTTCGGCCGACCACCCCATATCTTTGAGGGCGGAGTCCGCCACGGCCAGCGCGTCCGGAAAGGGAAGCCAGCGCAAGCAGTCGGCGACGGTCCGCACATACGGAGTAACCCGCACGCCATCGACCTGAGCGAGCTCGCCCGAATACTCATGGCGGACCATCAGGCCATCCGAGCGCGCATGACAACCGCTCTGTTCCGCCACGTGGACGCGATCGAGCGCCCGCCAGGGGACATCGAGTCCATGAATGATCGCCGCCGACGGCCCGCAAAAAGCCAAGCCGGGGCGCAGCCCGGCCATCCCACGAATAATCCAGATGGCCTGCTCGTCAGGCTCCAGCTTATCCCAAGCATCCTGGCGCACATAAAGCCCGCGTGCCGGCCTGGCGATTCCCTTTCCAACGCGGCGCGCCAAACAGCGCGCCTCCCCCTTCCCCTGAGGCACATAGCATGTCCGCTCCCGCTCGGACACGGCCATCCACTCCTCAACTCTCGCATCCACCTCTTTGCTCACCGCACCACCTCCCGAGTGAAGGTGTTTTATGCCCAGCCGGGCACCGTCTAGGCACAAGACGTTCGGTGAGCGCGGCTTTGCGACTGCCGAGCGCGTCTACCCTGCTTTTGGAGTCACTTTTTGACTCAAAACTGACTCCAGAAGCAGGGTAGATCCCCACGACGCCAATCCATGCGCGTGGGATACACTCGAACCTTAAAGACCGTCACAGGAGGACACGCGTGCAGGCCATCAAGCGCATCAACCACAATACGGCCGTGTGCCTCGACGGCTCGGGGCGCGAGCTCATCGCCACCGGCAAGGGCATCGGCTTCGGCGAGATGCCGCACGAGGTCCCGCTCAGCCAGATTCAGCGCACGTTCTACGGCATCGACCCCAAGTACCTGGCCTTTATTGAGGAGGTCGACCCCGAGGTGCTCGAGTTCGCGGCCCAGCTCGCGAGCCTCGCCACCCAGCAGCTCTCCTATGAGCTCTCGCCGAACCTGCCCATCACGCTCGCCGACCACATCCAGTTCGCGCTCAAGCGCGCCCGCGACCACATGGTCCTGCCCATGCCGCTGTGGCGCGAGGTCGAGACCGCCCACCCCGTCGAGTTCCGCCTGGGCGAGATGGCCGTCGCCGGCATGCAGAAGACCTTCCGTGTGCGCGTCCAGCGGCAAGAAGCGGCCGGCATCGCGCTCTCCATCGCGAACGCCGCTGTCTCCGCAAGCCCGCGGGCGGCGCGCGCCGAGCGCAAAGAAGAACAGCTCTTCGACCGCATCGCGCGCATCATCGAGCGGTGTATGGGCGTGACGATCGACGAGGCGTCCTTCGCCTACACGCGCTTTGTGAGCCACATCCGCTACCTGCTCGAGCGGCTCGAGTCCGGCGCACCCTTCGAGACCGAGAACGCCGAGCTCTACACGTCGCTGAGCAGCCAGTACCCCGAGGCGACCGTCTGCGCACGCGAGGTCGCGGAGCTGATCGGCGCCACATACGCCACCGAGCTCTCCGACGAAGAGGTGCTCTACCTCATCCTCCATATCACCCGCGTGGTGGCAAAGAGCGAGTAGCGGGCTAGGCAGCCGTCGAGCGCCGGCTTCGATCACCACCCCCATCGCCCGCCAAGAAACGCCGCTCGCCGCCCCAACTCCTACCGTTCGCCGCCCGCGCCTTGCCGCCGCGCCAGCCCACCTGCGATTACAACAATCGAATTGGGTGCTACTCAAGGATTCGCTCCGCGAGGCACTACCGATCACGGAAGCAAGGCCACCCGGCCGGCTTCTGTTTCGTGTAGTGTTCCGGGGTGATTTTTTATGTCGAGGTACCCGACTTCCCGCCCCGGGCCCCACCCGCGCAGCTAGCGCACAGCCCACGAAGGAAGGGAAGCCGCATGGCAACCGACAACAAGAAGATCGCCGAGGAGGTCCTCGCCGCCGTCGGCGGGGCCGCCAACATCACGAGCGCGACGCACTGCATGACGCGCCTGCGCCTCAATCTCAAGGACCAGTCCATCCCCAACGACGACCAGGTCAAGGCCATCAAGGGTGTTCTCGGCGCCCAGTGGTCCGGCGGCCAGTACCAGGTCATCATCGGCCAGAACGTCCCGAAGGTCTACGAGGCCGCCCTCGCCCTCGGCGTCTCCGGCGACGGCGCCATCAACGAGAACCTCGACGGCGGGCTCGGCGCAAAGGAGCCGCTCACGCCGAAAGTCATCGGTCAGAAGATTCTCAACTACCTCTCCAAGACCATGGTCATGACGATCCCCATCATCATGGGTGCCGCCATGTTCCGCACCGTGGCCGTAGTCTGCGGCGACGGGATGCTCGGGCTCTGGGCCGCCGACTCCGACCTCTATAACCTCTTCTACAACTGGCTCTACAACGCGGGCTACTACTTCCTGCCCATCTACCTGGGCTGGGCAGCCGCGAAACAACTTGGCTGCAGCCAGCCGCTCGGAATGATGCTCGGCGGCGTCATCATCGCCCCCGAGTTCATCGCGCTGATCGAGGCTGCCGCCGACACCGGCGCCTCCTCCACGATGATCTACGGCGTTCTTCCCGCCCAGCTCAACAACTACTCCAGCACCGTCCTCCCGATGCTTCTCTCCATGCCAGTGCTCATGGTGGTTGAGAAGTTCATGAAGAAGATCGTTCCCGACATGCTCTCCACGGTCTTCGTGCCCGTCGGCACTATGTTCGTAATGGTTCCGGTTGCCCTCTGCGTCCTCGCACCTGTCGGCTCCATCCTTGGTGGTCTGCTCGGCAACTTCATGTTCGGACTCGGCAACGCCGGCGGCGTCGTGACCATCCTCGCGCTCGTGCTCATCGCGGGTTTCTGGGAGTTCCTCGTCATGACCGGCATGCACCAGGTGCTCCTCTCGCTCGGCATCGTTCAGCTGCTCACCGCCGGTTCCGACTCCTGCGTCATGGTCGCGGGCGGCATTGCCCAGTTCGCTACCTGGGGCATGGCGTTCGGTGCGTTCCTGCGACTGCGCGAAACCGACGAAAAGGGCTCTATGCTGGGCTTCTCGCTTTCCGGCATCGTCGGCGGCGTGACCGAACCCGCGCTCTACGGCTGCGGCTTCAAGTACACCCGTTGCCTCATCGCAATGGTTGCCGGAGGCGCCATCGGCGGCCTTATCGCCGCCGTTAGCAATGTGACGGTTTACATCCTCGGCGCTACCAACATTCTCGGCCTCACCGGCTATGTGGCGGGCGGCACTACGAACCTCGTCTGGGGCTGCATCGCCTCCACCGCCGCATTCGTCTCGGCCGCTGCCATTGCCTTCCTCTTCGGATTCACCAAGGAAGAGCTGGCCGCGGATGCCGAGGCGGCTGCCGCGAGCAAGTAGAATTCAGATATCGACCCCCACGCGCGACGAGCTTCCCAGCCCGTCGCGCTTCTTGCCAAGGAGCGTTCCACATGAAACAGTTACTCATCCGCGCCGACGATATCGGGTACTCCTACGCCGTTGACCTGGGCATTGCCCGCGCCGTCAACGAGGGGCTCGTGCGCTCCGTCGGCCTCATGCCGAACATGCCCGAGACCGCGCGCGGCTACTCCTGGGTCGCGGACGCGGACATCGCCGTCGGCCAGCACACCAACGTCTGCCTCGGCCGCCCGTGCGCCGACCCCGCGCGTATCCCCAGCCTGCTTGGCCCCGACGGCTGCTTCCACAGCAGCCGCGAGTTCCGCGAGCATTTCAAGCGCGGAGAGGAGCTCGTCGACTTCGACGAGGCGTGCGTCGAGATCCGCGCCCAGCATGACCGCTTCGTCGAGGTCGTCGGCCGCGAGCCGGACTACTTCGAGGCCCACGCCGTCCTGAGCGAGAACCTCAACCAAGCCATCCACGACGTCGCTGCGGAGCTTGGCCTTCGCGAGCAGGTGGCGAGCTTCGACTCTGCCGTGACCGTGACCTGCGGAAACACACCGGTTCGCATGGTCATGGAGTCGATGCTGCCCGACTACGACCCTGCCGCGTCCATCCACCGCGCGGTCGAGGGCATGGCCGACGGCGAGACGGTCATCTTCGTCTGCCACCCCGGCTACCTGGACAACTTCATCCTGCAGAACTCGTCGCTCACCACGCCGCGCGTCCAGGAGGTCGACGCGCTCATCGACCCCGAGCTCTGCGCCTGGCTCGAATCCCAGCCTGACCTGCGCCTCATCGACTACCGCGACCTCTAGCGGCGAGCTCAAATAGGTAAGGCAAAAATCGCCCGAGGTGGTGTCCCAGGCACCACCTCGGGCGATTTTCTTGGCAGTTTCACACCACCTCGGCGAGAAATGCCTCGAGGTGGCGCCACCTCGAGACAGCGCCACCTCGACGCGATCTTAATCGTGCTCGGCGCTCGCGCTTCTTACCGCTCGCTCTCGCGCACGAGCTCGGCCAGGTGCTCCGCCGCAGCGGCGACCTCGTCGGCGTCGGCGCGCCAGCTCCAGTTGCCCTCGGCCACGCCGGGGACATTCATGCGGGCCTCGTCGTCAAGCCCGAGCACGTCCTGCAGCTGCATGACGGCCACGTCGGCGTCCGTTGCCAGCACGTCGCGGGCAAGACGCGCCGCAAGCTCGCGCGCCTCCTCCCCCTCGACGCCGAAGCGCGACTTGACCCACCCGAGCAGGGTCTGGTTGTCGTGCGTGCCCGCGTACACGATGGTGCCGGGCTTGGGCTCGTAGCCATCGCGCACGTCGCCGTCGTTGAACTGCACGACGTCCATGCCGGGGATGCCGGTCTCGGCCACGAGCGCGCGGACCGCCGGGGTGATGGCGCCCAGGTCCTCGGCGATAAAGGGCAGCGGGCCGAACTGCTTGTACGCCGCCTGGAAAAGCTCGGCGCCCGGGCCGAAGTTGAACTCGCCCTCGGAGGCCTTCTTGCCCTTCGGGATCGAATAGTAAGAAGAGAACCCGATGAAGTGGTCGAGGCGCACGTAGTCGTACACGTCGAACGCGCGACTGAAGCGGCAGAGCCACCAGCCGTAGCCCTGCTCGCGCAGGACGTCCCAGTTGTACGTGGGGTTGCCCCACATCTGGCCCTCAGGCGCGAACGCGTCGCCGGGGGCGCCGGCCTGCGCGCCCGCGTAGCCGTCCTCGTCGAGCTGGAAGATGTCCGGCTCGGCCCAGGTGTCGGCGGAGTCGCCGCACACGTACATGGGCATGTCGCCGATGATCTTGATCCCGCGCTCGTTGGCGTACGCTCGCAGCTCGCTCCACTGCGCATCGAACGCGTACTGGAGCTTCATGTGCTTCTGCACACCGGCCTTGAGCTTTGGGTCGTTCGCCAGGTCAGGCGAGAAGCTGCGGTACTTCTCCGGCCACTTCTGCCACTCGACGGGTCCGAGCAGGTCCTTGATGGCCATGAAGCACGCGTAGCTCGTGAGCCAATACTCGTTCTTGTCGCAGAACTCACGGTACTTGCGCGTCTGCTCGCAGCCCTTGAGCTCGGCGAGCGTCGTGGCCTCGTCCTCGGCAAGAAGCGCCGTCGAGCCCGCGAACGCGCCCAAGCCCGCGTACGGCGAGCCGAAGCTGTCCGGCGGCGTGACCGGGAGCACCTGCCAGTAGCGCACGCCCGCCGCGGCCAGCCAGTCGACGAACGCCTTGGCCGGCGCGCCCATGGTGCCGGGCTTGCCGCCGTTGGGCACGGAGGTCACGTGACAGAGCACGCCCATGCCGCGCTCGAGCGGCTTCTGGAGGCGCTGCTTCTTGTGGAAGTGCAGGATAGCGGTGCCGAGCGGCCAGAGGAAGACCTCCGCGCGGCCGTTCTTGACCTTGGGGCCCATGCCGGAGACGACGTCGCTCACGGCCTCGTCGACCATGGGCACAGTCACCGTGTGCGCGTTCGAGAGGCTCGCGTTGGCCAGCACGCACACGCAGCTGCCGTCCTTACCGCGGCGCGTGAAGCCGAAGACGTCGTCGCCGCTGCTAAACGGCTTGAAGTCGCCGTCGGTGAGCACCGGCAGGGTCTTTCGGATGGCGATGGAGTTGCGCACGATGTTGAAGCAGTCCTTGCGGCCGCCGCCCCACGGGAAGGTCCCGCGGTTAAAGGGGTCGCGCAGGCCCTCGAGGCCCAGCTCATCGCCGTAGTAGACGCACGGCACGCCGGGCAACGTCATCTGCAGCAGCACGGTGAGCCACAGGCGGCTCATCGCGAGGCCGGCCTGGCCCTCCGGCAGCCTATACGCCGCGCGGTCGGCCTCGCTCATGGAGTCGGGGTCCGGCGCGTTGCCCAGCATGGTAAAGAGGCGCTCGCGGTCGTGGCTGCCCAGCAGGTTAAGGCAGCTGTAGAAAGCCTCGCGCGGGTAGTTCTCCTGCAGCTGCTCCAGGCGTGCGACCAGCTCGGAGGCCCCGATGCGGTTGCACACGAAGTCAAGAAGCCCGGTGCGCATGGGGTAGTTCATGACGCCGTCGAGCTCCTTGCCCTCGAAGTACTGGCGCAGCACCCCGTAGGCGGTCTTGTGCGACGCGTCCTCCCAGACCTCGCCGATGAGCACGGAGTCGTCCTTCTCGGCGAGCATGGCTTCCTTGATCTGGGCGATGAACTCGTCGGTGAGCTCGTCGGCCACGTCCATGCGCCAACCGGCGGCGCCGGCGCGCAGCCACTTGCGGACCACGCCGTCCTTGCCGCAGATCAGCTCGTGGTACTCCTCGGCGTCCGCGCGGAACGTCGGCATGTCCTGGTTGCCCCACCAGCCGGCGTAGGTGCCGTCGTCGTTGAAGCTAAACCAGTCCTCGTACCTGCTCTTCTCGCCGTCCTCGTGAGCCTGCCACGCGCCCGGCTCGTCGTAGTTCCCGTCGCGGTTGAAGTAGACGGAATCGCGGCCGCAGTGGTTCCACACGCCGTCGAGAATGACTGAGATGCCCATCTCGGCGGCCTCGTCGCACAGACGGCCGAACGCGGCCTCGTCGCCGAGCATCGGGTCGATCCGCAGATAGTCGGCCGTGTCGTAGCGGTGGTTGCTCGCCGCCTCGAAGATCGGGTTCAGGTAGATGACCGTGATGCCCAGGCCCTTGAGGTAGCCGAGCTTCTGGCGGATGCCGTCGAGCGTGCCGCCGTAGAAGTCCCAGCGCGCGATGCTCTGGTCGGTCTCGGAGACGCGCTTGTACGTGACGGGCTCATCCCAGTCCTCCACGAGCGCGCGCTCGATGCCGTTCTTGTGCTCTTCGAGCGCGGCGTCGGCGAGCTCGTGCCAACCCTCACCGCGAGCAAAGCGGTCGGGGAAGATCTGGTAGACGATGCCGTTCTTGTACCAGTCGGGCTGCGTCGCGCGCGGCTCGTACACGGTGAGCTGGAAAGAGGGCGGGTCGCCGTACGCGAAGGCGCCCTCGCCGGTGGTCCAGCCGGGGCGCGCGCCGTAGCGCCACACAGCCCCGTCGGACGCCTCGATGTCGAAGCTGTACCACACGATGCCGGTCTCGGCGGGCTTATAGTCCACCGAGAAGTGCAGGTGGTCGCTGTGCTCGGAGCCGCGCATCTCGATGAGCTGCTCGCCGTGGGCATCGGTCCACACCCTCAGCGTGCAGAAGGTGACGTCGTCGTCCCAAATATCGATGCCAAGCGTGACGACGCCGCCCAACTGGGCGGCGCCGAATGGAGTTCTGTACTCCTTCTCTGAGGTAACGTGCCTTGCTCTCAAAGAATTACCTGTCTCTTCTCTTGTTATACCGAATGATCTCCGGGTGGAGCCAGTGGTATATGTCCATGTAGTCGTTCGCGGCGCGGCGCCAACTGAAGTCGGCCGCCATCGCGTTGTCTACGAGCTTATCCCAGGCCTGCTTATCCGTCCAGAAGATCTCACAAGCGCCAAGGAGCGTGTCGGACATCTCGTCGGCGTTCATGTTCGCGAACGAGAAGCCGGTGCCCTCGCCGGTGAACTTGTTGTACGGGGCCACGGAGTCGCGCAGGCCGCCGGTCTCGCGAACCACGGGCAGGGTGCCGTAGCGCATGGCGATCATCTGGGAAAGGCCGCACGGCTCGAACTCGGACGGCATGAGGAGAAGGTCGCCGCCGGCGTACATGCGGTGGGACAGCGCGTTGTCGAACGCGATGCGGGCGCACATCTTGCCGGGGTACTTGGACTGGAAGTACTTGAAGGCCTCCTCGTGGTCGTGGTCGCCGGTGCCGAGAATGGCAACCTGGACGCCGCGCTGCATGAGGTGGTCCATCGAGTAGCGGACGAGGCCGAGGCCCTTCTGGTCGGTCAGGCGGCCGATGCTCACGATGAGCGGGCGCGTCGGGTCCTGGTCGAGGCCCAGCTCCTCCTGGAGGGCGCGCTTGCACTCGGCCTTGTTGGCCAGGTCGTCCTTGGAGTAGTTGGTCGGAATCATCGGGTCGGAGGCCGGGTTCCAGATGGTCTGGTCGATACCGTTGAGGATGCCGGAGAGGATGTTCGCGCGGCGACGGAAGATGCCGTCCATGCCCTCGCCATAGAACGGCATCTTGAGCTCGTTGGCGTAGCTCGGCGAGACGGTGGTGATCCAGTCCGTGTAGCAGAGGGCGCCCTTCATGTAGTTGATGGAGTCCTTGTCGCAGCGGAGCTGGTCGCGAGCCGCGGGGATGTGGCCGAGGCCCAGGATCTCGTCGACGACCTTATCGCCGTACTGGCCCTGGAACTTGACGTTGTGCACGGTGAAGACGGTCTTCACGTTGTTGCACTGCGGGACCTCGCGATAGAACTCGCGGAGGAACACCGGGCACAGCGCGGTCTGCCAGTCGTTGCAGTGCAGGACGTCGCACTCGAGCTCGGGGACCTTGGCGATGGCCTCGCAGATGGCCTTCGAGAAGAAGGCGAAGCGCTCACCGTCGTCGAAGTAGCCGTAGAGGCCGTCTCGGCCGAAGTAGTCCTTGTTGTCGATGAAGTAGAAGTCCAGGTCCTGCAGGGTGACCTTCTCGATGCCGCAGTAAATGCTGCGCCAGGCAAGAGGCACGTAGAAATCCGCCACGTGCTTCATGCGGTCCTTGTACTCCTGCGGAATGGAAGCGTAGAGCGGGGTGATCACGGCGGCGCGGGCGCCCGCGTGCTTGAGGGCACGCGGGAGGGAACCCGCGACATCTCCGAGGCCGCCCGTCTTGGAGAACGGGACGGCCTCGGAGCCCGCGAACAGCACCCTGATCTTTCTGCGCTTGGCGGAAGCAGTCATGTTCTGTTCGCTTTCTGTGTAGTGCCTACGTGCAGAGCCCGCTAGTCGCGGCTCTTCTCCTTGATGAGGACGTCGTCGGGCGTGCCGCGCAGCTCGGTGCCGGCGGGGACGGTATTGCCGCGGTCGACGATGGCGTTCTCGACGCGGGCGCCGCTCTTGACGATGCAGCCCTGCATGATGATGGAGTTGCGCACGGTCGCGCCGGCCTCGACGATGACGCCGCGGCCGAGGATGGAGTCGCAGACGCGGCCGTAGATGCGGCAGCCGGACGAGATACGGGAGTTCTGGACGCGCGAGCCGATCTCGAACTTCGCGGGAGGCGTGTCGTGGGCCTTGGTCTTGACGAAGCGGTCCGCCGGGAAGACCTCCTCGGACACCTTGGGGTCAAGGAAGTCCATGTTCGCGGTGAAGTACTCCTTCTTGTTGAAGATAGGAGCGACGTAGCCGTCGTAGTTGTAGGTCTGGACGTTCACGCGGCCGAAGTCGCCGGCCATGGCCTCGAACAGGTCGAGGTAATCGGTGGGCGCGTACCAGTCGAACATGTCCAGGAGCAGCTGGCGGCTGATGATGAAGCAGTCGAGGAACGCCGTGTCGCCGAAGTTGACGCCGTTGTGGACGCCGTTGACGCGGCCGCCGTCGACGTTGAAGCCGACGACGTCGTCGTTGACGCGCGGGGCGCTGGCAGTGAGGACGGTGATGTCCGCGCCGGACTCGACGTGCGCGTTGTACAGGTCGTTCAGGTCCATGTTGTACACGAAGTTGGCCGACGAGAGAATCACGTAGTCGGCGTTCGAGCGCGTGAAGAAGACCTTGTTGTGCACGAGGTCGCGCAGCAGGAAGCGGGCGCCGGTGCGAGAGGTGCCGAAGGCGCTGCCGGGCAGGATGAACAGGCCGCCGTTCTTGCGGTCCAGGCCCCAGTCCTTACCGGACTCGACGTGGTCGATGATGGAGCGGTAGTTGTACGGCATGATCATGCCGACGGTGCGCGCCCCGGCGTTGACCAGGTTGGACAGCGCGAAGTCGACCAGGCGGTAACGGCCGAGGAACGGCATGGACGAGATCGGGCGATACTCGGTCAGGGGGCCGGTGGCCTTGGCAGAGTAGTTGCAAGTGATGAGGCCAATGACCTTCTGCATGATTAGTTCTCCCCCTTTCCGACAACGACGTCGTTGCCGATGACGGCAGTGTCCTTCGTCGCGTCGACGGAGCCGAGGTTGACGTTCTCCTCGACCACGGCGTTCTCGCCGAGGATGGCGCGGACGACGTGGGCGCCGTCCTTGACCACGGCGCCGGGCAGCAGCACGGAGTCGACGACGGTGGCACGCTCGCCGATGTAGGCGTCGGTCGAGAGGATGGAGTGCTTGGCCTTGCCGAGGATGGTGACGCCGTTGGAGACGAGGCAGTCCTCGACCTCGCCGTTGCGTCCCACGAACGAGGGCGGACGGGTCGACGCGTTCGACATGATCGGGAAGTTCTCGTCGTAGATATCGAAGGCGGGGTTCGGGCCCAGCAGGTCCATGCTCGTCTCGTGGTAAGACGAGATGGTGCCGACGTCGCGCCAGAAGCCGTTGAACTCGTACGTGAAGAGGCGCTTACCGTCGCCGAGCAGCTTCGGGATGATGTTGTTGCCGAAGTCGTGCTCGGAGGTCTGGTCGACGGCGTCCTCGCGCAGGGTCTCGAGCAGCAGGTCGGTGGTGAAGATGTAGATGCCCATGGAGGCGAGGTTTGAATCGGGCTTCTTGGGCTTCTCGGTGAACTTGGTGATGCGGCCGTCCTCGTCGGCGGTGATGATGCCGAAGCGGGAAGCCTCCTCCCAAGGCACGGGCATGACGGCGATGGTCAGGTCCGCGTTGTTCTTCTTGTGGGTGGCGAGCATGTCCGCGTAGTCCATGCGGTAGAGCTGGTCGCCCGAGAGGATAAGGACGTACTCGGGATCGTTCTGCTCGATGTAGCCGATGTTCTGCGTCACGGCGTCAGCGGTGCCCTCGTACCAGGCGCCGCCGGTCTGCGTGGCGTACGGCGGCAGGATCGAGACGCCGCCGTCGCGCTCGTCGAGGTTCCACGCGTCGCCGGTCCCGATGTAGCTGTGCAGCAGGTACGGACGGTACTGCGTGAGCACGCCGACCGTGTTCACATTGGAATTCGCGCAGTTAGAGAGCGCGAAGTCGATGATGCGGAACTTGCCACCAAACGACACCGCGGGCTTAGCTACGTTGCTTGTCAGCGCACCGAGCCTGCTTCCTTGCCCACCGGCAAGGAGCATTGCAATGCACTCCTTCTTGCTCATTCCCCCACTCCTTTCGGCCTAACTTCAACCGGGGGATGAGGGTCTCATCCCCCGGCTTGCTAACTAAGCTCCAATGTGCCAGATATCGGCCTCGTATTCGGCGATAGTTCTGTCACTGGAGAAGAACCCGGCCTTAGCGGTATTGTGCAGCGCCGCCTTGTTCCACGCGCGGCGGTCTGCGTAGCCGTTCGTGAGCTCCTCCCAGGCCTGGACGTAGGCGTGGAAGTCGCCCATGACGAGGTACGGGTCGTTCTCGACCATGAGGTGGTCGCGGACGCTCTCGAAGTTGCCCGAGAGGCCGGCCAGCGTGCCGTCGGTGAGCTGGTCGACGATGCGGCCCGTGCGGCCGCGGTCGTTGTTGTAGCAGTCCCACGCGTAGTAGCGGCCGGAAGCCTGGAGCTCCTCGACCTCCTCGGTCTTCATGCCGAAGATCTTGATGTTCTCGGGGCCGACGAGCTCGGAGATCTCGACGTTGGAGCCGTCGAGGGTGCCGAGGGTCAGGGCGCCGTTCATCATGAGCTTCATGTTGGAGGTGCCGGAGGCCTCGGTGCCGGCGAGCGAGATCTGCTCGGAGATATCGGCTGCGGAGTAGATGTACTGCGCGTTGGAGACGGCGAAGTTCGGGACGAAGGCCACGCGCATCTTGTCGTTCAGGCGCGGGTCGTTGTTGACGACGTCGGCCAGGGAGTTGATCAGGCGGATGACCTCCTTGGCGAAGGCGTAGCTCTGGGCCGCCTTGCCCGAGAAGATGAACGCGGTCGGCGCCGGCGAGAAGGACGGGTCGTCGAGGATGCGGTTGCGCAGGTCGAGGATCTTGAAGACCGAGAGGAGCTGGCGCTTGTAGGCGTGGAAGCGCTTGACCTGGACGTCGAAGACCATGTCGGTGTCGAGCTCGACGCCGGAGGTCTCCTTGACGTAGGCCGCCAGGCGCTCCTTGTTCTGCTTCTTGGCCTTGTCCATGGCGTCGAGGAAGTTGACGTCGGACTCGAAGGGCACGAGCTTCTCGAGCTCGTCGGCATCGTTGAGCCAACCCTCGCCGATGGCGTCGGCGATCAGCTTGGAGTAGGCGGGGTTCGCCTCGCGCAGGAAGCGGCGGTGCGTGACGCCGTTGGTCTTGTTGTTAAAGAGCTCCGGCTCGAGCTTGGCGAAGTCGCGGAAGGTCTCGCGCTGGAGGATGGCGGAGTGCAGTGCCGAGACGCCGTTGACGGAGTGGGAGAAGATGATGGAGAGGTTCGCCATGCGCACCTGGCCGTCCCAGAGGATGGCGGTGTTGCGCAGGACGTCGGTCCAGGAGCCGTGGTCGGCGCCGAGCTTCTCGGCGAGGCCGTCGCGCCAGCGGCGGTCGATCTCCTCGATGAACATGTAGAGGCGCGGCAGGAGGTTGCGGAAGGTGTTGATGGGCCACTTCTCCAGCGCCTCGGGCATGACGGTGTGGTTGGTGAACGAGACGGTCTCGTGGACGATCTCGAAGGCCTCGTCGAAGTCGACGCCCTTGTCGTCGACCAGAATGCGCAGCAGCTCAGGGCCGCACATGGCGGGGTGGGTGTCGTTGGTGTGGACGCTCACGCGCTTGCCGAGGTTCTTCCAGTCGGGGCCGAAGTCCTTCTCGTAGGAGCGCAGGATGGTCTGCAGGCCGGCGGAGACGAAGAGGTACTCCTGCTTCAGGCGCAGCATGCGGCCGTGCTCGCCGGCGTCGTTCGGGTACAGGATGGTCGAGATGGCCTCGACGTCGGAACGGAACTTGTTGGCCTTGGCGTAGTCGCCGTCGTTGAAGGCGTCGAGGTCGAAGTCCTCGGTCGCGGGCTCGGCCGACCAGAGACGCAGCTTGTTGACGACCTTGCCGCCGAAGCCGATGACGGGCACGTCGTAGGGCACCGCGCGGACGAGCTCGCCGCCCTCCTCGGTGAACCAGTACTTGTCGCCGTCCTCGTGGCGGACGACGTGGCCGCCGAAGCGGACCACGACGGAGGAGGCGTCCTTGCGGGTCTCCCAGGGGAAGCCGTTGGCGAGCCAGTTGTCGGTGCGCTCGACCTGGCGGCCGCCCTCGATGTCCTGGTGGAAGAGGCCGTAGCGGTAGCGCATGCCGTTGCCGTAGCCGGCCATGCCGTTGTGGGCCATGGACGCGAGGAAGCACGCGGCCAGGCGGCCGAGGCCACCGTTGCCGAGGCCGGGGTCGACCTCCTGGCGGCAGACGGCGTCGAGGTCGGTGCCCATGTCCTTCATGGCGTCGGCCACGAGGTCACGGACGCCGTAGTTGATGAGGTAGTTGTCCAGAAGCGGGCCGATGAGGAACTCGAGGGAGAAGTAATAGACCTTCTTCTCGTCGACGGTGTGGGAAACAGCCTGCTGGGCGTTGCCCTTGGAGGCGATCAGCTTGGCGAGCACCTGGAACTGCTCGAGCTCGTCACTCTGCTCGAACGTCTTTCCGAGCTCGGACTGGAAGGCTGCGCGGTACTGGGCCTCGAAATCCTTCTTGTCCTTGAAGATCTGCTGGTAGTCTGCCATACTCTCCCCTTTTTTGCGGTCGTGCTGACGGTACGGGCGGCGGGCGTTGCCCGCCCACCAAAAAGGAACCCGTCGCGTGGTGCGCGGGCGATAAGGGCCGCCCCTTTTAAAGGGCGACCCTTGTGATTTTACATCGGTTACTTGGTTTTTGCGGAGCCCTTGACGGTCTTCTTACCAGCCGCGGCCTTTGCGGGGGCCTTGGCCGCAGGCGAAGGCTTGGGTTTGGCGGCAGGCTCGGCCTT
>JAUMVN010000010.1:30317-66766 GCA_030530145.1 Coriobacteriia bacterium | reverse complement strand
GTGCTTGCGCGGACGCGCGAAGGCGTGTATAGTTACTCCTCGCGTCACGCGGGCTTAGCGCAGTTGGTAGCGCGCCACCTTGCCAAGGTGGAGGTCGCGGGTTCGAACCCCGTAGCCCGCTCCATGAATTCGAGGCGGTCGGCCATATGGTCGGCCGCTTTTTTCTATACGCGACCTGCTGGAGCTTTGTCACATAAGCCGAGCCCGGCGCCCCGATTGCAGGGCGCCGGGCTCGGCTCGTCTCAAGAAGAAGCGCGGCGCGCGGTTACTTTCCGAGGCCGTTGGGGCCCATGGCGCCGGGCACGGTCTTCTCGCCGTGCCCGTAGGCGGGCTGGGCGGAGATCTCCTGGATCTTCGTCGCCTCGGCGACCACGCCCTCGGGCATCACGTTGTCGTAGCGGTGGCACGCGCACCAGTGGCCCGGCGTGACCTCGCGCAGCTCCGGCGCGGACACGTCGCAGCCGCCCACCTTGGCGAAGCAGCGGCTGCAGAAACGACAGCCGGCCGGCGGGTCGATGGGGCTCGGCACGTCTCCCTCGAGGATGATCCTGCGCCGGCGCATCTTCGGGTCGACCGAGGGGATCGCGGAGAGAAGCGCCTGCGTGTAGGGGCACAGCGGGTTGTGGTACAGCTCGTTCTTCTCGGTGATCTCCATGAGGCGGCCGAGGTACATGACGCCCACGCGGTCGCTCACGTGCTTGACCACGTTGAGGCCGTGCGCGATGAAGAGGTAGGTGAGGCCCATCTGCTCCTTGAGGTCGTCCAGGAGATTGAGCACCTGCGCTTGGACGGAGACGTCCAATGCACTGACGGGCTCGTCGCAGACGATGAGCTTGGGGTTCACCGCGAGGGCGCGCGCGATGCCGACGCGCTGGCGCTGGCCGCCCGAGAACTCGTGCGGGTAGCGGTTGCGCATCGTATGGGGCAGCCCCACGAGCTCGAGGAGCTCGTCCACGCGGGCGTCGACCTTATCGGCGGGAAGGATGTTGTTCGTGCGGATCGGCTCGGCGATGATGTTGCCGATGGTCATGCGCGGGTTCAGGCTCGCGTAGGGGTCCTGGAAAATGAGCTGGATGTCCGTGCAGAGCGATTGCCGCTCCTTCTTGCCCATGTTCGTGAGCTCGCGCCCCTCGAACTTGATGGACCCGGAGGTGGGGGAGAGAAGCCCCACGAGCATCTTCCCGATGGTGGACTTGCCGCAGCCGGACTCGCCGACCAGGCCGAACGCCTCGCCCCTCTTGATCTGGAACGACACGTCGTCCACCGCCTGCACGAACGACGTCGGCTTCCCGAAGAAGCTCGTGTCGGCGACGAAGCTCTTGGTCAGGTGCTGGACGTCGAGCAGGATATCCTCGCTAGGCATCGGAGCCCCCCTTCTGGTCGTACAGGAAGCAGCGCACGGAGCGGCCCGGCCGGCCCGGCACCTCGGCGAGCTCCGGGCACTCCTTGCGGCAGCGGTCCATGCAGCGGTCGCAGCGGTCGGAGAACGGGCAGCCGGCGGGGCGGTCGAGGTTCGCGGGGATCTGCCCCTTGATGGTGTAGAGACGCTCGGAGTCGTCGTCCTCGAGGCGAGGGATGGAGTGGAGAAGCCCGAGCGTGTAGGGATGCAGGGGCTCCTCGAAGAGCGCCTCGACGTCAGCGGTCTCGACGACCTGGCCGAGGTACATGACGACGACGCGGTCGGCCACCTCGGAGACGACGCCGAGGTCGTGGGTGATGAGCAGCACGCCCATGCCGAAGTCCTGCCGCAGCTTGTAGATGAGGTCGAGGATCTGGGCCTGGATTGTCACGTCGAGCGCCGTGGTGGGCTCGTCGGCGATGAGGAGCTTGGGGTTGCAGGAGAGCGCCATGGCGATCATGACGCGCTGGCGCATGCCGCCCGACATCTGGTGCGGGTAGTCGTGCGCGCGCTCCTCGGGGCTCGGGATGCCGACGAGGCGCAGCATCTCGACGGCGCGCGTCCAGGCGGCCTTCTTGTCGAGGTCGGTGTGCAGCCGGATGGCCTCGACGATCTGGTCGCCCACGCGGTAGACGGGGTTCAGCGAGGTCATCGGCTCCTGGAAGATCATCGAGATCTGGTCGCCGCGCACCTGCTGCATCTCTTTCTCGGAGAGGGCGAGGAGGTCCTGGCCGTCGAAGGTGATGGAGCCGCCGGCAACGTGGCCGGGCGCCTGGAGCAGCCTCATGATGGAGAGCGAGGTGACGCTCTTGCCGGAGCCCGACTCGCCCACGACGGCGACGGTCTCGCCGGCGTCGACGGAGAAGGACACGTCCTCGACGGCGTGGACGACGCCGCGGCGGGTGGGGAACTGGGTCTTCAGGCCCTTGACTTCTAGCAGCATACTGGTCACCTACCGCTTCCTGGACTTCGGGTCGAGCGCGTCGCGCACGCCGTCGCCCAGCAGGTTGAACGCGAGCACCGTGAGGGTGATCATCATGCCGGGGAAGAACATGGCGTGCGGCGCCGAGAAGATGTAGTTGCGGCCGCGGCCGAGCATGTCGCCCCATTCGGCCGCGGGCGGCTGGACGCCGAGGCCGAGGAAGCCGAGGGCGGCGCAGTCGAGGATGGCGCTCGAGATGCCGAGCGTCGCGCGGACGATGATCGAGGGCATGACGTTGGGCAGGATGTGGCGGATGATGATCTTCGCGTCGGAGTCGCCGATCACGCGCGCGGCGGCGACGTAGTCGCTCTCCTTGACGGCGAGGATCTGGCTGCGCACGATGCGCGCGTACTCGGGGATGGACACGAGGCCGATGGCCACGACGGCCTTGTCGATGCCCTTGCCGAGCGCCGCCATGAAGGTGATGGCGAGGAGGATTGAGGGCACGGCGAGCATGACGTCCATAGCGCGCATGATCAAGGTGTCGACCGCCCCGCCCTTATAGCCGGCGACCGCGCCGAGCGCCACGCCCACGGTGAGCGAGATGGCCACGGACAGCAGGCCGACGGCGAGCGTGATCTGGGTGCCCACGAGGATGCGGCTGAACATGTCGCGGCCCTGCTGGTCGCAGCCGAAGATGTGCGCGGCGCTCGGAGTCGCGAAGGACTGCGAGAGGTCCTGGGCGTAGGGGTCGTAGGGAAGGATGGACGGGAAGAGGGCCGTCACGACGGCGATGACGACGAGCAGGGCGATGAAGGCCAGGCTCACCATGGCCGCCGCGTTGTGCGACAGCGAGTACCAGACGTCCTTCCAGAGGGACTCTTTCTTCTCGACGGCCTCTTTGACGGCCGCCGCGTTCGCGGTGTTCTCGGACATGCTCATCACCCCTCCGCCTGCGTGTACTTGATGCGCGGGTCGAGGAAGGCGTAGATGATGTCGACCACGAGGTTGATCAGGACGAAGATCACGCCGATGAGAAGGACGACGCCCTGGACGACGGGGAAGTCGGACTTCAGGATGCACTCGACCACGTACTTGCCGATGCCCGGCCACGCGAAGACCGTCTCGGTGAGAAGCGCCCCGCCCAGGAGGCTGCCGAGCTGCAGGCCGATGACGGTGGAGACGGGCAGCATGGCGTTTCTCAGCGCGTGGTGCGTCGTCACCTTGCCGGACGGGAGGCCCTTGGCGCGCGCGGTGCGGACGTAGTCCTCGTTCAGGGTGTCGAGCATGCTCGAGCGCGTCATGCGCGTGATGATGGCCATGGAGTACATGGAAAGCGCGCAGGCCGGCATGATCATGTGGACGAGCGCGTTGCCGAAGGCCTCGAAGTCGCCCGAGAGCAGGGTGTCGATGAGGAAGAGGCCCGTGCCGCCCACGGGCTGCATGATCGGGTCGATGCGGCCGCCGGAGGGCAGGATGTGCAGAATGCCCGTGAAGAGGATGATGAAGAGGATGCCGAGCCAGAAGATGGGCATCGAGACGCCGATGAGGGCGAGCAGCGTCGAGAGGGCGTCGACGAACTTGCCCTTGTTCACGGAGGAGACGACGCCCAGGGCGATGCCCACGACGGAGGCGATGATGATGGCCACGATGGCGAGCTCGAGGGTGGCGGGGAAGCGGCTCATGATCTCGGTCGTGACGGCCGTGTGCGTGTAGTACGAGGTTCCGAGGTCTCCGTGGAGAGCGCCGGCGACGAAGTCGAGGTACTGCTTCCAGATGGGGTCGTTCAGCCCGTTGGAGTCGCGCCAGGCGTCCATGGCCTCGCGCGTGGCGTGCTCGCCCAGGACGACAGGCGCCGGGTCGGCCGAGAACACGCGCATGATGAGGAACACGACGATAGAGAGCGCGATAAGGACGGGGATGGCCTGCAGGACGCGCTTGACGATGTATTTGACCATGGTCTCTCCTCCTTTCTCTTTAGGTTGCGGGTGCTGTTTTGGGGTTGGGATTGCTTGTGGACTCGGGTTTGGCCGGCGGAACCGAACCTGAAGGCGGCTCCGTAATACCTGCGCGGGAGCCCGGGCCGACTCGCAGCCCGGACTCCCGCGGTGAGCGCTATCTAGTTGCGCGCGGCCGGCAAGGCCTTAGGCCTCCTTGACGGCGTCGTAGAGGAAGGTGACGGCCGTGGGGTGGAAGTGGAAGTCGGAGACCTTGGGGCTGTAGCCGAGGATGTTCTTGGAGTGCGAGATGAGAAGCCAGGGCTGCTCCTCGGCGACGATCTGCTCGCACTGGAGGTAGATGTCGTCGCGCTCTGAGCCGGCAGCGGTCTGCAGGCCCTTGGCGATAAGGGCGTCGTACTCGTCGTTCTGGTAGCGGGCGACGTTCATGGTCTTGCTCGGGTCGGAGAGCAGGTTCATGAAGTTGTCGGGGTCGCCGTTGTCTCCGTTCCAGCCGTAGAAGCAGATGTCGTACTCCTCGGTCTCGACCTTGGTCTTGTAGGTCGTCCAGTCGTAGGTGTCGATGGTGACGTCGACGCCGACCTCCTTGAGGTAGCCCTGGATGGCCTCGGCGAGGACCTGGCCGCCCTTGCCGTTGTAGGGGCGGGGGTTGGAGTAGGTGATGCACTTGACGGAGGTGATGCCGAGGTCGGCGAGCTCCTTCTGGGCGGCGTCCTTGTCGTAGGCGGTCTGCACGACGTCCTTGTCGTAAGCGGCCATCCAGGTGGGCATCACGGAGTTGGCCACGGAGGAGTAGCCGTTGTACAGGGAGTCGACGAGCTCCTGGACGTTGACTGCCTTGGCGAACGCCTTGCGGGCCGCCTTGTCCTTGAACTTCTCGGACTGGGTGTTGAAGGCCATGTAGTTGATGTTCATGCCGTCCATCGTGAAGATCTTCGAGCCGCCCTGCTCGACGGTGTCGACCACGGCCTCGTCGATGCCGTCGATGATGTCGGCCTCGCCGTTGTTGAGGGCGGTGACGCGCGAGGCGGCCTCGGCGATGAAGGTGAAGATGATGTTCTCGGTCTTGCCGGCCTTGTCGGCGTTCCAGTAGTCCTCGTTGCGCTTAAGGACGATGTTGGAGTTCTTGGTCCAGCTGACGAACTTGTACTGGCCGGTGCCGACGGGGTTCTCCATGGCGGTGTCGAAGGCCGCCGGCGAGACGATCGGCGAGGACATGCACATGGCGAGGTTGGCGAGGAACGGGGTGGAGGCGGCTCGCAGCTTGAAGACGAGCGTGGAGGAGTCGGTGGCCTCGACGGACTCGACGCCGGTGCCGGACTCGATGGAGCCGAAGTTGAAGGAGGCGTAGGGCATGTCTTCGGTGCGGTCCGGCTCGAGCTGGCGCTGGATGTTCTTGGCGATGGCCTCGGCGTCGCAGGTGTTGCCGTCGTGGAACTTGATGCCGTCCTTGACCTTGAAGGTGTAGGTCAGGCCGTCGTCGGAGACCTCGGGGAGGCCGCAGAGGCCCTCGACTACGTCGCAGGTGTCGGTGTCGTACTGCAGGATGTTCTCGTAGATCTGGACCATGACCTTGCCGGACTCGCCGTCGTCGACGAACGCGGGGTCGAGGCCGCGGGGCTCGGAGCCCTGGGAGAACGTGATGGTGTCGGCGTAGGTGCCGTCGCCGGAGCCGGAGGCGCTGGAGCTGCCGGCGCGCGTGGAGCCGCAGCCGGCGAGCACGCCGGCGCTCGCGGTGGCGGCCACGAGCTCGAGGAAGGTCTTGCGGGAGATTGCGTTCTTGTCCATGTTCTCTTCCCTCTCTAGGACAACAGGTGGCGGACGGGCTTGTCCGGCCTGCCCCATTGTCGGCGGGTTTTAAGGGGCGACGGGATTTTGGAGCCGGATTGAAAGTTGGCTGAAACCATGGGGCAAGCGCACGGAAAACAGTACGCAACATGCGATGCGAATCATTTCTTTGGGGATGTCCTGAGCTGCGGGTTTCGTCTCCGCCGGAACTTTTTTCGGCAAATTCGAAATTTCTGCTTGCACGGAGGGCGGCCTTCCCGTATATTAATCCCTGCGCTTGCGGGCTTAGCGCAGTTGGTAGCGCGCCACCTTGCCAAGGTGGAGGTCGCGGGTTCGAACCCCGTAGCCCGCTCCATGTGAGCACCGAGGCCGGTTTACCGGCCTCTTTCATATGGCGAAGTGGCCAAGTGGTAAGGCAGAGGCCTGCAAAGCCTTTACCCCCGGTTCGAATCCGGGCTTCGCCTCCATGCATTTAAAGGCACCTCTTCGGAGGTGCTTTTTTGTTATATGCGCGCGCTGGGATACCATGGAGGGGATACCGGCCCGTCGTCTGGAGTGGTTCCCCGCATGCTCTTCACCTTGTTGCTGCTCGTCCTTCTTGCCGAGATCGCGCGCGGCTTCGTCCGGGTGGTGGTCTACTTCTCGGAGTGGCTGCAGCGCGGCCGCAGCGTCGACGAGGACGCGCTCGAGCCGGCCGTCCGCGCGATGGTCGAGTCCGACGACGCCCTCGAGCGAGAGATGGCCCGCGCGGCCGGCAAGCGCGGCCTGGCGCGCGTCTTCGCGCGCTGGCAGGCCGCGGGCGAGGCCGTGGACGAGTACCTGGACAACATGCGCCTCGGCTGGTACCAGGTGATCATCATCTTCTTCATCGGGTGCATGGCGGGGCTGCTGCTCGAGGAGATCTGGATGCTCGCCACGGCGGGGCTGACGGAGAACCGCGTGGGCCTCGTCTGGGGGCCCTTCTCGCCGCTGTACGGCACCGGCGCCGTGCTGCTGACCGTGCTCTGCTTCCAGATGCGCCGGCACAACGCGAGGACCTGGCAGGTCTTCCTGACCTCCGCGGCCATCGGAGGAGGCCTCGAGCAGGTCACGGGCTGGGCCATGGAGACGCTCTTCAACGCGGAGTCGTGGACGTACCTTTACCTTCCCGACCATATTACGCAGTGGGTGGCCTGGCGGTTCCTCTTTTTCTGGGGGCTTCTGGGCATCGCGTGGACGCGCCTCGTCATGCCGCGCCTGCTCTACCAGATCGGCATGCCGACCTCTAGGCGCCAGGTGCTCTTCGTCACGCTCGTGGCGATCTATCTGGTGGCCGACATCGGCATGACGCTCGCGTGCTTCAACCGGAAGACCGCACGTGACGCCGGCGTGCCGGCGGCCAACGCCTTCGAGCAATGGGTGGACACGAACTACAGCGACGAGTTCATCTCCGGGCGCTTCGAGAACCTGAAGATCGGCGACGAAAGGGACCCCAAGTGACGGACGGATTCGGCGCGGGCGCCTCGCGCGGCGAGAAGCGCCTCGTGTACCTGGACTATGCCGCGGCGACGCCGATGGACCCCGAGGTTGTCGACGCCATGGCTCCCTACCTCACGGAGAGGTTCTTCAACCCGAGCGCGCCCTACGCCGCCGCCCGCGGGGTGCACGCCGACGTCGAGGCGGCGCGCGCGGACGCGGCCCACGCCATCGGCGCCCGGCCCGGCAACATCGTCTTCACCGCCGGCGCGACCGAGGCGAACAACCTCGCCTTCGCCGCCGCCGGCGCAGGCGCCCACGTGGTGGTCGACGCGGTGGAGCACGAGAGCGTGCTCGCGTGCGCCGGGGCCTTCGACCACACGGTCGTCTCGGCGGGGCCCGACGGTCGCGTGGCGGCCGCCGACGTTGCCGCGGCGATAACGCCGCGGACGCGACTCGTCTCGGTCGAGCTCGCCAACGGCGAGGTCGGGGCCGTGCAGCCTGTGCGCGAGATCGCTCGCGCTGTGTCGGCTGAGCGCGCCCGGAGGCTCGCGGCGGGGGAGGCCGCGCCGGTCTGGCTCCACACGGACGCCTCGCAGGCCGCGGGGACGCTCTCGGTCAACGTCGGGACGCTCGGCTGCGACCTTCTCACCCTCTCGGCGGCGAAGATCTACGGCCCCAAGCAGGTGGGCCTCCTGTGGGCCTCCGACGACGTGGCGCTGAGGCCGCTCGTGCTCGGCGGCGGGCAGGAGGGCGGCGTGCGCTCCGGCACGGAGAACGTGGCGGGCATCGTCGGGTTCGCGAAGGCGCTCGAGCTCGCGGGCGCGCGCCGACAGGTGGAGTCTCGGCGGCTCGCGGGGCTGCGCGACCGCCTGCAGCGCATGCTCACGGAGGAGTTCCCGTGGGCCGTCGTCAGCGGGCCCCGCGCCTCGAAGCTGAGGCTCCCCGGGCTTCTCCACGTGAGCTTCCCGGGGCTCGAGGCGCGCCGGCTCGTGATCGCGCTCGAGCGCGAGGGCGTGTGCGCGGGGACGGGCTCGGCCTGCGCGGCGAGCAAGATGCGCAGCAGCCATGTGCTCGCGGCCATGGGCGCGCCGGCCGAGGTGGCCATGGGGAGCCTGCGGCTCACGCTCGGCCGCGCGACGGGAGAGGACGACATCGATTACGCGGCGGCCGCCATCGCGCGCGCCGTCGCGTCAGAGTGCGCGCGCCTGGGCATAGATGCGGCGAGCGGCGAGAAGGGCGGCGAGGCGTAGGATGGCGAAGGTATATGCGGGGCTTTCCGGCGGCGTCGACTCGGCGCTCGCCTGCGCGCTTCTCTGCGAGGCGGGCCACGACGTGCATGCGGTGTACATGCGCAACTGGTCGCGCGACCTGCCCGGCTTCAAGTGCGCCTGGGCCGACGACCTCGCCGACGCCGAGCGCGTGGCCGTGAGCCTGGGGATCGACCTGGAGGTGTGGGACTGCGAGGCCGAGTACAAGGCGACGGTCGTGGACTACCTCGTGGACGCGTACGCGCACGGCCTCACGCCGAACCCGGACGTGATGTGCAACCAGACCATCAAGTTCGGCACCTTCGCGGACATGGCCTTCGCGGCCGGCGCCGACTACGTGGCCACGGGGCACTACGGGCGCGTCCAGGCGGGGCCCGATGGGCATGCTCGCCTGCTGCGCGCCGCCGACGAGCACAAGGACCAGACCTACTTCCTGTGGCGCGTCGGCGAGGACGTGCTCGCCAAGACCCTCTTCCCCATAGGGGACATCGCCAATAAAACCGAGGTCAGGCGCATGGTCGCCGAGCGCGGCCTCGGGTTGGAGAGAAAGCCCGACTCCGACGGCATCTGCTTCGTGGGGCCAGTGGGCATCCGCACCTTCCTGCTGGACACGCTCGAGCGGCGCGCCGGAGACGTCGTCGAGCTCGAGACCGGCCGCGTGCTCGGCCACCACGACGGCGCGTTCCTCTTTACCGTCGGGCAGCGCCGCGGCCTCGACCTCGGGGGAGGCCCGGCCCGCTACGTCGTTCGCACGGACGTCGAGAAGAACGTCGTCTACGTGACGACAGACCGCATGAGCCCCGCGCTCTTTGCCCGCGCGCTCACGCTCGGCGATTGCCGCTGGGTCGGCGGCGAGCCGGCGCCGGCGGGGGAGTACGCGGTGCGCATGCGGCACACGGGCGAGCTCGTCGCCTGCGCATGGGACCCCGAGGCGCGCGAGGTGCGCTTCTTCGAGCCGCAGCGGCGCGTGGCCCCCGGGCAGTCCGCGGTCCTCTACGACGGCCTGTGCTGCCTGGGCGGCGGCATCATCCAGCCGTAAGGGCTTGCCGGGACGCCGGGTTGCCGGGTTGCCGGGGCGCCGGGCCGCGCCGGCCGGCGCTTCTTGCCGGCAACGGCGCGGCGGGGTTTCTTGCCGCGGGAGGGCGGATCGGCGCGGGAAGAGGGCCGGGCGCAAACCCCGCCGGGCGGCGGGGTAGAATAGGTCTGTTGCACCGAACGAGCCGACAAACACAGCAGAGGGGCTATCCGTGGCAGACGAGCTGAAGAAGCCGAAGAAGAAGGTCGCCCTCAAGGTGAGCGGCGCCGCGTCGTCCAAGGCGGCCGCCGAGGACGCCGAGGCCGACAAGGAATCGATGGGCCAGGTCCGCAAGAGCCTCGTGTTCCTGGCTTTCGTGGTGGTTGCCTATATGGCCTACCTGGTCATCTCCGGGCAGTTCGACGAGTTCGTCGCGTCTCTTTCCGGCGTCGACATGGGCTGGATCGCGTCGGGCGTCGTCTGCTTCCTCTTCTACTACGTCTTCGGCGTCCTCGCCTACGTGCTCTCGGTCATCGCCGACCCGGACTCCCCGGTGGGCATCCGCGACCTCATGAGCGTCGAGGCCTCGGGCGTCTTCTTCATGCGCCTGACCCCCAATGGCGCCGCGGCGCCCCCTGCGCAGATCTACCGCTTGACGCGCGCAGGCCTGAACGTCGGCCAGGCGAGCGCCCTCAACTTCACGCGCTTCGTGCTCTACGAGGCCGGCGAGGGCGTCTTCGCGGCGATCATGCTCATCTTCTGCGGCAGCTACTTCTACGAGCAGTTCGGCGACGTGACGCTCATCGGCGTCTTCCTCTTCGGCTTCAAGGTGGTGCAGGTGGGCGCCGTGCTCTTCCTGTGCCTCTTCCCGCGCCCGGTGACGGCGCTGGGCAACTGGGCGCTGCGCCTGGCCAACCGCCACGGCTGGCTCAAGGACGAGAAGTACGACGAGTACTACAACCTCGTGAACAACCAGGTGGCCGAGTTCTCGGCCGCCTTCAAGGGCGCCGCGAAGAACGTCGGCGAGATGTGCGCCACGATGGTCGTGACCCTGCTGCAGCTGGGCTGCATGTACGCGCTGCCGTACTTCGTGCTCCGCGCGTTCGGCGAGCCTGCCGACTTCATGGTCTGCCTCGCCTCGGGCTCCATGCTCGAGCTGCTGATCAACGCGGTCCCGCTGCCGGGCGGCACGGGCGGCGCCGAGGTGGGCTTCGCGTACCTGTTCAGCGACATGTTCGGCTCGCACCTGGCTGCCGGCTTCGTGATTTGGCGCGCGGTCGAGTACCTGCTGCCGGTGCTCATCGCCGCCCCGTGCATGGGCATGCGCTCCAACAGCGGCGTCTCCATCAACCGCCGTTGGCACCGCATCTGGGGCGGCTTCACCGGCGCCATCCGCGGCTTCATCGACACCGGCTCCTTCAAGGGCGGTGCCAAGGGCGTTGGCGGCGGCAAGCGCGCGCAGAGGGGCGCCGTCACCGTCAAGCCGAAGGCGAAGAAGTCCGCCGGGGCCGGTCCCGCCGCGAAGCCGTCCGCGTCCAAGGTCCGCACCCTGGAGAGCGGCGCGAAGGTGACGACGCGCGGGTCGAAGACCGTCGTGACCGGCACCGCGCCGGCCCCGCAGGTGGACATCGCGGCGAAGATCGCCGCCGGCAAGGCCGCCGCGAAGAAGCCCGGTTCGGGCAAGTAGCCCCCTGCCCCGCGGCCTTCTCTCCAGAGTTCGGAAGGCTTCCAAACTTCGGCAGGCTTGCGAGGCGAATCTCTGCAAGTCATCTACCTGCGAATATAAGACCTTAAAGAAAAGTTCGGAAGGCTTCCGAAGTTTGGTAGCCTTCCGAACTTTTGTGGTGGGTGGGGCTTGCGGCGGTGCTCGGGGCTACTCGGCCGGGGCGAACTGGCTCTCGTAGATGTCCCGGTAGATGCCGCCCTTGGCAAGAAGCTCCTCGTGGGTGCCCTTCTCGGCGATGCACCCATGGTCGACGACGCAGATCTCGTCGGCGTCGCGCACGGTCGAGAGCCGGTGGGCCACGACGAAGCTCGTGCGTCCGCGCATGAGGTTCTCGAAGGCGCCCTGGACGAGCAGCTCGGTGCGCGTGTCGATGTTCGAGGTGGCCTCGTCGAGGATGAGCATCTGGGGCTTGGCCACCATCACGCGCGCGATACAGAGCAGCTGCTTCTGACCGGCCGAGAGGCTCGCCGAGCCGTCGAGCACCGTGTCGTAGCCGTGCGGCATGCGGCGGATGAAGTCGTCCGCGTAGGCGGCCTTCGCGGCGGCCACGATCTCGTCGTCGGTGGCGTCGGGCTTGCCGATGGCGATGTTCTCGCGAACGGTCGCGCGCCGGACCCAGGTGTCCTGCAGCACCATGCCCCACGAGGAGCGCAACGAGGCGCGCGTCACGTCCCGGACGTCGCGGCCGTCGACGCGGACGGAGCCGGAGTCTACGTCGTAGAAGCGCATGAGCAGGTTGATGAGGGTCGTCTTTCCGCAGCCGGTGTGGCCCACGAGCGCGATGCGCCGGCCCGGCTCGGCCGCGAGCTCGACGTGCTCGAGGATGGGCTTGCCGGGAACGTAGGAGAAGGTGACGTCGTCGAGCTCGACCTTGCCCTCGACCTGCCCGAGCTCGCAGGCGCCCTCGGCGTCCGGCTCCTCGAGCGGCTCGTCGATGAGCTCGAAGAGATGGCGCGCGCAGGCGACCGAGTTCTGCAGCTCGGTGACGACGCTCGTGATGTCGTTGAATGGCTTGGCGTACTGGTCGGCGTAGGAGAGGAAGGCAGAGAGCCC
Organism: Coriobacteriia bacterium; assembly: GCA_030530145.1. GTDB lineage: Bacteria > Actinomycetota > Coriobacteriia > Coriobacteriales > Atopobiaceae > Paratractidigestivibacter. The sequence goes on along the minus strand of JAUMVN010000010.1, from coordinate 54,179 downwards.
GCCCACCGTGATGCCGCCGGAGAGCACCACGAAGGCGCCGAAGATGCCGATGGCGGCGTAGACGAGCGAGTTCATGAAGCGCATCGTCGGGTTGGCGAGCGACGAGAAGAACACGGCCTTGTAGCTCTCCTGGCCGAGGCGGGCGTCCACGTCGGCCACTTGGGCGCAGACCTCGTCGGCGACCCCGAAGGCCTCGATCGTGCCGATGCCGCCGATCATCTCCTCCACAAGGCCCGTCAGCTCGCCGCGCAGCTGGGTCTGCCCGGCGAAGTGGCGGCTCGCGTGGCTCGAGATGAACTTGGCCATCCAGACCGAGAAGGGCGTGAGGACCGTGACCACGAGCGCGATGGTCACGTTGAGGCGGAACATGAAGACGAGCGTGAGCACGATGGTGAGCACGCCGGTGGGGAGCTGCTGGAACCCCATGACGAACCCGTTGGTGAGCTGGTCGGCGTCGTTGACGATGCGGCTGGCCACCTCGCCGTGCTCGTGGGTGTCGATGTAGGACAGCGGCATGCGCTGCAGGTGGTCGAAGGCTTGGCAGCGCAGGTCGTAGGCCGCGTTGTAGGCCAGGCGGTTGGTCACGAGCGCGAGGGCGTACTGGCCGGCGGCGGTGACGCAGATGGTCGCGGCCATCCAGCGCAGCACCGAGGCCAGGCCGTCGAAGTCGACCTGGCCCTTGCCGACCACGTGGTCGACCGCCTCGCCCGTGAGCGTGGGCAGCGTGAGGGTGCCGAGCGTGACCACGACGACGAGCGCGACGAGGGCGGCGAGCATGCGGCGGCGCCCCGCGAAGAGGGCGAGCATGCGTCGGACGGTCTGGTCGCGCGTGTCCTTCTCGGCGCCGGCCGCGACCTGCGCGGCGTTCTTATCCTGGTTGCTCATCGCCCGGCCTCCTCGCCTGTGAGCTGCGAGTCGCAGATCTCCTTATAGATGGGGCAGCTGGAAAGAAGCTCCTCGTGGGTCCCCAGCCCCACCTGCCGGCCGCCGTCCAGCACGAGGATCCGGTCGGCGCCGCGCACGGCAGCGACGCGCTGGGATATGAGGACGACGGCGGAGCCGGCGAACCCGCGCTTGATCGCGCGCCGCATCCTGGCGTCCGTGGCGAAGTCGAGCGCCGAGGAGGCGTCGTCGAGGATGAGGATTCGCGGCCTGCGGGCGAGGGTGCGCGCGACGGCGAGGCGCTGGCGCTGGCCGCCGCTGAAGTTGCGGCCGAACTGCTCGACCTCTCCGTCGAGCCCGCCCTTGGCGTCGACGACGTCGGCGGCCTGGGCACAGGCCACGGCCGCCGCGAGCTCCTCGTCCGTCGCCTCGGCGTCGCCCCAGCGCAGGTTGGACGCGATGGTCCCCGAGAAGAGCCGCGGCCCCTGCTCGACGAGCGCCGCCTCGCGGCGCAGGCTCTCCTGCGTGAGGTCGCGGACGTCCTCGCCGCCTATGAGCACGCGGCCCGAGGTGGCGTCGTAGAAGCGCATGATGAGCGACGCGAGCGTCGACTTGCCCGAGCCCGTTCCGCCGATGACGCCGAGGGTCTGCCCGGCGTCGAGCGAGAAGCTCACGTGCGAGAGCGACTCGCCGGCGGCCTCGGGATAGGCGAAGCCGACGTCCTCGAAGGCGACCGCGGGGCCCTTGTGCCCGGCGAGCGCGGCTGCGGCGTCCTTCTTGCCGTCGATCTGGCTCGCCTGGACGGCGAACACCTCGTTGATGCGCGTAGCGCAGCCCTGGGCCTTGGCGATGGTGGTGATGAGCCAGGTGAGCTTGAGGAGCTCGACGAGGGCCTGGGAGACGTAGCTCGCCAGGGCCACGACCTGGCCCTGCGTGAGGTTGCCGATCTCGACCTGCAGCCCGCCGACCCATAGCAGGGCGATGAGCCCGAGGTTGACGACCAGATAGGTGAGGGGGTTCACCATCATGCTGAGGTCGCCGGCGAAGAGCTGCAGGTCGCGCACGGTGCCGGACACCTCGTGGAAGGCGCCCATCTCGGCGTCTTCCTGGCGGAAGGCGCGCAGCACCCGGGTGCCCTCCAGGTTCTCGCTGCACTTGAGCTGGACGTCGTCGAGGGCGCGCTGGGCCTTGCGGTAGCGCTTGGTGGTGATGCCCATGAAGTAGAGGATGGAGGCGACGGTCACGGTCGTGGAGGCCAGCAGCACCGCGCCTTCCCATCCGTCGACGAGAAACGCCGCGACGACCGAGCCGACGATGATGAAGGGGGAGCGCAGGATCAGGCGGAAGAAGAGGTTGAGGCCGTCCTGCGCCTGCTGCGTGTCGTTGGTGATGCGCGTGACGAGGGAAGCGCGCCCGAGGCGGTCTATGTCCTCGCGCGAGAGGGTCGTCACGTGGCGGAAGAGGTCGTCGCGCACGGCGACGCCGAACTGGGCGGCGAGCTTGCTCGAGAAGTACTGCGCCACGATGGAGACGGCGTAGCAGAAGAAGGCCAGGAGCACGAGGGCGCCGGCGTGGAGAAGGATGAAGGCCGTGTCCGCGTTGGCGATGCCCACGTCGATGACCTGGGACATGACGATGGGGACGACGAGCTGCAGGATGGCCTCGAGCCCCTTGAAGGTGGGCGCGAGGACGCACTCGAGGTAGTGGCCCCGCAGGTAGCGCCTGAGTTTGAACATACGACTCCCGAGGACGGTTCACGTGACGGACGGCCCCGCCGCGCGACTGGGGCCGCATAGCATCATAAACCCCTCGGCGGCCCAAGGTCCCCGCGCCGACCTTAAGGGCCCGGCGCCGCGACATGGCTCCAGGCCCGAGGTCGTATGGGGCAAGAAGCCCTAGTCGGAAAGGCCGCTGTGGATGAGCCGCGCGATAGCCTGGGGAGTGAGGCCCTGCTCGCGGAGGACCTCGTCGGCGTCGTGGCGGTCGAGGAAGGCCTTCGGCAGGCCGAGGGTGACGACGCGCGCGCCCGCGCGGCCCGCGAGCGCGGCGGCGACGCGCTCGCCGAAGCCGCCGTCCGCGCAGCCGTCCTCGAGGGTGACGAAGAGCTCGACGCCGCCGTCCGCGAGCGCCGCGAGCTCCTCTACCGGGACCTTGTTCGCGCGGCGCGGGTTGACGAGGACCACCTCGGAGCCGAGGCGCGACGCCTCGCGGGCCGCGTCCTCTCCGAGGCAGTAGAAGTCGCCGAGCGCGAGGATGGCCGCGCGGGCGCCCTCGGGGCGGCGCACGACGTCGAGCGACGGGTCGGAGTAATCCGCGAGGGGGCGGAACGAAGGACGGTTGACGAGCGCCGCCGCGGGCACGCGGATGGCCACGGGCCCCGCGCCCTTCTCGACGTCGCGGGAGAGCGACCAGTCGAGCATCGAGAGATATTCCTCGGCGCAGGTGGGGGCGAGGTAGGTGAGGCCCGGCACGCAGCCGAGCATGGGGATGTCGAAGAAGCCCAGGTGCGTGGCGTCGCTCGTGCCGAAGACCGAGCAGCCGAAGACCAGCAGGGTCACCGGCGCGTCGTTCAGGGCCATGTCGTGCATGAGCTGGTCGAACGCGCGCTGCAGGAAGGTGCCGTAGATGCCGAGGACCGGGCGCGCGCCCGCCTTGGCGAGGGCGGAGGCGTAGGTCACGGCGTGCCCCTCGGCGATGCCCACGTCCACGAACTGGTCGCCGGCGGCCTCGCGGCGCTCGGGACCGAAGCCCATGATGTAGGGTGTGGCGGCCGAGACGGCGACGACGCGGCGGTCCGCGGCCATGCGGCGCAGCAGGAAGCCGCCGGTGAGCTGGGCGTAGTCGCGCTCCTCCTCGTCGAGCGCGTGCGGCGCGGCGCAGCGGCGCTTCTCGCCCGAGGCGGCGTCGAAGGGGCCGACGTGGTGCCAGCCCTCCGGGTCGGCCTCGGCGGGGGCGTAGCCGTGGCCCTTCTGCGTGTGGACGTGCAGGACCGTGGGGCGCCCGCAGCCGCGCAGCTCGGCGAGGGCGGACTCGAGGGCGACCATGTCGTGGCCGTCCTCGAGGTAGCGGTAGTCGAGCCCGAGGGAGCGGAAGTAGTTGTCGCGGCAGGCGCCGCCGGTGGCGCGCAGCTCGGCGAGGTTGCGGTAGATGCCGCCGGCGTCAGGGGCGATGGACCACTCGTTGTCGTTGACGACGAAGATCATCCCGCCGCCCTGCTCGGCCGCCCAGTCGAGGCCCTCGAACTCGAGGCCGCCGGAGAGCGAGCCGTCGCCGATCACCGCCACGACGTTATAGTCGGCGCCCGCGAGGTCGCGAGCCTTCGCGAGGCCGCAGGCGAGGCCCGCGGCCGTGGAGGTGTGGCCCACGGCGAAGTGGTCATGTGCGGACTCGCCGGGGTTGGTGAAGCCGCTCACGTCCTCGTAAGCGCGCGGATCCAGGAACGCGTCGGCGCGGCCGGTGAGCATCTTGTGCGCGTAGCACTGGTGAGAGACGTCGAAGATTATCTTGTCCGTGGGGGAGTCGAACACGCGGTGGAGAGCCACGGTGAGCTCGACGACGGCGAGGTTCGAGCCGACGTGCCCGCCGACCGCGGCGGAGGAGTCGATGACGGCGCGGCGTATCTCGTCGCAGAGGGCGGGGAGGGATTCCTCAGAGAGGGCCTTCACGTCGTCCGGCCCCTTGATCTTCTCCAAGTACACGCGCGCCCCCTCTCTCCTCGAAATCGCGTAGACAGCTCTCCTAGCGTAGCAAGCTTGAGTAGTATACCTTCTCACTTTTCGGCGTGCAGCCGCTTGGGGCCCTTGACGGGTCCCTGGATGGTCGTGCTATGTAGCTTGTGTTTTGACCAGCGCGAGAGTGTATTATGGCGCTGTTTTGTCTACCTGCGTAAACGGGCGGTTTTATTTTTGAACCGCGTTTGAAACTATACCAGGGCCGCGAAGAAGGGCAAGAGCATGCGCAACATCGTCATCGTCGCCGAGACCGGCTGCGACGTATCCGCCGCCGAAGCCGCCGAGCTCGGCATCGAGCTCGTTCCGATGCACGTCTCCGTCGGGCAGAAGACCATCGACGACGGGTCCCTCCCGCCGGCCGAGATGCTCGAGGAGTGCCGGCAGCTCGGCGTGCTGCCGCGCACGAGCGGGTGCTCCCCGGCGGACTTCGCGGCCGTGTTCGACCGCGTCCACGCGCAGAGCCCGGAGGCGCAGATCCTCTACGTCGCGTACTCCGCGGTGACCACGTGCTCCTTCGAGTCCGCGCGAACGGCTGCCGAGGGCCGCGACTACGTGCATATGTTCGACACGGCCCACGTGACCATCGGCCAGGGCCTCGTGGTCACCGAGGTCGCCCGGCATCTGGCGGAGAGCCCGTCTATCTCGGTCGAGGAGCTCCAGGCGTGGGGCGAGGCGCTCGCCCGCCGCGTGCGCATGGGCTTCATCCCCGGCGACCTCGGCTACCTGCGCGCCGGCGGGCGCCTGTCCAACGCCGCGTTTGTGGGGGCGACGCTGCTGCGCATCAAGCCGGTGATCGAGCTCATCGACGGCAGGCTCGTGGCCACGAAGAAGCTGCGCGGCTCGATGGAGAAGGCCGCCATCGGCCTGATGGACCTTCTCGCGGGCCAGGGGGACTACGACCGCGGGCTCTGCTACTTCGTCCGGTCCTCGGGCCTGCCCGAGCAGGTGCAGCGCGCCGCCGAGGAGCATGCGCGCGAGCTCGGCTTCAAGGCGTTCAAGTGGTACGAGACGGGCAACGTGATCACCTCGCACTGCGGACCCGGCTCGTTCGCCATGGCGTTCGCCGGCAAGGAGTAGGCCCCATCCCGCTCGGTCTCCACTTACCTGGCGCGAGGGCCCCGCGTGCCGAAACGGCGCACGGGGCCCTCGTGTGCCGGGTTACGGTGCGTTCCAACGTTTTTCGCATGCGCGAGGAAGCGCAGGCCGAAATAAGAAGGGAGCATCGAATGAATCGACTCGAAGGCAAGGTCGCGGTGGTCACCGGCGCGAACTCGGGTGTGGGCGCGGCAATAGCCAAGCTGTTCGCGGCGGAGGGCGCGACGGTCGTCATGACGGCGCGCCGCGAGGCTGCGCTCGAGGAAGTCTCGGCGGCTATCCAGGCTGACGGCGGCAAGACCTATGTGATGGCGACCGACATCTCCAAGCCCGACGACCCCGAGCGCCTCATGGCCGCGGTGGAAGCGGAGTACGGCCGTATCGATGTGCTGGTCAACAACGCGGGCATTCTCGAGGAAGGGCTGAAGCCCGTCGACAGGTTCACCGACGAGGACCTCGACCGCATCGTCGACACGAACCAGAAGGGCACCATGCGCTGCATGCGCGCGGCCTCCAAGCGGATGAAGGCGGGCGCGAGCATCGTGAACGTCGCCTCGGTCGCGGGCGAGAAGGGCTGCGGCGGGGCGGTCTATGTGAGCACGAAGGCGGCCGTCATCGGCGTGACCAAGCACACGGCGCTCCGCTTCCAGGCGGAAGGGATCCGCTGCAACGCGATCTGCCCTGGCACGATCGTGACGCCGATGGTGGCCGGCACAACGGCCGCGGACATGGACCCGGATATGATGGGCGCCATGGCGGCCCACTCCAACCTCCGCACGCAGCCCTGCATGCCCGAGGACGTGGCCAACATCGCCCTCTTCCTTGCGAGCGACGAGTCCCGCGCGCTTACGGGGCAGATCATCGTGAGCGATTTCGGCGCGATGCTGTAGGCTTCCGTTAGTGTTCGCGCGTATTGCGTAACCTAATCCAGAATGTCCGAGTAGCCTCGCCGTTCCGAGCCTGAATTGCCAGCAATTCAGGTGTTGAAAGGCGGGGCTACTCGGCTTTTCTCAAATAAGCTACTCAATTCGCAGCGTATTGCTCGGGACAGAGCTCAGCTGATCCCGCAAAGGCCCCTCCAGTCGATGAACAGCGCCCTGCGAAGCGCCTTCTCGGCCTCGACCATGCGCTCGGTCTTGGGCGCGGAGGGCTCCCCGAGCTTGCGGGCGATGAGCTCGGCGACGAGGCCGAGGCGCGCGGCGTCCTGCACCTGCGCGTAGCTCAGGAGCACGACGCCGATTCCCATCGACTCGAGGGCGCAGGTCCTGTCGGCGTCGGAAGCCACGGCCCCGAGGCCGGAGTGTACGGCCGCCCCCTGGCACTCGACGTCGACCGCCAGCCGTCCGTTCACCGACTCGATGTAGATGTCCGCGACGCAGTAATCCCTACCGGCCAGCATCTTAGCCTCGGCGGTTAGGGGGATGACCTTGTTCGTCTGGACCGAGAGCCCATGGCCGCCGAGCGCCCTGGGGAGCCCGAGCAGCATGGCGGCCTGGACCTCGAAGGGCGAGCGGGTGGCGCCGAGGACCATTCCCGCGGCTTTTTGGAACGTCCTGCAGCCTCGGTAGCCTGCCATCCGCTCTCCGAAGGCGACGAGCTCGTGGGGCTCTATGAGCGCGGGACGTTGCCAAAGCGAGGTCGGCTCGCCGTTGTCGTCGACGACGCGGCGCCAGCCGCCGAGCGTCGAGGTCTGACCGAGCGCCGACTCGACCTCGTCGCTCGGATCGTAGACGGTGAAATCGCCGCAGAGCTCGTGCATGGCCATGGCGAGCTCCGGCGCATCGACGCTCGTCGCCATCGTAAAGAGCGTGAACAGCGGCGAGGTCACGGTGCCGACCGGCGTGCCCTCGCGGAGCGCCTCGGGAGGGAGCTCCTTCGTCCACAGATGGGTCATCGTGAACTTGGCATTGGTCCGCTGGGAGCCGTCGAACACGAGGGTGTGCATGGGCAGGCCGAGGGCGTTGAGCACGGTGGGGTGCTTCCGGAGACCCATGCGCGTGCCGCGGTCGCGGGCGACGGGGATCTCGGGGAGCAGCGCGAGCACCTGCGGCGGGGTGCGATAGTACTTGAAGGCCGATTGGGCGCAGTAGATGGGGTCCATGATGGCTCGTTCCTCCTCGGCGACCGTTGGAGATAGACTATCATTACGAAGTGCGTAACTAAACCTGGTGCTGCCGAGTAGCAAGGCCCTTTTGCGGTCGTTTTGCCTGTTCTGTGCTCGAACAACGGGACATCTACTCGGTTTATGCGGAATAAGCTACGCAATTCATGCCGGTTGGGCTCCCTCGACGGTCGGGGGCGCGTTCGAAGGAGGGACGGGCGCTCATGGTCAAGGGAATCGGCGTCGATCTGGTCGACCTCTCGGCATTCCGTGGCCTCTGCGAGGGGTTCGGGGCGGATACGGAGCGGCCGTGCGCCTTCGTTGCCCGGACCTTTACCGAGGCGGAGCTCGCCCAGGCGCGCGGGCGGCACGACGCGTGCCAGTACCTCGCCGGACGCTATGCCGCGAAGGAGGCTGTGTTTAAGGCTGTGGCGCCACTTACCTGCGACGGGTTCGACTTACAGGACGTCGAGACCATCGACGCGCCGACAGGTCAGCCGGTGGTCTCCATGGCCGGCGCGCTCGCAGGGGTTTATGCCGCCGCGGGCGTCCGCGAGATTCTCGTCTCGGTTACCAACGAGTCCGGCTTCGTCGAGGCCATCGCCCTCGCGCAGTAGGCGACGAGTTGGGCTACGGACGGTTGCTTGGGGGCTGGCGCTCTCGCTTAAGGCCGGGGCCGCCCGCGCTTCTTCCCATGCGAATCGCGCAGCGAGCGAACAAAGCGAGCGCTGAGCAATGGGGAGAAGCGCGGGCGGCCCCGGCCTTAAGCGAGAGCTGCCGTTCAGATGCGGCCTACTCGGCCGCCGGTTTGGCGGCGTTCCTGGGCGCGGGCGCCTCGACCGGGTCGCCGTGAAGGGCCTTCTCCGGCGTGATGGGCAGCGTGCGCACGTAGTTGCCGGTGGCGTGCGCGACGGCGCTCGCGATGGCGGGGGAGGGCGTGTTGATGACGACCTCGCCGATGGACTTCGCCCCGAAGGGCCCGGTGGGCTCGTAGCTCGGCATGAACTCCACGCGCACGTCGGGCACGTCCATGCGGGTCGGAATCTTGTACTGCATGAAGGAGTCCGTGCGCATGCGGCCGCGGGCGTCGTAGCTCACGTCCTCGCACATGGCCATGCCGATGCCCTGCACGAGGCCGCCCTCGACCTGGACGCGCGCCAGGTTCGAGTTGATGACGGTGCCGCAGTCGACCACGGCGGCGTAGTCGACGAGCTCGTACTTGCCCGTCTCGCGGTCGAGGTCGATGGTAGCGACGGCGGCGATGAAGGGCGGCGGCGACTGCGGCTGGGTGTTCGAGCCGTGGCCCGAGAGCATGCCCGGGTTGAGGCCGAAGCCGATGGCGCGGTTGGCCATCTCGGCCACGGTCATCTTGTGCGCGCCGTCGGCCGTGTAGATGAGGCCGGACTCGAACTCGACGTCGTCGGCGTCTATCTCCCACCAGGCGGCCGCCTGGGCGCGTATCTTCGCGTGGAGGTCGCGGGCCGCCTTGACCACCGCGCCGCCCGTCGTGTAGGTGCCCGAGGAGGCGTAGGCGCCCGTGTCGAAGGGGGAGGTGTCGGTGTCGACGCCCTTCGTGACCACGTGGTCGACGTCGCAGCCGAGTACCTCGGCCGCGATCTGGGCGAGGATGGTGTCCGCTCCCGTGCCCACGTCGGTGGCGCCGATCTTGAGCACATAGAACCCGTCGTCCTCGAGCGTGATGTCGACGTTGGCGATGTCGACGTTCGAGATGCCCGAGCCCTGCATGGTGAGGGCCACGCCGCGCGCGCGGACGCGCCCGTCGGGCAGCTCCTCGGCCAGCGGCTTATGCTTCCAGCCGGTGAGCTGCATGACGCGCTCGAGGCACTCGTCGACGCGGCAGCTGCGCAGCGGCTCCTGCCCGAGCTGCCAGAGCGTCTCGCCGGTCTTGACCAGGTTCTTCAGGCGCAGCTCGCAGGGGTCCATGCCCAGGGTGTCGGCGAGCTCGTTGACGGTGGACTCCACGGCGAAGCAGCCCTGCGTGGCCCCGTAGCCTCGGAAGGCGCCGCCGGGCATCGTGTTCGTGTAGACGACGTCGTAGTGGAAGCGGCTCGCCGCGCGGTTGTAGAGCGGCAGCGACTTCGCGCCCACGAGGCCGATGGTGGTGGTCGCGTGGTAGCCGTAGGCGCCGGCGTTCGAGAGCGCGTAGAGGTCGATGGCCGTGATGGTGCCGTCCTTCTTCGCGCCCATCCGCACCTTGAGCTTCATCTCGTGGCGAGAGTTCGAGCAGCTCATGGTCTCGGTACGGGTGTAGATGCTCTTGCAGGGGCGCCCGAGCCTCCACGCGGCGAGCGCGGCGAAGACCTCGCAACAGCCGGTCTGCTTCGCGCCGAAGGCGCCGCCGACGCGCGGCTTGATGATGCGCACCTGGCTCTTCGGGATGCCGAGCGCCATGGCCACCTGGCGGCGGATGTGGAAGGGGACCTGGGTCGAGGAGACCACCGTCAGGCGCCCGAAGGCGTCGACGTAGGCGTAGCAGCGCATGGTCTCCATCATGGCCTGCTCGGCGGCCTGCGTGTGGTACTCGCGCTCGAGCACGACGTCGGCCTCGGCGAGAAGCGCGTCCACGTCGCCGAACTCGATGCAGTCCGAGGCCACGAGGTTGCGCTTGGGGTCGCCCGTGCGGTCGGCGCCGTAGGCCCAGTCGTCCTCGTCGTGGATCACCGTCGGGTTGTCGAGGGCCTCGGAGCAGTCGAGGATCGCGGGGAGCTTCTCGTAGGTCACCTTGACGAGCTTGACGGCTGCGGCGGCCGCCTCCTCGGTCTCGGCCACGACGATGGCGACCTCGTCGCCCACGTAGCGCACGGTCGAGTCGAGGATCACCGTGTCGTAAGGCGAGCACTCGAGGTAGGACTGGCCGGCGAGGGTGAAGCGGTTGTGCGGCACGTCGTCGGGGCCCCAGATGGCCACGACGCCGGGCACGGCGAGCGCGCGGGTCGTGTCGATCTTGGTCACACGGGCGTGGGCCTGGCCGCTGCGCACCATCTTGACGACGAGGCAGTCGGCCGGGGCGAGGTCGTCGGTGTAGGCGGGCTTGCCGGCAAGAAGCGCGTAGGCGTCCTTCTTGATGGCGGGGGAGGAAAGCGAGCTGCCGCGGTCCTCCGAGGTCACGCCCTTGCCGGCGTTCTTGACCTGCTTTTCCATCTGGACAGCGGCCTCGGAGCGCTCCGAGAGCTTGCCGCCGGGGTTCTTGTGCCGGGCGAGGAAGCGGCGGATGGCGCGCATCTGGCTCGCGTAGCCCGAGCAGCGGCAGAGGTTTCCGGAGAGCTCGCGGCGGATCTCCTCGTCGGTGGCGTCGGGGTGGCGCAGGTCGAGCGCGAGGACGTCCATCTCGAGGCCGGGGGAGCAGAAGCCGCACTGCTCGGCGCCCTCCTCGGCCATGCAGCGGGCGAAGTCCTCGCGGGCCGGCCCCACGCCCTCGAGCGTGGTGACCTCGTGGCCGTCGACGCGCGCCATGAGCACGGAGCACGAGAGGACGGGCTCGCCGTCCAGCCACAGGGTGCACAGGCCGCAGTTGCTCGTCTCGCAGCCGCACTTGACGGACTTGATGCCGTGCTCGCGGCACCAGCTGAAGAGCGTCTGGTCAGGCGCGAAATCGCCGGTGACCTCGCGTCCGTTGAGCGTAAAGGTCATCTTCATTACTGCGAGATCCCCCTCGGCTTGTTGGCTTTGGCAATGGCCGCGAGCTCGTCCTCGACGCTTTGCTGGGACGCGGCGGCGAGAATCGCGCGGCGGCTGAGAACCTCCGCGAGCTCGGCGCGGTAGTCGGCGCTGGCGCGGCGGTCGGTGCCGTAGTTGAGGTAGCGGGCGTTCTCGCAGGCGGCCGCGAGCTGCCCCGGCGTGAAGCCGGCCGGCAGCGCGAGGTCCTCTCCCTCGAGGAACTTGGCTTTCTTCGGCCGCGCGCCCACGGCGAGGTGCCATTCGTTTTCCCACAGCGCGGCGCAGACGTTCAGCGTCGAGAAGTCCGTGGCGGAGTTGCGCAGGCATTGGAAGCTCGCGCGGTAGTCGTGCTTCTTCACCACGATGCGCTCGAGGACGTCGCGCGCGGCGCCGCCGTTGACGAAGTCGCAGAAGCGCATGGTGCCGGCGCCGGTGAACTCGACCCAGGTGTCCAGGGGGAGAAGCGCCGTGACGATGTCCGAGAAGCCCATGCGCGCGTAGGCCGAGCCGCCCACGGTGGCGAGGTTGCGGAACTGCGTGCCGATGATGTCGTGGACGCCGTCGGTGAAGACGCCGCGGGTCATGCGCCTGAAGGCGTCGTGGTTCTCGAGCTGGCCGAGCGTGACCATCGCGCCGATGACGAAGGTGTCCTCGGTCTCCTCGATCTTGTCCAGGCCGCATCCCGCGAGGTCGATGCCCAGGGGGATGGTGCGGTCCGAGAGCCTGAGCCACATCATGCCGCCGATGACGGTGGCGAGTCGGTTCCCCTGCAGGAGGTCATAGGCCTCCTTGGTTGTGCCGGGGCGAGCATACTGCTCGAATTTGAGCACGATTCCTCCTTGGGTCGCGCACTGAACCTATATAACAGAGAAAAAATCAAGTTTACAACAGGTAAGCGGTAGGATTCAGGGCGGTTACGGGCATTACGTTGTATTTCCTCGAGTACATCGCCTGTCGTTCTCGTCGGGCCGATGGCTCGTCGCGCCCCCGGTGCCCGTGCGCGCATATATCTCCGTCCTCGGGCGCGCCGCCGTCCGGGCGGTTTCGCCGGGCGTTTCTCAACCGCTCGTTTATCTCCGACGCGCCTGCGTGCGCGCGGGGGCGTGAATGCTAGGGTCTGTGGAGCGCGAATTGACACCGTTTCACTCGATTGGAGCATCCATGAACAGCTCGATGCGCAAGTACATCGCCGAGGCGCTCGGCACCTTTACCCTCACGTTCTTCGGCTGCGGCTCCGCGGCGATCGCGGGCGCGGCCCTCGGCACCCTCGGCATCGCCTTCGCGTTCGGCCTCTCGATCGTGTGCATGGCTTTTGCCATCGGCAACATCTCCGGCTGCCACATCAACCCGGCCGTGACCTTCGGCCTCTACCTCGACAAGCGCATCGAGGCCAAGGACGTCGTCGGCTACTGGGTCGCCCAGTTCGTGGGCGGCATCGTCGCGGCGGCTCTTCTCGCCGCCGTCATCGCCGCGTGCGGCCTTGACGTCTCGCAGGTCGGCCTGGGCTGCAACGGCTTCGGCGAGGCGAGCTCCGCGGGCATCTCCGCCGCCGGCGCCTTCCTGGTCGAGGTCATCCTCACCTGCGTCTTTGTGCTGACCATCCTCGGCGTGACCGCCGACGAGAAGCAGTCCCCGTTCGCTGGCGTCGTGATCGGCCTCACGCTCACGTTCGTGCACATCATGGGCATCCCCCTGACCGGCACCTCCGTGAACCCCGCCCGTTCCTTCGGCCCGGCGCTGCTCATGGCCCTGTGCGGCGGCTCCACGGTCGCGCTCACGCAGGTGTGGGTCTTCATCCTGGCCCCGCTCGCCGGCGCCATCCTGGCTGCGGCGATCTACCGCTTCCTCAACGGCAAGAGCGAGTAGCGACTCGCTCGCATAGCGCCCCCCGTGCGGCGCGGACGCTGACAATAGCGGGCTGGCCTCGCGCCACAAAATTCCCGCACCGGCGCCGTCGGCTACGACCTTTGCCACAGAATTGCGTCCCTGGCGACGCGACAATTCCCGGTTGCCACAAAAGACCGCCCCCGGCGACAGTTCAATGTCGCCGGGGGCGGTGCTTTGTGGCGCGCGGCCGGGGCAACGTCGCCGGCACGGCGCTTTTGTGGCGAGAAGCCCGACCAGTGTCGCCGACCCTGTTATTTTGTGGCGTGCGGGACCGCCGGTGTCGTCCTTTTGCGGCATAGAGGCAAGAGCTTCATTGCGTACAGGCGGCCTCCGTTGGCGTTTATGCCTTTCCTTGGGTCTGGTTTCGCTTGGCCCACTCGGCGTCCTTCGCGACCTCGACTCGAGCGAGCAGGCTCTCGTATTCGGCGCTGGACTCGCTTATGCCCCAGTGGCGGCCGTCGACCGAGTTCAACTCGCAAAGAAGAAGGTCGCGCCGCGCTCGTTCCAGCGCGAGTTTCTCTGCTCCGGGCCTGCGGCGAGCAAGCCCGAGCTTGCGCCTGAGTGTTCCGTCGACAAGGTTGTCCATGTAGTTCATGCTGTTGTACTGTTCGGACCAAATGGTGTAGGGCTCGAAACCGCAGGCCATGAGCTCGTTTTGCCGCAGGTCGTCTAGCTGCGGACGGCCCGCCTGGAGATGCGGGGAGCCGGCGTATTCCACGCAGATTCCGGGCCGGTCTCCCTCCGGCAGGCTCAGGACCAGGTCGGGCATCCGGGTCGTTCGGTCACCGACGGGGCTTCCCAGCCGCTCCATCTCGATGGGCAGGTTCATCGCTAAGGGCTGCATTGCGTATCCGCCGAGTCTTCTAGGCAAAGAAAAGCGCAGGTAAAGCATGCTCTCGCGTGGGGAGCCAGCGTTCTCACCGACGAAGGCGACTGCTCGACGAACCCGACGGGCGTGCGGGTGGGGGCCGAGTTCGTTCAGGTAGCCCAAGATACGCTCTTTGGTCGTAAGAGGCGCGGGCCTTTGCGTGATGCCGTACTCCTCGTCCTCGCATACGGCATAAAGGCCGCAGAGCTCGCAGGTGAGTAGCATAAGCTCGACATCCGTTGCTCCTGGAGCCATCTGGATCAGAAGGTGCTCGGGGCTTGCGACGCCGAGGCCATCCGCAATCAGAATATAGGCGCCGCGCGGCAGTTCGCATGACTGGCGATGGATGACACTCTCGCGATTCTCGCGCAAGCCGGATTCGTGCGCGCAGGCCATGTGGGGCCGCGTTTCTTTACAAGGCGAGATGCCCAGGCGGTTGACTGCCCGGGACAGCTCGTTGTCGGAAGGCGGGTCTTCGGGCGACGGCATGGGTATGCGCGCCTGCGCGACCGATGCGCCGTAGCGCGGGTCGCGCAGTATTTCGAGGGCCGTGGTGTGTGAGAAGACTATGCTCATGGTCGGGAAAGAGTAGCAGATTCACCTTTCCGTAATGGTGAAAACGCATAAATTAGTAAATGACGCCGACGCAGGTTCTGCGGAACTGCGACGGTATTCCGACGCGTGGCCGACGACTTGCCGACAAGCTTTCAACAATGGGCATGTGAAAAGGGCCGCGTTGGTGACGGGGCGATTCCGGGGCTATCGGTCAGGTTCATTTCTTGGCGAGTGATTGTTGCGGGCCTTGCGGGGCCGTTCACGGGCACCTCGCATTCCGTGTCCTGCATGCCGTGAGAAGGGGCCGTTCTTGGCTCATGTTGGCTCCTTCGCTGGCTGATTGCCCCTGCCACAAATGCGCTCTCCCTGCGACGCCGTCGGGCATATCTGCCACAAAACCTCGCCCCCGGCGCCGCGGCAATTCCCGGTCGCCACAAAGCCCCGCCCCCGGCGACGTGCGTGCGTCGCCGAGGGCGGGGTTTTGTGGCGACGGGCCGCTTGGACGTCGCCGGCGCGGCGTATTTGTGGCGAGGAACTCGTGCGACGTCGCCGGGGGAGAGGATTTGTGGCGCGCGACCGGGGCGACGTCGCCGGCACGGCGCTTTTGTGGCGAGAAGCCCGCGCGACGTCGCCGGCGCGTCGTCTATGAGGAGAGAAACCGGCCCTTCTCGCTCCCGCCCTTCCGCCCCGTCGGTTACCGCCGCGTTTCGCGGTTTCTTCTCAGTTTCCGGCCTATATCGCGTTTACCAGCACGTATGTGACAAATGTTGCCTAGCGCAACAATCGCGTTTCGCCGTTTGCCGCTCCAAACCAACCGCTCGCCGTCCTCGCCTATAACGTCAACCACCAACCGATTCGACGAAAGGAAGGCACGGATGGCAGCAAGCCAACACATGAGCCGCCGCTCGTTCGTGGGCCTCATGGGCCTCACGGCCTCGGCCCTGGCGGTCAGCGGCTGCAGCGGCTCGGCCGTCGCGCAGGTGTCCTCGGGCAGCTCCGGCTCCGACGACGCGAGCGCCGCGGCCGACGGCGTGGACGGCGTCTTCGGCGACACCATCAAGGTCGGCATCCTCCACTCGCTCTCCGGCACCATGTCGATCTCGGAGACCTCGGTGCGCGACGCCGAGGTCCTCGCCATCAACGAGATCAACGAGGCCGGCGGCGTCCTCGGCAAGAAGGTCGTCGCGGTCATCGAGGACGGCGCCTCCAGCAACGCGACCTTCTCCGAGAAGGCCACGAAGCTCCTGGACTCCGACGGCGTCGCCTGCGTGTTCGGCTGCTGGACCTCGGCCTCCCGCAAGGCGGTCCTCCCCGTCTTCGAGTCGAAGAACGGCCTGCTCTGGTACCCCGTCCAGTACGAGGGCATGGAGTCCTCCAAGAACATCTTCTACGTCGGCGCCGCCCCCAACCAGCAGATCGTGCCCGCGGTCGACTACCTCGCCGAGCACTACGGCCCGCGCATCTTCCTCATGGGCTCCGACTATGTCTTCCCCCGCACGGCCAACTCCGTGATTAAGGCGCAGGCCGCCGCCAAGGGCTACGAGATCGTCGGCGAGACCTACACCCCCATGGGACACACGGACTACGCGACGATCATCAACAAAATCCGCGCCGCAAAGCCCGACTTCGTCTTCAACACCCTGAACGGCGACTCCAACGTGAGCTTCTTCAAGCAGCTCAAGGACTCCGGCATCTCGTGCGACGACGTCATGACCTGCTCGGTCTCGGTCGCCGAGGAGGAGGTCAAGGGCATCGGCGCCTCGTACTGCGAGGGGCACCTCGTCTCCTGGAACTACTACCAGTCGACCGACACCGAGGCCAACCAGAAGTTCGTGGCCGCCTATAAGGCCGCCTATGGCGAGACGCGCGTGACCGACGACCCCATCGAGGCCGGCTACGACGCCGTCTACCTGTGGAAAGCCGCCGTCGAGGCCGCCGGCTCCACCAACGTGGACAAGGTCCGCGCTGCCGCCGGCGGGATCACCTTCGAGGCCCCCGAGGGCACGATGACCATCGACGGCGAGAACCAGCACATGTACAAGCCCGTTCGCATCGGCCGCGTGAACGCCGACGGACTCATCGACGAGGTGTGGTCCACGGGCGACCCCGTCAAGCCCGACCCGTACCTGAAGAGCTACGACTGGGCCGCTGGCCTTTCTTCCTAGGAGGTGTGACGTGGAAACCATCCTTATGCAGGTGTTCAACGGCATCAGCTTAAGCTCGATCCTGCTTCTGGCCGCCATCGGCCTGGCCATCACCTTCGGCCTCATGGGCGTCATCAATATGGCCCACGGCGAGTTCATGATGATCGGCGCCTACACGGCCTACGTCGTGCAGAACCTCTTCAAGGACAGCCCGGCGTTCGGCGCCTACGTGCCCGTGGCCATCGTCGCGTCGTTCGTCGTGGCGGCCGCGCTCGGCCTCGTCCTCGAGAAGCTCGTCATCTGCCGGCTCTACGGGCGCACCGAGGACTCGCTGCTCGTTACCTGGGGCGTGAGCCTCATCCTGCAGCAGGCGGCGCGAAACATCTTCGGCGCCTCCAACGTCGGCGTCGAGGTCCCCGAGTACATGATGGGCTCGCTGCAGATCGGCGGCGTCTACCTGCCCTACACGCGCATCTGGATTCTCGTGATCGCGATCGTCTCGCTCGTCGCCGTCTACGTGCTCATGTTCCGCACCCGCTGGGGCCGCAACATCCGCGCCGTCATGCAGAACCGCCAGATGGCCTCGTCGCTCGGCGTGAACACGCGCCGCGTCGACGGCGTCACCTTCGCCTTCGGCTGCGGCCTGGCCGGCCTCGCGGGCTGCACGCTCACCTGGATCGGGCTTATCGGCAGCGGCCTCGGCCAGAACTACATCGTCAACGCCTTCATGACGGTCGTCGTGGGCGGCGTCGGGTCCATCTTCGGCAGCGTCTTCGGCGCGGGCTTCATCGGCATCGGCCAGTCCGCTTTCGAGTTCCTCACGGACGCGTCTATGGGCCAGGTGCTCATCTTTGTCTGCATCGTGATCCTGCTCCAGTTCAAGCCCAAGGGCCTCTTCGAGACCCACAACCGCTCGCTCGAGGATTAAGGGGGTGCTCGGAATGACCAAGAAGAAATCCTATACGTGGGTCGTGGCGGCGGTCGTCTTCGTCGTGCTCGCCGTCCTGCCCTTCGTGCTGCCGATGTTCCGCGTGAGCCTCATCGCCAAGTACATGTGCTTCGCCATCGTCGCGCTGGGCCTGGACATGATCTGGGGCTACACCGGCATCATGAGCCTCGGCCACGGCGTCTACTTCGGCCTGGGCGCCTACGTCATGGCCATGTACCTCAAGCTCGAGGCCTCCGGCGGCGGCCTTCCCGACTTCATGACCTGGAGCGGCTTCGACAGCCTGCCCTTCTGGTGGGTGCCCTTCGGCAACGCCGGCTTCGCCTTCGCGATGGTCGTCGTCGTGCCCGTGCTCGTGGCCGTGGTGATCGGCCTGCTCACCTTCCTGAACCGCATCCGCGGCGTCTACTTCACGATCCTCTCGCAGGCGCTCGCCATGATTCTCTCGGTGCTGCTCATCGGCTGCCAGCAGTACACCGGCGGCTCCAACGGCCTCACCGACTTCGACACGCTGCTGGGTTTCTCGCTCGACGCGTCCTCGACCAAGCTCGCGCTCTACTATGCGACGCTCGCCGTCCTGATCGCGCTGTTCTGCCTGTGCACCTTCCTCGTCGGCCGCCGCGTGGGCAAGATCCTCATCGCCATCCGCGACTCTGAGAACCGCGTGCGCTTCACCGGCTACAACACGGCGTTCTTCAAGGTGTTCGTCTACGCGCTCTCCGCCGCCATCGCGGGCATCGCCGGCGCGCTCTACGTGAGCCAGGTGGGCATCATCACCCCGTCCGACGTCGCCGTCTCTCCCTCCATCGAGATGATCATCTGGGTCGCCATCGGCGGCAAGGGCACGCTCGCCGGCCCGATCCTGGGCGCGCTTCTCGTCAACGGCGTGAAGACCTTCGCCTCCGAGAGCTTCCCCGACCTGTGGAGCTACGGCCTCGGCCTCGTGTGCGTGCTCGTGATCCTCTTCCTGCCGGGCGGCCTTATGTCCATCAAGGACGTCCCCGCGCGATTCCGCGCCTGGCGCCAGGCCAAGTCCGGCGGCGCCGTCCCCACCCCTGAGCTCGGAGAAGAAGGAGGCCAGGCATAATGGCGATCTTTGACACCGCGGGCGCGGTCCTCGCGCCCCCCGCGCCGGCGACCGATGCGGCCGAGGAGGAGAAGCCCGCGCTTCTCTCCATCGAGGACGTGAGCATCACCTTCGGCGACTTCAAGGCCATCAAGGGCGTCTCGACGTCGGTGGGGGAGAACGAGATCCGCTTCTTCATCGGCCCGAACGGTGCCGGCAAGACGACCATGCTCGACGCCATCTGCGGCAAGAACAAGGTCTCGAGCGGCCGCATCATCTACAAGGGCGAGTACGACCTCACGCGCATGCGCGAGTACAAGATCGCCAACCTGGGCATCGGGCGCAAGTTCCAGGCCCCTTCCGTGTTCAACGGCATCACGATCCTGGAGAACATGGAGCTCGCGGCGGCGGGCAAGCACACGCTGTACTCCACGACGTTCAAGAAGCTGTCGAAGGACACCGAGGACCACATCCGCTACGTGCTCGACTTCATCGGCCTGGACAGCAAGAAGTTCGAGTACCCGACCCGCCTCTCGCACGGCGAGAAGCAGTGGCTCGAGATCGGCATGCTCCTCGCCGAGAGCCCCGACCTGCTGCTGCTCGACGAGCCCGTGGCCGGCATGAGCCGCCGCGAGACCGAGCACACCGCGGAGCTGCTGCACAAGGTCAAAGACGAGTGCTCCGTCGTCGTGGTCGAGCATGACATGCAGTTCGCCAAGGACGTCTCGGACAAGGTGACGGTCTTCCACGAGGGGCAGATCCTCGACGAGGGGACTATGGACGAGGTGTCGAAGAACCAGCAGGTTATCGACGTGTATCTGGGACGCGGAGGTGAGGCGTAGATGGCCGAGAAGGTGCTTGAGGTCTCGGACCTGTGGGCCGGTTACGGCGAGGGAATGGTGCTCCAGGGGGTCGACGTCGCGGCCGAGCGCGGGCGCGTGACCTGCCTCGTCGGTCGCAACGGCGCCGGAAAGACGACCACGCTGAAGACGGTGATGGGCCTGCTGCCCGCCGCCAAGGGATCGGTCGTCGTCGACGGGGTCGACGTGACCAAGACGGCGCCCTACGAGCGCGCCCATGCCGGCATCGGCTACGTGCCGCAGGGCCGCGAGATCTTCCCGCAGCTCACGGTCCGCGAGAACCTGCAGCTCGGGCTCGAGGCGCGCGGCGGCAAGGGCGAGATCGACGAGTCGATCTTCGAGACGTTCCCCATCCTGCGCGAGTTCCTCGACCGCAAGGGCGGCGACCTCTCCGGCGGCCAGCAGCAGCAGCTCGCCATCGCCCGCGCGCTCATGGGCAAGCCGAAGGTGCTCGTGCTCGACGAGCCGACCGAGGGTATCCAGCCCAACGTCATCGACGAGATCGGCGACGTCCTGCGCCGCATCTCCAAGGACATCGCGGTCTTCATCGTCGAGCAGTACCTGGAGTTCGTGCTCGGCATCGCCGACGACTGCTACGTGCTCGAGAAGGGGCGCGTGATCATGCACGGCGCCCCGTCCGAGCTCGACCAGGCCAAGCTGCAGGAGACGATGTCGCTGTAGCGGGGGCTTTTCGGGTGAATTTTGCCTGCCTGAGCCGCTCTTGATGAACAAAGTGCCGTAAGTGAATACCTTAATTCGACCGTGTCCGGTAGCCCAGGTAGGTGTAAGACGTCTACCTGGGCTTTTGTTGCGTCCGATGTTGCTGATACCCCGACGTCTCGGATTTAGATGTTCACTTACGCAATTCGCGGCGCGTTGACGGTGGGGACGCTGCCTTTGAGAAGGGCGTCGGGCGGGTTGCAGCGCGCCCTTGGTTTGTTTCGCCGTGTTTCGGCGTGTTACACGTGTTGCCCACGCCGGTAAAGGGTCGAAGAACGGCCCGGTTTAGGCCGTAGGATACCCACGACACCCAACCGAAGGGAGAGGTATGCGCCTTAACGACAAGGACCAGGAGAAGCTCATGCTCCACCTGGCGGGACAGCTCGCGCACGAGCGCCGCGCCCGCGGGCTCAAGCTCAACTACCCGGAGGCGGTGGCGCTGCTGAGCTCGGATCTGCTCGAGCTCGCCCGCGACGGCCATGACGTCTCCGAGCTCATGACGCTGGGGCGCCAGATCCTCACCGCCGACGACGTCATGGACGGCGTTCCCGCCATGGTCAAGGAAGTCCAGGTAGAAGCCACCTTCCCCGACGGTACCAAGCTCGTCACCGTCCACGACCCCATCCAGTAGGGAGGAGCAGCCATGATTCCTGGCGAGGTTATCTGCGCCGACGGCGCGATCGAGCTCAACGCCGGACGCAAGACGCTCGAGCTCCACGTGACGAACCTCGGCGATCGGCCGGCGCAGGTCGGAAGCCACTTCCACTTCTTCGAGGTGAACCGCTGCCTGTCTTTCGACCGCGCGGCGGCCTACGGCTACCGCCTCGACGTGCCTTCCGGCAACTCCGTGCGCTTCGAGCCGGGTGAGGAGAAGGTCGTGCAGCTGGTCGAGCTCGGCGGCGCGAAGACCGTCTATGGCCTGAACGACCTCACGCGCGACGTGACCGCGCCGCGCACCGCCGCCGCGAGCCTTGAGCGCGCTCGCCGCCGCGGCTTCGACGAGTACGTCGAGGGCGTGGCCGCGGGTTTCGAGCCCGGCTGGGACGACGGCATCGACGCAGCTAAGGAGGCCTAAGCGATGGCCATTCAGATCTCTCGGCAGAAGTACGCCGCCATGTACGGCCCCACCACGGGCGACAAGGTCCGCCTGGCCGACACGAGCCTCGTCATCGAGGTCGAGCGCGACCTCACCACCTACGGCGAGGAGGCCAAGTTCGGCGGCGGCAAGACCCTGCGCGACGGCATGGGCCAGAACGTCCGCTCCACGAGCGCCGACGGCGTGCTCGACCTCGTGATCACGAACGCCCTCATCCTCGACTACACCGGCATCTACAAGGCCGACATCGGCATCAAGGGCGGCTACATCGTCGGCATCGGCCACGCCGGCAACCCCGACACCATGGACAACGTGACCCCCGGCATGACCGTGGGCGCGGGCACCGAGGCCCTCGCGGGCGAGGGGCTGATCGTCACCGCCGGCGGCATCGACACCCACATCCACTTCATCTGCCCGCAGCAGATCGACTGCGCGCTCTACTCCGGCGTGACCACCATGATCGGCGGCGGCACGGGCCCGGCCGACGGCACCAACGCCGTCACCTCCACGCCCGGCCCCTGGAACATCCATATGATGCTCAAGGCCGCCGAGGACTACCCCATGAACCTGGGCTTTACCGGCAAGGGCAACTGCTCCGACGAGCGCCCCCTGGCCGAGCAGGTCGAGGCCGGCGCCATCGGCCTCAAGGTCCACGAGGACTGGGGCGCCACGCCCGCGGCCATCAACCACGCCCTCAACGTGGCCGACGCCTACGACGTGCAGGTTTCTCTCCATACCGACACCTTGAACGAGGCCGGCTGCGTCGAGGACACCATCGCCGCGATCGGCGGACGAGCCATCCACACCTACCACACCGAGGGCGCGGGCGGCGGCCACGCGCCGGACATCATCCGCGCCGCGGCCGAGCCGAACATCCTGCCCAGCTCCACGAACCCGACCATGCCCTTCACGGTGAATACCCTCGATGAGCACATGGACATGCTCATGGTCTGCCACCACCTGGACAAGTCCATCCCCGAGGACGTGGCCTTCGCCGACTCCCGCATCCGCCCGGAGACCATCGCCGCCGAGGATGTCCTGCAGGACATGGGCGTCTTCTCCATGATGAGCTCCGACTCCCAGGCCATGGGCCGCGTGGGCGAGGTCGTCACCCGCACCTGGCAGACGGCCTCCAAGATGCGCGACCAGCGCGGCCCCCTTCCCGAGGACGAGGGCCACGGCAACGACAACTTCCGCGCCCGCCGCTACGTGGCCAAGTACACCATCAACCCCGCCGTGACCCACGGCATCTCCGACTACGTGGGCTCCGTCGAGGTGGGCAAGTTCGCCGACCTCGTGCTCTGGAACCCGGCGTTCTTCGGCTCGCGCCCGGACATCATCGTCAAGGGCGGCATGATCGTCGCGTCGAAGATGGGCGACGCCAACGCCTCGATCCCCACGACCGAGCCGGTGACCTATCGCCACATGTTCGCGGCCGACGGCCTCGCCCGCGCCACGAGCTGCCTCACGTTCGTCTCGCAGGCCGCCCTCGACCTCGAGGTGCCCAAGCAGCTCGGCTTGAAGAAGCACTGCGCCGCCGTGCGCCACTGCCGCGACATCACCAAGGCCGACATGCGCCTGAACGACGCGACGCCCGCCATCGAGGTCGACCCCGAGACCTACAAGGTCACCGTCGACGGCGAGGTGGCCACCTGCGAGCCCGCCAAGAAGCTGCCGCTCGCGCAGCTCTACAACCTGTTCTAGGAGGGGCCGGATGCTCTGCGAAGAAGTGCTCGGCAACCTCGCCGACGAGGAATGGGCCGGTCTCGTGGCCGGTGGCGCGGCCGTGGACTACGTCGACGTCGACTGGCACGAGGCGTTCAAGAAGCTCCACCGGAAGACGAGCGCGGCCGGTCGCGAGGTCGGCGTGCGCCTGGGGGACTGGGTGCTCTCGCGCGGTCTCTCCGAGGGCGACGTGCTCGGCGTCGAGGAGGGCGAGGGCGGCGGGGAGACCATCGTCGCCGTTCGTCTCTTGCCGACCAAATGCCTGGTCATCAAGGTCGCTGAGGACCATCCCTTCATGCTCGCGCGCGTGGGCTGGGAGGTCGGCAACACCCACACCCCGCTCTTTTGGGGCGAGAG
The DNA here is from genome assembly GCA_030530145.1 of Coriobacteriia bacterium. Taxonomy (GTDB): domain Bacteria; phylum Actinomycetota; class Coriobacteriia; order Coriobacteriales; family Atopobiaceae; genus Paratractidigestivibacter. The sequence goes on along the minus strand of JAUMVN010000010.1, from coordinate 30,468 downwards.
GGGCCTCGAGCTGCTGTGCGAGCACACGGAGCCGGTCGAGCGGCTGCTCGGCGGCCTGCACGCCGTCACCGTGACGGCGGCCGAGCGGGTGCTCGACCCGGCGAGACGCGTGTCGTCGAGCGCGCACGTGCACCCGCACGGCGGCATGCAC
>JAUMVN010000010.1:0-30307 GCA_030530145.1 Coriobacteriia bacterium | reverse complement strand
GGCCATGATGACGGCCACGGCCACTGCTGCGGCCACCACCATCACTGCCATGACCACGAGTGACGCCGCCCGCGAGCTGCTCCTGCTCCAGATCTGCGACTCGGTCTTTCCCATAGGCGCCTATTCGCACAGCTACGGCCTGGAGACCTACATCCAGCTCGGCCTCGTCCGCGACGAGGCCGCGGCCGCCCGCTACGTGGAGCAGCAGGTCCGCTGGCCGCTTACCTACACCGAGCTTCTCGGCATGCGGCTCGCCTACGAGGCCGCGGCCGCCGGCGACCTCGCCCGCGTGGCCGAGCTCGAGGCCCTCATGGCCGCGGCTAAGGTCCCGTCCGAGTGCCGCGAGGCGTCCCGCCGCATGGCCGCCCGCTTCTGCAAGACCGCGTCGGCGTTTCTTTCCGGCGAGGCGGCCGAGCGCTTCGGCGCCTACGTGGGCGGGCCCGCCGCGCGCGGGCGGCATATGGTCAACGCAGCCTACGGCGTCTTCTGCTCGCTCGTGGGCATCGACGAGCGCGAGCTGCTGCGCCGCTATCTCTACGCGCAGGTCTCGGCCATGGTCGTCAACTGCGTGAAGACGGTTCCCCTCTCGCAGACCGCGGGGCAGCAGATCCTCTTCGCGTCTGCGCCGGCGCAGGCCGAGGCCGTGGAGCGCGCGCTCGCGGCCGACGAGTCGATGCTCGGGCTCTCCATGCCCGGCTTCGACACCCGCTCCATCGAGCACGAGACGCTCTACTCGCGCCTCTACATGAGTTGACGACCGGGGCGGCCACGCGCTTGTGCCCGACGCCGCCCTCAACGTAAGGAGAAGTTCAATGTCCTATGTTCGCATCGGCGTCGCCGGCCCCGTGGGCTCCGGCAAGACGGCCCTGATCGAGGCCCTGACCCGCAAGATGGCGTCCGAGTACTCCCTGGGCGTCGTCACGAACGACATCTATACCAAGGAGGACGCCGAGTTCCTCACCGCGAACTCCGTGCTGCCCGCCGACCGCATCGTCGGCGTCGAGACGGGCGGCTGCCCGCACACCGCCATCCGCGAGGACGCGAGCATGAACCTCGAGGCCGTCGAGGCCATGGTCGAGGCGCATCCCGATATCCAGGTCATGTTCGTCGAGTCCGGCGGCGACAACCTCTCCGCGACCTTCTCGCCGGAGCTCGCCGACGCCACGATCTTCGTGATCGACGTCTCAGAGGGCGATAAGATCCCGCGCAAGGGCGGGCCGGGCATCATGCGCTCCGACCTGCTCGTCATCAACAAGATCGACCTCGCGCCCTACGTCGGCGCCTCGCTCGAGGTTATGGACCGCGACTCGCGCCGTATGCGCGGCGAGCGGCCGTTCGTCTTCACCGATATCCGCGAGGGCACGGGCGTCGACGACGTCGTGGCCTGGATCAAGAAGAACGTGCTCCTCGAGGACCTCGCGTGAGCGTCTCCGAGGCGCAGAACAAGTTCGGCCGCGTCTCTGAGCTGACCCTTCGCGCCGTCCGCCGCGGCGAGAAGACCGTGCTGCCCGACGTCGCGGCGACCATGCCCTTCAAGGTGATGCACCCCTTCGCGGTCCCGGCCGCGACGCTCGTCGGGGCGTCTGGCGCCGAGGGGCTTGCCGAGCAGGCCGCCCAGGTCATGGTCATGTCCACCTCGGCGGGCATCATGGCCGGCGACGACCAGCGCGTCCGCGTCGCGGTCGGTGCCGGCGCGGCGCTCCAGGTGACGACCCAGGCCTTCGAGAAGGTCCATCGGATGGAGCCCGGCCAGTCGGCCTCCCGCGCGACCGAGCTTATCGTCGAGGACGGCGGGTATCTCGACTACTCGCCGCAGCCGATGATCCCCTTCGCCGGCTCCGCGTACGCCGCCGAGACCGAGGCGCGGCTCGGCGGGCCCGGCGCGCGGCTCGTCTACGAGGAGGTCCTGTCCTGTGGCCGCGCCGCCCGCGGCGAGCGCTTCGGCTACCGAAGCTTCCGCAACCGCGTTCGCGTCGACGTGGCGGGCACCCCGGTCTATCTGGACAACGCGCTCTATGACCCGCAGGCCATGCCGATGGAGGATCTTGGCTTCTACGAGGGGTTTTCTCACCTGGGAAACCTCGTGCTCGTCAACTGCGGGGTGGGGGAGGCGGCCTTCTCGGCCGTGCGCGACTACCTGCGCGACGAGACGGGCGTCATCGGCGCGGCCGCCGGGTCCCCGGTCGGCGCGGCCACGGGGAGCGACGCCATCAGCGGCGGGGTCACGCGCCTGGACTCGGGAGACGTCTGCGTGAGGCTCCTGGGGCACCGCGCGCAGCGCCTCGGGGACGTCTTCAAGAAGGTGCGCGGACTTCTTTCCGAGCTGGCCTAGGGGCGCTCGTAAAACCAGGCGAGTACCAATTGCTCGGTTGCGCCCGCGCACGAAAACCGCCGAGTACCAATTTCAGCTCTCTAAAGGGCGCTCCAAATTGGTACTCGGCATGATCGCTGCGCAGCCTCGGGGCCGGGCTGGTATTCGGCTTCTTTTGAAAGCGGGCAACCCGCCTGCCCGCCCAGCATCGCGCTTATTTCCCGCTCAGGAGCGCGGGGAGCTTCGTCAGGTACTGCATGATGGTGCGCGCCTGCGGGTTGTTCGCGTCCTCTACGGTCGCGATGCAGATGGGGACGCTCAGGCCCTCGCGCTGGTCGATGGGCAGCAGCTTGACCCCCAGCTCGGCGTTCTCCCTCACCGGGTACACCGCAGAGAAGTAGTAGCCGTCCTCCTCCATAAGCAGCCGGTTGCTGTCCTCGAGGGAATCCACCTCGCGCAGGTTGGAGATCAGGCGCGCGTCTCGGTACATGGTCAGGATGGACGTGTTGAAGGTGTCGTACCACGGGGAGACCGCGGCGGGATAGGGTTGCAGGTCGGCGATCGAGACCGACTGCTTCTGCGCGAGCGGGTGCGAGGCCGAGACGACGACCCCGGTCGGGAGACGGCCCACCGTCGCGCAGGCGACGCCCTTCTTGTCGAGCGCCCCGATGGTGAGAAGGGCATCGAGCTCGCCTGAGCGCACCTGCTCGTTCGCGACGCTGGGCTCGGCTATGGAGAACTGCACGTCGACGCCGATGCGGCTGCGCGCGAGGTCGGTGAGGTACTTGATGAGGGTGTCGCACCCCTGGAAGGCAGGCGTGCACAGCGCGATCTTGAACTGCGGCTGAGCGGCCTCGTCGTCGATGCTGTTGGGGAAGGCCTCGAGCTCGCGGAACGCCTTGAGGGCGACGCGAGCCTTCTTGTAGAACTCGTGCCCCGCGGGCGTGGCCGAGACGGAGCGGTTCGCGCGGACGAAGAGCGCGACGCCGACTTCCCGCTCGAGGTCGTTGATCGCCTTCGAGACGGCCTGCACGGTCACCGACTGCTGCTTCGCGGCGAGTGAGAAGCTCGACTGCTCGAAGGCCGAGACGAAGTACCTGATCTGGTTAATGTTCATGCAACCTCTATGGGCTAGGATGTCGGCCAAGGGACCCGGATGCGCTGTTTCCGAGCGCAAAAACAGTCAACTTTAAGTTTAGTTCAAAGTAAGTGAACATCAACCTGCGCGGAGAGCCCTTCGGTGAACGTTATGAGCACCTCGTTTAGCGGGGCGACGAAATCATAGGATACCGACGTTGGAGGAGAGGCCCATGTCCAAAGACTACCTGCTCGTCATAGACATGCAGAACGATTTCGTCGACGGTGCCCTGGGAACGCCCGAGGCCCAGGCCATCGTCGAGGGCGTCGCCGCCTATGCGCGCGCCTTCGACGGCGCGGTCGTCTTCACGCGCGACACGCACGGCGAGGACTACTTGCGGACCCAGGAGGGGCGCAATCTGCCCGTCCCACACTGTGTGCGCGGCACCGCCGGTTGGGAACTGGCGCCGGCGATCGCCGAGGTGGCAGCCGAGCTGGGTGCGCCCGTGTTCGATAAGCCGTCCTTCGGCTCGGTCGAGCTCGCGCGATGGCTCGTCGAGCGCGACGCCGAGGAGCCCATCGGCTCGGTCGAGCTTGTCGGTCTCTGCACCGATATCTGCGTGGTGAGCAACGCGCTGCTGGTCAAAGCGTTCTTGCCCGAGGTGCCCGTCTTTGTCGCGGCGTCGTTGTGTGCCGGCGTGACGCCGGCTTCCCACGAGGCGGCGCTCGCCACGATGAAGAGCTGCCAAGTGGAGGTGCGCTAGCCGTGAGCTGGGTTCTCGCGGCCTCGGCCTCGGCGCTCTTCGCCGGCCTTACGTCCATATTGGCGAAGGTGGGCATCGAGCGCACGGACTCCGACGTGGCCACCGCGATTCGGACGGCGGTCGTGCTGGTGTTCAGCTGGGTCATGGCCTCGATCACGGCGGGGGACCTGCCGTCCGCGCTCGCCGCGATATCGCCGCGGTCGTACGCCTTCCTCGCGCTCTCGGGCCTGGCCACGGGCGGCAGCTGGATCTGCTATTTCGCCGCGCTCTCCGAGGGGGACGTGAACAAGGTCGTGCCCATAGACAAGTCGTCGACGGCGCTCTCGGCGCTTCTCGCCATCGTCCTCTTCGGCGAGACGGGCCACCTGGCGGTCAAGCTCGCGGCCACGGCCGCGATCCTCGGCGGCACCTTCCTGATGATCGAGCGCAAACAGGGCGCGGGCGCGCCGGGCGGGGAAGGGAGCCGTTGGTTGCTTCTTGCCGTCGCGTCTGCCGTTTTCGCCGCCCTGACCTCGGTGCTCGCTAAGGTGGGCATCGAGGACGTCGACTCCAACCTGGCGACCGCGGTGAGGACCTGCTTTGTGCTCGTTATGGCGTGGGCCATCGTCGCTGCCCGCGGAAAGCTCTCGCTTGTTCATGAGGTTGAGCCTCGTGAGCTGGGCTTTATTTGCGCATCTGGCGTGGCGACCGGCGCTTCTTGGCTCTTTTATTACTATGCGATCAGGACGGGTCAGGTGAGCGTCGTCGTCCAGATAGACAAGCTCTCGATCCTCGTCTCCGTCGCCTTCGCGCGCCTCGTGTTCGGCGAGCGGCTTTCCCGTCGCGCGGCCGCCGGCCTCGCCCTCATCGTGGCCGCTACGCTGGCCATGACCGTCTGGGCGTGACGCGACTGTCGCAGTCGCACCATGTCCCGACATCGAACGTCACAAACTGATTCGCGGGTGACAGATTTTTCTAAAATTCTGTCACCCGCGAATCAGTTTGTGCGTAAGTCGAAGCGATGTGCGCCGATTTTGCGCGACGGCGCCCGGTTTCCCGCCGAGCAAGCCGCGAAACCGGCCCCTCGGCAGGTAGAATAAGGCCCGACAAAAATCGGCTATGGGAAAGGCACGCGTTTTGGGCAAGATCAAGCTGGTCGCGAGCGACCTCGACGGTACGCTGCTGCTCAACTGGGACAAGAACGGCATCGACCCCGTTCTCTTCGACCAGGTCCGCGAGCTCAAGCGCCGCGGCGTCTACTTCCTTGCCGCGAGCGGCCGACAGTACTACAACCTGCGCAACCTCTTCGCGCCGGTGGCCGACGATATCCTGTACCTCTGTGAGAACGGCTCGCTCGTCATGAAGGACGACGAGGTCCTCGTCAAGGCGTCGATGCCTGCCGATGTGGCCCTCGAGGCGTGCCGCGCCGTTATGGCGAATCCGCGCCTGAGCCTGCTGGTGAGCGGCGTCCACACGAACTACGCCTTCGCCTCCGAGCCCGGCTTCATCGACCACCTGCGCAACTTCGTCGGCACGCGCACGACCCCCATCGAGTCGCTCGAGGACATCCCCGAGGACATGATCAAGGTGAGCTTCTACGCCGAGGACCCCGCCGACCTCGACGCCGCGGCCCCGGCGTTCGGGGAGCGCTTCGGCGACGCCCTCAAGGTCGTGACCTCGGGCGCCTCCTGGTTCGACATGATGCCCAGGGGCGTCGACAAGGGCACGGCCATGGCCGCCATCGGCCGCGAGGTCGGCATCGACGCCGCCGACATGCTCGCCTTCGGCGACAACTTCAACGACGCCGAGATGCTCGACTTCGTCGGCCACCCGTACCTGATGGAATCCGGTCGGCGCGAGCTCCGCGGCCTCAACGACCGCATCGAGCTCTGCCACACAGTGGTCGGCTGTCTCAACGATTTGATGAACAACTCCGAGGTCTTTTAGGGTATTTCGCGGCCGCGCACCCGGCGACATATATACTTGCGTCCCGAAATCCGAGCTATGAGGAGGCGCGATGGCGGAGCAGTCCGAGAGCCTGCAGGACCAAGCATACGAGATGATCCGCGAGAGGATCATCTTCGCCGAGTACACCCCCGGCATGAAGCTCGGCATCAAGGAGCTCTGCGAGAACCTCGACCTCGGCCGCACGCCGGTGCGCGAGTCGTTCCTGCGCCTCCAGCAAGAAGACCTCGTCGAGACCCGCCCGCAGTCGGGCACCTACGTCTCGAAGATCAACATGCGCTACGCCGAGGCCGCGCGCCTGGCGCGCGAGTGCCTGGAGAGCGAGGTCATCGTCGAGTGTTGCGCGAAGGCCAACGAGGACGACATCGCGCGCATCGACGCCATCATCGATGCCCAGGACGAGGCCCTCGCCGCCGACGACAAGCGCCGCTTCTTCGAGAAGGACAACGAGATGCACCGCGAGTTCTACGAGATCGCGGGGCGTCCCGTGATCTGGCAGTGGCTCAACCTCACGAACACGCACTTCGAGCGCTTCCGCTGGCTCTCGGCCAACACGCTCGGCGTCGACCCCGAGACGGTCATCGGCCAGCATCGCCAGATGCGCCGCGCCATCGCCTCGCTCGACACCAACTACGCGAGCTACCTGGTGCGCGACCATCTGCAGAAGTCTCGCTACGACGGACAGAAGATCGTGGCCGCGTTCCCGGAGTACTTCGAGAGCTAGTGACCCCGTGCAGCCATGACCATGACGGCGCCCGACTCACATACTAGTCGGGCGCCGTTTTCGTTGCGCGGTGTGCCTTGGCCGAATACGGCCTTGTGCAGCTCTTTTCTTACCAAATACTGCTCTTTGGTTACGCTCACCGACGTTACTTTACCGTCCACGTCGCTCGGCATCGGTCTAGAATACTCAAAGTGATATACCAGTTTGTGAAAAGAACTGCTGGAACAGCTCGACGACCGGCTCCGACAAAGAAGGGAATCGCCCATGGCAACGCTCTCGCTCAAGAACTGGAAGGACTGCAAGGAGGACCTGGCCGCGGCCGGCGTCAAGCTCCCGTCCTACGACGCCGACGCCGTCAAGGCCGCCGGCCTCGAGCAGCCCGTCTGGATGCACTTCGGCGGCGGCAACCTCTACCGCGCCTTCCACGCGCAGATCGCCAACGAGCTCGCCAATAAGGGCCTGCTCACCCGCGGCGTCGTCGTGTCCGAGACCTTCCGCCCGTTCACGCTCGACGAGGTCTACGCCCCCTACAACTACGACATCCTGCAAGTCGTCATGAACGCCGACGGCACCCTCGACGAGAACCTCATCGCCGTCACCGCCGGCGGCGTCTTCGCCAACGCCCAGCGCCCCGAGGACCTCGCCCGCGCCAAGCGCTACTTCGAGTCTTCCGACCTGCAGCTCGCCACCTTCACCATCACCGAGAAGGGCTACGGCCTGCGCGACGCCTCCGGCGAGCTCATGGGCTACGTCAAGGCCGAGCTCGAGGCCGGCCCCGACGCGGCCGCGAGCACAATGGGCATCGTGGCCTCGCTCCTTCTTGCCCGCTTCAACGCCGGCGCGGCGCCCATCGCCATGGTCTCGACCGACAACTTCTCGCAGAACGGCGCCCGCTTCCGCGAGGCTATCCTCACCGTGGCCAACGGCTGGCTCGGGCACGGCCACGTCGGCCAGGACTTCGTCGACTACGTCTCCGACGAGTCCCGCGTGAGCTTCCCCTGGTCCATGATCGACCGCATCACCCCGAACCCCTCGCCCGAGACCGAGGCCGCCCTCAAGGCGCAGGGCTGGTCCGACCTCGACCTTATCAAGACCTCCGGCCCGACCTTCGCCGGCTTCGCCAACACCGAGGCCTGCCACTACCTCGTCATCGAGGACTCCTTCCCCAACGGCCGCCCGGCCCTGGACGAGGGCGGCGTCATCCTCTGCGACCGCGAGACCGCCGAGCGCGCCGACACCATGAAGGTCACCGCCTGCCTGAACCCGCTGCACACCTGTCTCGCCGTCTTCGGCTGCCTGCTCGGCTACGACCGCATCTGGAAGGAGATGGAGAACCCCGACCTCGCCAGCCTGGTCCACCACCTGGGCTACGACGAGGACCTGCCCGTGGTCGTCGACCCCAAGGTCATCGACCCGCAGTCCTTCATCGACGAGCTCACCGGCGAGCGCCTGGTGAACAAGTCCCTGCCCGACGCCCCGCAGCGCATCGCCACGGACACCTCCCAGAAGGTCGCCATCCGCTATGGCCACACCCTGAATGCTTATCTCGCCGCCGGTAAGGACGTCAGCGGCCTCGCCTACATCCCGTTGACCATCGCCGGCTGGCTGCGCTACCTCATGGGCGTGGGCGACGACGGCGAGAAGTTCGAGTGCAGCCCCGACCCGCTGCTCGCCGACCTGCAGGCCCACGTCTCCGGCCTCGAGCTCGGCGCCTCCGACGCCGCCGACGTCCACGCGGCTGCCGAGCCGATCCTCTCCAACGCCGAGATCTTCACGCTCGACCTCTATGCGGCCGGCCTCGGCGAGAAGATCGAGGGCTACCTGCTCGAGATGCTCGCCGGCTCCGGCGCCGTTGCCGCGACCATCCACAAGTACCTGTAATCGCGCGAACGCACCCTCGCAACCCCGCGCCCAACGATTAAGGAACCCATCATGCAGCTTTCTTTCCGCTGGTACGGACCCGAGTCCGAGAAGATCACCCTGCAGCAGATCGCCCAGGTCCCCGGCTGCCGCGGCATCGTCGGCACCCTCTTCGACATCCCCGCCGGCGAGGTCTGGCCGCGCGAGCGCATCCACGCCCTGCGCGAGCAGGTCGAGGCCGCCGGCCTCAAGCTCGAGTGCATCGAGTCCGTCAACGTCTCCGACGACATCAAGATCGGCCTGCCCACCCGCGATGCCCACATCGAGGCCTACAAGGAGACCATCGAGAACCTCGCCGCCGAGGGCATCAAGTGCATCTGCTACAACTTCATGCCGGTCTTCGACTGGGTCAAGTCCGACCTCGACTACACCCTGCCCGACGGCTCCAAGACCCTCGCCTTCGTGAAGGCCAACATCCCCGACGACCCGCAGGAGATCATCGACCGCGTGTCCAACGGCTCCGGCGACCTCACGCTTCCCGGCTGGGAGCCCGAGCGCCTGGCGCAGGTCCGTGCCCTTCTTGACGCGTACAAGGACGTCGACGAGGGCAAGCTCCGCGAGAACCTCGTCTACTTCCTCGAGGCCATCATGCCGACCTGCGAGAAGTGTGACGTCAAGATGGCCATCCACCCCGACGATCCCCCGTACTCCATCTTCGGCCTGCCGCGCATCATCAAGAACCGCGAGGACCTCGACTGGCTCTGCAACGCCGTCGACACCCCCTACAACGGCATCACCCTCTGCTGCGGCTCCATCGCCGAGGACCCGGCCAACAACGTCTACGACATCCTCGACGAGTTCTCCGCCCGCGGCCGCATCCACTTCGTGCACATGCGCAACATCAAGTACATCAGCCCCGAGGTCCCTGGCAACAAAGACTTCTACGAGGCCCCGCACCCCAGCGAGTACGGCTCGCTCGACCTCGTGCGCATGATGAGCGTCCTGCACAAGAACGGCTTCGAGGGCTACATGCGCCCGGACCACGGCCGCATGATCTGGGGCGAGACGGGCCGTCCGGGCTACGGCCTCTACGACCGCGCCCTCGGCATCGCTTACATCAACGGCGTCTGGGAGACGCTCAACAAGGCCGCCGGCGCCGACGCGACCGTGGCGAAGGGCGAGTAGCTGCTATGCTCCTCAACGACGACTTCCTTCTTTCCACGGAGTGGGCGCGCCGGCTCTTCCACGGCCATGCCGAGAAGATGCCGATCATCGACTACCACTGCCACCTCGTGCCGGCCGAGATCCACGCCGACAAGGGCTACGAGAACCTGGCCCAGGTCTGGCTCTACGACAACGGCTTCGGCGACCACTACAAGTGGCGCCTCATGCGCGCGAACGGCACGCCCGAGTCCGTGATCCGCGGGGACGACGACTATGCCAAGTACCTGGCCTTCGTCGACGCCGTGGAGCGCGCGGTGGGCAACCCGATCTACGAGTGGAGCCACCTGGAGCTGCGCCGCTTCTTCGGCATCGAGCTCACCATCTGCCGCAAGAACGCCGAGGCCATCTGGGAGCGCGCGAACGAGCTTCTCGCCACGCCGGACTTCCGCGCCAAGCGCCTGGTCCAGCGCATGAACGTTACGTGCCTCTGCACCACGGACGACCCCGTGAGCGACCTCGCCTACCACAAGCTGCTCGCGGCCGAGGAGGCCGAGAACGGCTTCAAGGTCCTGCCGACCTTCCGCCCCGACGGCCTCATGGGCATCGACGGCGCCGGCTTCGTCGCCTACGTCGACACGCTCTCCGACGTCTCCGGCGTCGACGTCGTGGACTGGCCGAGCCTGAAGGAGGCCGTCTCGCAGCGCGTTTCTCATTTCCACGAGGTGGGCGGGCGCCTGGCCGACCACGGCATGAACTCGTTCGTGTTCTGCCCGGCCTCCGACGACGTCATCGACGACATCGTGTGCCGCGTGCTTAACGACGAGGGCTGCACCGCCGCCGAGGCCGCGGCCTACCAGAGCGCGCTCACGCTCTTCCTCATGGGGGAGTACGAGGCCCGCGGCTGGACCCTGCAGCTCCACATGAACTGCTTCCGCAACGACTCGTCCAAGAATTTCGCGGCGCTGGGCGCGGACGCCGGCTTCGACACCGTCGGCGACCAGCCCGACATGGTCTACCAGGTCAAATGCCTGCTCGACGCCGCCGAGTCCGCCGACGCCCTGCCGCGCTGCATCCTCTATAGCCTGAACGAGGCGGACTGGATGGGGCTGGCGTCCCTTGCCGGCGCGTTCCAGCGCTCGCCTGCCCGCCCGAAGATCCAGTTCGGCTGCGCCTGGTGGTTCAACGACACCTTCACGGGCATGAAGAAGCAGCTCACCATGGCCGCCGAGCAGGGGCTTCTGGGCAACTTCACGGGCATGCTCACCGACTCGCGCAGCTTCCTGTCGTACCCGCGCCACGAGTACTTCCGCCGCGTGCTTTGCCACACGCTGGGCGAGTGGGTCGAGCTGGGGCGCCTGCCCGAGGACGAGGACTACCTGGGCGGCATCGTCGAGGACATCTGCTACAACAACGCACATTCGTACTTTGGCTTCTTCGAGTAGAGAGGGAACCGAGCTATGCGCATTTACATCAATCTGAACCGTGGTTGGCAGTTCACCGGACCGACCGGCGCCGTTGAGCGCGTCAATGTGCCCCACACCTGGAACGCCATCGACGGCCAGGATGGCGGCAACGACTACTGGCGCGGCACCTGCACCTACGAGCACAGCTTCGAGGCGCCCGCGTTCGACGCCGCGACCCAGGTCGTCTACCTCGAGTTCGAGGGCGTGAACGCCACGGCCGACGTCGAGCTCAACGGGCGGGCCGTGTGCCACCACGACGGCGGCTACTCCACCTTCCGCGCTAACGTGACGGACGTCCTGGTCCCCGGCGACAACACCCTGAAGGTCGCCGTGGACAACTCCAAGAACGACCGCGTGTATCCCCAGAAGGCGGACTTCACCTTCTACGGCGGCATCTACCGCGACGTCAAGCTCGTGGTGGTCTCGGCCACGCACTTCGCGCTCGACTACTACGGCACCCCGGGCCTGAAGGTCACGCCGCACATCTCCGACGGCGATAAGGACGCTCAGGTCCAGGTCGAGTCCTGGGTCGACGGCCCCGCGGCCGGCGACGCGACCGTCCGCGTGAGCCTTGTCGACGCCGCCGGCGCCGAGGTCGCGGCGGGGGAGGGCGCCGACGTCACGCTGCCCATCGCGGGCGTCCACCGCTGGGACGGCGTGAAGGACCCCTACCTGTACACCGCCAAGCTCAAGCTCGTGGCGGCCGACGGCACGGAGCTCGACGAGGTCTCCGCGCGCTTCGGCGTCCGCAGCTTCCACATCGACGCCGACAAGGGCTTCTTCCTGAACGGCCGTGCCTACCCGCTGCGCGGCGTTTCTCGCCACCAGGACCGCAAGGGTATCGGCAACGCGCTCACGCCCGAGCAGCACCTCGAGGACATCAAGATCATCAAGGAGATCGGCGCGAACACCGTGCGCCTGGCCCACTACCAGCACAACCAGGTCTTCTACGATGCCTGCGACGAGGCCGGTTTCGTGGTCTGGGCCGAGATCCCCTACATCTCCGAACACATGAACAACGGCCGGCAGAACACGATCGACCAGATGCACGAGCTCATCGTCCAGAACTACAACCACGCGAGCATCTGCGTCTGGGGCCTCTCCAACGAGATCACCATCTCGACCAAGGACAAGGCCGACATGCTGGACAACCACCACGTGCTCAACGACCTCGTCCACAAGATGGACCCGACGCGCCCGACGACGCTCGCCTGCTACGCCATGTGCGGCCCCTTCAACAAGAGCGCTTTCGTGTCCGACGTCGTGGCGTGGAACCTCTACCTCGGCTGGTACGTGCCGGGTCTGTGGCTCAACAAGGCGTGGTTCGGCTTCTGGCGCCTCGTCCACAAGAACCGCGCCATCGGCATGAGCGAGTACGGCTGCGAGGCCATGCCCAACCTTCACTCCGAGAAGCCGCGCCGCAACGACCATACCGAGGAGTACCAGTGCGTGTACCACGAGTACATGCTCAAGTTCTTCGACAAGCGCCCGTACTTCTGGGCCACGCACGTGTGGAACATGTTCGACTTCGCGGCCGACGCGCGCGACCAGGGCGGCGAGCCCGGCATGAACCACAAGGGCCTCGTGACCTTCGACCGCAAGACCAAGAAGGACTCCTTCTACATCTATAAGGCTTGGTGGAGCGACGAGCCGTTCGTCCACGTGTGCTCCAAGCGCTTCGAGGACCGCTGCGCCGGCTCCATCACGGTCAAGGCCTACTCGAACCAGAAGTCGGTGACGTTCTACGTCAACGGCGAGAAGGTTGAGACCGTGGCCGAGAACCCGAAGGACCCGCACGTGTTCCGCCTGTTCATTCCGCTTGCCGAGGGCGAGACGCGCGTCGAGGCCGTTGCCGGCGAGTGCCGCGACGAGGCCACTTGGCGTCGCGTGGGCGCGCCGAACCCGGCGTACAAGCTCGTGAAGAAGAAGGGCCAGCAGAAGAGCAACTGGGCCGACAACGAGTAGCGCCCTCGCGGGATATAGCTAGTGCGACCCCAACCGGGGCGGCGGACCACTTCCGTCGCCCCGGTTATTTCAAAATCGCTACAAATGTGCCTCCAAATTCAATCGAGGTAAGTATCAAGCCCCTTTGCAAATGGAAACCCGCAGGTCAGAGGCTCGCTAGTATTTTGACTACTCGGCTAATGCGGGCTTGGAGGCACATTTGCTGCATTTTTGGTTTTCGAGAGGTTCTCTGTGGGGCGTTTTGGGTATGAACTGCCCATGAACACCATCATCTGCGGCATATCGGCTTTGCGCTTCTGGCGCATGCCCCCTTGGGTCTCGCTTGTTATGACGGAACCTGAGGAGGAGTACCGTAACCTGGGCTTTTCCAGCGTTGAGGAGTTTGCCCGCGTGCGCGAGCGCATGGCGCTCGATTCGCAGATGGTCAAGGATTGCCAGCCTGCTAAGCGCTGGAACTCCGCTAAGCGGCACGCGCTCAATATCCGTGATGCCGCATACCTGCTTGGCCAGTGCATGGAGTTCCCCGTTGATGTGCTCCTCCAAAATCCAGCCGAGCGCAAAAAGAGTTCGTTCATCACGCCTCATCTCTATGCAGGCGCAATGCCTCCGGGCTCCACCATGGCGATCACCGACGAGATGTCGGTGGTCACGCCGGAGTTCGCGTTGCTGCAGCTCGCGGCTACGATGTCGCTTAACCAGTGCCTGCTTATCGCGTCGGAGCTCTTTGGGACGTACTCGGCCTACCGGGCGCCGCGGGCCTTCGCCGACTGGTTCGAGTCGCGGGTCGCGCTTGCTTCCGGTCGCGACCTGGTGGGTGAGCGCCTTGGCTGGACGCCCTGCGTTATCGGCGGCAGGCTGCGCGACCTCTGGAAGCGTGAGCCGCTGGTCACGGCCGGGTCGCTGAGGGCCACGGCAGCGCTAAGCGATTCGGCACGCGGTCGAGCTCGGGCGCTCAAGATTGCCGAGCTTGTTATCCCCGGGGCGGCCTCACCCCTGGAGTCAAAGGCCGGACTCCTGCTCGCCCTTCCCAAGACCTATGGCGGGCTGGGCCATGTTGGCATGATCCACAACCACGAGGTCCTGCTGGGCGGCGGGTCGCAGGCTCTTGCCGGGCGTCGGCGCTGCTACTGCGACCTGTATTGGGACGAAGGCGTTGACCTCGAGGTCCAGAGCAAGATGGCCCACGATAGCGAGCTCGCCTTCCTTTCGGACTCAGAGCGAACTGCTGCCCTGTTGAGCGACGGCATCTCGGTGCTGCCCGTGACGGCCGCGCACCTGGCGGACCGCGCGAAGCTCCTGCAGGTGTCGGAGACCCTGGCCAAGCTGCGCGGCGTGAAGACGCCTGCGCTCACGCCGCGCCAGGAGGCCCGGGCGCAGGAGCTGTTCGACGACCTCAACGCCCTCTCAAACGATTGCCTTGGGTAAATACGCGACAAATGTGCCTCCAAATCAAATAAGGTCTAGCGTCTGAACTCACTGAAGATTGAAAACCGCAGGTAGAAACCTCGCTGCTATCTTGCCTACTTGACCTGCGCGGTTTTGGAGGCACATTTGTCGCGTTTTTGATTTTCGAGAGCCCGAGCTCCGGTCCGAAGCCGATAAGCATCGCCTTGAATTGTCATACCAGTATCGGGGTCAATTTCGCTCTGGCTCGCAGCGCAATTTGTACTCAACATTTTTATAATCCCTGCTACCGCTTACCGTTTACGTGATACCGCTGGCTTGAAAACTAACTGACTAGGTCATATTTCACCTTTCATCTCCGTAAGCTGATATATCAGCGAAGGATGGGAGCGCCTCCGCGGCATCCCTGCGACAACGATAGGAAGGAAGGGAAGATGGCGAGAAACGTCGACCCCACGGACTACAAGTCCCGCAAGAAAGCATGGAAGAAGGCGAAGCGCCGCGTGGCCCTGCCTGCGAAGATCCTGTGCTTCATCCTGCCGGTGATCTTCATCGCCACGGGCATCGCGCTCTACTGCTTCAACTGGTTCCCGATGACGTTCGACCTCGTTACCGGCTCGAACCGCAACGGCATCTCGAACGCCGACGAGTCGGCGCAGTATTTTACCAGCGATTTTTCGTCCGACGAGGAGCGCGTCGAGTACGGCAAGGCCCTCTCCGAGAAGGTCGAGGCCGAGGGCGCGACGCTTCTGCGCAACACCGGCGACGCGCTGCCGCTGGCCTGCGGCTCCAAGGTCACGCTCTTCAGCCACTCCTCCGTGGACCTCGTCTACGGCGGCACGGGCTCGGCCGGCCTCGACACCTCCGAGGTGCCGAACCTCAAGGAGGCCATGGAGGCTGCCGGCTTCGAGGTCAACCAGACCATGTGGGACTTCTACACCACGGGCGCCGGCTCCGCCGAGGAGTACCAGCGCCAGACCGTGAGCCTTACCGGCAGCTCGCCGGTAACCGCCAACCAGGTCAACGAGGTTCCTTGGGACGTCTATGACCAGGCCGCGCTCGACTCGGTCGCCGACTACGGTGACGCTGCCATCGTTACGATCTCGCGCGTGGGCGGCGAGGGCTACGACCTCAACACCACCGACGAGAACGCCCGTTCCGGCGGCTACCTCGGCCTCACCGATGAGGAGCGCGACCTTCTGGCCAACCTCAAGGCCATGAAGGGGGCCGGCACGGTCAAGAAGGTCGTCGTGCTGCTCAACTCCTCCAACCCCATCCAGCTCGACTTCCTCAAGGACGCCGACTACGACATCGACGCCGTGCTGTGGGTCGGCGGCGTGGGCGCCCAGGGCATCAACGCCGTGGGCAAGATCCTCGCCGGCGACGTGAACCCCTCCGGCTCGCTCTCCGACACGTTCCTCTACGACAACCTGAGCACGCCCTCCATCGCGAACTCCGGCGACTACACCTACACCAACGCCGAGGAGGCCGGCCTCACCTCAAACAACAGCAAGTACATGGTCTACGAAGAGGGCATCTACGTGGGTTATCGCTACTACGAGACCCGCTATGAGGATGCTGTCATGGGCACCGCGGGCGTGGGCGACTACACCTACTCCGACGACGTGGCCTACGCGTTCGGCTCCGGCCTCTCGTACACGACCTTCACCACCACGGGCGTGACCAGCGCCTTCGACGCGGCTACCGACGCCTTCACCGTGAGCGCCACCGTCACGAACACCGGTAAGGTCGCGGGCCCCAAGTCCGTGCAGGTTTACATGCAGTCGCCCTACACCGACTACGACCGCGCCCACGGTGTCGAGAAGGCCGCGGCGCAGCTCGTCGGCTTCTCCAAGACCAAGCAGCTCGAGCCGGGCGAGTCCCAGACCGTGAGCGTGCGCGTCTCTCGCCGCGACATGGCCTCCTACGACGCCGACGGCGCCGGCACCTACATCCTCGACGCGGGCGACTACCTGCTCACCGTTGCCGACGGCGCCCACGCCGCGGTGAACAACTTCCTTGCGCACAAGGGCTACACGCCCGAGTCCACCGCGGGCGTGATGGACGCCGCGGGCGACGCCTCCGCCGTGTCCGTCTGGACCTGCGACGCGCTCGACACGACGACCTACGCGACCTCGGTCAACGGGACCGCCATCGAGAACCAGTTCGACGACGCCGACCTCAACCGCGCCGACTACACGGGCGACCAGACCGTGACCTATCTGTCCCGCTCCGACTGGGAGGGCACGCTGCCCACCGAGGCGCCCACGCTTTCCGTGACCGACGAGATGGTCGCCCAGCTCGCCGACTCCCGCTACGCCGAGGGCCTCTACGACGGCACGTACGCGAACGCCTCCATGCCCACCACCGGCGCCAAGAACGGCCTGAAGCTCATCGACCTGCTCGGCCTCGACTACGACGATGCCAAGTGGGACGACATGCTCGACCAGCTCACGCCCTCCGACATGAGCTTCCTTATCGGCTCGGCCTTCCACTACACCCAGCCCATCGAGTCCATCCAGCTCCCCGGCACCCGCGATGAGAACGGCCCGACCGGCCTTACCACCACGCTCTTTGGCGCCAAGTCCGACGTCAAGACCATGGGCCTGCCTTCCGAGGACGTCATGGGCGCGACCTTCAACACCGACCTGCTCTCCGATGTGGGCCGCGTGATCGGCAACGACTGCATCGCCGCCAACGTCTCCTATCTCTACGGCCCGGGCGCCAACATCCACCGCAACGCCTACTGTGGCCGCAACTTCGAGTACTTCTCCGAGGACAGCTTCCTCTCCGGCAAGCTCCTCTCGGCCGAGTGCCAGGGCATCGAGTCCAAGGGCGCGCACGTGCTCGTCAAGCACTTCGCCCTGAACGACCAGGAGACCAACCGCTCCGGCGTTTCCACCTGGGCAAACGAGCAGTCCATCCGTGAGGTCTACCTGCGCTGCTTCGAGTACACCTTCACCGAGGGCGGCTGCAACGGCGTCATGACCTCCTACAGCCGCGTGGGCTGCCACTGGAACGGCGCCGACGAGGGCATGATCTCCGGCGTGCTGCGCGGCGAGTGGGGCTGCAACGGCGTGGTCATCTCCGACAACTCCGCGCTCGCCTACACCTATATGCACGGCACCGACGGCGTGCTCGCGGGCTCGGACATCTTCGACTCCATGACCGAGATCGAGTGGGGCCAGCTCAAGGAGTACGAGGACGACCCGGTGATCGTCTCGGCCATGCGCGACGCCTGCCACCGCGTTGCCTACGCGACGCTCAACTCGCTCGCCATGAACGGCATCGGCGCCGAGACCACGGTCTCGTACAAGCTGCCCGCCTACGTGGTCGCCGACACCGCCTGCTTCGTCCTTTCCGGCGCGGGCTTCGTGTTCTGCCTGGTCTTCACCATCGTGAAGAAGCGCGCCTTCAAGAAGGCGAACCCCAAGCCTGCCAAGGTCGCATAGCTTTAAGCTTCTCGACCGTTGGCAAGAAGTGCGCCGGCCCCGAGCGTTTCTCGGGGCCGGCGCCTTGTTATGTGTGGCAGATTAGAGAGCGGGCAGGGGCGCAGTCCCTTCGCCCGCCAAGCGGCGAAAGGGGAGACATGGGGGACGCGACCACCACACATGCGGAGGCGATGGCCAAGGCGAAGGCGCCTACGGCCGCGATTCTGCAGGAAGCCGCGTCGGAGGGCAGCTTCGCCCTCAGCGTCTCGGGCCTGCGCCATCACTTCCAAGACGTCTGCACCACACGGCTCAAGGGCGTGGGTCTTACGCCTGCGCTTCTTTACTTCATGCTTTACGTTGGCAAGCACGAGGGCTGCACGCAGCGGCAGATGATCGACGCGCTCTGCACGGACGTGGGATACTCCACCCGCTCGGTGGCGAAGCTCATCGAGGCGGGTTACCTCGAGCAGCGGCCTAATCCTGCGGACGGGCGGAGCAACCTGCTCTATCTCACGGCTGAGGGGAAGGGCGCCTACGCGTATGGGCGGCAAATCCTCGACGAGTGGAATGAAGGGGCGCTCGCGTGCCTCAGCCAAGCGGAGCGTGAGCAGCTGATCGGTCTTTTGGGCCGCGTTATCGTGGGCCTTGGCTGCGACATTGTGCGCTAAACACAAGGTAAACAAGAATAACTAGCTGACTTTGGCAAGTATATTAGTCTGAGCGACGCGCGAAATGGTTTACGTTCATAGGGAATTCGTCAACGATATCGCGCATTTGAGAGACGTCTATTTGGCGGTGTAATCGTTCTCGGTCACGAAACTTCGCGCATTTCTCACCATTATTTTACCGTTTACCTATAAAACAACCCCTTCCGCGGTTCTGATATACCAGTCAACCGACCGCAAGGGTCATTATGTTCTTGCTGATATACCAGTCTCCGGTCGAGGTGGGAAGAGTCGCCATGGCCTCGACAAGCGCCCGCGCCGCGCGTGGGCCCGGAGCGGACAAGAAAGGAAGGGACATGAGCACTTTCGCAATGATGCCCGCAAATGGGAAGGGGGCGCAGTAATGAGCAACGAGGCTAAGCCCAAGTCCATGCTGACCCGCCGCGGTTTCGTCGGCGTCGGAGCCCTCGGCCTCTCCACCGCGGTGGGCGCCGGCACCGTCATGGAGCAGTTCAGCACCACGCTCGACACCAACCTCGGCACCACGAGCGAGACCCTGAGCTCCCAGAGCACCGACTCCGAGCCGCTCTACGAGTCCTTCATGCCCTCTGAGGACCTTCTCAACTCCGACGGCACGGGCAACTCCCACGCCATTATCCAGAAGGCTATCGACCTTAACCGCACCCAGGCCGCCGAGGGGTCCGTCCTCATGAAGAACGAGACCGATAACGGCTACGGCCTGCCGCTCGCCGAGGGCTCCAACGTCACCCTCTTCGGCATCCGCTCCGAGGTCCCGATGCTCGGCTCGAGCTTCGGCCTGAAGCTCTACGGCCCGGCCATCACCTTGACCCAGGCGCTCACCGAGGACCGCACCGACTTCGCCAACACCATCACCACCAACGTGAACCGCCAGACTCTGGCCGTGGCCCCCACCATGTCCTCCTGGTCCGGCGACGAGTTCGACTTCGACGGCGCCGGCCTCAACATCAACCCCACGATGTCGGACGCCTACGCCAAGCTCAACGAGACCCTCAACCACGCCAACTGCGAGATGACGGTCACCGGTTACGATCCCAAGGAGCCCAGCGTCTCCGACATCGAGGGCGTGGCCGCCGACTTCCGCTCGAGCTTCGCCGACTACGGCGACGCCGCCATCGTCGTGATCTCCCGCCCGACGGCCGAGTCCGTCGACTACCTGCCCGGCGACGTCGCCGAGGGGCTCGGCGTCGACGAGCCGCTCCAGATCACCGACAACGAGCGCGCCGCCATCGAGCTCGCCAAGGAGTGCTCCAAGAACGTCATCGTGCTTCTCAACACCGCCAACGCGGTCGAGATCCGCGACCTCAAGGACGACCCGGACATCTCTGCTATCCTCTGGATCGGCTTCCCCGGCTGCTACGGCATGCTCGGCGTCGCCGACGTCCTCGTGGGTAAGGCCAACCCCTCCGGTGCCCTCACCGACACCTATGCCACCCACAACCTGAGCGCCCCGGCGATGCAGAACATGGGCGACTACTCCTATGCCAACGCCGACATCCTGACCCGCCCCGCGGGCATCTTCGGCGACGTCGCCTCCAAGTACGTCATGGAGTGCGAGGGCATCTACATCGGCTACAAGTACTACGAGACCCGCTACTTCGACGCGGTCATGAACCAGGGCAACGCCACCTCCGCGGCCGGCGCCACCGTGGGTGAGGTCTGGACCTACTCCGACGAGGTCGTCTACCCGTTCGGCTACGGTCTCTCCTACACCACCTTCCAGCAGGAGTTCGACGGCGAGCCCACGCTCGAGGTCAAGAAGGACGACAAGACCGGCGCCACCACCGCGTACCTCACCGTGAAGGTCAAGGTCACCAACACCGGCGACGTGGCCGGCAAGCGCGTCGTCGAGGTCTTCGGCCAGGCCCCCTACACCACGGGCGGCATCGAGAAGGCCGCGATCCAGCTCCTCAACTTCGAGAAGACCGGCGAGCTCGCCCCCGGCGCCTCCGAGACCGTCGAGGTTAAGTGCGACCTGCAGTACATCGCCAGCTGGGACAGCTCGTATGCTAACGCCGACGGCACCAAGGGCACCTACGTGCTCGACCCGGGCGACTACTACTTCGCGCTCGGCAACGGCGCGCACGAGGCCGTCAACAACGTTCTGGCCGCCCAGGGCGCCGACGAGGCCGCTCTTGATGGCACCGGCGACGCGTCCCTCGCCTGGAGGCTCCAGGTGACCGAGGGCGTCATCTCCAAGACAGCCTTCTCCATCTCCAAGAACGGCTACCAGGTCTCCAACCACCTCGAGTACGCCGACTGGAACCACTTCCAGCCCGGCGAGGTCACCTACCTGTCCCGTGCGGATTGGGAGGGCACCTGGCCTAAGGAGTACG
Organism: Coriobacteriia bacterium; assembly: GCA_030530145.1. Lineage (GTDB taxonomy): Bacteria > Actinomycetota > Coriobacteriia > Coriobacteriales > Atopobiaceae > Paratractidigestivibacter. The sequence goes on along the minus strand of JAUMVN010000010.1, from coordinate 9,160 downwards.
CCGACATGACGCTTACCGATGAGGACCTCATCGACAAGCTCAATGGCCACTACTACGACCTCAAGACCGACGACGACGTGTCCGGCATCACCTGGGGCGCCGACTCCGACCTCATGTTCTGGGACATGAAGGGCAAGGAGTACGACGACCCAGCGTGGAGCGAGCTGCTCGACAAGATTACCCTCGAGGAGGCGCTCTACATCGCCACCTTCGGCGGCCCGTCGATCCCCGGCATCGATTCCATCGGCCTGCAGGAGCACTATCTCACCGAGAACGCTGGCAACGGCATCGTCCTCGCGCTCGGCGCCTCCAAGGACACCGCCGCGCCCTGGACCATCTCCGAGGGCGACGCCAACGCCGCTTGGAACGGCGCTGTCTTCGGCAACGCGCCGCTGACCGCCGCCTCCTTCAACAACGAGCTCTACTTCCAGATGGGCGAGTTCATGGGCGAGGAGTCCCTCTTCACCGGTATTGCTATGCTCTGGGGCCCGGGCCTCAACGTCCACCGTCAGCAGTACAACGGCCGCACCGGCGAGTACTACTCCGAGGACCCGATCGTCTGCGGCAACGCCGCCATGGAGTACTCCATGGGCGCCCTCGAGTACGGCCTCATCGCGTCGCCGAAGCACTTCGCCTTCAACGACCAGGAGACCAACCGCGCCGGCGTCGCCCCGTACATGACCGAGCAGCAGGCGCGCGAGAACGAGCTGCGCGGCTGGCAGATCGCCTTCGAGGCCACCGACTACGACACGGCTGACCACAACGCCAACATGACCGGTCTTATGACGTCGTTCTCCAAGATCGGCCCCGTCGAGTGCACCTGCTCCACTGGCCTCATGACCGATATCCTCAAGAACGAGTGGGGCTTCCGCGGCTACGCCGTCACCGACATCTACGACGACACCGACCTGTGGGCGTCCGTCCTCGTGTCTGGCACCACCTGCTTCGATACCCGCGGCATCTCGGGCTTCTACAAGTCCACGACGCTCGAGAACTGCTCGACCTTCGCCAGCCAGACCGACGGGATCAAGATCGGCGCGAGCAAGGTGTCCGGCGACGCCACCGTCCAGGCGGCCGTCAAGGAGTCTGCGCACATGATCCTCTACGCGATGACCCAGTCCAACCTGGTCAACCGCTACAACAGCACCACCAAGATGCAGAAGCAGATGACCTGGTGGCGCGGCGCGTACCTCGGCGCTGCCGCGGCCTTCGGCGCGCTCGCCGTCGGTGCCGCCGCCTCCGCGGTCGTGAGCTCGCGTAAGAGCGAGAAGAAGGAGGCTTAAAGACATGTCGTCCACTACCGTAAAGAAGGGCGTCGGCCTCTATCTCGACGTCGTCGCCGTTGTCCTGGCCGTCGTCGGCGTCATCGCGGCGGTCGTGAGCACCACTATGGGCGAGGGCTATGAGTTCTCCGGCCTCGCCATGTGCATCTGCTTGGCCGTGGTCGCCATCGCGCTCGTCGCCGTGGCCGCCTACACCGACCTCAAGCGCGCCGAGAAGGGGGAGGGCGCGGGCATCGTCTCGATGATCGCCCTCGGCGTCGCCATCTTCCTCATGGTGTTCTGCGGCGTCCAGGTCGTCGCCTCGCGCGCCCTGGCTATCTCGGGCCTCTTCTCCTGGAACTCCATGGACACCACCGGTTGGCAGATGTTCTATGCCGCGGCCACGTCCGCGGGCGGCTTCGTGCTCGGCGCGGTGCTCCTTACCGTCGGGTGCTTCTTGCCGACCGCCAAGCAGGCTTAGCTTCTAGCCTTCGGCGCAATCATGCTATCTGATATGCCAGATGCGGCATAGTTCAGACGCGGAGCCTCGTCCCCGATTCCGACTCACGGGGCGAGGCTCCTCTTATTTACCGATGAAAATAGACGTAAACAAACTCCGTTGTTCCGTTCACCGCCAAAATCAAGCCGTAGACGAGGGTGTTTGCTCGGCTTAAATTGGGTTGAACTAATATACTAGCAATGAGATTTGCAGCGAACTTCTTTGTAGAAAGGAACATGCATGGCAGATACCACCGAAACCAAGGCCACGGAGGGCGGCGCGAGCTCGCTTAACCAGGCCAAGCTCTACCAGCTCGTGCTGTTCCCGTTCAACAACGGCGCGACGAACGTGTACTACGTCCTGCTCATGAACTACATCGCCTACTACGCCAACGGCGTGCTCGGCCTCGTGCTCGCGTTCGCGACCACCATGGTCACCGTGACGCGCGCGCTCGACGCCTTCATCGACCCGATCGTCGGCATGATGATCGACCGCACCGAGACCAAGTTCGGCAAGTTCCGCCCGTTCATGGTCCTGGGCAACGTCGTGATGATCGTCTCGTCGCTGCTGCTCTTCTACGGCACCCGCCTGATCCCCGAGGACGCGACAGCCGTCAAATACGTGCTCTACACGGTCTTCTATGTCCTGCTCATGGTCGGCTACTCCATCCAGACCTCCTGCACCCGCTCCGGCCAGACCTGCCTCACCAACGACCCGAAGCAGCGCCCGACCTTCACGCTGTTCAACACCATCGCCTCGCTCGTGGGCATGGGCGTGACCATGGCCGTGGCCTCCATCGTCGGCGGCAACGTCGGTTTCGGCACCGAGGCCTTCTTCAACTTCCTCATCCCGCTCGTGATCATCCTCTCCGCTGCGCTCACCGCGCTCGCCGTCATCGGCATCGCCGGCAAGGACAAGAAGGAGTACTGGGGCCTCGGCGGCTCCGACGACGCCGAGGAGAACAAGCTCTCCATCAAGGACTACGTGCAGATCTTCAAGTCCAACAAGGAGCTCCAGCGCCTCATGGTCGCCGCTTCCGGCACCAAGTTCGCTTTCGCCGTGGCCACCAACACCTCGGTCGGCATCCTTCTCTACAGCTGCATGATGGGCAACTACAACGGCCTCTACCTGCCGATGTACGTGATGGGCTACGTGTTCTCCGCGCCCTTCTTCATCGGCGGCCTCAAGATGAGCCAGAAGCACGGCCAGAAGAAGACCCTCGTGACCTTCACCTCGCTCGCGCTCGTGCTCTACCTGGGCGTCGTCGTCCTTCTTGCCCTGTGGGACCCGAACAACGCCGCGATGAACCTCTCGATCTTCTCCACCGAGGGCGGCTTCCACCTGACGCTCAACGCCTACACCGTGATCTTCATCGTGCTCTACGGTCTCGGCTACGGCGCGTACTACTCCACCGCCGACATGGCCATCCCGATGATCGCCGACTGCTCCGACTACGAGATGTACCGCTCCGGCAACTACGCCCCGGGCGTCATCGGCACGCTCTTCTCCTTCGTCGACAAGCTCGTGAGCTCGCTGTCCACCACCGTCGTCGGCATCGCGCTTCTCGCCGTCGGCCTGACCGAGCTGCCCGACACCACGACCGCCTACGCCTCTGGCATGAACTGGCTCACCATCGTGCTCTTCTGCGTCATCCCGATGATCGCCTGGGTGCTCACGCTCGTCTCCATGAAGGGCTACACCCTCACCGGCGAGCGCATGAAGGAGATCCAGGCCGTCAACGCCTGCCGCAAGGACGCCATCGCGGGCGGCATGAGCGTCGAGACCGCGCTCTCCACCTACGAGACCATGGACCAGGTCCCCGAGAAGTACCGCGCCCAGTAGCGTCGTAAACCACCGGCCTTCCCGACCCCGACCGCCCCGGCAATCCATGCTGCCGGGGCGGTTTTTGATGGACTGGAGTTGCGGGGCTTTGGGGGCGTCGGCCGTGGCGCTCGCGCGGCGGCCGGGCGGCTAGGGTAGGATAGACGGGTTGGAAAGAACCCTAGAGAAGGGCAGACATACATGACCAAGCTCGCGATCCTCTTCGGCGGCATCTCCACCGAGCACGACATCTCGTGCAAGTCCGCCGATAACGTCATCAACGCGCTCGCGGGGCGCTTCGACCTCGTGCTCATCGGCATCACGAAGGCGGGCGAGTGGCTGCACTACACCGGCGACGCGGCCGACGTCACCGGCGACTGGGAGTCCCACGACGTCGAGCGTGTGCTTCTCATGCCCGGCATGGGTGAGCACGCCGGCGGCTTCTTCGTCCTGCGCGAGGGCGAGGACGTCCCCGTGCGCCTCGACGTGGACGTCGCCCTCCCGGTGATGCATGGGCAGGGCGGCGAGGACGGCACGCTCCAGGGCGCCCTCGAGACCTGCGGCGTGCCGTACGTGGGCTGCGGCGTGCTGGCGAGCGCCGTCTGCATGGACAAGGACGCCTCGCACCGCCTCGCCGCGGCCGCCGGTGTCCGCTCGCCCAAATGCGAGGTCCTCTACCGCGGCGCGACCATCACCGACGCGCTCGCGGCCGTCAAGTCTTGCGGCGGCTTCCCCGTGTTCGTCAAGCCTGCGCGCGGCGGCTCCTCCATCGGCGTCTCCAAGGCCACCGACGAGGCCAGCTACCAGAAGGCCATCGCCGCCGCGTTCGCGCTCGACCGCAAGGTCGCTGTCGAGGAGGCCATCGTGGGCGACGAGGTCGGCTGCGCCGTCATCGGCGACGCGGTCCACGGCGTCCGGATGGGCGAGGTCGACCAGATCGTGGTCACGGGCGACGGCTTCTTCCGCATCCACCTCGAGAAGAACCCCGGGCAGAACACCGAGCTGCGCTGCCCCTCGGACCTCGCGCCGGAGCTTCTTGCCCGCGTGCGCGAGGCCGGCGAGCGCGTCTACGAGGCGCTCGGCTGCGAGGGCTTCGCGCGCGTCGACCTCTTCGTCACGCCTGAAGGCGAGGTCGTCTTCAACGAGGTCAACTCCACGCCCGGCCTCACCTACTACAGCCGCTTCCCGCAGATGATGCGCGTCGCGGGCCGCGAGCTCGGCGACGTTCTGGCCGACCTTATCGCCGACAAGCTCGCTGAGTAGCGCCCCTGGTCACAGGCTGCGAGGCCGGTTCTGCCACCGTCGACGCTTGCGGTCCCCATGGCAAGAAGAACGGGCTGCCCCCTGCTTGGAGGGCAGCCCGTTTCTCATATGCCGGCGATGTGGGGTGCGGGGCCTGGTTTCTTGGCCGTCTCGCCTAGTTCTCGAAGACGCCCTCGGTCCAGGCGGACACGTCCTCGATGCGCAGGACGTTGGCCACCTCGGAGACGCAACTGGCGCCGGCGAGCTCGGCCGCCGCCGCCTGCATGTTCTTCTCGACCGCCTTGTGGGTGAGGAAGATCACGGAGCAGGCGTCGCCGTCGGAGGCGGCGTCCTCGACCTGGTTGATCAGGCTGATGGAGATGTCGTTCTTGGCGAAGACGCCCACGACCTCGGCGAGCGCGCCCACGCGGTCGGCGACCTTGAGGCGGACGTAGTACTTGGTCTCCAGCTCGTCCATCGGGCGGACGGGGAGGTTCTGCTTGAAGGGCTCGGGCTCGGGCAGGGGCTCGGCGCCCTTGGAGATGGGGTCGGCGAGGGTGAGGATGTCGCCCACGACGGCGCTCGCGGTGGGGAAGGAGCCCGCGCCGGCGCCGTAGAACATGGTCTCGCCCACGGCGTCGCCGACGACGTAGACGGCGTTCATGGCGCCGGCGACCTTGGCGAGCTGGTGGTCGATCGGGATGAGCGTGGGGTGCACGCGGGCGTCGACGCCGGCGGGCGTGTTGCGGGCGATGCCGAGCAGCTTGACGGTGTAGCCGAGCTCGCGGGCCTGGGCGATGTCCTCGGCGGCGATGGTGCGGATGCCCTGCTGGAAGACGTCGTCGGTGGTCACGCGGGTGCCGAAGCCGATGGAGGCCAGGATGGCCGTCTTGCTGGCGGCGTCGAAGCCGTCAACGTCGGCCGACGGGTCGGCCTCGGCGTAGCCCTTGGCCTGCGCGTCGGCGAGGACATCGGCGTAGTCGGCGCCCTCGGCCTCCATGCGGGAGAGGATGTAGTTGGTGGTTCCGTTGAGGATGCCCGCGATGGTGAGGATCTTGTTGCCCACGAGGTCGCGCTCGAGGGTGCTCACGATGGGGATGCCGCCGCCGCAGCTGGCCTCGCACTTGAGCTGCACGCCGTTCTCGCGGGCCTTGCTCGCGAACTGCTCGACGTGGCGGCCGAGCAGGGCCTTGTTGGCGGTGACCACGTGCTTGCCGGCGGCGAAGGCGGCCTCGTAGATCTCGGTCGCGGGGTGCTCGCCGCCGATGAGCTCGACGACGACGTCGACCGACGGGTCGCAGACGACGTCGTGCCAGTCGGTGGTGAAGGCCTCGTCCGCGATGCCGCAGGCGCGCGCGGCCTCGGGCTCGAGGGCGCAGGCGCGCACGATGGCAAGGTCGATGCCGTAGCTGGCCACATAGTCGTCGTGGTGGGAGAGGATGAGGCGCGCCACGCCGCCGCCCACGGTGCCGAGTCCGATGATGCCGACGTTCACGGTTCGCATGAGGTCTCCTTTGCTTTCATGGCCGCGCGGCGCTGCCGGCGGCGATGCACAATCACAGCGATTGTAGCCGAGGAGACCGTGCAGTTGGTTTCGGGCGCGTGTCGGGGCGCCGCCCCGGGGCTCGGAGCGGCGCTCGGCGCAGGGCCCAGGGGCTATCTGCGCGACTCACGAATATAGTTGCGCGTATTGCGTAACCTTATTCGAAACCTCTGAGTAGACGGCGACTTATGGGGTCAAAATGCCATGAAAGAGAGCCTTAGCATGGCTGGCTACTCAGGAAATCTGAATTTAGTTACACAATACGCGTAGCTATTCTGGAATTAGCCCTCCGCAAACCCAGAAGGACCCTCGATGCTCTGCTTCCCTCGGGGTCGGCGCCTAGATGACGATGCCGTCGCAGTGGTCGATCTCGTGCTGGATGATCTCGGCGATGTAGCCGGTGAAGCTGAAGGTGCGCTCGTTCCAGCAATCGTCGAGGTAGCGCACCTTGATGCGGCGCCAGCGCGTGCAGGGGCGGGTCCCGTCGAGGCTGAGGCAGCCCTCTTCGGTCTGGTATTCGCCCACGCGCTCCAGGATCTGGGGGTTGTACATGAGCATGTGGCGCGCGCCGTTCGACACGACGATGATGCGCCTGCGCTCGCCGATCATGTTCGCCGCCATGCCGACGCACTCGTGCGCGTGCGCCGCGAGCGTGTCGAGGAGGTCCTGGCCGATGGCCGCGTCGCCCGGGTGCCCAGGCGTGGCGGGCTCGCTTGGGACTCGGAGCAGCATGGGGGATTTGACGATCTGGCGGATCATGTTCAGGGGCCTTTCTCGGCAGGAGACGATACCGAGGTATCATTCTTGCATTGACCGGCGCCCGGCTCGCCGTGAGTTTTGGTGAAGACGGGCCCTCGCGGCCGCGCCCGCATAAGGCCGGGCCCCGCCGCCTCCCCAGCGAAAGGCATGCCATGACCATACCTGCAGACAACCTGTCCCGTCGCGGGTTCCTCGCCGGCGCCGGCACGGTGCTCGCGACCGCGACCGTCTCGCTCGCCTCCGGGCCCGCGAAGGCGTTCGCCGACGAGGCGGGACGGCTCGCGGACGCATCCGGCGACGACGCGGGCGGGTCCGGCTCTCCTGCGCAGAAATCGGGTATCGCCGTCGTGAGCACGAACGACGTGCACTGCGCCTTTGCGAGCAAGAAGACCGACCTCGGCTATGCCAAGCTCAAGGATTTCGTCGTCGACCGGCAGGCCTGCTACGGCGAGGGCAACGTCGTGCTCGTCGACGCCGGCGACAACGTCCAGGGCGACGTCATCGGGTCGCTCACCCAGGGCGAGTCTCCTGCCAAGGTAATCAAGTCCTGCGGGTACGACATCATGACCTGCGGCAACCACGAGTTCGACTACGGCATGGAGAAGTTCTTCGCGCTGCGCCAGACGGAAGGGGCCGTCGACGGCGACTCCGCGGAAGAGGGCGTCCGCTACGTGTGCTGCAACTTCGTCGACGCCGACGGCAACCGGATATTCGACGCCTATCGTGTCAAGGAGTGCTCGGTGGCGGGCCAGGCGGTGCGCATCGCCTTCGTCGGCGTGGCAACCCCCTCGACGCTGACGTCCTCGACCCCGACGAGCTTCAAGGACAAGGACGGCAACCTCATCTACGGCTTCTGCGGCGACGAGAGCGGGCGGGCGCTCTGCGCCGCCGTCCAATCGGCCGTCGACGCGGCCCGCTCGTCTACGGGCGGCGACGCCGACTACGTCGTGCTTCTTGCCCACCTGGGGCAGAAGGGCTCCCAGCAGCGCTGGCGCAGCGACACGGTGGTGGCGAACACGCACGGCATCGACGCGGTGGTCGACGGGCACTCGCACGAGATGTACGTCCAGACCGCGAAGAACGACCGCGGCGAGGACGTCGTCATTTCCCAGACCGGCACGAAGTTCCAGAGCTTCGGCTCGCTCGTCATCGACCCCTTTACCGGCGAGGCGAGCGTCTCGTTGACGGCCACGGGTGTGGACGCAGAGCTCATCGAGCGGTGGGACGGCTCCGACGAGGAGGTCGCGGCGCTCGTGGCCGAGCTCGAGAACGAGCTCCGCGAGATCACGAGCCAGGAGGTGGGCACGTCCGAGGTCTTCCTCCTCGCGCAGGAGGACGACGGCGTCACTTGGGTGGTCCGCAAGCGCGAGACGAACCTCGCCGACCTCGTGGCGGACGCCTTCTTCTACCACGCGACGAACAGCGGGAAGAACTGCGACGTCGCGCTCGTCAACGGCGGCGGCGTCCGGGCGAACATCGCCAAGGGGAAGCTCACCTACGGAGACCTCGTCGCCGTGCTCTCGTTCAACAACCAGCTGTGCTCGCTCGAGGTCACGGGGCAGCACCTGCTCGATATGCTCGAGGTCGGCGCGAGCCTGAGCCCCGAGATGCACGGGCGGTTCCTCCAGGTCTCGGAGGGGTTCTCGATGACCATCCGCACCGACATCCAGACGCCGATCGTGTTCTCGGCCGACGGCTCGCAGGTCGAGAGGATTGAGGGCGAGCGTCGCGTGAGGAAGGCGAGGCTCTACGGCAAGGCGATCGACCCCGCGGCGACCTATACCGTGGTCACCACCGATTACCTGTTGACACAGGGCGGCAACGCCATGCCCATCCCCGAGAACGCGGACCAGGCGGAGTTCCTGGGCACGGACATCGAGGCCCTGATCGACTACCTGAAGACGAACCTCAAGGGCGTGATCGGGCAGCGCTACGCGAACGTCGACGGCGAGGGGCGCATCACGATTAAGGACACCTGGGGGCCGGAGGACGAGGAGGACGACTCCGGGTCCGGCTCAGGCGACGGGTCCGGCT
>JAUMVN010000053.1 GCA_030530145.1 Coriobacteriia bacterium | reverse complement strand
GGCCGCCAACCAGGCCATCGCGGACGTTGCGCGCAAGCGCACCGACTGCCTGCTCTCCCACGTGCTCTTCGAGCGCAGCCGCGAGATGCGCAACGGCTTCTCCCGCTCCGACAACTAACGGCGGGGCGCCCAAGCGCGGCGAACTCCCGAGAATGTACGATTGACCGGCCGCAGGCCGAGTAGTCGCGCCCTTATAGCAAGTGTCCAACTGGGCAAATGCGGCCAAAAAGAAGCCGGCTACTCGCTCTTCGGGATTTCAATCGCGCATTCTCAGAAGTTTGGTCCGCGAACCCGCGAAAACGCCCGCCCCCAGGCGCCACGCTATGAGGCGCCTGGGGGCGGGCGTTGCGATAATCGGCCAAATGGCAGGAGAACGGGCTCACGCGACGCGCGGGCGAAGGCGGCGCTACACGCGGTCGGGGCGCACGTCGGCGCGGTCGTCGACCTTCGGCTTCTCGGCGCACAGCGAGACGCCGTAGAGGGCGCCGAGCGCGAAGAAGACCACGGGGACGTAGACCGCCACGAGGAGCATCGCCGCGAAGACGACGCCGACGCCGCCGTGCAGCAGCGGGATAACCACGGGCGCGAGCGCAAAAAGGATCGCCGGGGCGACGCCGACGACGCGCCAGGCGATGCGCGCGGTGCGGGAGAGCTTGAGCTGCGTCTTCCACACGACGACGGTCGAGATCAGCGCGCCGACCGAGAAAGCCCCGAGCGGCCGCGAGTACAAGCTGGCGGCGAGAAGCGCCGTGTCCTCGCCGAAGTCGAAGCCGACCGAGCTGCCCCAGGCCAGAAAACCGATGCAGAGGGCGGAGAGCACGCCCCAAACGATGACGTTCGCGAGGAATGTGGACTTCTTCATGACATATCTCCTCGATACCTATCGGGTATGCTTGAAACGATAACCCAGTATAGACGAGGGTCCCGCCCACAGGCGGGGCCCGACTCCCAGGAGGTGTTTATCTCATGAACAACACCCAGGTCAATGACATCGCAGCCAACAAGCCCGCGCGCCGGTACACGGTCGGCGAGGAAGTGGCCAACTCGGTCTCCCACGGCGTCGGGGCGCTTCTGTCTATCGCCGCGCTGGTCCTGCTCATCGTGCGGGCGGTCGGCCACGGCGGGGGCGTGCGGCTGGCGGCGGCCCTTCTCATGGGCATCGGCCTCATCGTCGAGTACCTCTTCTCGACCCTCTACCACGCCATAGCCCCGGAAGGCGCGAAGAAGGTCTTCCGCGTCCTCGACCACTGCGGCATCTACCTGCTCATCGCGGGGAGCTACGCCCCATTCGCGCTCGTCGCGCTCGGCGAGCACGACGGCCTTCGGCTCGGCATCGTGGTCTGGGCCATCGCCGTCGTGGGCATCGTCCTCGAGTGCTTCCTGCAGGAGCGCCAGCCCAAGTGGCTCACCGCGCTCATCTACGTGATCCTCGGCTGGCTCGTCATCTTCCGCGTCGGCTCGCTTTACGAGGTGCTCCCCGCGGCGGCGTTCTGGCTCCTGGTGGCCGGCGGCATCAGCTACACGGTGGGAGCCCTCTTCTACATCCCGAAGAAGGTCCCCTACCTGCACTTCGTTTTCCATCTCTTCACGCTCGCCGGCAGCGTCTGCATCACCCTCAGCGCCCTGATCTTCGTCATTTAGGGAAGCAGCGCAACGCGAAATCCCCTCCCGCCTTTGCCTCGTCCTCAAACAGTCCTGTTCGCACGGAGGCCACATCAAGTGGCCTCCGGCTCATGCGGAACTGCGGGCGAGACAAAGGCGGGAGGGGATTTCGCGTCGGGCTTGCGGCCAACCTACGACTTGACCTCGAACTTCTCGCGACACTTCGGGCAGATCACGCGGAGCTTGCCCTTGCCGCGCGGGACGCGGACCTTCTGGCCGCAGTGCGAGCACTTGACGTGCTTGAACTGCTTGGCCTCTGCCGCGGCGGCCTTCGGATTCTGGAGCCAGGGGCGCGCCGGCCCGATGGCCTTGAGGAACGCGGCGTTCTCCTTGGAGCGCGCCCCGAGGTTCTTCGACTGGATGCGGAAGCCGGCGTAGACGATGAGCGCCAGGGCGAGCCAGCCGAGCCAGGCCGCGTGCGCGAAGATGTTGATGACCACGACGATGAAGGCCAGGTAGATGCAGGCATAGACGATGTCGTCGGGCCCGCGGCGCCCGCGCATCCACTCGGCCGCCTTGCGCTGCGCCTCTTCGCTCTTCTTGCTCCAGTCCTTGCCTGCCATGAAAACGGTTCCTTTCGATGCGTCCAAACAAAGGCGCGGCCGTCATGCGGCCGCGCCAGCGAGTCACAATCACTAAGCTACCCAACGTAGCGGCTCTTTACACCAAACGACGGCAGCTCCCTCAGCGGCCCACGCCCATCACGTAGGCGCGCGCGAGCTTCTCAGTCTCGACGATGGCGTCGATGTGGCAGCGCTCGCGCCCGTGCGTGTTCAGGCACGCAGCACCGAGAGCCCGAGCGCCCTCGAGGGACTGCACCGAATGATGGTCGCAGCCGAACTGCCCGCGACGCGACATCTGTGCCAAGAAGGGCCGCGTACGAAAAGGGCCGCCCGCGAACGGACGGCCCTTCTTTCTAGCTTAGGCGTGCGAGGGATTTACTCCTCGACGGTCTCCTCGGCGGGAGCGGCCTCCTCGGCCGGCTTCTCGGACTCGGGGAGAGGCTTGACCTCGACCTCGGTGCCAAGGGTCTCGGCGGCGGCCTTCATGGAGAGGGAGATGCGACGACGGTCGAGGTCGA
>JAUMVN010000009.1 GCA_030530145.1 Coriobacteriia bacterium | reverse complement strand
GGCCTCGGGCCTCGCCGCCTGCTCGGCGCGGGGGCCGGCCGCCTTGGCGCGCGCCTGCGCCCTCGCTTCCGCCGCCGCGCGGGCGCGCTGGTAGGCCTCGGCGAGAAGCACCTCCTGGCTGTTCACCGGCGCCTCGCCCTCGGCCACGGGGACGCGCGCCCACTCGCCGTTCTCGTCGAGGCGGCGCGCCTTGACGTTGTCGGCGTGCTGGAGCTCCATGAAGTGCTTGACGATCTCGCGGCAGGCGGGGTCGAAGACGGGGTAGGCGATCTCGACGCGGCGCTCGGTGTTGCGCGTCATCATGTCAGCCGAGCTCAGGTAGATGATGTCGGCGTCGACGCCGAAGGCGTAGATGCGCGCGTGCTCGAGGAAGCGCCCGACGATCTGGCGCACCTCGAGGCCATCGGTCTTCCCGGGGACGTTCGCCTTGATGCAGGCGATGCCGCGGATGGTCATCTGGACATCGACGCCCGCCTCGCAGGCCTCCGAGACCTTGTCGATGACGTCGCGGTCGGTGAGCGAGTTCATCTTGAGGAAGATCCTGGCCGGCTCCCCGCGGCGCGCGCGGTCGATCTCGCGGTCGATGCCGCGCATGACGAGGGGCTTCAGGGAGAGGGGCGCCACGCCGAGGTACTTGTACTGGCCGCGGAGGTTTCCGAGGGAGAGGTTCTTGAAGAAGACGTTGCCGTCCTCGGCGATGCCGGCGTGCGCGGTGAGGAGCATGAAGTCCGAGTAGAGCTTGGCGGTCTTCTCGTTGAAGTTGCCGGTGCCCAGGCAGGTGATCCTGCTGATGCCGGAGGCGTCGTGGTAGGTGATCTGGCAGATCTTCGAGTGGCACTTGAAGCCCTCGGAGCCGTAGATGACCGTGCAGCCGGCGTCCTCGAGGCGCTCGGCCCAGGCGATGTTGTTCGCCTCGTCGAAGCGGGCGCGCAGCTCCATGAGCACCGTCACGTCCTTGCCGTTCTCGGCCGCGGCGATCAGGCTCTCGCAGAGATGGCTGCTCTTCGCCACGCGGTAGAGCGTGATCTTGATCGAGATGCACGAATCGTCGGAGGAGGCCTCGCGCAGCAGGGTGAGCAGCGGCGTCATCGACTCGTAGGGGTAGGTGAGAAGCACGTCGTGGTCCTCGATCTGCCGGCGCATGGGCACCCCGGCGACGACCATGTCGGACGCCTGGGGCTCGAAGGGGCGGAACACCACGTCGGAGTGGTAGAGGTCGGGGATCCTCGCCTCGAGGCCGTAGACGTAGCCGAGGTCGAGCGGGCGGTCGACGCGGAACGCCCGGCGCGGCTCGAGGGAGAGCTCGCCCATGACGAGGGACTCGAGCTTCTTGTCCAGCGAGCCCTGGACCTCGAGGCGCACCGGCTGGAGGCGCTGGCGCATCTTGAGGACCTTCTTCATGTGCTGACGGTAGTCCTCCTCCTCCTCGACGCCCTCGCCGTCGGGGTCGATGTCGGCGTTGCGCGTCACGCGCACGACGGCGGAGTCCTGCGGCGCGTACTCCCCGAAGCAGGTGCCCAAATAGGCGCGGATGACGTCCTCGACGAGCGTGTAGCGGCAGCACTTGGGCGTGCTCGAGAGAACGACCACGCGCTGCTCGGCCGTGGGCACCTCGATGATGCCCAGCAGGCCCTGCTCCTTGGGGCCGTTGAGCGAGCACGCGACGAAAAGCCGCCCGCTGCGCAGGTTCGGGAAGGGGTGGCGCGGGTCGACGACCATCGGCGAGATGATGGGGGAGAGGCGCTGGTCGAAGAACTTCTTGGCGAACGCGAGGTCCTCCTCGGTCAGGTCCTGGTACCCGACGCGGACGAGGCCGTTGCGCGCGAGCTCGCCCTCGACGAGCGAGAAGGCCCGCTGATGGCGCTCGACCAGGGGCGGGAGCGCCTCGAAGACGGTGTCGAGCTGCTCGGCGGGCGTCTCGTTGGACTTGTTGTCCTTGGGCTGGTTCTTGAGCGAGGCGAGGTCGGAGAGGCCTCCCACGCGGATCATGAACCACTCGTTCAGGTTGGAGTCGAAGATCTCGCAGAACTTGAGGCGCTCAAAGAGCGGGACCTTCTCGTCGAAGGCCTCGTCGAGGACCCGGTCGTCGAAGCGCAGCCAGCTGAGCTCACGGTTCTGCGTGTAGCTGAAGTCGCGCTTGGGGGCCTCGGCGACCTTCTCCTCCTTCTTTTCCTGCTTCTCCTGCTTGGAGGACTGGGACTTCTTCTCGGGCTTGTCCTTTGCCATCTGGGACCTCTCTTCCGGGCTGACTCCGGGCGTTCGAACCCGATTATCCTACTTGGCGTCTGTAAGGGGCCTGTAAACCGCAATAAACCGAAGCTCAGGGGACGGATGCGCTACAATCGGGCAATCATCGTAAAACCAGAGCACAGGAGGCCCGCCATGGCTGTCGACCTTTCCGGCCGCAACTTCCTCAAGCTCCTCGACTTCACTCCCGAGGAGATCCAGTACCTCATCGACCTCTCCGCCGACCTCAAGGCGAAGAAGAAGGCCCATGAGCCGCACCGCTACCTCGAGGGCAGGAACATCGTCCTGCTCTTCGAGAAGACCTCCACGCGCACCCGCTGCTCCTTCGAGGTCGGCGGCATGGACCTCGGCATGGGCGTCACCTACCTGGACCCCGGCTCCTCGCAGATGGGAAAGAAGGAGTCCATCGAGGACACCGCGCGCGTCCTCGGGCGCATGTACGACGGCATCGAGTACCGCGGCTATGCGCAGGAGATCGTGGAGACGCTCGCCGAGTACGCTGGCGTGCCCGTGTGGAACGGCCTCACGACCGAGTTCCACCCCACGCAGATGATCGCCGACATGCTTACGATCCAGGAGGAGTTCGGCCGCGACCTCTCCGGCAAGAAGCTCACCTTCATGGGCGACGCCGGCAACAACGTGGGGAACTCCCTCATGGTCGTCTGTGCGAAGCTCGGCATGGACTTCTGCGCCTGCGGCCCGAAGGAGCAGATGCCCTCCGACGAGCTCGTGGCGCAGTGCCGCGAGGTCGCCAAGGAGTCCGGCGCCACCATCACGCTGACCGAGGACGTGGACGAGGGCGCCGCCGGCGCGAGCGTCATCTACACGGACATCTGGGTCTCCATGGGCGAGCCCTACGACCTGTGGGAGAAGCGCATCGGGCTTCTCGCCAAGTACCAGGTCAACGCCGAGCTCATGGCCAAGGCCACGGACGACGCGATCTTCATGCACTGCCTGCCGAGCTTCCACGACCGCAAGACCACCATCGGCGAGGACGTCTACGAGAAGTTCGGCCTGCCCGAGCTCGAGGTCACCGACGAGGTCTTCGAGGGCCCGCGCTCCCGCGTCTTCGACGAGGCCGAGAACCGCATGCACTCCATCAAGGCCGTGATGTACGCGACGCTGAAGGACCCGGAGGAGTAGGCGCTTCCCGGGGCTCGGATTCCCGGCGAAGCATCGGCCAACTTGGGTCACGAACTCGACCGGCCCGCTTACAACCAGGTGTAAGCGGGCCGGTCGCGTTTATATGACGTCAACACTATCGGCCGAGTGGCCGGGGGACGGTCCTTAGCGGCAGCTCCAGACGCCGAGGTCGCTCACGATGAAGTCGACGGGCACGTCGCAGGGCTCGGCGGGCAGGGGGTTGCTGCTCATCTGCGAGGCGCGGGCCAGGGCGATCTTGTCGCCGGGATAGAACTGCAGGAAACGGTCGTAGTAGCCCCCGCCGTAGCCGATGCGGTGGCCCTGCGCGTCGAAGACCAGGCCGGGGACGAGGCAGACGGAGCCGCAGAGGTCTTTGGTGCCAAGAGGGGCGCCGAGCCCCTCCCTCGGCTCGAGGATGCCCTTGTAGCCCTCGGCCAGGTCGTCCAGCGACTCGATCTCGAAGAACGCCATGGACTTCTTGCGGGCGCTCACGCGAGGGACCGCGACGCGCTTGCCGGCCCCGAGCGCGGCCTCGATGACGCTGCGCGTGTCCACCTCGTTGCCGTAGGAGACGTAGGCGAGCACGAGCGGGGCGTCGGCGTAGATGGCAAACGACCCGAGGTTCTTGCGGATGCTCGAGTCCAGCGCTCGCCTGGTGGCCGGGTCGATGCGCCGACGCGCCGTGAGGTAGTTGCTCCGCAGCGAGCTCTTGTCGGCGTCTGTTCCATATGAGCTGGCCACGGCAACCTGCTTTCTTTCACGGGGACTTTTCGGACGCCATTCTAGCAGTGTTTGATTGACGCCCTCCCCGTTAAACCTGCTTTTGACGTACCATTGCTTACCGTATGAAACACAACCGTTAAGGAGAACCGATGCCCAACGAGGGAAGCTACGAGGCCGCCCTGCGCCGAAGCAACGAGGTGCACGCCGACCTTCTCGTCCACCCCGAGAACTACACGATGCTCACCGGCGACCGCCCGACCGGCCGCCTGCACCTCGGCCACTACTTCGGCACGCTCGTCGACCGCGTGCGCCTGCAGGACATGGGCATCAAGACGAACATCGTCATCGCCGACTACCAGGTCATCACCGACCGCGACACCACGCAGAACATCCAGGACAACGTCTATAACATGGTCGTCGACTACCTGGCCTGCGGCATCGACCCCGCCAAGACCATGATCTTCACCCACTCGGCGGTCCCCGAGGAGAACCAGCTCATGCTGCCGTTCCTCTCGCTCATCACCGAGGCCGAGATGGAGCGCAACCCCACGGTCAAGGCCGAGCAGGAGGCGTCGGGCCACGAGCTCACGGGCCTGCTCCTCACCTACCCGGTGCACCAGGCGTGCGACATCCTCTTCTGCAAGGGCAACATCGTGCCCGTCGGGCGCGACCAGCTGCCCCACATCGAGGCCACGAACAAGATCGCCCGCAAGTTCAACAAGCGCTACGGCAAGGTCTTCCCCGAGGTAACGGGGCTCCTTACCTCGACGCCCCTGCTCCCGGGCCTCGACGGCCGCAAGATGAGCAAGTCCTACGGCAACGCCATCAGCCTCTCCATGACCGCCGAGGAGACCGCCAAGCTCATCAAGAAGGCGAAGACCGACTCTGAGCGCAACATCACCTTCGACCCGGAGAACCGCCCTGAGGTCGCGGCGCTTCTCACCACGGCCGGCATCTGCTCCGGGCGCGACCCGAAGGAGCTCGCCGACGAGATCGGCATGGGCGGCGGCGGCCAGCTGAAGAAGGTCGTCACCGAGGCCGTCAACGGCCGTTTCGAGCAGATCCGCGAGCGCCGCTGCGAGCTCCTGCAGGACATGGACTACATCAAGGACGTTATCCACGACGGCAACGAGCGCGCCCGCGCGGTGGCCGTCCAGACGCTCAATGAGGTCCGCGAGGCCATGGGCATGGTGTACTAGCCGGCCGCAGGTCCCTGTGGCCGGCGACGGCCCCCTTGCGCCCGACGACAAAGCAGGCCCTCCCGTTCATCGCGAGCGGGAGGGCCTTTTCTGTTGTTGGCGTTCGGGGCCAGGGGCCGGCTAGAGATCGAGCTTCTCGGCGAGGTCGAGGATGGCCTTGCGGTACCCCTGGATGCCCATGCCGGTGATGGTCTCGAAGCAGGCTTGTCGGATATAGCTCACCTGGCGGAAGTCCTCGCGCTCCTCGACCTTAGAGATGTGGACCTCGACGATCGGCAGCTTGACGGCCTTCGCGGCGTCGAGAATGGCGATGGACGTATGCGTGTAGGCGCCCGGGTTGATCACGATGCCCTCGTAGGTGCCGTACGCGTCTTGGATAGCGTCGACGAGGTCGCCCTCGTGGTTGGATTGGTAGCAGGTGCACTTGGCGAACCCGGCCTCGGCGGCCGCGTCCTTGCACAGCTGGAGCAGGTCGGCGTAGCCCTCTGTCCCGTAGATGCCGGGCTCGCGGATGCCGAGCATGTTGATGTTCGGGCCGTTGATGACGAGGAGCGCGGCGCCCTCTCCAGCGGCCTCCGCCTCCTTTTCCGCGCCCGTCTCGTCGAGAAGGGATATGAGGCTCTCGACGGCGGCGAGGTCGTCCTTCTCAGCGGGGGAGGACTCTGCGGGGGCGCTCGCCTGCGCGGCGGCCGGCGACTGCTTCTCGTTGACGATCACGCTCATGGGGGAGGGGGCTGAATCGGCGTCGAACGGGTCGTCGGACGACTCGATCCCCGTGATGCCGGCGATGGCGTCGTGGACGTCCTCGACCTTGCCGGGCCCGAAGACGACCTCGATCCCCTTGGTGCCCCGCTGTACGATGCCGAGGACCCCGCGGGTCGAGGTGAGCTGCTCCGCATCGACGAGCGTGGGGTCCTCGGTGCGGATCCTCAGGCGCGTCATGCAGATCTCGTTCGCGGTCACGTTTTCCTTGCCGCCCACGGCGGCGATGACTTCCTGTGCAATCTGGAGCGCTTTGCTCACGGTCGTGTGTTCCTCTCGGGAAATTCAATGCTTGATGTATGGCACCTCGTCTCGCGTGGCGACGGGGCGCCGGTGTTTTCCAGAAAGGCAGTATACGGGTGAGGTTGTTTCGTTCGTCTTTCGGGAAGGTTTGTAGCTGAGATATTTATTGCGAGCGGCCGCTAATCGCCGCCCAACGGAAGGGGCTTCGCCGGCTCCTCCGCTAAAACCCCAAGGTTTGCAAAATCTGCGCGGCGTCGCCCTCCGCGCTCCCCGAGCACGCTATCCGCGCGTCGGACCAGCTGCGGTAGGCGTCCATGCGCTCGGCGGCCAGGCGCTCGACGCCCTTGGCTCGGCTCATGGGCCTCCCGTTCGACGAGAGCTCGGAGAGCGGTCGGTCGATCATGATGACCGTGCCGTTCTGGCGCAGCAGGTCGCGGTTCTCGGGCCTGGTCACGACCCCGCCGCCGCAGGCGACGACGAGCCCGGAGCGCGCGCAGCACTCCCCGGTGACCTCGGTCTCTATCCTTCGGAACGCGTCCTCGCCGTCCGTCTCGATGATGCTCGCGGCGCTTCGGCCGCACTTCTGCGCCACAGCCTCGTCGACGTCCACGAACGGGCGCCCCAGGAGATGCGCGAGCCGGCGGCCGGTGGTCGTCTTCCCGGCGCCGGGCATGCCGATGAGCACGATGTTCTGCGTCTGGCGGTAGATGGACGCCTCGATGCCCTCGATGAGGGCCTCGTCGAGCTTTTTCGCCTGGAAAAGCTCAGAGGCGAAGAAAGCCTGCGCGACGAGCATGGCGAGGCCGGACTCCGAGGGGATGCCGAGGTGCTCCGCGGCCAGGCAGATGCCCGTGCGGCGCGGGTTGTAGACGATGTCGAGGACGGCGAGAAGCCCGGGCATGCGGGCCAGGTCCTCCTCGGCGACGGGCGTTCCCGGGCAGTTGGGGTACATGCCGACGGGCGTGGTGTTGACGATTAAAGCGGCATCGGCATTGCGCTCGACCAGGTTCCCGTAGTTGTCGGCGCCCGACCGGGAGACGACGACTACATCGGCGCCCGTATCGGCCAGGGACGCCTGGATGGCCTGTGAGGCGCCGCCCGAGCCGAGTACCAGGGCCTTCTTTCCGGCGAGCACCGTCGCGGCGTCGCTGCCGAGCTCGCGGGAACAGAAACGGCCCAGCATCCACGAGAAGCCGAGCACGTCGGTGTTCTCGGCGAAGACGCTGCCGTCTTCGCGGCGCACGAGCGTGTTCGCGGCGCCCAGGGCCTCGACGCGCGGTGAGCGCTCGTCGGCGAGGCGCGCGGCGTCGAGCTTGTAGGGCATCGTCACGTTGAGGCCGCGCCATGAGCCGTTCTCGCGGATGAAGGGCGCGACCTCCTCCGGCTCGAGCTCGATGTGGGAGTACGGGGCGCTCCCCAGCTGCTCATGGATGGGCTTCGACCAGCTGTGGCCGAGCTTGCGGCCGAGGAGGCCGAAGGGGGTGGCTGCGGCCGCCATCAGATCACCTCGCTGTAGGAGCCGAGGTAGCGGAAATCCTGGCAGAGGCCCTCGATGGTGGACATGAGGGCGCGGAACTCTCCCGAGGCCACGGGGCAGTCGATGTCGAAGTAGAAGCCGAACTCGAAGTCGCGCTCGGGGATGGGTCGGCTCTCGAGCTTGATCACGTTGATGTCGAGCGCGTAGAACTTTGCGAGCAGCTTGTAGAGCGAGCCCGGCTGGTGCGGCGTCACGAGCGTCATGGACGAGCGGTCGGCGCCGGGGTAGATCTCGAGCTTCTTGCTGATGCAGGCGAAGCGGGTGTAGTTGTTGTCGCGGTCCTGGACGGCTGCGCCGAGGACCGAGAGGCCGTAGAGCTCGGCGCAGTTGCGCGAGGAGAGGGCGGCCACGTCGTCGCGGTCGGAGTCGGCGACCATCTGGGCCGCGAGGGCCGTGTTCTCGCAGATGTGGATGCGTGCCCCGGGCATGGTGGCGAGGAAGTCGCCGCACTGGCGGATGGCCTGCTCGTGGCTGTAGATGTCGCGGATCTCGGTGGCCTTCGCGCCGTGCTTGGCAAGAAGGCAGTGGTCGACCTTCACGCGCGTGGAGCGCACGATGTGGAACTCGTGGGCGCCCATGAGGTCGAAGACCTTGTTCACCGACCCGGCCGTGGAGTTCTCGATGGGCAGCACACCGTAGTCGACCTCGCCGGACTCGACGGCCTCGAAGACGTCTTCGAAGGTCTTGGTGTAGCGGATGTCCGGATGGCGGAAGAACTTCTCGGCGACGAGCTGGGAATACGCGCCCTCGACGCCCTGGCAGGCGACGCGGCCGGCCTTGGGGAAGACCTCGGGCGTGTTTCGGCGGGCGGCCTCGATGGCCGCGACCAGGTCGTTGTTGTCGGCGTCGCCGAGAAGCTCGTGCTGGCGGGAGCGCGACGCCTCCATGAGGAGCTCCATGAGCACCTGGCCGTAGGTCGCGAGGTCGGCGGGCACGCGGCCGGCGGCGTCGGCGACCTTCTGGCGCTCGCGGACAGGGTCGAAGACGCGCATGTTGTTCGCGCGCTTGTACTCAGCGACGCCTGCTGCCACCTCGGCGCGCTCGCCGAAGAGGCGGAATATCTCGGTGTCGATGCGGTCGATGTCTTGCCGCAGCTCGGAAAGTTCTCGCATATAAAACCTCCAATGGCGCGAGGGGGCGGACCTCCGCGCCGTTTACTCGTTGACGGGCTCGGCGGGCCAGGAGAGAAGCGCATCGGCCAGGGCGCAGGCCGCGACCGCCTCTACCACCGGCACGGCCCGGGTGACGGCCGTGGCGTCGTGACGCCCGTGGACCGTGAGCTTGGCGCCCTTCATCTCGGCGAGGTCGACGGAGTCCTGCTCGGTGCCGATGCTGCTGATGGGCTTGAGCGCGCAGCGGAACTGCAGCGGAGCGCCCGTGGAGATGCCGCCGAGGATGCCGCCGGCGTTGTTCGTGCGGGGCACGCAGGCGCCGTCGCGGACCTCGTAGGGGTCGTTGTTCTCGCTGCCGCGCAGGCGCGCCGCCGCGAAGCCGGCGCCGAACTCGACGCCCTTCACGGACGGGATGCCGAAGACGGCGCAGGCGATGGTGTTCTCGAGGCCGTCGAACATCGGCGACCCCACGCCGGCGGGAAGGCCGCAGGCCACGCACTCGACGAGGCCGCCGACGGAGTCTCCCGCGGACTTGGCCTCCATGATGGCGGCCGTCATGCGCTCGGCCGCCGCGGCGTCGATGGCGGGGAAATCGCGCCCGTCGGCGAGGGCGTCCATCTGCGACGCGAGACGGGCGTTGGCCTCGGGCGAGTTGTCGAGGGCGCAGAAGGGCTCGTCGGGCACCCCGGCGCACTCGGCCACGTGGGCCGACACGCGGATGCCCCGCGCCTCGAGCCACTGAAGGCAGATGCCCCCGGCGATGCACAGGGGGCCGGTGAGGCGGCCGGAGAAGTGGCCGCCGCCGGGGATGTCCTGCTCGCCGTGCCACTTGGCCCAGGCGGTGAAGTCGGCGTGGCCCGGGCGCGGCACGCCCATGATGTTGCCGTAGTCCTGCGAGCGGGTGTTCGTGTTCTCGATGACGGCCGCGAGCGGGGCGCCGCAGGTGCGGCCGTCCGGGTTCAGGCCCGAGAGGATCCGCACGGCGTCCTTCTCCTTGCGCGGGGTTGTCCAGGGGGCGTTGCCGGGCGCGCGGCGCGCCATGAAGGCGGCGAGCCGCTCCTGGTCGACGGGGAAGCCCGAGGGCAGCCCCTCGACGACGCAGCCGACCCCGGCGGAGTGCGACTGGCCGAAGACGCTCACGCGCAGGGCGGTTCCGAAGCTTGAGGGCATGCTCTCTCCTTTTGGACGGTGTCTGCGGCGCGCGCGGCTCGCGGGGGCGCCGAGTCTTTCGGTGGAGGGCGCGTCGGCGCCCGGGTCGGTCTCTAGAGCTCGGCGCACCCGCCGCCGAGCGCGGCGAAGTCGTCGAAGAAGGCGGGGTAGGATTTGGCGACGCACTGGGCGCCGCGGATGGAGCTGGGGCCCTCGCAGCGCGTGGCGAGAACGGCCGACATCATGGCGATGCGGTGGTCGTTCGCGGCGTCGACCTGGCCGCCGGAGAGCGCCGTCGCGCCCTCGATGACCAGGCCGTCTTCGGTCTGGGTGACGCGCCCGCCGAGGGCGTTCACCGCGTCCGACACGGTCTGGAGACGGTCGGACTCCTTGATGCGCAGGCGAGCCGCGCCGACGATGGCGGTCGTCCCCTCGGCGCAGGCCGCGACGGCCGCGAGGGGAGGGACGAGGTCCGGGCAGCTGCTCACGTCGAGCCTGCAGCCCTTGAGCGCGTCCGGGCGCACCGTCACCGAGGTCGCCCCCCGCTCGACGCGGGCGCCGAGAAGCGCGAGGGCGCCGAGGATGGCGCGGTCGCCCTGGGTGGAGCGCATGTCGATGTTCTCGACGGTGACGCCCTTCTCCGAGAGGGCGCCCGCCGCGAGCCAGAAAGCGGCGTTCGACCAGTCGCCGCCCACGCGGACGCGGCCGGGCGTCCGGTAGCGCGAGCCCGCGGGGACCTTGAAGAGAAGTCCGCCCTTGCCGTCCTCCGCGTGCTTGGCGCGGTCGACGGATACGCCGAACTCGGACAGCGCCGCGCAGGTGATGTCGATGTAGGGGAGCGACTCCACGGGCTCGGTGACGAAGACCTCGCAGGCGTCGCCGGTGAGGGGCGCTGCCATGAGCAGTCCGCTCACGTACTGGGAGCTCACGTTGCCGGCGATCTCGAAGCGGCCGGCGGCGAGCTTGCCGCCCACGGGCAGCGGCACCGTGCCCTGAGGCCCGAGCTCGCAGCCGTGGTCGGCCAGCACCTCGTAGAGCGGGGAGAGCGGGCGCTGGGGAAGGCGGCCGTGGCCGGTGAGGCTCGCCTCGCAGCCGAGGGCGGCGACGACCGGCAGCAGGAAGCGCATGGTGGAGCCGGACTCGCCGCAGTCGAGCAGGGCGCCTCTCGCGGGCGTCGACGCGTCGACGGGCACGACGCGGAAGCCCTTCTTGGTTCGCGTGACGCGGGCGCCGAGGGAGCGCAGGCACTCGGCCGTGGCGTCGATGTCCTGGGAGGTGGTGTTGCAGTCGATGTCGGTCACGCCGTCGGCGAACGCGGCGCAGATGAGCAGGCGGTGCGCCTCGGACTTCGAGGCGATGGCCTCGACGGTCCCGGACAGGCGCCCGGGGGCGATCCTCATGTCCATGGGTCAGTCCTCCTTGCCGGTGCCGCAGCCGAGGTCGACGAGCTCGCGGAGCTCGGCCATCGTGACCTTGCGGACCTCGACGGCGCCGATCTCGGCGGGAACGACGATGTTCATGGTGTCGCCGTGGCGCTTCTTGTCGTGGGTCATGTAGTCGAAGACCACGTCGTGGGGCAGTTCGGTGTCGGTGGGCAGGCCCTGGGCGGCCATGGCGGCCACGATCGCGTCGCGGGTCTCGGGCTTGCACCAACCCTTGGCGCAAGCGGCGCGCGCCATGCAGCACAGGCCTGCGGCCACGCTCGATCCGTGGCCGAGCTTGAAGTCGCTCGCGGCCTCGATGCCGTGGCCGATGGTGTGGCCGAGGTTAAGCGTCTGGCGAAGGCCGCGCTCCTTCTCGTCGGAGACGACGACGTCGCGCTTGATGCGGACGTTCTCCGCCACGATGCGGGCCACGAGCTCGTCGGGGTAGCCCTCGCCGTTCATGGGGCGTGCCGTGAGGTCGGCGAGCATCTGGGGATCTGCGAGCACGGCGTGCTTGACGACCTCGCCGATGGAGTCGGTGTAGAGCGAGCGGTCGATGCTGTGGAGGCACTCGACGTCGGCCACGACGGCGCTCGGCTGCCAGAAGAAGCCGCAGAGGTTCTTGCCGTGGGCGAGGTCGACGGCGACCTTGCCGCCCACGCTCGAGTCGACCATGGCAAGAAGCGAGGTCGGGGCCTGCACGACCTGGATGCCGCGCAGGTACATGGCCGCGGCGAGGCCCGCCATGTCGCCCGTGACGCCGCCGCCGAGGGCGACCACGACGTCGTCGCGCGTGAGCTCGGCCTCGGCGAGCCCCTCAAGTAGGGTCTCGAGCGTCGAGAGGCGCTTGTTCTGCTCGCCGGCCTCGAAGGTGAGGGTGCTCACCGTGTAGCCCGCGGCCGCGAGCGAGGCCTCGACCCGGTTGGCGTAGATCGGCCCCACGTTCGTCTCGGTGATGACGCAGGCGCGCTCGCCGCCGGCCGCGGCGCGGGTCACCTCGCCGATGCTGTCCAGGATGCCGCAGCCGACTCGGACCTCGTAGCTGCGCGAGGGCGCCGGCACCTCGACGATGGTCTCTTCCGCGCTCATCGGCCCTCGATCTCCCTCTTGATGCGGTCGCCGTCGGCGAGAAGCGCCTCGAGCTTCTCAGCGTCCCCCTCGTCGATGGCGTCCTTGTAGTCCTGCAGGTTCTTGATGATGATGCCGAGCTCATCGGAGAGATAGTCGGCGTTGTCCAGGAAGAGCTCCGTCCACATCGGCGCGTTCAGGCGCGCCACGCGCGTGAGGTCGCGGTAGCTGCCGGCCGAGAAGCCGTGGTGGTCGCGGGAGGTCGGGCTCTTAACGTAGGCGTTCGAGACCACGTGGCAGAGCTGCGAGGTGAAGGCGATCATGCGGTCGTGGACGGGCGCCGTGGCCAGGGTGAAGCTGCCGAAACGGCACGGGGCGAGAAGGGCCTTCAGGCGCTCGAGGATCTCCACGCGCTCGAAGTCGTCCATGCCGGAGGGCGGGACGACGACCATCGGGGCTCCCTTGAACATGGTCGCGCGGGAGTGCGCGAACCCGGAGTACTGGGTGCCTGCCATGGGGTGGCAGCCGACGAAGGTCCAATCGTGGCCGGCGGCGATGGCCTCGCACTCCTCGCAGATCTTGCGCTTGACGCCCACGGTGTCGATGACGATGGCGCCCGGCGAGATGAGCTCGGCCATCTCGTGGAGCCAGTCGATCGTGGCCTGGGGATAGCCGGCGAGGATGATGAGCTCGCAGGTGGGGACGGTGTCGTCGTCGAGCTCGCCGCGCACGGTCTCGATCTCGGCGAGCTCGAGGGTGCTGCGGGTGCGGTTCCAGGCGTAGACATCGACGTTCTCCGCGCGGAAGGCGCGGGCAAATGAGCCGCCCATGAGGCCGAGCCCCACGACGCCGATGCGGCCGGGGACGAAGGCCGTGGCCTGGGGTTCGTTCTTCTCCGCCATGCGCGCTACGCCTCCTTCGCGGGCTCGAGGTCCGCGGTGACGGCTTCGCGGATGAGCGCGATGCGGGCCATGGCGTCGGAGAACATCTCGGGCGTGAGGGCCTGGGCGCCGTCCGACCACGCCTCGGAGGGGTTGTCGTGGACCTCGATCTCCAGGCCGTCGGCGCCGGCCGCGGTGGCCGCGTAGGCGGCGGGGCGCACGTAGCGCGTGTAGCCAGTGGAATGCGAGGGGTCGCCCACGACCGGCAGGTGGGTCAGGTGGTGGAGCACCGGGATGGCGTTGACGTCGAAGGTGTTGCGGGTACGGGTCTCGAAGGTGCGGATGCCGCGCTCGCAGAGGATTACGTTCTCGTTGCCCTCGCTCATGATGTACTCGGCGGCCATGAGGAACTCGTCGATGGTCTCGGACATGCCCCGCTTGAGCAGGACCGGGGTGCCCGTCTTGCCGACCTCGCGCAGCAGCGGGAAGTTCTGGGCGTTGCGGGCGCCGATCTGCATGATGTCGACCTTCTTGTCCACGAAGAGCTGGACGTCGCGCGGGTCCATGACCTCGGTCACCACCGGCATGTCGAGCTCGGCGCCCGTCTCCATGAGCAGGTCGATGCCGCGCTCGCCCATGCCCTGCGAGGTGTAGGGGGAGGTGCGGGGCTTGAAGGCGCCGCCGCGCAGGATGGTCGCGCCGGCCTGCTTGCAGGCGCGGGCGATGGCCTTGAGGTTCTCGCCCTCGACGGAGCAGGGGCCGGCCATGACCTGGAAGTGGCCGCCGCCGATGAGCACGCCGTGGCCGCAGTCGACGACGGTGTCCTCGGGGTGGAACTTGCGGTTGGCCTTCTTGAACGGCTCGGTCACGCGCTGGACGCGCTCGATGATGTCCATGCTCTCGAGCAGGAAGGGGTCGATCTTGGTGGTGTCGCCGATGATGCCGACGATCGTCTCCTCGTCGCCGGGGGAGACGTTGGTCTTATAGCCGCGGTCCTCGATCCACTTGACGAAGTGGCTGAGCTGCTCATCCGTGGCGGTGTTCTTTACGACGGCGATCATGTGGGCGTTCCTGCTTTCGGTCTCGGTACACAAGCTTGACGATGTTAACACGGGGAAACGCCCGCTCATCCTCGCCGCTACCGGCCCGAAACATCGCCCCGCCTCTCTCCAAGTTCGGAAGGCTTCCAAACTTGGGAAGCCTTCCGAAAATCGGTTGCGATTCGTATATTTGCAGGTAAAGGACTTCCGTTTCTTGCTGCTAAGAAGCGCCGCGAGTTTGGAAGCCTTCCGAACTCGCACTAGCTGCTTGAGATGATTCAGTCGATGTTTATTATTCCGTGGCATTTTGGGTAGGAGTTGCAGCCCCAAAACTTCTTTCCCGCCCTCGCGCCTCGCTTGGCTGTCCTAAGTACCATCGGGGAGCCGCAGAGAGGACACCTCGGCGGCGGCAGCGTTTCTGTCGAAGGGCATTTGGCGCTTACTGACTGCTCGGTATTTACCGTGGTATTTGTTGAAGGGGGTGACGTAAATTCAGGTGAACTGTATTTGCGGTTCCTTATGTTCTCGACGTGCGCAGCCTTTTCTGCCTTGGTCTTATTGGTAAGCGGGGCCAGGCGACTATAGACTCGCTCCACGTCTTCTTCGCTCATGACGCTCGGCGATCCCTGCCATAATTTCCGAATCGTTGCGCTGAGTGAATCGCGTTTGATGACCCACACGCCCTGCGATTTTGTCGTTATCTTCTTGAGTTCGCAGCGTTCAGAAAAGACGATCAGAGAGAAGAAAGGACAACTTTCCCCTAGATAATTGGTTAGCCATTTGATATGGCTCCCATTCTGCTTAATCGGGTTGTAGAAGTGCTCTTTATGGCCTCCGGGCAACGATACCGTCCATTTGAATTGCTCTTCCGAACCGAAAATCCACCCGCTGTAGTTTTTGCTTTCGATTACGAAGATTCCTTTTTCGGTTATGAACAGCAGGTCAATTTCGCTTGTTGTGCCGTCGGGCTTGGGGATATATGCGTTGCAAAGGACTTCTCCCTTGCAACCGAAATAATTTAATCGCTTAAGCTTGCGTTTCGTGAGCCTTTCGCCGTGCCTTCCCAACCATTCGTTGTCTGAGGTACTGCCAAAGATGCTGTCGAGTATTTCGTCGAAGAGCATGTCCAAAAGAGGCTTCTCCATTGTCATTCTCCGGTCTAATTTCGTCTGTCTCCCACGAATCCGCCGCTGCTATTATCGCATGCCAGGCGTAATGGGAAAGGAATGTATTTATATACATCGAAATCAATTGCCTTCGTGCTCGGCCTGGTTTCAATTTGCTGAGTAGTGAAGGTCGCCTAGGTGCTTCTTGCTAGCGAAATGGCCTTATCGATATTGGCGTCATCACATTAACGCACGCGTAGGGATTGCGCATAGGCGACCGGCGGCCGCTTTTCGCGGCAAGCTTCGCTCACTTATAAATCCTAGTTTCGGCTTCGAGTTCGGAAGGCTTCCAAACCTGGGAAGCCTTCCGAACTTCGAAATAAAAAAGGCCCCGTGCGGGGCCTTGGCGAGTCTTTGGTGCGCCCAGGGGGATTCGAACCCACGACCTTTTGCTCCGGAGGCAAACGCTCTAATCCACTGAGCTATGGGCGCGATGCGCAGATGAGTATAGCGCATCGCCGCCGCGGCGTGCCCCGCGATGCGCGAACTCTCAGGACTTCGTAAGGTTGGTCGCACCTTGTTGGACCGCCCGTCCCGTGGGGTATAGTCGTTGTTTGTGGACCAGACGATATCCGGCCGCCCTTCTTCCCGGGCGGCCTTTTACAGCAAGAGGAGCCCCATGCCCGAAGAGAAGCCCCAGCTCAGCGGCCTCACCTCCGCCGAGGTCGCCCAGCGGGTGGCCGACGGCCGCGTGAACCACGACACGGACGTGAAGACCAAGAGCATCCCGCAGATCGTGGCGACCCACGCCTTCACGCTCTTCAACGCCGTGAACCTCGCCATGGCGTCGCTCATCTTCTTCACCGGCGAGTACCGCAACCTGCTTTTCCTGACCATCGTCGGGGCGAACCTCGTGATCGGCGTCTTCCAGGAGATCCGCTCCAAGCGCACGATCGACAAGCTCACGATCATGACGCAGAAGGAGGTCGTCGTCGTGCGCGACGGCGCGGACGTGGGGATCGCGCCCTCCGAGCTCGTGATCGACGACCTCATGCGGCTCTCCCACGGAGACCAGGTCCCCGCGGACTCCGAGGTCGTCGAGGGCAACGTCTACTGCGACGAGTCGCTTCTCACCGGCGAGTCGGTCCCGGTGGCGAAGGCCCCCGGCTCGCCGCTCTACTCCGGCAGCTTCGTCGAGAGCGGCAGCCTCGTCGCCCGCGTGACGAAGGTCGGCCGCGAGGGGTTCGCGGCGAAGATCAACGCCGAGGCCAAGTACGTCAAGGACATCAAGTCCGAGATCCTGGCCACCCTGAAGGCGATCATCCGCATGGGCACGATCCTGCTCGTGCCGCTGGGGCTCGGGCTTTTCCTGCGCACCCTCTTCATGGAGGGCGGCGCCGTCGAGGACGCCATCCTCTCGGCCTCCTCCGCCGTCCTCGGCATGATCCCGCAGGGCCTCGTGCTGCTGACCTCGTCGGTCCTCGCCATCGCGACGACGCGCCTGGGCTCGCGCGGCGTCCTCGTGCAGCAGTCCTACTGCGTGGAGACCCTCGCGCGCGTGGACACGCTCTGCCTCGACAAGACGGGCACCATCACTTCCGGCGAGATGGTCGTCGCGCACGTCGAGCCGGCCCGCGGCCTCGACGCCTCGGCGGCGGTGGAGGCCTTCGCCGCGGTCTCGGTCGCCAACGGCGCCGACGCGAACGAGACGGCCAAGGCGCTTCTCGCCTATGCGCGCGACCACGCCGCTTCCCTGGACCGCGGGATAGCCCGCGCCGTGCCCTTCAGCTCCGCGCGCAAGTACTCCGGCTGCGTCACCGACGACGGGCGCGCGCTCGTCATGGGCGCCGCGCAGTTCGTCCTCGGCGAGGCCCGGATGGGGGAGGCCGACCTTCTCTGCGCCGGCTTCGAGGACATAGAGAGGCGCATGGTCGTCTGCGAGTGCGACGGCTTCGGCGACGAGGAGGAGCTTCTGGGCTCCCCGCGCCTGCTCGGTTGCGTCGGCATCCGCGACAAGGTCCGCGACTCCGCCCCCGAGACCATGCGCTTCTTCATCGAGCAGGGCGTCGAGCTGCGCGTCATCTCGGGCGACGACCCGAGGACCGTCAGCGCCATCGCGACGATGGCGGGCGTCCCCGGCGCCGACCGCTACGTCGACGCCTCGACGCTCGACACGCCCGAGAAGCTCGACGCGGCCGTCGACGAGGCGCGCGTCTTCGGGCGCGTGACCCCGCAGCAGAAGCGCGAGCTCGTGGACGCCCTGCACCGCCGCGGGCGCACGGTCGCCATGACGGGCGACGGCGTCAACGACGTCCTCGCCCTGCGCGAGGCCGACTGCTCGGTCTCCATGGCCTCGGGCTCCGCGGCCGCGCGCAACGTCTCGGAGATCGTGCTGGCCGACAACGACTTCTCGCACATGCCCGAGGTCGTGGCCGAGGGGCGCCGCTCCATCAACAACCTGCAGAGAAGCGCCTCGCTCTTCCTCGTGAAGACGGTCTTCACGGCCGCGCTCGCCCTTATCTGCATCTTCATCCCTCCCTATCCCTTCATCCCGATCCAGATGTCGCTCATCTCGACCGTGGTCATCGGCGTGCCCTCGTTCGTGCTCGCGCTCGAGCCGAACAAGGAGCGCGTGAGCGGCAACTTCCTCGCGAACGTCCTCTCGAAGTCGCTGCCCGCCTCGGCCGCGATCATTGCGATGCTCTTCGCCGAGCTCTCCGTCGGGCGGCTCCTGAGCCACGACTTCGGCGAGATCTCCACGGTCTGCATGTTCATCGCCATCGTCGTCGGCCTGGCGCTCATCTATCGCATCTCGGTGCCGCTGACCCCGCTGCGCAAGGCCCTGCTAGTCTCGATGTCGGCGCTCGCCGTCGTGGCGTGCACGCTGTTCCGCGACTTCTTCTGCGTCTCGTGGCTGCCCGCGGACGTCTTCGCCGCCACCGTCGTCCTCTGCGTCCTCGCCGTCGCGCTCTTCGAGAAGCTCTCCGAGCGCTTCGACCGCAAGGCCGAGGACAACCGCGCGCTCTGCTGGCTGGTCGAGCGCATCGAGGCGGGCGTCCCCGCGCCCCGCGCCGTCCGCGCCGCCGGGAAGTAGCCCGGCCGCGGCGCCCTTCCCGGCGCCGCGGTTTTCATGTATGTGTGCTTTGCCGACGGCCGCCCGCGTTGGGATACCATGGTCCAGACGTTGTGCGCAGCCTTTCGCTTACGGGAGTGTCGAAGACTTGATTTGCCCCAATTGCTCGAGGAACGTCCCCGAGGGCTCGTTCGAGTGCCCTTATTGCCACGAGCCGATCTACGCGACGCAGAGGATCAACCTGAGCGAGCTCACCTGGTGCCCCGTCTGCGGCGCGCTCGTGGGCCCCGACGACGTGTCCTGCCCCAAGTGCTCGAGCCCCGTGAGGAGGGCGGCGGGCGCCGCGAGGCGGGTCGAGGTCGCCGAGGTGGAGCCCCGGCCCGCCGAGCCCGAGCCCGGCCTGGAGAGCGCCATCCCGCCGACGGGCCCCGGGGCGATGACGGCGTCCTCGGTCAACGAGCTCATGCCCCGCGCCAAACGCCTCGTCGTCGCCGCGGCCGCGGCGGTCCTCATCGTCGGCGGCGCGGCCGTCGCGATCACGCACCCGTGGGACCCCGACATAAACGACACGAGCGCGAAGTCGCCCTACGACACGTCCAACGCGGGCAACCCCGACGCCCTCTCCGCCCTCGACGCCCAGGACAGCTCGGCCAAGCGCGACGACGGGGAGCAGGCCTCGGACGACCCCGTGTTCGACTCGTACTCGAGCGCCTACCAGACCTTCAAGGACGCCGCCGAGAAGGTCGACGCGAGCGAGGCCGCCCTCAAGGAGGCCCTGGACTCCCAGGACCGCGACGCCATCTCCTCGGGCCTGTCCGAGGCCCGGTCCGTCTCCATCGACGTGTCGAACGCCATCAGCACGGCGCAGTCCACCTCGGACGGCGCGGGCGCCTACACCGAGACGAGCGAGCACCTGGTCACGCTCGGCAACTGGCTGAGGAACCGCTGCGACGCTCTCACCTCCGCCTGGCAGGCCGCCTCGGACTCCTCCGACCTCGCGTCGGACTCGGCCTCGATCCTCTCGACGGTCTCCGCGTCCTCCGCGTACAAGGAGCTCTTCGACCAGAACGTGTCGGGCTGGGAGCCCGTCAAGGCGTCCTCCTGAGCGGGGCGGCGAGTACCGATTGTGTGAAAGGCCCCCGGTCCTGCTATCATCGAATAGTTGAAACCGAGGGCGAACGCATGCCCTGCCGATAGCACAGCGAGGAGAGACGCACATGGGCTTCTTCGGAGATCCGCTCTACACCCCCGAGTACACCGTCGCCGGCGACGAGGTCGCCGTCTTCGACACCAGCAAGGGACGCATCCGCGTCAAGCTCGACGGCGAGGGCGCTCCCGTGCACGTCGCCAACTTCTGCGAGCTCGCCTCCTCGGGCTTCTACGACGACCTCAAGTTCCACCGCTACGAGCCCGGCTTCGTCATCCAGGGCGGCTGCCCGAACACGCGCGAGATGACCCCGCAGGAGGTGGCGGCCGGCGGCGCCGGCCCCGACGGGCGTCCCGGCACCGGCGGCCCCGGCTACCGCATCAAGGAGGAGTTCTCGACGAACCCGAGGAACTCCCACGAGGACGGGACCCTGGCCATGGCCCGCTCAATGGACCCGAACTCGGCCGGCTCCCAGTTCTACTTCTGCCTCGGCCCCCAGCACTTCCTCGACTCCGGCTACACCGTCTTCGGGCAGACCGTCGAGGGCCTCGACGTCGTGGCCGAGCTTCGCCGCGGCGACGTCATCAATTCGGTTCGCATCGAGCACGCCGAGGCCTAGCCTCAACAGATTTTCCTTGGAGGACCCCATGAACCAGCAGGCATACGAATCCGGCAAGGCGGCCTACCAGTCCGGCGACTGGATGGGCGCGATCTCGCTGCTCTCCGGCGCGAAGGCGGCCGGGGAGGCCGCGGGCGAGGTCGACCACCTCATCGGCAACGCGTACATGAAGCTCGGCCGCTACGACGCCGCGGCCGACGCCTACGCGAGCGCCCTCTCCGACGCGGCCTACGGCAAGGTCGGGGCGCTCTCGTGCAACCGCGGCCGCGCGCTTCTCGCCGCCGGCCGCGCCACCGAGGCCGTCCAGGCCCTCACGAGCGCCGTGCAGGACCCCCAGTACGCCTCGCCCTATAAGGCGTACCTGGCCCTCGGCAAGGCCTACGAGGCCGCCGGCGACGTCCGCAACGCCGGCATCGCCTACCGCAGCGCCGCCATCGACGAGAACAACCCGGCCCCGGCCGGCGCCCTCTCCGACCTCGGCAGCTGCTTCATGAGGCTCGGCCGCCCCGTCGACGCCGTGGAGGCCTACCGCACGGCGCTCGACTTCACCACCCCGCTCGAGAGCCAGGCCCAGGTCTACTGCGACCTCGGTCTGGCCTACGTGGCCGCCAACCGCATGCCCGAGGCCGTCGACGCCTTCGGCCACGCGTCCTCCGACGCGTCCTTCGTCATGAGCCCCGAGGCGCAGGCGTCCTACGACGCGGCGCGCAAGGCCATCGCCGCGGCGGCCGCTAAGCAGCAGAGCGCCGGCTCCGACACCGACGCCTTCCTCGCGGCCGCGGGCTACGGCGCGGGCGTCGACCCGCTCGACCCCACCGGGGCCTCCGGCCAGCTCATCCCCTCCGCCGAGGACACCGGCTTCTTCTCGGTCAGCGAGGAGGAGCTCGTCGCCCAGGACAAGAAGGACCGCAAGGTCAAGCGCAAGCACCGCCACACCGGCCTCAAGGTCTTCTTCACCATCCTCGTCATCGTCCTCATCGTCGGCGGCGCCGGCGTCGCCGCCTACATGAACGGCTTCGGCTGGCCCACCCAGGAGTCCGTCGCCGAGTCCGTCTTCGCCGCCAAGGCGAGCGGCGAGGGCATCTCGCAGTATGTGGACGCCTCGGCCACCGCCCAGATCCAGGCGATGGAGGACACGCTCCCGGCGGGCGCCACGGTCAGGGTCGACGGCGTCGACCGCTCCATGTCCGAGACGACCGTCCACGTCATCGCCACGCTCTCCTCCGGCGGCGAGCAGCAGTACACCCTCAAGATGGTCCGCGACGGCGTGAGCTGGAAGCTCGTCTCCGTGGACACCTCCTACTCTTCCCAGGACGGCACCAACTAGCACAGGACAAGGAAAGCGGATGTCTTTCTTCGACACACTATTCGGCGAATACGGCGGGGACCTCGCCATCGACCTCGGCACGGCGAACACCCTCGTCGCCGTCAGGGGGGAGGGCATCGTCATCAACGAGCCCTCCGTCGTCGCCATCGACAAGTCCGAGAGCCGCGTGCTCGCGGTCGGCGCCGACGCGAAGCGCATGATCGGCCGCACGCCCGGCTCGATCATCGCCGAGCGCCCGCTCAAGGACGGCG
Source organism: Coriobacteriia bacterium (assembly GCA_030530145.1). Lineage (GTDB taxonomy): Bacteria > Actinomycetota > Coriobacteriia > Coriobacteriales > Atopobiaceae > Paratractidigestivibacter. The sequence goes on along the minus strand of JAUMVN010000009.1, from coordinate 49,911 downwards.
TCATCGCCGACTTCGACGTGACGGAGGTCATGCTCCGCTACTTCATCGAGAAGGCCCGCGAGCGCCGCTACCCTTGGAGCCCGCGTCCGCGCGTCGTCGTGTGCGTCCCCTCCGGCGTCACGTCCGTCGAGAAGCGCGCCGTCTTCGAGGCCACCATCCAGGCCGGCGCCCGCCAGGCCTACCTGATCGAGGAGCCGATGGCCGCCGCCATCGGCGCCGACCTGCCCATCGAGGACCCGACCGGCTCCATGGTCGTGGACATCGGCGGCGGCACCACCGAGGTCGCCGTCATCTCCATGGGCGGCATCGTCGTCTCCCAGTCCATCCGGACCGCCGGCGACGAGTTCGACCAGACGATCCTGCAGCACGTCCGCGACGCCTACAACCTATCCATCGGCGAGCGCACTGCCGAGGACATCAAGATCAAGGTCGGCTCCGCGGCGCCGCTGGCCGAGGAGCTCGACGTCGAGGTCAACGGCCGCGACGTCATGAGCGGCCTGCCCAAGACCGTCCGCATCGAGTCTGAGGAGATCCGCCGCGCGCTCGACCGCCCGCTCGACGAGGTCACGAAGGCCGTCAAGGACGCCCTCGACGTGACCCCGCCCGACCTCGCCAGCGACCTCATGTACTACGGCATCCTGCTCACCGGCGGCGGCGGCCTTCTCCGCGGCCTCGACCACAGGCTCCGCGAGGAGACGGGCGTTCCCGTGAACGTGAGCCCCACCGCTCTCGAGAACGTCGTCAACGGCTGCGCGAAGGTCCTCGAGGCCAACGCCCTCACGGGCGGCTTCGTCCAGAGCACGGGCCAGTAGGCGTGGCCTATACCGGACTCGGCCGCTCGGGCGGCCCGACCATCGGGCAGAACTCGAAGGGAGGCTCGGGGCGGCAGCTCATCGTCTGCTGCGCCGCCTCCCTCGTCATGTTCACCGCGAGCTGCCGCATGGGGTCGAGCAGCCCCCTCGAGGCCGTGCGCTCCGCCTTCACCGTCGTCACGACGCCGGTGCGCTACATCGGCGCCACCGTCTCCGTCCCGTTCCAGGGGCTCGGCAACGTCTTCGCGAACCTGACCTCGGACCAGGAGAGCCTCTCCGACCTCAAGGCCGAGAACGAACGTCTCCAGGCAAGGAACGCCGAGCTCGAGGAGTCGGAGCAGACGGCCAAGCGGCTCCAGGACCTGCTCAACCTCAAGGACAGCTACAGCCTCCAGTCGACCGGCGCCCGGATCATCTCGGCGTCGACGGACTCGTGGTCCTCGACGGTCACCATCAACTCCGGCAGCGCCTCGGGCCTCACGGTCGGCATGCCGGTCATGGCGTCCAACGGCGTGATCGGGCAGATCGTCGAGTGCGGGGCCACCTCCTCGACGGTGCGGCTCCTCACCGACGAGAACTCCTCGGTGTCGGCCATGATCCAGTCGAGCCGCGCCCAGGGCATGCTCAAGGGCTCCGCGACGGGACAGGTGACGCTCGACATGATCGCGTCCGACCAGGAGGTCAGCGTCGGCGACGTCGTCGTCACGAGCGGCCTCGGCGGCGTTTTCCCGAAGGGCCTGCCCTTGGGCAAGGTGACGAACGTCGAGAAGGCGGCCGGCTCGCTCTATCTGCAGATCACCGTGGAGATTTTCGCCGGGACCGAGAACTTCGAGGAGGTCCTCGTCATCACCTCGCTCACGGAGGGGCAGGAGGCCACGGCCGAGGACATCAGCGACGCCGACGCGCAGGACACCTCCAAGGTCGTATCGTCGACCTCGGACGCCGCGGCCGACGATACGACCGACGCGGACGCGTCGACGGACGGGGAGTAAGGGGGAAGGGATGCAGGTCTCCGACAAGACCCACGATACCAAGGGGCTCGCGATCCTCGCGGCCGTGTGCGCCGTCCTGCAGCTCGCGCTCGCCCCCAACATCGCGCTCGGCAACGGGCGCGCCAACTTCGCCCTGGTGTTCGCCGCCTGCATCGCCTTGTCCCGCGGCGGGTCCCAGTCCGTGGTCTGCGGCTTCTTCGCCGGGCTCTTCTTCGACCTCACGACCACGGGCCCCATCGGGCTCATGTCCTTCGTGCTCACCGTGACCTCGTATTTCCTCGGGTCCGAGCAGCGCAACCGCATGTCCGGCGACTTCGCGGCGAGCGTGGCCGCCTACTCCGCCGCCACCCTCGCCTCGACGCTCGTGTACTGCCTGGCTATGCTGCTCACCGGCAACTCGAGCTCGGTCGTCGACGCCGTCGTCTTCCGCGCGGTGCCCGCGACCTTCCTCTCCATCGTCGCGTTCCTCCCTTTCGCCTATTACTTCTCTCGGGTGCGCTCGAGCTCCGCCCTCTCGGGCGGGCACTTCTCGCGCAGGGGAATCTAGGGGCGCCGTCATGGACCTCTCGCTCGTCATCGTCGCCGTGTGCGCCCTCGTCGCGCTCGCGCTCATCGTCCTCTACATCGTCTTCGGGCGATCCGAGGCGGCCTACACGCTCGATATCGGAGGGGGCGCCCCGCGTGCCGCGGGCGGCTCCGACAACTCCTCGGAGACCACGTTCTCGTCTCGCCTGGTGGGGCTCGCGGCGGTCGTGGGCGGGGTCTTCGTGGCGCTTCTCGGCAGGCTGTGGAGCATGCAGCTCGTCTCGAGCGAGGAGTATGCCCAGCAGGCGGAGTCCAACCGCACACGCACCGTCACGACCGCGGCGCCGCGCGGGCGCATCCTCGACCGCAACGGAGCCGAGATCGTGGCCAACCGCAGCAGCCTCACCGTCGTCGCGGAATCCGACGTCTCCGACGACGAGATCGAGATGCAGATTCTGGCCAACCTCATCGGCATGCCCCGCCAGGCCGTCTACCGCAAGATCATCGACTCGACCGAGGGCGCGCAGAGCAAGCGCACGGTCTCCTCCGACGTCTCGCGCCGCGTCGTCGCCTACATCGGCGAGCACCCGGCCATCTTCGACGGCGTCGAGGTGCTGCAGCGCTCGCAGCGCTCCTATCCGCAGGGTTCGCTCGCGGCACACGTGGTCGGCTACACCGGCACCGTGACCTCCGAGCAGCTGGAGGCCTCCTCGTCCGACGAGTCGGCCGTCAGCTACCAGAGCGGCGACGTCGTCGGCCAGGCGGGCGTGGAGTCGGTCTACGAGAGCGTCCTGCAGGGTATCCGCGGCGAGCAGACCGTCTACGTCGACTCCAACGGCAACGTCCTCGATACCTCGACGACCATCGACCCCCAGAGCGGCAGCGACGTGGTGCTCACCATCGACTCGGGTATACAGAAGGCCGCCGAGGACGCCCTCGCCCAGGCCATGGCCGACACGAAGAAGCGCGGCCAGGACGCCGTGGGCGGGTCGGTCGTGTGCCTGGACTGCACGAACGGCGAGGTCCTCGCCATGGCGAGCGCGCCGACCTTCTCGCCGTCCATCTTCGTCGGCGGCATCGCCACGTCCGACTGGGACTCCCTCACGAGCGACTCCTCTAACTACCCGCTGCTCAACCGCGCCATTTCGGGCCAGTACCCCGCGGCCTCGACCATCAAGCCGCTGACCGCCTTCGCCGCGCTCGACAACGGCATCGCCACTCCCGAGTCCGGGTACGACTGCTCGGGCTGGTGGACCGGCTTCGGCGAGGCCTACGGCATGTGGTGCCACAGCAAGGAGGGCCACGGCTGGCTCGACCTGCAGGGCGGCATCACGATGTCGTGCGACGTCGTGTTCTACGAGATCGGCAAGGGCTTCTCGAACTCCGACAACAAGGAGGGCATGCAGCAGACCTTCCGCGAGTACGGGCTGGGCTCGAAGACGGGCATCGACCTGCCGAGCGAGTCCGAGGGGCGCGTGCCGGACGCCGAGTGGAAGTGGAACTACTTCACCACGAGCTCGGACGCGGACCGCGAGTGGCACCCGGGCGACTACTGCAACATCTCCATCGGGCAGGGCGACATGCTCGTCACCTGCCTGCAGATGGCGCAGGTCTACGAGAGCATCGCCAACCGCGGGCCCGTCTACAAGCCGCACGTGCTCAAGAGCGTGCGCAGCAGCATCGGCGACGGCTCCGTCATCGACTACAACGTGACCCAGGTCAGCGACATCCAGGAGAACGAGGCCTACCGCACGCTCATCGAGAAGGGCCTGAACGGCGTCATCTACGACGAGAGCGAGAGCCAGGCCGCCCACTGGACGTCCCTCGACGTCAACGTGAGCGGAAAGACGGGCACCGGCGAGCAGACCTCCGTGGGCCGCAACGTCTGTTGGATGGTGGCCTACGCGCCGGTCGAGGACCCCAAGTACGTCATCGCCTCGAACTTCGACGGCGGCGAGTGGGGCTCGACCACGGCCATGCTCATCGTCCGCGACGTCTTCGGCTACATCTACGGGCAGCCCGACACGGCGACCACCGACACGTCGTCGGCGACGCAGGACTAGGGGAGGGGCCACATGGCACAGGAAATGACCGGCCTCGGCACGGGCGGCGGGCTTCTCGGCCGCCTCGGCGAGAAGGTCGCCGGGGCCGGGGCGCCCAAGGTCTCCGGCAAGACGGGCCCTTTGGGTAAGCTCTATCTCTCGCAGCTCATCCCCGCGCTCCTGCTCGTCCTCGTGGGCGTCGTGACCATCTGGTCGGCTTCCCTCACCATCTCCGAGGCGCGCTTCTCGAGCCACCTGGTCGGCATCGCCCTCGGCGCGGTGCTCGCGCTTCTCGTCTGGCGCTACGACGTGCGCGCGCTCTCGGGCATGACGACCGCGCTGCTCGTCGTCGACTGCCTGCTCATGGTCATGCCCCACCTGCCGGGCCTCGGCTTCTCGGCCAAGGGCATGACGGGCTGGGTGCAGATCCCCCTCATCCACTTCCGCTTCCAGCCCTCCGAGCCCTCCAAGCTCGTGACGATCTTCCTCATGGCGAGCGCCTGCGCCCAGTACAACGGGAAGATCGAGCGCTTCGCCGACTACTGCAAGCTCTGCGCGACCCTGTTGCTGCCCCTGGGGCTGCTCGTGGTCACCGACCTCGGCACGGGACTCGTCATCCTCTTCACGGGGGCGGTCATCATCATCTGCTCGGGGGCGCCGAGCCGCTGGGTCATCCCGACCATCGCGCTCATCGTGGGCACGGTCGCGGTCGTCATCTGGGCCTCGACCGTCGACGGGCTCCCGCACCTGCTCAAGCAGTACCAGCTCAAGCGCCTCATGGTCTTCCTGGACGAGTCGATAGACCCGACCGGCGACGGATACAACCTCCGCCAGGCGAAGATCGCCGTCGGCAGCGGCGGCCTGCTGGGCAAGGGCGTCGGCAACGCGACCCAGGCGGGCAACGGCTTTCTGCCGGAGGCGCACACCGACTTCGTCTTCGCGCTCTTCGCCGAGCAGTTCGGCTTCGTCGGGTCCGTCGTCCTTCTCGGCCTTTTCGCCTGGATGATCCTCTCCACGCTGCTGCTGGCGATGCGCATCGACAACCCGTTCAGCAAGCTCGTGCTCGTCGGCTGCTGCGGCATGTGGACCTTCCAGGTCCTCGAGAACATCGGCATGTGCATCGGCATCATGCCGATCACGGGCATCCCCCTGCCCTTCATCAGTTTCGGTTCGTCCTCCATGGTCACGCAGCTCGTCGCCGTGGGCATGGTGCAGTCGGTCTGGCGGCACCGCCAGAAAGCCGCCTAGCGCGGAAGGGGTAGAGCATGGCACGTCGCGCGAGCGCCGCGGGAAGCGCATCGAAAAACGGCAAGAAGGGCTCGGGCTTCTCGGCCTCGAGGCTCTTCGACATAGCCTCCTCGGGGAAGGAGGCGCTCGACTCCATGGACGGAGAGGTCCGCATCCGCGTCCACGTGGGGGCGGGCTGCGACCGCGCGCTCGCGCTGGCCGCTAAGGAGGCCTTCTCGGCCGAGCGGCCGGGCGGCTTCGTCGAGGTCATGTGGATGGAGGCTCCGGCGGCCACCTCGGCCGACCCCGACGCCGCGGTCCTCATCGGCGGCCCTTCCGAGCCGGGGGCGGGCCCGCTCGCGCGTTTCTATCTCGCGTGCGGCGTGCCCTGCGCCTTCGTGTGCGAGTCGGCCCTCGACGCCCCCGACCTAGCGCTCGACGACGCCTCCCGGCGCCTGTACGGCGTCGTTGCTGCCTCGAGCCCGGCGGCGCTCGCGCCCAACCTCGCGCCCTGGCTCGCCCGGCACGTGGGCAACCCCATCGCCCTCGCGGCGAACTTCGCGTTCTGCCGCGGCGCCGTGGTGTCCAGGCTCGCCTCCGCCTGCGCCGCCGAGAACGCGGCGATCGGCGCGATCCCGCTCTTCCCGGGGTCGGATTTCCCCGTCATGTGCGCCAGCCAGGCGAAGCTCGCCCTCGACATAGCCGCCGCCTACGGCAACGGCCTGGCTCCCTCGCGCGCCGTCGAGCTCGCCGGCGTCGTGGGGGCGGGGCTCGCTTACCGCGGCGTCGCCCGCGCCGTCGCCGGGGTCGTGCCCGGCCTCGGCTGGGCGCTCAGGGCCGGCATGGGCTACGCCGGGACGATGGCCACCGCCAAGGCGGTCCAGGGCCGGTTCGAGGCCTTCTCGCGCGGCGGCGCCGAGAAGCCCGCCGGGCCGGCGCCCGCCGCTGGTTCGGTCCCCGCGCTCTCGGGGCCTGCCGGCGCGCCCCCCGAGGCCGATGCGGCAGATAAGGGCGGCTACCTCGTCATCCCCCGGGCCGAGGGAGGCGACCTTGAAGGCTGAGCGCGAGAACCTCTTCCATCTCCTCGAGCCGCTGCTGCCGCACGTGGAGCACCCGAGCCGCTACCTCGACCATGAGTGGGGCGCCTGCGAGGAGCAGGACGGCCCCTTCCACCTGTGCATGTGCTACGCCGACGTCTACGAGGTCGGCCAGCCGAACCTCGGGATGGCCATTCTCTACAACGCCGTGAATGCCCAGCCGGGCATGAGCTGCGAGCGCGCCTACCTGCCGTGGAAGGACATGGCCGCCCTCATGCGCGAGCGCGGCGTGCCCATGCTCTCGCTCGAGGGCGCGGCGCCGCTGGCGTCCTTCGACGCCGTCGGCTTCACGCTCGCCCATGAGCTCATCTGGACGAACGTCATCGAGGCCCTTGACCTCGCGGGCATTGCCGTCGAGGCCGCCGAGCGCGATGAGGACGACCCCATCATCCTCGCGGGCGGGCCCTCCGCATGGAACTGCGAGCCGATGGCCGACGTCTTCGACGCGGTGCTCCTGGGCGACGGCGAGGAGTCCATCGTCGAGGTCTGCGAGAAGATCCGCGAGCGGCGAGCCGCCGGCGACAGCCGCGCGGAGCTCCTGCTCGGGCTCTCGAAGCTGAGGGGCGTCTACGTGCCGTCGCTCTACGACGTCGTCGTCGACGAGGCCTCGACGCGCTGGGGCTATGCCGTGCCCAAGCCCGGAACGGGCGCGCCCGACGTCGTGACGAAGAGCTGCATCCCCGACCTCGCCGCCACCCCGGCCGTCGCGGGGGAGATCGTGCCGTACATGGGCATCGTCCAGGACCGCCTCTCCCTTGAGGTGCTGCGCGGCTGCGCGCGCGGTTGCCGTTTCTGCCAGGCCGGCATGACGTACCGCCCCGTGCGCGAGCGCCCCTTCGAGCAGGTCGTCGAGGCCGGCGAGGCGGGTCTTGCCGCCAGCGGCCACGACGAGATAAGCCTGACGTCCCTCTCGACGACCGACCATTCCCAGTGCGCGCGCATCCTCAATCGCATGCACGCCGACCTCGGCGACCGCGGCATCCGCGTCTCGATCCCGTCGCAGCGCCTCGACTCCTTCGGCGTCGAGATGGCCCTGGCCGTCGGCGGCGGCAAGAAGGGCGGCCTGACCTTCGCCCCCGAGGCGGGCAGCCAGCGCCTGCGCGACGTCATCAACAAGAACGTGACCGAGGACGACCTCGAGCGCGCCGCCCGCAACGCCTTCGAGAACGGCTGGCGCCGCTGCAAGCTCTACTTCATGATGGGCCTGCCGACGGAGACCGACGAGGACATCGTCGGGATCGTGCGCGCCGCCGAGCGCGTGCTCGAGATCGGCCGCGAGGTCGTCGGGCGCGGGTACAAGAGCGGCGTCTCGGTCTCCATCTCCGTCGCGGTATTCGTCCCCAAGTGCTACACGCCCTTCCAGTGGTGCGGCCAGCTCGCCCCGGAGGAGGTGCGCCGCCGCCAGCAGCTCCTGCTCCACTCGTGCAGCGACCGCGGCGTCAGGATCGCCTACCACGACTCGTCGACCTCGCTCGTCGAGGGCGCCATCTCAAAGATGGGGCGCGCCGGCTTCGCGCTTCTCCGCGAGGCGTGGTCGCGCGGGTGCCGCTTCGACGCGTGGACGAGCGAGTTCTCCTTTGATCGCTGGGCCGAGGCGGCCGCCGCCTGCGGCTACGACCTCGAGGACATCGCTTGCGAGCAGTTCCCCCTCGACGCGCGCCTGCCTTGGGACCACACCTCGCCGGGCGTCTCGAAGGGCTTCCTGCAGAGGGAATGGCGCCGAGCCGCGGAAGGCGTGACGACGCCGGACTGCACGCGCACGAGCTGCGTCGGCTGTGGGGTTTGCCCGACCCTCGGTGTAAGCAACGTGATCGTGGAGGAGCGTAAATGAGCGGACCCAGGCCCCAGCCGTGGGGGGACGCGAAGCCCCAGGACCTCGCGCTCATCAAGGAGCTTCCGCGCCTGCGCGTGGAGTACCGCAAGGACGACCGCCTCGCGTACCTCGGCCATCTTGAGGTGCTCGAGACGGTGAGCCGCTGTATTCGTCGCGCGCAGCTGCCCTTCTCGGTGGGCAACGGGTTCGCCCGGCGTATGCGCATCCAGTTCTCTCAGGCGCTCCCGGTCGGCGCTTCCTCCGACTGCGAGTACTTCGACCTGCGCCTCGGCGAGAACATCGATCCCGACGCCGCGCTGGAGCGCCTTGCCGCCGCCACGCCCGCGGCCTTGGCGCCGTCGCGGGCGGCCTATGTCGACGGTCGCGCGCCGGCGCTCGAGAGCTGGCTCACCCGTTCGCGCTGGTCGGTGCTCGTCAAGGATTGCGCCGCCGGCGCCGACGCGCTCTCGGGTCGCGTCTCCGCCCTTAAGGAGGCGGGCGACCTCGAGTACCTGCGCGGCGAGAAGGTCAAGCACATCGACGTCTCCTCGGCACTGGTCTCCTTCGAGGCGATGGACGTCGAGGGCGGCGTCGCCCTCGTGCTCGACACGCGCTCGAGCAACGCCGGGGCCCTGCGGCCCCAGATCCTCATCGACGCAGCGCTCAAGGGGGCAGGGGAGGGCTCCGGCTACGACTGCCTCAAGGTCCGGCGCGTCTCGCAGGCCCACGAGGCCGAGGACGGCTCGCTCGTCTCGCCGCTCTAGGCGCCCATGGGGCCCACGGAAAGCCGCCTTCGCCGGCGCGCCTAGCCGGAATAGTGGCCTTCTTGTGAAGCCGCGCGCGGACCTGCTCGTTTTCCGGTTCTTACCTCTATATTTTTACAGGTTGCCTGACTGCCGACGACCAGCTGGTACCGCTACCGTTTCCCCGGTGGGACCCGCTGGCCAACAACATGCTCCGTTGACTGGTCAGAGCGGCTTGAGTAATATGAGGCACTGTTGCACTATCGCCAGCAATGAAGGGTTCAAGAATGTACGCAATCATCGCAACTGGTGGCAAGCAGTATAAGGTTGCCGAGGGCGACGTCATCGACGTCGAGAAGCTCGACGCGCAGCCTGGCGACAAGGTTCAGCTTCCCGTCCTGCTCCTGAGCGACGGCAAGTCCACCGTCGTTGGCTCTGCCCCTCTTTCCGGCAAGACCGTCGAGGCCGAGGTCCTGGCCCAGTTCAAGGGCGAGAAGCTCCGCGTCTTCAAGTTCCAGAAGCGCAAGCGCTACCACCGCGAGAAGGGTCACCGTCAGAACCTGACGAAGATCAAGATCGCTTCCATCTCCGCGTAGCTTAGTTTTTTATAGAAGGCAGGTAGCATAATGGCACACAAGAAGGGCCAGGGCACTTCTAAGAACGGTCGCGACTCCGCAGCCCAGCGACTCGGCACCAAGCGTTTCGGCGGCCAGAACGTCAAGGCCGGCGAGATCCTCGTCCGTCAGCGCGGCACCCACATCCACCCGGGCCAGAACGTCGGCATCGGCAAGGACGACACCCTCTTCGCTCTCAAGGCCGGCAAGGTCGAGTTCACCAAGGGCGTCAAGCACATGGTCCACGTCCGCGAGGCGTAAGCACCATCTTTAGTTCTGAGCGAGGGACCCTGCTTGCGGGGTCCCTCTTTTTATCCGGTCGAAGCCCGGGCGCGCGATGGCCGCGCGGGCGTCTTTGGAGCGGCACGTGGACAACACCTTCACCGATCTTTCCCACATCAACGTCAAGGGCGGCGACGGCGGCGCCGGCTGCATGAGCTTCAGGCGCGAGGCCTTCGTTCCCAAGGGCGGCCCGGACGGAGGCGACGGGGGCCGGGGCGGCGACGTCGTGGTCGTCGCGGACGCCCAGCTGTCCTCGCTCATCGACTACCGCTATAAGCACCACTTCCGCGCCGAGCGCGGCACCCACGGCAAGGGCGCCAGGCGCCACGGCTCCGACGGCGCCGACCTTATCCTCAAGGTGCCCCTGGGCACCGTCGTTCGCGAGCTCGACCCCGAGACGCAGAAGCCCTCCTACGTCATCGCCGACCTCACGCAGCCCGGCGAGCGCGTGGTCGTGGCCCCCGGCGGAAGGGGAGGCCTCGGCAACACCCACTTCGTCACCTCCGTCCGCCGCGCCCCGGCCTTCGCCGAGAAGGGCGAGCCGGCCCTCGAGCACTGGGTCGAGCTCGAGATGAAGCTCATGGCGGACGCGGCCCTCGTCGGCATGCCGTCGGTCGGCAAGAGCTCCATCATCGCGCGCATCAGCGCCGCGCGCCCCAAGGTCGCCGACTACCCCTTCACGACCCTCGTGCCCAACCTCGGCGTCGCCCGCGCGGCCAACGGCCAGTCCTTCGTCGCAGCCGACGTCCCGGGCCTCATCGAGGGCGCGAGCGAGGGCAAGGGCCTCGGCCACCAGTTCCTTCGCCACATCGAGCGCACCGCGCTCATCCTCCACGTGGTCGACGTCACCGGCGGCTACGAGGGCCGCGACGTCCTCGAGGACTACCGGACCATCAACGCCGAGCTCGCGGCCTACGCGAGCGAGCTCGCCGAGCGCCCCCAGATCGTGGTCGCGAACAAGTGCGACCTCCCCGGCTTCGAGGAGGACGTCGAGCGCCTGCGCGAGGCCGCCGAGGCCGACGGGCACGCCTTCTTCGCCGTCTCGGCCGCCACGGGTCTCGGCCTCGACGAGCTCGTGACCAAGGTGGCCGCCGAGGTCGCCGTCCTGCGCGAGGAGCTCAAGGCCGAGGAGCCCGGGCTCAACCTCACCGAGCGCTGGGAGCGCGACCGCCAGCGCCGCGACGCCGCCATCTCCATCTCCCGCGAGGACGGGTGCGCCTGGCGCGTCACGGGCGGCGCCATCGAGCGCATGGTCGTCCAGACCGACTGGGACAACGAGGACGCGGTCGCGTATCTCCAGCACCGGTTCAACCGCTGCGGCCTCGACGACAAGCTCCGCCGCGCCGGCGCCGCCAACGGCGACGAGGTCAGGATCCTCGGCTTCGCGTTCGAGTACGAGGGCGACGGCCCCGACGAGTTCGCTGAGCTCTCCGAGGCCGAGCAGCAGCTCGTCGACGCTCTGGACAGCGAGGACGGGGGAGTGGCGTAGATGCCCGGCCGGCTCATCGTCTTCAAGATCGGGTCCTCCACGCTCGTCGACGAGAAGGGCTCGCTCGACCGCCCCTTCATCAGGAGCCTCTGCGACCAGGTGGCGGCCCTGCGCGAGGGCGGCGACCAGGTGGTCGTCGTCTCCTCGGGCGCCTCGGCCGCCGGCCGCGACGTCCTCGGGTTCGCCGAGCGCCCGTCCGACATCGCGACGCTGCAGGCCTGCGCCTCGGTGGGGCAGACGGCCCTCTCCGAGGCCTACGCCGAGGTCCTGCGCGAGCGCGGGATCGTGTGCGGCCAGGTGCTCCTCACCCGCCGCGACGTCGTCGACCGCGACGGCTACCTGAACGCGCGCAACACCATCGCGCGCCTGCTCGAGCTCGGCGTCGTCCCCGTGGTCAACGAGAACGACACCGTGAGCGTCGCCGAGTTCACCTTCGGCGACAACGACATGCTGGGCGCCATCGTCTCGGGCCTCGTCGGCGCCGACCTCTACGTGATCATGTCCGACGTCGAGGGGCTCTACACGGCGAACCCCTCCGAGGACCCCGCGGCGGAGCTCATCCCCCTGGTCCGCGAGGTCGACCACAGCGTCTCGGCCATGGCCGGCGGCTCCTCGAGCTCCTTCGGCACCGGCGGCATGTCCTCCAAGGTCCGCGCCGCGCGCGCCATGATGGCGGCGGGCATCCCCACCGTCATCTGCGCGGGGAGAAGGCCGCATGTCCTCGAGGAGGTCGCCGCCGGAGAGCCGGTGGGCACGCGCTTCGAGCCCCCCGCGACGGGCGCCCACGAGACCGGCCGCAAGCTCTGGATCGGCCTCGCCGAGGTGGTCAAGGGCACGCTCGTGCTCGACGAGGGCGCCTCGCGCGCGGTCCTCGGGCAGGGGGCGTCGATCCTTCCCGTGGGCGTCGTCCGTGTGGAGGGGGACTTCGCCTCCGGGGAGGTCGTCAACGTGACGAGCCCCGGCGGCGACCTCATCGGGCGCGGCGTGGTGCGCTATTCTTCGGATGACATGCAGCGCGTTCGCGGCCTCAAGCTCGACGTCATCGCCCGCTTCCTGGGCGAGGCCGCGGCCGTGCCCGCCGTCCACCGAGACGAGCTCCTCGTCTTCTAGCATTGCCCCTCAAACGACCAGGGAGGTCTGCCATGGGAGAAGCGCTCGATAAGGCACGTCTTGCCCGCCGCGCCGCGCCGGCTCTGGCCTCGGCGCCCGCCGAGGCCCGCTCGAGGGCCATCCGCCGGGCGGCCGCGCTGCTGCGCGAGCGGTCAGCGGCCATCGTCGAGGTGAACGCGGGCGACGTCGCGCGCTCCCGCGCGCGCGGCATGGCCGAGGGGCTCGTCGACCGCCTGATGCTCGACGGGGCCCGCGTCGCGGGCATCGCCGGCGCCATGGACGAGGTCGCGTCCCAGGCCGACCCGCTCGGCCGCGTCGTCGGCGGCCACACCAACGCCGACGGCCTGCGCATCGAGAAGGTCGTCGTGCCCTTGGGCGTGGTCGCCATGATCTACGAGGCACGGCCCAACGTGACCGCCGACGCGTTCGCCCTGTGTATGCGCTCGGGCAACGCGTGCCTGCTCAAGGGGGGCAGCGCGGCCAACGCGAGCTGCCGGGCGATAGCGGCGGCCTGTCGCGACGCCTGCGAGCTCGAGGGCCTGCCCGCCGACGCCGTCGCCTACATCGAGGACGACGAGGGGCACACGCAGACCTCCGAGCTGCTGGGCGCGACGGGGCTCGTCGACGTCCTCATCCCGCGCGGCGGGGCGGGCCTTATCCAGGCCTGCGTGCAGAACGCCAAGGTCCCGACCATCGAGACCGGCACCGGCAACTGCCACGTGTACGTGCACGAGGAGGCCGACTTCGAGAAGGCGCGCGCCATCGTCATGAACGCGAAGACCCAGCGCGTCGGCGTCTGCAACGCGGCCGAGTCTCTCCTTGTCGACGAGTCCGTGGCCGAGGCCTTCCTGCCCGCCATGCTCGACGAGCTCGCGGGCGCCGGGGTCCTTCTCCACGCGGACGCGCGCTCCCGCTCCTGCGCGGGCGAGGCCGCGCTCGCGCACGTGGTCGAGGCGACCGAGGACGACTGGGGCCGCGAGTACCTCGCGCTCGAGATGAGCGTCAAGTGCGTCTCGGGCATCGACGAGGCGATCGAGCACATCAACCGCTACGGGACGAGGCACTCCGAGGCCATCGTCACGCGCTCCTACGAGGCCTCCGAGAAGTTCCTCTCGCTCGTCGACGCCTCCTGCGTCTATGTGAACGCCTCCACGCGCTTCACGGACGGCGGCGTGTTCGGCCTCGGCGGCGAGATCGGCATCTCGACGCAGAAGCTCCACGCGCGCGGGCCCATGGGCGCCGATGCCCTCACCACGACGAAGTTCCAGATCCGCGGGGACGGGCAGACCCGATGAGCGCCGCCGTCGATTGGCGAGACCGGCTCGTCGAGCTCGGGCTCCCGGTCCTCGGGGTCACCGAGGGGAAGACCTATCGCCTGGGCATCATGGGCGGGACCTTCGACCCCATCCACAACGGGCACCTCGTCGCCGCCGAGCAGGCCTTCTTCGACCTCTCGCTCGACGTCGTCGTGTTCATGCCGGCGGGACGGCCCGCGTTCAAGCTCGACAAGCAGGTGACCTCGGGGGAGGACCGCTTCGCCATGACGCTCCTGGCGACCGCGGACAACCCCCATTTCCTGGCCTCCCGCTTCGAGATCGACCGCGAGGGCGTCACCTATACGGCGGATACCCTGCGCAGCCTGCGCGAGCTGTACCCGGAGAACGTCGAGTTCTACTTCATCACCGGCGCCGACGCCATAGCCGAGATCGTCGCCTGGCACGACGCCGACGCCATCGCGCGCACCGCGCACCTGGTCGCGGCGACGAGGCCCGGCTACAACCTCGACCACGCCATGGAGGCCATCGAGGCCTCGGGCATCGATTTCGACGTCACGTATCTCTCGGTCCCGGCGCTCGCCATCTCGTCCTCCTCGCTGAGGGAGCGCGTCGCCGCCGGCCAGGGGCTGCGCTACCTCACGCCCGACGCGGTCACGGGGTACCTGCACAAGCATCGGCTCTACGGCGCCTCGGCGCGCCACTTCGGACAGACGGGGGATGTGTTCGCCTAAGCCATGGGATCCGGCAAGAAGAACAACAGGGAAGAGAAGAGGCGGCCGACCGCCTGCTACACGCCGGCGCAGCTCGCCTATATCGCGCAGGTGGAGGCCGACGTGGCCGTCCAGCTCTCGAGCAAGCCCAAGCGGCTCGCGCACTCGCTCTCGGTGGCCGCGACCGCGGAGTCCATGGCGCTCATGTACGGCGTCGACCCCTTCCTCGCGCGCGTCGCGGGGCTTCTCCACGACTGGGACAAGGTCGTTCCCGACGACGAGCTCATCGAGCGGGCGGGCGCCCTCGGGCTCGACTTCGAGGGCGCCGACTACGCCGACGTGCGCCCGCTCCTGCACGGCTGCGTCGCCGCCCGCGAGCTCCCCGAGCGTTACCCCGAGCTGCCCGACGAGGTCTGGCACGCCGTCAGCGTCCACACCACGGGCGGCTACGAGATGAGCCCCCTCGACAAGGTCCTCTTCGTCGCCGACGGCATCGAGCCGCTGCGCCCCGCGAGCAAGGGGATCGAGGAGACGCGCGCGCTCGTCGGGCGCGCCCCTCTTGACGACGTGTTCTGGAATTCCTTTGTGGGCGGCATCGTCTACGTGCTGCAGACGGGGCGCCGCCTCTACGAGGGAACGATACGGATTTATAATGCTCTGGCCGCCGAGCGCTCGGGAAGCGGCCGCTAGGACCCTGGGTTTACATTGAGGAGAACCACTTTATGGCAGTAAGTTCCCTGGACATCGCCAACGTCGCCGCCGTTGCCGCGGACTCGAAGAAGGCCACGGACATCGTGCTCATCAACCTTATCGGGACGACCGACGTCTGCGACTACTTCCTGATCTGCACCGGCTCGAACAACCGCCAGGTCGACGCCATCGTCGACGAGGTCAGGGAGAAGGTCAACGCCAACTGCGGCCTGCGCCCGATCTCCTGCGAGGGTCGCGAGAGCCTCTCGTGGGTGCTCGTCGACTACGGCTCGGTCTGCGTTCACGTGTTCACGCCGGAGACCCGCGACTTCTACCGCCTCGAGCGGCTCTGGGGCGACGCCCCGCGCGTGCCGCTCGACCTCGAGGGCGCCCTGCCCCTCGAAGGCTAGTCTCGCCGCGAAGGCATGTCCGCGCGCCTCGGCGCGCCCCCTACGAGAACGGCGCCCCGCACAGTGCGGGGCGCCGTTCTCGTAGGGGCTCAGAAACGCTGCTTGCTCATCGGCTGGGTATCGGAGGTGCGCCCGTCGAAGCGAAGGTCGCGGCCATAGCGCACGGCCGCGTCCCCGAAGCGCTCCCGCAGCTCGTCGCGCACACGCGAGAGCTCGGCCTCCTCCGCCCGCCTGCGTTCGTCCCGGTCGTCGAAGAGCCCGAGCTGCAACGGGGCCTCGTCGGTAAAGCCCGACACCGCCACGCCGAGCAGCCTCGCGCGCATCCCGGGGGACCAGACCTCGCCCAGCAGCCCGACCGCGCGCCTCCCGAAGACGCCCTCCTGGTCGGTGGGGGAGCCGAGCCTCGCCTGGGCGCTTCTTCCCGTGCAGGCGTCGTACTTGATCTTGAGGGCGACCGTCGTCCCCTTGAGCCCGTGCTTGCGGAGGCGCGCGCCGACGATGCCCGCGATGTGCATGATCGCCGCCTCTATCTCCTCCCGGGCCAGGAGGTCCTCGGCGAAGGTCCGCTCGTTCGACACGCTCTTCGGCTGCTCGACGTCCGCCGCGCGCGCCACCCTCGAGCGCTCGAGCCCGGCTGCCCGCTCCACCATGCGCGGCCCGGCGACGCCGAGCGCCGACGCCGCCGCGGATGGGTCGAGCCTCGAGAGCTGCCCCAGGGTGCGTATCCCCATCTGACCCAGGCGCGCCTGGGTCGCCTTGCCGACGCCGCTCATGGCCGAGACGGGCAGCGGGGCGAGAAACGCCCGCTCCGTTCCCGGCAGGACGGCGGTGAGGCCCCGCGGCTTCTCGCGCTCGGAGGCGATCTTCGCCACGGTCTTGTTCACCCCTATGCCGATGGAGCAGGTGATGCCCAGCTCGGCGACGCGCCCCTGGACGCGGCGGCAGATGTCGACGGGGCTCTCGTTGCTGTAGCGGCCCGGCGTCACGTCGAAGAAGGCCTCGTCGATGGAGACCTGCTCGACGTAGGGGGTCTCGTCGAGGAGAAGCGCCATGACCTTCTCGCTCATCTCGCGGTAGCGTCCGTAGCGCCCCTGGGTCCAGATGGCCTGCGGGCACAGGCGCTCCGCCGTCGCCGCGGGCATGGCCGAGTGCACGCCGAAGCGCCGCGCCTCGTAGGATGCCGTCGAGACCACTCCGCGCTTCTTCGACGACCCGCCGACTATGAGCGGCTTGCCGCGCCACTCGGGATGGTCGAGCTGCTCCACCGAGGCGAAGAACGCGTCGAGGTCGAGCAGGCCGACCGCAGGGCCCTCCCAGGGGACCCCGAGGCCCCCTGCGCCCTTCTTACCGTGTATTTCTTGAGCTTCCATGCCTCGATTATAGGGTCACGTGGAAGGTGGTCCCGGCCTCCGCCGTGCTCTCGGCCCAGATCTTGCCCCCGTGCGCCTCGACGATGCTCTTCGCGATGGCGAGGCCGAGCCCGAACCCCCCGCGCCCCTGGCGCTCGCGCGCCTCGTCGGTGCGGTAGAAGCGGTCGAAGAGATGCCCCAGGTCCTCGGGGTCGATGGGGTCGCCGCCGTTGTTGACGAGGACGGCGCACTTCTTGCCCTCGCGCCGCGCCGTCACCGTGACCGCGCTCTGCGCCGGGGCGTACTTGGTCGCGTTGTCCAGCAGCGTGTTGACCACGCGCGCGAGCTGGGCCTTGTCGCCCTTGACCGTGAGGCCGGGCTCGACGGAGCACTCTATGGCGCACCCGCGCTCGAAGGCGACGGCGTCGAACTCGAGCGCGGCCTCCTCGACCACCTCCGAGAGGTCGAGGTCGACCAAGGGGCCCGTCGCCCCGACCGAGCCCGCCTTCGCCTCGTCGGCGCGCGCCAGGGTGAGAAGGTCCTCGACGAGGCCCTTCATGTGGCCCGCCTCGTCGGCGGTCCGGTCGACCCAGCGCCGGTCCTCCTCGCCCAGGGTCTTCGACCTCTGCAGGATCTGCACGTTCGCGAGGATGACGGCCAGCGGGGTCTTGAGCTCGTGGGAGGCGTCCGAGACGAAGCGCCGCTGCGCGTCCCACGCCTCCTCGACGGGCTTGACCGCCCAAGCGGCGAGGCCTCGGGCGAGGGCGAAGAGCGCCACGAGGGCGACCGCGAGGATGGCCGCGCTCGAGACGCCCTGCTTGACAAGGAACTTGTCGCGCGAGTACGTGTCGCAGATGGCGACCTTGAAGC
This sequence comes from Coriobacteriia bacterium, assembly GCA_030530145.1. Lineage (GTDB taxonomy): Bacteria > Actinomycetota > Coriobacteriia > Coriobacteriales > Atopobiaceae > Paratractidigestivibacter. The sequence goes on along the minus strand of JAUMVN010000009.1, from coordinate 31,859 downwards.
CGTAGCTCGTGCGCTTGGTGGCCCAGGCCAGGTGATAGTCCCAGTCGTAGCCCGCGGAGGAGCTGGACTCGACGGCCTCCTCGATGATCGCGCCCAGCGCGTCCTCGTCGACCGAGACGGGGGAGTCCGACCCGCTCAGCATCACGCCGCCGCCCGTCACGTCCACCGTGATCGTGAGCATCGAGTCGGCGCCGACGGTGCCCTCGCGGTCCTTGGAGCCCATCTGCGGGCTCTCGGCGTAGCCCCTCTCGAGGCTGCGCTGGAGCAGGGTGCTCGTTATGCCGGTCTGCGTCGACCAGTTGGAGTAGAACGTCATGGCGAGGGCGATGAGAAGCACAGCGCCCGAGAGGGCCACCGCTATGAGCGTGAACTCCCGTTTGAGCTTGTCAAGCATGTGCGGCCTTTCGCTCCGTCCGCCCTCCCGCCGCGCCGGGCCCCGGAATTGCCTCATGGACTCGGGCAGTCCTGTTCGCACGAACGCGACATTAAGTCGCGTTCGGCTCATGCGGAACTCGCCCTGAGGCAAAACCGGGGCCCGGCGCGGCGGGAGGGCTCTTTCGCTTACCGTGCCGGGGCTAGAGGACCTCGAGGCGGTAGCCGAGCATGCGCAGGGTCGTCACCTGGACCTTCGAGCCGACGTGGCTGAGCTTCTTGCGCAGGAAGCTCACGTAGGCCTCGACGGAGTTCTCGGACGCCTCGCCGTCGGTGCCCCACACGCGGGTGAGGAGGTCCTGCTTGGAGACGACGCGCGAGTTCGAGCCCATGAGGATGCTCATGACCTCGAACTCCTTGCCGGAAAGGTGCACGGACTTCTCGCCGCACCTGAGGTCGTGGGTGTTCAGGTCGAGGACGACGTCGGCGAACTTGATCTCGTCGATGAGCACGTCGCCGCGGCGGCGGGTGAGGGCTCGCAGGCGAGCCAGGAGCTCGGCCGCCTCGAAGGGCTTCGTCATGTAGTCGTCGGCCCCGGCGTCGAGGCCGGCGACCTTGTCGGCCGTGGAGGTCTTCGCGGTGAGCATGAGCACCGGGGTCGAGACCTCCTCGCGACGCATGTTGTGCACGACGTCGTAGCCGCTCATGCCGGGAAGCATCACGTCGAGGACGATGGCGTCGTACAGCCCGCTCTTCGCGCAGGTGAGGCCGGCCTTGCCGTCGTAGGTGGCCTCGGCGTTGTAGCCCTCGTCCTCCAGGATCTTCACGATGGCGTCGGCGAGGTTCCTCTCGTCCTCAACAACCAGCACGTTCATGGGGCTCCTCCTCAAGGATTTTCAGACAGCTGATTTCCAATTCCGGGCTATCCTACCCATGGGGACTTAAAAACCCCTGAACCGGGCGACTTCGCGCTGGTCGAGGGGGCCTATGTTCACAAAAACTGCACCTTGCGCTCCGAAACATCTGTCGTAAGATTAGAAACTGCTTTGTGGCCCTGCGGCGCGGGCCCACCATATCTACTTCGCGCGCCGCCCGTAACAGAGGAGTTTTACCTTGGCAGTTAAGATTCGCCTGGCCCGTCACGGTGCCAAGAAGCGCCCGTACTACCGCGTCGTCGTCGCCGACAGCCGCATGCCCCGCGACGGCCGCTATATCGAGCAGGTCGGCCGCTACAACCCGCTGACCAACCCGAAGACCATCGAGATCAACCTCGAGAAGGTCGACGAGTGGACCGCCAAGGGCGCCCAGATGTCCAACGCCGTCGAGCACCTCGTCGCCATCGTGCGCGAGGGCGAGCCTGTCAAGCAGGACAAGAAGAAGATCTCCAAGAAGGCCGCTGCCAAGGCCGCCGCTGCCGCTGAGGCCGCTGCCGACGCCGAGTAGCCCCTATGGAGACCACCGAAAGCGTCGAGCTCTCGGGCACGGACTCCGAGGAGATGCCCTCCGACAAGGTCGCCGACCTGGTGGAGTACATCGTCTGCGGCCTGGTTGACGATGAGGGCTCTGTTTCCCTCGACGTCACCGATTCCGAGAACGGGTCCCTCATCGAGGTGTCCTGCTCGGCGGAGGACGCCGGCCGAGTCATCGGCCGTAAAGGTCGCACCATCAAGGCTATTCGCACGCTCGCGCGAGCCCTTGGGCAGCGCGTGGGCACCGAGGTCGAGGTTGAGGTCCTAGGTTAGGTTCATGCGAGAGCGTTATAGATGCATAGCCCGTGTGGAGAAGTCCCACGGTAAACGAGGGGAGGTCGTGGCGGTTCCCGTCCACGGCCTTCCCGCCGTATTGAGCGAGGGCATGGAGGTCTGCGTCGTGCCGCCCCCGCTCAAGGGCGGGCGCCGGCACGTGGTCGAGTCCTGCGAGACGGACGGCCGCGAGGGGGCGCTCGTCTCGCTGTCGGGCATCGACGGCATCGACGCCGCGAAGAAGCTCTGCGGCCGCTATCTCCTGGTGCGGGAGGCCGAGCTTCCCGAGGGCTTCGACCTGCACGACGGCGTGCGCCTGGTCGGTCGCGAGGTCGTCGACGAGGCGCTGGGCCTCAAGGGCCGCCTCGACGAGGTCATGTCCGGCCCCGCGAACGACGTCTGGGTCGTCGCCCTCGAGGGCGGGGGAGAGGTGCTCCTCCCCGTCATCGACCAGGTCGTGTCCGATGTCCCCGAAGAGGGGCCCATCGCCGTGGACGCGTCCGGGTTCTATTCCGCGGAGGGGCGATGAGCATGGTTTTCGAGACCGTCTCGGTCTTTCCCGGGGTCTTCGACGCGTATCTCGGCGCCTCGATCATGGGGCGCGCGCAGAAGGCGGGGATCGCGACCTTCGCGCACCACGACCTGCGCGACTGGACCCACGACCGGCACCGCACCGTGGACGACGCCCCCTTCGGCGGCGGGCAGGGCATGCTCATGAAGCCCGCGCCCATCTTCGAGGCCGTCGAGGATGTCGTGGCGTCGCGCCCCGAGAAGGCGCGCGTCATGTTCTTCTCGCCGGTCGGGGAGCCCTATACGCAGCGCTGCGCCGAGAGGCTCGCCGAGGAGGAACGCCTCGTCTTCGTCTGCGGCCGCTACGAGGGCATGGACGAGCGCTGCTACAGCCTCGCCGACGACGTCTTCTCGCTCGGCGACTACGTGCTCACCGGCGGCGAGCTCGCGGCCCTGGTCGTCATCGACTCGGTCGTCCGCCTTCTGCCGGGGGCGCTGGGAGACTCTATGAGCGCCGTCGACGAGTCTTTCTCGCCCTCGGGCCTTCTCGAGTACGCGCAGTACACGAGGCCCGCGTCTTTCCGGGGCATGGACGTCCCCGAGGTCCTTCTCTCCGGCGACCACGCCAAGGTCGACGCCTGGCGGCGCAAGAACGCTATCGTGCGAACGGCCGAGTGGCGCCCCGACCTCCTCGCATCCGCCGAGCTCGACGACGGGGAGCGCGCCTTCGCCGACGGGCTTCTCAACAAGGAAGGGGGCTGCTCGCTATGAGCGAAGAGCGTCCCGGCATCCTCCTCTCCGTCCTCGACGTCGTCCTCACGGTGCTCGTGGCGGTCCTCGCCGCCTTCCTGCTGCGCACCTTCGTGATCGGCGTCTACATCGTCCCCACGGGGTCGATGCTCGACACGATCCAGGAAGGCGACATGCTCGTCGGCGAGAAGGTCTCGCTGCGCTGGTCGACGCCCCAGGCGGGCGACGTCGTCACCTTCGACGATCCCCTGAGCGAGGGCACCGTGCTCATCAAGCGCGTGGTCGCCGTCGCCGGGCAGACCGTCGACCTCCAGGACGGCAAGCTCGTCGTCGACGGCGTCGTCCAGGACGAGCCCTACACCGAGGGCAAGGCGACCGAGTCGCTGTCCGGCCTCTCGGGCTCGGCGGGCATCGAGTACCCCTACACGGTTCCCGAGGGGACGATCTTCTGCATGGGGGACAACCGCACCAATTCCCTGGATTCCCGTTATTTCGGCCCGGTATCGGTCGATGCCGTATCATCTAGGGGCCTGTTCATCTACTGGCCGCTCACCGACGCCAAGCTCCTTTAGGCGCCTGCGGGCCCGGCACAACAGAAGGAAGCGACGATATGAACGAATCCGCGCTTACGTTCCAGGACATGATCCTCGAGCTCGAGCGGTACTGGGCCGATAAGGGCTGCACCGTCATGCAGCCCTACGACTCCGAGGTCGGTGCCGGCACCTTCCACACCGCCACCACCCTGCGCAGCCTCGGCCCCAACGCCTGGCGCACCTGCTACCCGCAGCCTTGCCGCCGCCCGGCCGACGGCCGCTACGGCGAGAACCCCAACCGCATGCAGCACTACTACCAGTTCCAGGTCATCCTGAAGCCGTGCCCGGTCGACTCCCAGGACCTCTACCTGGGCTCGCTCAAGGCCATCGGCCTGGACCCCGACGAGCACGACGTCCGCTTCGTCGAGGACGACTGGGAGAGCCCGACGCTCGGCGCCTGGGGCCTCGGCTGGGAGGTGTGGATGGACGGCATGGAGGTCACCCAGTACACCTACTTCCAGCAGGTGGGCGGCATCGAGGTCGACCCCGTCCCGGTCGAGATCACCTACGGCCTCGAGCGCATCGCCATGTACGCCCAGGGCGTCGACTCGGTCTACGACCTCGTGTGGAGCTACCTGCCCGACGGCACGCCCATGACCTACGGCGACGTCTTCCACGAGAACGAGTTCGAGTTCTCCACCTACAACTTCGAGGTGGCCGACGTCGACATGATGCGCCGCAAGTTCGACGAGTACGAGGCCGAGTGCCACTCTTGCCTCGACCACAAGCTGCCGCTGCCCGCCTACGACTGCGTCATGAAGTGCAGCCACGCGTTCAACATCCTCGACGCCCGCGGCGCCATCTCGGCGACCGAGCGCGCCAACTACATCCTGCGCGTGCGCGCGGTGGCCAAGGCCTGCTGCGAGAGCTACCTCGCCGAGGTCGCCGGCAAGAAGGACACGTACTCCACGAAGGGCGAGGTGGCCTAAATGGCTCAGACCAAGGATTTCCTGCTCGAGATCGGCTGCGAGGAGATGCCCTCCGCCCCTCTCATCAACGCTTCCAAGCAGCTCCCCAAGCTCGTCGAGCGCGCCCTCGACGCCGCCGGCCTCTCCCACGGCGCCGTGCGCGTCGTCTCGAGCCCGCGCCGCCTGGCCGCCCTCGTGGCGGACGTCGCGTGCGAGACCGAGGCCGTCCACGAGTCGCTGCGCGGCCCCAAGTGCCAGATCGCCTTCGACGCCGACGGCAACCCGACCAAGGCTGCCCAGGGCTTCGCCCGCAAGTGCGGCGTCGACGCCGCCGAGCTCGAGCGCCGCGTGGCCGAGGACGGCAACGAGTACGTCTTCGCCGAGAAGAACATCCTCTCCGCGCCCGCGCTGCCCATCCTCTCGGCCCTGGGCCACGACGTGATCGCCGCCATCGAGTGGCCGAACTACCGCTCCCAGCGCTGGGGCTCCGAGCACGAGACCTTCGTGCGCCCGATCCGCTGGATCTGCGCCCTTCTCGGCGAGGAGGTCGTGCCGGTGTCCTACGCCGACGTGACGAGCGGCAACACGACCCGCGGCCACCGCGTCCTGGCGCCCGGCGAGCACGCCGTCGCCGACCCCGCCTCCTACGAGGAGGTCCTCGAGGACGCCTTCGTGCTCACGGCCGAGCGCCGCGAGCAGGCCATCCGCGAGGGCATCGCCGCTATCGAGGCCGAGCGCCCCGGCAGCCGCGTCGACACGCCCAAGCGCGTCTTCGACGAGGTCGTGAACCTCTGCGAGTGGCCGACGGTGCTCGTCGGCACCTTCGACGAGGAGTTCCTCGAGGTCCCGCAGGAGATCATCTGCGAGTCCATGCTCTCCAACCAGCGCTACTTCCCGATCTTCGACGCCGAGGGCAAGCTCACCCGCGAGTTCGTCATCGTGTCCAACGCCGACCCCAAGGTCTCCGCGACCGTGGTAGCCGGCAACGAGCGCGTCGTGCGCCCGCGCCTCGACGACGCCAAGTTCTTCTTCGACGAGGACCTGAAGCACCCGATGGAGGACTTCGTCGAGCGCCTCGGCATCGTCACCTTCCAGGAGAAGCTCGGCACCACCCTGCAGAAGGTTCACCGCATGGAGAAGCTCGCCGGCAAGGTGGCCGAGGCCGCCGGCGCGGGCGAGCAGGGCGTGGCCGACGCCGTGCGCGCGGCGCATCTCTCCAAGGCCGACCTCGTCTCCCAGGCTGTCGTCGAGTTCACCAACCAGCAGGGCGTCATGGGCGGCTACTACGCCGAGGCCGCCGGCGAGAACGCCGACGTCGCCCTCGCCGTCCGCGAGCACTACCGCCCGCGCTTCGCCGGCGACGAGCTCCCCAGCGGCCTCTGCGGCAAGTGCGTCGCCGTCGCCGACAAGCTCGACACCGCCTGCGGCCTCTTCGCCATCGACGAGCCGCCCACCGGCTCCTCGGACCCCTACGCCGTGCGCCGCTCGGTCATCGGCATCATCGCCATGCTGCGCGAGATGCCCTCCGTCGAGCTGAGGCCCCTCATCGACGCCTCCCTCGACGCCTACCTCGAGCAGGGGCTCGAGTTCGACCGCGACGCCGTTGCCGAGAAGGTCGCCCAGTTCTTCGCCGGCCGCCTCAAGTCCATCGCCAAGGACGAGGGCATCCGCCTCGACTCCATCGAGGCGGTCTCCGCCGTGGGCGTCATCGACCCGGCCGAGTTCATCGCCCGCGCCCGCGCGCTCGACACCGCCCGCGCCGAGCAGCCCGGGCTCTTCGACGATCTCGCCGGCGCCTTCACCCGCGCCCACAACCTCGCCGACCCCGCGCTCGGCAGCGACGTGGACGAGTCCATGCTCGGCGAGGCCGAGGCCGCGCTTCTCCGCGCTTGTGAAGATGGCGAGGAGAAAGTCTCCCGCGCGCTCGCCGAGAAGGACTTCGACGCCGCTTGCGGCGCTCTCGCGGCCCTGAAGGAGCCCATCGACCGATTCTTTGACGACGTTCTCGTCATGGACGAGCATGATGATGTAAGGGAGAACAGGCTGCGCCTGCTCAACCGCTTCGCGGGCGTCTTCGCCGGCGTCGCGGACGTGAGCGCGCTCTCCCGCAAGAAGTAGGGTACGAAACCAGGCGCCGCGGCGCCCTCCCGGCACAAGCTCCGGGGATTTATTTGGGGGTAAGACATGACTAAGCTCGACATCGACGACGACCTGTTCGGCGAGGTTGTCCCGAAGATCTACGTCCTCTCCGACTCGCGCGGCGAGACCGCCAACACCGTCGTCATGGCCGCGGCCGCGCAGTTCGGCGACGACTCCGTGGAGATCGAGCGCCTCTCCAACGTGAGCGACGTCGAGACGGTGCGCGATTACTTCGACAAGAACTTCGAGCCCGACCGCCCGTGCGCCGTGTTCCACACCTTCGCCGACGGCATCCTTCGCCGCGAGATCCGCCGCGAGCTCGATCGCAGGGGCATCCCCTCGATCGACCTCCTCGGGCCCGCGGTCACGGTCCTCTCCACGCTCACGGGCGAGGAGCCGACCCACGCGATCGGCGCGCTCTACAAGAACTAGGCCTCAGCGCGAGAAGGCCCGCCCCCCGAAAAAGAGGGGCGGGCCTTCTTATTTAGCGCTCGGGCGGCAAAAACCAAAAATCGCTTCTAACCTACCACTGAATCGGCTTTCGCGCATGCGGGGGCCGATTTTTGCGATTCTTTGCCGCTCACCCGCGCCTGGCTACCGAATATCAAATAAAGCGCAGCGTATCGCGGGTGCGTTGTTAGTATGACGAAGTCACGCGGGGACCGAATCCCCGCCACGGCAATCGTAGTAAGTGCGCGCCGGGCCCTCACCGGCGCGTCAAGCACTCAAGAAGCAAGGGGTAAACATGGCTGAAAAGCACGTGTACCGCTTCGGCGCCGGTATCGACGGCGTCAACGCCACCGAGCCCGCCGGCGAGACCGTCGAGCAGGCCAAGTGGATCGTCGGCGGCAAGGGCGCGAACCTCGCCGAGATGGCCAAGATCGGCCTTCCCGTCCCTCCGGGATTCTCCATCACCTGCCAGACCTGCGTTAAGTACGCGAACTCCAACAACACCTGGGAGGACGGCGTCCTCGACGAGATCGACGCCGCGCGCGAGAACCTCGAGCAGCGCATGGGCAAGAAGCTCGGCGACGCCGAGGACCCGCTGCTCGTCTCCGTCCGCTCCGGCGCCCCGTTCTCCATGCCCGGCATGATGGACACGGTCCTGAACCTCGGCCTCAACGACATCTCCGTCCAGGGCCTCATCAAGCAGACCGGCAACGAGCGCTTCGCCTACGACTCCTACCGCCGCTTCATCCAGATGTTCTCCAACGTCGTCATGGGCGTCGATGGCGACCTCTTCGAGGACGCCATCAACGCGAAGAAGGCCGAGAAGGGCGTCAAGCTCGACACCGAGCTCGACGCGGACGACCTCAAGGACCTCGTCGAGACCTTCAAGCAGCTCTTCGCCGTCAACGTCGACTCCCAGGCCCACCCCGAGGTCGCCCCGGACGGCCGCGCCTCCTTCCCGCAGGACCCGCTGCTCCAGCTCCGCCTCGCCATCGAGGCCGTCTTCGGCTCCTGGATGAACGAGCGCGCCATCATCTACCGTAAGCAGAACAAGATCTCCGACGACCTCGGCACCGCCGTCAACGTCCAGGTCATGGTCTTCGGCAACAAGGGCGAGACCTCCGCGACCGGCGTCGCCTTCACCCGCAACCCCGCCGACGGCACCAAGGAGTTCTACGGCGACTTCCTGGTCAACGCCCAGGGCGAGGACGTCGTGGCCGGCATCCGCAACACCGAGCCGATCGCCGACCTTAAGACCATCCCGGGCCTCGAGGAGGCCGGCCAGCAGCTCGACGACATCTTCGTCAAGCTCGAGGAGCACTACCACGACATGATGGACATCGAGTTCACCATCGAGCAGGGCAAGCTCTGGATGCTCCAGACCCGCGTCGGCAAGCGCACCGCCATGGCCGCGCTCGCCATCGCCATGCAGTTCGAGGCCGAGGGCGCCATCTCCAAGGAGGAGGCCGTCATGCGCGTGGCGCCGGAGCAGCTCGACCAGCTCCTGCACCCGCAGTTCGACCCGAAGGCCGACTTCAAGGTCCTCACCAAGGGCATGAACGCTTCCCCCGGCGCCGCCGTGGGCCGCGTGGTCTTCTCCGCCGAGGACGCCGTCCACTGCGCCAACAAGGACCAGCCCTGCATCCTCGTCCGTTGGGAGACCAACCCCGACGACCTCAAGGGCATGGTCGCCGCCGAGGGCATCCTCACCTCGCACGGCGGCAAGACCTCTCACGCGGCCGTCATCGCCCGCGGCATGGGCGCTCCCTGCGTCTGCGGCGCCGAGGCGCTGAAGATCGACGCCAAGGCCAAGGAGGTCGTCGTCTCCGGCACCGACGTCGTGCTCCACGAGGGCGACATCATCTCCATCAACGGCACCACCGGCGACGTCATCCTGGGCGCCGTGCCCCTGGTGCGTCCCGAGCTCACCGGCGACCTGGAGACCATCCTCACCTGGGCCGACGCCATCCGTTCCGACGCCTCCCGCGGCCGCAACATCGGCGTCCGCGCCAACGCCGACAACCCCGAGGACGCCAAGCTTTCCCGCGACTTCGGCGCCGAGGGCATCGGTCTCGACCGCACCGAGCACATGTTCCTGGGCGACCGCAAGGAGATCATCCAGTCCTTCATCCTCGCCGAGCGCACCGGCGCCAAGCAGCAGGCCCTCGGCCAGCTCCTCAAGGTCCAGACCGACGACTTCCTGGGCATGTTCGAGGCCATGGACGGCAAGACCGTCATCGTCCGTCTCCTCGACCCGCCCCTGCACGAGTTCCTGGACAACCCGCGCGAGTACGCGGTCGAGCTCGCCCACGCCGAGCACCGCGGCGAGTCCGACATCCAGCTCAAGGCCCGTCGCGACCTGCTCTCCCGCCTGGACTCCTTCCAGGAGGCCAACCCGATGCTCGGCCTGCGCGGCTGCCGCCTCGGCATCGTCTACCCCGAGCTGACCGAGATGCAGGTCCGCGCCATCGCGTCGGCCTACGCGCACCTCAAGAAGCGCGGCCTCGACCCCAAGCCCGAGATCATGGTCCCGCTCGTCTCCACCGTCGAGGAGCTCAAGGTCGTCCGCGAGCAGATCGAGAAGGTCATCACCGCCGTCTCCGAGCAGACCGGCGTCGACATCACCATCCCCATCGGCTGCATGATCGAGATCCCGCGCGCCGCGGTGACCGCCGACGAGATCGGCAAGTACGCCGACTTCTTCTCCTTCGGCACCAACGACCTCACCCAGATGGGCTTCGGCTTCTCCCGCGACGACGTCGAGAGCACCTTCATCCCGCAGTACCTGGCGAAGAAGATCCTCAAGACCAACCCGTTCGAGACGCTCGATGCCGGCATCGCCAAGCTCGTCAAGCTCGGCGTCGAGGGCGGCCACCAGGCCAACGAGAAGATCGTCTGCGGCGTCTGCGGTGAGACCGGCGGCGACCCGGACTCCATCCAGATGTACTACGACCTCGGCCTCGACTACGTGTCCTGCTCGCCGTACCGCGTGCCCATCGCGCGCCTCGCGGCTGCCCAGGCCAAGATCAAGTCCAACGGCGGCGCCGAGAAGCTCGCCTAAGGAAGGTCGCAAGGCCATAGCGATTTGACGGGGGAGAGGGCCCAAGCGGCCCTCTCCCTTCTTTTTGTGCGAGACTGGGGTTCGCTGAAATCGAGATTGGGGTGCTTTCGTGTCGAGGTCCAGGGGTTCTTATCTTCCGGTCGTGCTCTCGTTCGTCTTCCTCCTCGCCTGCGCGGGCGTGTTCATCGCCGTGGCCACGGGCTCGCTGCCGGGCATGAGGGGCGCCGGCTCGGGGCAGGAGGGCTCCTCGGAAGGCTCGTCGGAGCTGACCGCCAAGGCCTTCTCCTCGTACAGCTGGGAGGAGCTCGGGTCCATCGCGGACATCATCGAGTCCGCCGCCAGCGAGGAGGAGGGGCTCGCCGCCGCGCGCGAGTTCGGGATCGTGGACGACGACGGCAACGTCAAGGAGTGCGTGCGCCAGGTCGTCTTCACCGACGGCAGCGTCGGCACCTGCCGCGCCGTCGGCGTGCTCGCGGACGAGAAGGCCGACGGCACGGGCAAGGCCGCGCTCACCTTCGCGCTCACCGGGCTCCCCAAGCGCGCGATGAACGACTCGGCCACCTGCGACGGCGGCTGGGAGGCGTCCGGCGCGCGCTCGTGGCTCTCGGACGAGGCGCGCTCGCTTCTTCCCGCGGACCTCGCCCCGCGCGTCGCGAGCGTCCTCAAGGCGACGAACAACGCCGGCATCGCCTCGGACGCCTCGTCCATCACGCAGACCGGCGACGCGCTGTGGCTCTTCTCGGCCTCGGAGATCTACGGGGAGCTCACGTGGTTCTCGCAGGAATACGGCGACAATCCCATATACAACACGAGCTATACCGATTTCGGTCCCTATGACCAGCTGATCTCGTCCGAGGGCTCGCAGTACCGCTACTTCGCCCAGGCAGGGGTCCACGACCGCGAATCCTACGCCGCGGTGGGGGAGCTGCTGGGGTCGTCCGACGAGTGCTTCTGGCTGAGAACGCCCTACCCGCTGCACTTCTCCGACGCCGACGACGGCATGTTCTTCCAGGTCATGGGGTCGGGATATCCCTCTTCCGCGGTGGCGGCCTGCCAGGAGAACGGGATACTCGCGGGTTTTTGCCTTTAGTTGTGAATTTTCTTGATACGCCCGCGGCCGTCGTTTATAGTTTGTCCCTGTGTGTAAGCCTATGTGCCGCTCGCAAGAGGCGTCGGCACCTCTAGAGACAAGGAAAGACAATGGATTACATCCGCGCAATCGAGGCTCAGCAGCTTCGCGACGACATCCCGACCGTCCTCGTCGGCGATAACGTCAAGGTCCACTACAAGATCATCGAGGGCGACCGCCACCGCGAGCAGGTCTTCCAGGGCGACGTCATCCGCATGAGCGGCTCCGGCGCTCGCGAGACCTTCACCGTCCGCAAGGTCTCCTTCGGCGTCGGCGTCGAGCGCACCTTCCCGCTTCACAGCCCGAAGATCGCCAAGCTCGAGGTCGTCCGCCACGGCAAGGTCCGTCGCGCCAAGCTCTACTATCTCCGCGATCGCGTCGGCAAGGCCGCCCGCATCCCCGAGAAGCGCTAAAGCAAGACCGAGCACGTTTCGGGCCGTCCTTTGGGGCGGCCCTTTTTCGTATGGGGAGGCAAGATGCCCGAACGCATTGCCCGCGCCTCGAGCGCCAAGGAGATCTCGGCCCTTCTTTCCGACGCGCCCGCCGATGAGGCCCGCGCGCTCATCGAGCGCTACGCGGACGACCCGAGGAAGCAGGTCCAGAGAGCCGTCGCCTCGGCACGGCGCCGGCTCGAGCGCGACGAGGCCGAGCGCCTTCGCGTGCAGGGGATGTACGACCTGCAGCGCGAGCTCGGGGGCGAGGGCATCGTGCTCGGCGTGGACGAGGTCGGTCGCGGCTCCATAGCGGGGCCCCTCACGGTCTGCGCCGTCGCCTTGCCCTACGACCCGCAGATCCTCGGCATCAACGACTCTAAGCAGCTCACCCCCGCGAGGCGCGAGGTGCTCGCGGCGAAGATCGCCGACGTCGCGCTGGCCATCGGCACCTGCCACGTCGAGCCGGCCTCCATCGACGCCGTCGGGATGGCCCAGGCCCTGCGCATGGCGATGGCGGGCGCCATCGAGGACGCCCGCGTCGACCCCGAATGCGTCCTCATCGACGGCAACCCCATGCACGTCCACCCCAGGGAGAAGACCCTCGTCAAGGGCGACGCCCGCGTGGCCTCGCTCGCCGCGGCCTCGATCGTCGCGAAGGTGACGAGGGACCACCTCATGGTCGCCTACGCCGACGAGTACCCGGACTACCACCTTGCCGAGTGCAAGGGCTACGCTTCCGCCGAGCACATCGCCGCGATAAAGGCCCACGGCCTCACGCCGATCCATCGCTTCTCGTTCTGTGGAAACTTTCTGGAGACGCCATCGCTCTTCTAGGGACCGATTCGTTGAACGGCCGGTGTTTTGAACACCGGCCGTTCTCGTTTTCGGCTGGTTATCCGCCCCTCGCTTTCGAACCGTCGGCGCGCGGTCGGCGGGGCGTCGGCCAGGCGTCGGCGTTCCGAAAGGCCCGCGTCGGAGTCTCCGTGGCATCGTCGCCCCAGGCAAGACGCGAGGAAGGGGGCGCCGCATGTTCATCCGGGACGATGGCGAGGGAAGGCCGGGCTCGGGGCCGGGGCTGTGCGAGGGGCGAGAGGAGCTCGAGCTCCACAGGATGATCCGCCTGCCGCGGTGCGGCTACGGCCTTGCCCAGGCCTTCTCGGCCATGGGCACAAAGGAGCTCGGGCGGGCGGGGGAGTCGCTCGTGTGCCGGTTCTTGGAGGCGACGGGAAACGAGATCGTCGAGCGCAACTGGACCTGCCCCCGCGGCGAGGCGGACATCATCGCGAGGGCGCAGGACGGGACCCTCGTGTTCGTGGAGGTGAAGACGAGGCGCGTCGAGCGGTTCGAGGACGATGTCGTGCCCGAGCTCCTGGTGGGCGAGGCGAAGCAGCAGAGGTACCTCGGGATCGCCGGTGAGTACCTTTCCCGGGCGGAGCGGACGGCCCTCGTCCGGTTCGACGTAGCGGGCCTGAGCGTCAAGGACGGGGAAGACGCGCGCCTGCACTACATCAACGGCGCCTTCTGGGGAGACCGCTGATGGCGGCGATCGCGTGCGTCCATGCCGCGCTCCTGCGCGGGGTGGAGGCGGTCCCGGTAACGGTCGAGGTATCGCCCGGCGGCGGCATGCCCGGGTTCTCCTTCACGGGCAGCGTCGAGGGCGCGGTGAGCGAGTCCGCGGCGCGCGTCCGCTGCGCCCTCGGCCACTGCGGCTACGAGATCCCTCGGGCGCGGCTGAACATCAACCTCGTCCCGGGCGACGTGAGGAAGTCCGGCACCGGGTTCGACCTGCCCATCGCCGTCGCCGTCCTGGTCGCCACGCGCCAGATCCCGCCGCGGGTGGCCGACGAGGCCCTCTTCGTCGGCGAGGTGGGCCTCGAGGGGCAGGTGATCCCGACGCGCGGCACGACGGCCTACGCGCTTCTCGCCGCCGATATGGGCGTCAAGCTCGTGGCCTCGGCGGACGCGGCCTATGCCCCCACCCCGGGGGCCGAGGCGCTCGGGCTCGCCTGCATCTCCCAGCTCAAGGCCGGCCTCGAGGGCCTGCGCCCCCTCAACGCCTACGAGGCCGGCCCCGGGGCAGGGCCCCGACGGCCGGACCAGCTCGATTTCGCCGACGTGCGCGACCAGGAGATCGCCAAGCGGGCCATGGTCATCGCGGCGGCGGGCCGCCACGGCATGCTCATGGTCGGGCCGCCGGGCTCCGGCAAATCGATGCTGGCCAAGCGCCTCCCCTCGATCCTTCCGCCCCTCACGGACGAGGAGCGCGCCGAGGCGCTGCTCATCCACTCCGTGGCTGGGCAGCCGATCGACGACATCGCGGCGGGCATCCGGCCGTTCCGCTCGCCGCACCACTCCATCTCGCTCGGCGGGCTCGTGGGCGGCGGGCGCCCGGTGCTCCCCGGGGAGCTCTCGCTCGCGGACAAAGGGGTGCTCTTCCTGGACGAGCTGCCCGAGTTCGCGACGAACGTCCTGCAATCCATGCGCCAGCCGATGGAGGACAAAGAGGTGCGAATCGTGCGCGTCGACGGCGTCTTCTCCTTCCCGTGCGACTTCCAGCTCGTCGCCGCCGCCAACCCCTGCCCTTGCGGGCATCTGGGCGACCCGGGCTATACCTGCACCTGCAGCCCCGGTCGCGTGCTCGCCTACCAGAACAAGATCGGAGGCCCCCTTATGGACCGCATCGACGTCGTCTGCGACGTCGCGCGCCCCTCCGAGCGCAGCGTCATCAGGGGAGGCGAGGGCATGGGGTCCGCCGAGATGTTCGAGCTCGTGGTGAACGCCCGGGAGTTCAGGGGTTGGCGCGAGGCGCTCGAGGAGGGGCCGGCGGGGCCTGGCGGGGCGCGCTTCGGCCCCGGCGCCATGGAGCTCTTCGAGGGCTATGCCGGGCGGCTGAGGCTCGGCGGGAGGGCCATCGTCCGCATCGCGCGCGTGGCCAGGACCATCGCCGACCTCGCCGAGCATCCCCTGGTCGAGCAGGACGACATCGTGGAGGCCCTGGGGTTCAGGTCCCGGGCGAGGCTGTGAGGAGGCGCGCATGGCGCAAGCAACGGTAGAACGTTGGGAGATCCGCATCGGCGAGGACGGCTACCCGCCGTGCCTGTATGACCTGACGAGCCCTCCCGCCGTGCTCTACGGCATGGGGGACCCGGGATGCCTGCAGGCCCCCTGCCTCGGGGTCGTCGGGGCGAGAAGGGCGACGCCCTACGGCCTCTCGATAGCCTCGATGTGCGGGCGCGTGGCGGCCGAGGGCGGTGTCTGCGTCGTGTCCGGGGGCGCGATGGGCTGCGACGCGGCCGCCGGCAGGGCCGCGCTCGGCGCGGGTGGAAAGACGGTCGTGGTGTCCGGCTGCGGCGCCGACCAGGTCTACCCGAGCGACTCGCGAGACGTCTACGAGGGCGCCGTGGCCTCCGGGGGCGCCGTCGTCTCGGCCGAGCGCTGGGGGACGGGCCCCAGGCGCTGGGCCTTCCCGAAGAGGAACTCGCTCATCGCG
Source organism: Coriobacteriia bacterium (assembly GCA_030530145.1). Lineage (GTDB taxonomy): Bacteria > Actinomycetota > Coriobacteriia > Coriobacteriales > Atopobiaceae > Paratractidigestivibacter. The sequence goes on along the minus strand of JAUMVN010000009.1, from coordinate 16,281 downwards.
GCCCTCTCCCGCGTGCTCATCGTGACCGAGGCCGGCGCGCGCTCGGGCACCATGGGCACGGCCGACGCCGCCATCGAGCTCGGCCGTTCCCTCTACGCGATCCCGGGGTCCGTCTTCTCCGCGAACTCGCGGGGGACGAACTCCCTCATCGCCGACGGCGCGCGGATCATCCCCGACGAGGAGTCGCTCGCCCTCTCCATCTCGCTCGACTTCGGCTTCCTGCTGCTCAGGGATTCCCAGGTGCCGCAGAAGACCGGGCCCGTGATGGCGGCGCTGCTCGCCTCGCCCCTGCGGCCCGACGAGCTCGCCTCGAGCCTCGGCGAGGACGTCCTCGGGATGCTGCGCGTGCTCGCGGACTACGAAGCCAGAAACCTCGTGGAACGTTTGCCGGACGGCAGGTATTGCCCCTCCGAGGCCTATCTCTTGGGTCACAATAGGTCCCGCTGAATCACCGACCGCCTAGGATCTGGAGTCGCCATGCACAACACGGTCACCGTCGTCGGAGCGGGCCTCGCGGGCTCCGAGTGCGCCCTGCAGCTCGCGGAGAGGGGAGTCCGCGTCCGCCTCGTCGAGCAGCGGCCCGCGTCATCGTCCCCCGCCCACCACACGGACCGCTTCGCCGAGCTCGTGTGCTCGAATTCGCTCAAGTCGACCAAGCCCGACTCGGCCGCGGGCATCCTCAAGCGCGAGCTCGACGCCATGGGCTGCCGCCTGCTCGCCTTCGCCCGCGAGGCCGCCGTTCCCGCGGGCGGCGCGCTCGCCGTCGACCGAGACCGATTCTCGGCCCTCGTGACCGACGCGGTCGAGGGACATCCCCTGATCGAGGTCGAGCGCCGCGAGGCGACGTGCATCCCCGAGGGGCCCTGCGTCATCGCGGCGGGCCCGCTGTGCTCCGACGCGCTCTTCTCGGCCGTGGAGGCCGCCGTCGGCGCCGGCCATCTCTCGTTCTACGACGCCGCCGCGCCCATCGTCGACGCGGATACCATCGACCGCGGGGTCGTCTTCTCGCAGTCGCGCTACGAGCAGGGCACGGGCGACTACCTCAACTGCCCTATGAACAAGGACGAGTACGAGGCCTTCATCGACGCGCTTCTCGGCGCCGAGCGCGTGGTGGCCCGCGACTTCGAGCAGCGCGACCTCTTCTGCGCGTGCCAGCCTGTGGAGGAGGTGGCGCGCGCCGGGCGCGACGCCGTTCGCTTCGGCGCCATGAAGCCGGTCGGGCTCACCGACCCGCGCACGGGGCACCGGCCCTGGGCGGCGGTCCAGCTCAGGAGCGAGAACGCCTCGGGCGCGGCCTACAACCTAGTCGGTTTCCAGACGAACCTCACCTGGCCGGAGCAGCGCCGCGTCTTCCGGATGATCCCCGGGCTCGAGAGCGCCGAGTTCCTGCGCTACGGCGTCATGCACCGCAACTCCTTCGTGGACTCCCCGCACGTCCTCGACCGCACCTTCAAGGTCCCCGGGACGCAGGCACGGCTCGCGGGGCAGATCTGCGGCACCGAGGGCTACGTCGAGGCCATCGCCTCGGGGCTGCTCGCCGCCCTCAACACCTATGCGGACCTCATCGGCGCCGCCCCCGTCGAGCTCCCCGCCACGGGGTCGCTCGGCTCGCTCGCCGGGTACGCCACCGACCCGGCCACGAAGGATTACCAGCCCATGCACGTGAACTTCGGGATCTTCCCCCCGCTGCCCGCTCACGTGCGCGACAAGGCGGCGAGGAGAGCGGCCATGGCGGAGCGCGCCGCCGCCGACATCGACGCCTACATCGCCTCACGGCCGGAGCTCTTCTGCGAACGATGAGCCTCGACGAGTGCATAGACGCCTATGTCCGCGGTCTCGAGGATGTCCGGGGCTGCTCGGCCAACACCTCGCGGGCCTACGGCGCGGACCTCGCGGACTTCTCCCGCTGGGCGAGAAGGGCGGGCGTCGACCCGTTCCGCCTCTCTCACCAGGAGCTCAGGTCCTACCTCGGCGAGCTCTCCCGCGCGCGCTGCTCGACCGCCACGATCAACCGCCGCCTCTCGGCCGTTCGCGGCCTCTATTCCTGGATGGGGTCCCACGGCATCGAGACGAGCGGCGCCGCGGCCGCGGCGGCGAGCCCCAAGCGCGCGGCCCGGCTGCCGAAGACGATGAGCGACGAGGACGCCTCGCGCCTCTTGGAGGCCTGCGACGTCGCCGAGCCCGCGGGGTTGCGCGACCGCGCCTTCCTCGAGCTCCTCTACGCGACCGGGGCGCGGATCTCCGAGGCCTCGGCGCTCGACGCGGGCGGCGTCGACTACGCGGCCGCCCAGGTCAAGCTCTTCGGCAAGGGGAGCAAGGAGCGCGTCGTGCCTCTCTATGAATCTGCCCTCGATTGGGTCGCGCGCTACGAGGGCGGGGCGCGGGGCGAGCTGCTCGCCGCCGCCCGCCGCCCGAGCGAGGACGGGCGCCGGGCCCTGTTCGTCTCGACGCGGGGCAACCGCATGTCGGCGGCCGCCCTACGCGACGTCTTCGAGCGCCGCGCGGCCCAGGCGGGCCTCGACGCGGGCCTCACGCCGCACGCCATGCGACACACCTTCGCGACGGAGCTCCTCGGCGGGGGAGCGGACCTCCGCAGCGTCCAGGAGCTCCTCGGCCACGAGAGCCTCTCGACGACCCAGGTCTACACCCATCTCTCGGTCGAGCGGCTCAAGGACGCCGCCCGGGCGGCCCACCCGCGCTCGTCTTGTGGCGAGGATATGGGCCGCGATTGACCCTCGACACGCCCGGGCTTCTTGCTATACTTAATCGCTGTTGTGCGTCCGCACGACATATCGGCGACCCGCCGATACCATCACACACGCGCGACGACCCGCCTGCCGTGGTGCCCGAAGGCGTATAGCCAGGCCTCGGGTGGCAGTTCACGGGGATGACATCGCGCGGAGGACCAACCACAGGAGGTTACCATGGCTAAGATCACTATCCAGACCCTTCTCGACGCCGGCTGCCACTACGGTCACCAGACCCGCCGCTGGAACCCCAAGATGAAGTCCTACATCTTCGGCGAGCGCAACGGCATCTACATCCTCGACCTCAAGCAGACCATGTACGGCGCCGACCAGGCCTACACCTTCCTCAAGGACACCGCTTCCAAGGGCGGCAAGATCCTCTTCGTCGGCACCAAGAAGCAGGCCCAGGAGCCCATCTCCCAGCAGGCCGAGCGCTGCGGCATGCCCTGGATCAACCAGCGCTGGCTCGGCGGCATGCTCACCAACTTCGTGACCATGCGCTCCCGCATCAACCGCATGGAGGAGCTCGAGACGATGGTCGAGGACGGCCGCATGGCCACCCTGCCCAAGAAGGAGCAGGCTGTGCTCGGCAAGGAGCTCGAGAAGCTGCAGAAGAACCTCGGCGGCGTCCGCGACATGACCTCGCTGCCCCAGGCCATCTTCGTGGTCGACTCCAAGCGCGAGGAGATCGCCATCCGCGAGGCCAACCGCCTGCACATCCCGGTCGTCTCCCTGCTCGACACCAACTCCGACCCCGACGTGGTCGACTACGGCATCCCGGCCAACGACGACGCCATCCGCTCCGTCTCCCTCATGTGCGAGCTCATGGCCGACGCCGTTCTCGCCGGCACCGGCAAGGAGCAGATCACCGCTGAGGAGATGGCCGCTCCCGCCGAGGCCGCCGCTGAGGCTCCCGCCGCCGAGTAACGCCGCGATCAACGGCTCGTCTTACCCGATTAACAGTTCAGAGGAGAACAACATGGCTCAGATTACCGCCGCCCTGGTCAAGCAGCTCCGCGAGATGACCGACTCCCCGATGATGGAGTGCAAGAAGGCCCTCGTCGAGGCTGAGGGCGACATCGAGAAGGCCGTCGACGTCCTTCGCACCATGGGCGTGGCCAAGGCAGTCAAGCGCGCCGGCCGCGACACCAACGAGGGCACCATCGCCACCTACGTCTCCGAGGACGGCAAGACCGGCGCCATCCTCGAGCTCTCCTGCGAGACCGACTTCGTGGGCACCAACCCCAAGTTCACCGGCTTCGCCGCCAAGCTCGCCCAGGTCGTCGCCGAGCAGAACCCGGCCGACGTCGAGGCCCTCAAGGCCTGCGAGATGGACGGCTCCACCGTCGACGCCGAGCTCGTCGAGATGATCCACGTCATCGGCGAGAACATGAAGGTCCTGCGCTTCCAGCGCGTCGCCGTCGAGAACGGCGCCCTCGCCAGCTACATTCACCTCGGCGGCAAGATCGCCAACGTGGCCGTCTTCGAGTTCTCCAAGCCCGAGACCGCCCAGGCCGACGAGTTCAAGACCTTCGCCCACGACGTCGCGATGCAGATCGCCGCGACCGCTCCCGTCGCCGCCTCCCGCGACGACGTCCCGGCCGAGACCGTCGAGCACGAGCTCGCCATCTACAAGGCCCAGGCTGCCGAGTCCGGCAAGCCGGAGGCCATCCAGGAGCGCATGGCCCAGGGTCGCCTCGAGAAGTACTTCAAGGAGTTCGTCCTCTGCGAGCAGGAGTTCGTCAAGGACTCCTCCGTCACCATCGACGGCCTCGCCAAGAAGACCTCCAAGGACCTCGGCGACGAGATCAAGGTCAAGTCCTTCGTCCTTTACCGCTTCGGCGAGTAAGCGCGGAAGATAGTTCCCGGGAGCCGGTCACGTTCGTGGCCGGCTCCTTTTATGTGCCCAGGCGCCACGCTCGCGTAAGGACCCGTTTCTCGCCCGCGCGCGCTCTGGTACACTCTTTTATCGGCAACGAGGCGCCTTTCGGGCGCGTTCATCTATCGAAGAGTGGAGGACGGTTTGGCTGACCTAAAGTACAACCGCGTTTTGCTCAAGCTTTCCGGCGAGGCCCTCATGGGCGACCAGGACTTCGGCATCGACCCCTCGGTCCCCACGCGCCTGGCCAACGAGATCAGGCCCGTCTACGACGCCGGCGTCCAGATCGCCGTCGTCATCGGCGGCGGCAACATCTTCCGCGGCGTCCAGGGCGCCGCGGGCGGCATGGACCGCGCCCAGGGCGACTCCATGGGCATGCTCGCCACGGTCATCAACGCCCTGGCGCTCCAGGACACTTTCGAGCAGGCGGGCATGGACTCCCGCGTCATGAGCGCCATCTCCATGCGCCAGATCGCCGAGCCCTACATCCGCAGGCGCGCCATCCGCCACATGGAGAAGGGCCGCATCGTCATCCTCGCGGCCGGCACCGGCAACCCCTTCTTCACCACCGACACCGGCGCCGCCCTGCGCGCCTGCGAGGTCAACGCCCAGATCCTGATGAAGGCCACCAACGTCGACGGCGTCTACGACAGCGACCCGAAGACGAACCCCGGGGCCGTCAAGTACGACACCGTCACCTACGACGAGGTCCTCACCAAGAACCTCAAGGTCATGGATGCGGCCGCCATCGCGCTGTGCCGCGACAACTCCATGCCGCTCATGATCTTCGACATCAACGGCGACGGGAACTTCCTGCACGCCGTCGAGGGCCAGAACGTCGGCACCGTGGTTTTCGATAAGGAGAACTAGCATGAGCCAGCACACCGATTACGCGAAGTCCCACATGGACAAGGCCATCGACGCCCTGAAGTCGAACTTCTCGCGCGTCCGCTCCGGCCGCGCCAACGCCCACATCCTCGACCCCATCAAGGTCGACTACTACGGGCAGCCCACGCCGATCACCCAGCTCGCCGGCGTCAAGGTCCCCGAGGCCTCCATGCTCGTCATCGAGCCGTGGGACAAGACCTCCCTCAAGGCCATCGAGAAGGCCATCGAGGCTTCCGACCTGGGCATCACCCCTTCCAACGACGGCGTCTCCATCCGCCTGCCCTTCCCGCGCCCGACCGAGGAGCGCCGCAAGGAGCTCGCCAAGGAGTGCTCCAAGCTCGCGGAGGAGGCCCGCGTGGCCGTCCGCAACGTCCGCCGCGACGCCAACGGCAAGGTCGAGCGCGACGAGGAGCTCCCCGAGGACGAGGCGACGCGCGAGAAGAAGGCCATCCAGAAGCTCACCGACTCCTATGTGGCGAAGATCGAGGAGCTGCTCAAGGCCAAGACCGCGGAGATCATGGAGATCTAAGCTCCGCAGCCACCTGCGCCCAGCCTCGGCGCACGAAGTGAACCAGCCGGCCGCCGCCCACGCGACGGTCGGCTTTTTGCGCATATCCGGCCCGGCCGCAGGCTATGGGGTAGACTTAAGCGAGTCGCGGGTGGCCCCAGGGGTGGGCCGCCCTTCTTCGCAGACATTCGAAACACGACGCCAGTGCTCGTCGCGGAGCGCCTCCGCGGGCGCGGGCAGAACAAAGGAGAGCCACCGTGGGCTTTGACGAGAAGCTCCTTCAGGAGTACTACGCCGATTCGCCTGACGACATCTCGCTCGAGGACGTGGACATGGCCCGCGTACCGAGGCACGTCTCCATCATCATGGACGGCAACGGCCGTTGGGCGACCGCCCGAGGGCTCGACCGGAGCCAAGGCCACGTCGCGGGCGTCGAGTCGCTGCGCGAGGCCGTGACCACGAGCGTTCGCCTGGGCTTCGACGTGCTCTCCGTCTACGCCTTCTCGACCGAGAACTGGAAGCGCCCCCAGCGCGAGGTCAATCTCCTCATGCACCTCTTCGCGACGACCCTCGTGAAGGAGCTCCCGCTCTTCCACCAGGAGAACGTGCGCCTCAGGTTCCTCGGCGACCTCGAGGCGCTCCCCGAGGAGACCCGCCTCGTGTTCCAGCGGGGCCTCGACGAGACCGCCGACCATACCGGCATGGTCTTCGCCCTCGCCGTCAACTACGGCTCGCGCGCCGAGATCGCCCGCGCGGCCCGCGAGCTCGCCGCCGAGGTCGCGGCGGGGGAGCGCGAGGCCGGCTCCATCGACGCCGACGCCATCTCCGACCACCTGTACACGAAGGGGCTTCCCGACCCGGACCTCCTCATCCGCACCTCCGGTGAGCTGCGCCTCTCCAACTACCTGCTCTGGCAGCTCGCCTACAGCGAGTTCTACGTGACCGACACCTACTGGCCCGACTTCACGCGCTGGGACATGCTCCGCGCCGTGAGGTCCTTCCAGGCGCGCGACCGCAGGTTCGGGGGCGTCAAGTAGCATGGGCGAGAACAACGAGAACCAGGGCCGCCAGAGCGTCGGCCTCGACAAGCAGGTCGACAAGCTGGAGGCCCTGCGCGCCTCGAAGGAGGGCCGCCGCGCGCAGGGGACCCTGCGCGGGCAGCGTGCCCGCGGCTCGGCCGAGAAGCTCCTCACGCGCACGACCTCCGGAGCCATCTACGCCGTCCTCACCATCGGCTGCCTCTTCCTCGGGCCCTTCGCCACGGCGCTGCTGATCATGAGCATGGCCTGGCTCTGTTGCTCCGAGTTCTTCCGGATCTGCCGGATGGGCGGGCGCGGCCCCAACGAGATCTTCGGCCTCGCCGTGGCGCTCCTCTTCCCGCTGGCCGCCTACGGCCGCGGCGTCTCGGGCATGGCCGTGGTCCTCATGCTCTTCCTCGTGGCCATCGCCGCCTGGTACGTGGCCACGCCGCGGGCGAACATCGCCGACGTGGCCGTCACCGTCTTCGGCCCCGTGTACACGAGCTTCTCGTTCTCCGCCATCGTCCTTATCCGAGCCTTCGACAAGGGCCCCCAGGGCGCGTTCCTCGCCCTCGGCGTGATGCTCTGCATCTGGGTGAGCGACTCCTTCGCCTACGTCGTCGGCTCGAAGCTCGGTAAGCACAAGCTCGCGCCGCGCATCAGCCCGAACAAGAGCTGGGAGGGCTTCTGGGCGGGGCTCGTGGGCTCCGTCCTCACCTGGGTCGTCATCGCCCTCGTCGGGGTCGACGGCCTGGCCGTCTGGCACGCCCTGCCGCTCGGCCTGGTCGTGGGCGTCGTCGGTGTCGTGGGCGACCTCTTCGAGTCGCGCATCAAGCGCGGGGTCGGCGTCAAGGACTCCGGCAACCTCATGCCCGGCCACGGCGGCCTTCTCGACCGCTCCGACTCGCTCCTGTTCGGCTCCGTCGCCGCCTACCTGCTCCTTCTTATCGGAGGGATTCTCTAAATGACCCCCATCACCATCTTCGAGGACACCGCCCCGCGCTCCGAGCGCCCGCGCCCCGTGCGCGTGGCCGTGCTCGGCTGCTCGGGCTCCATCGGAACCCAGACCCTCGACGTGGCCCGGCGCCACGCCGATAAGGTCGAGGTCGTCGCCCTCTCCGTGAACACCTCGACCGCCGCGCTCGTCTCGGCGGCCCGCGAGTTCGGCTGCGCGCATGTCGCGGTCGCGGACGCCTCCCGCGCCTCCGACCCCGTGCTCGGCGAGCTGCCCGGCGGATGCGCGCTCGGCGTCGGCGAGGAGGCTGTGACGGCGCTCGCGGAGCTCCCCGAGGTCGACATCGTCGTAAACGCCCTTGTCGGCTTCGCCGGCATACACGCCGGCTACGCGGCCCTCAAGGCCGACAAGGTCCTCGCCTACGCGAACAAGGAGTCCATCGTCTGCGGCGGCGACCTGCTCATGCCGCTCGCCAAGCCCGGCCGCCTCATCCCGGTGGACTCCGAGCACTCCGCCATCTTCCAGTGCCTCGTGGGGGAGAGAAGCTCCGAGGTCCACCGCATCTGGCTCACCTGCTCGGGCGGCCCTTTCTACGGTAAGACGCGCGACGAGCTCGCCCGCGTGACCGCCGCCGACGCCCTCGCGCACCCCACCTGGGACATGGGCGCGAAGATCACGATCGACTCCGCCTCCCTCATGAACAAGGGCCTCGAGGTCATCGAGGCCAAGCACCTCTTCCAGGTGCCCGTCGACGCCGTCCGCGTGCTCGTGCAGCGCCAGAGCAAGATCCACTCGATGGTCGAGTTCGCCGACGGCGTCGTGAAGGCACAGCTCGGCGGCTCCGACATGCGCGCCCCCATCCAGTACGCCCTGAGCTACCCCGAGCGCTGGGACGCCTCCGTCGAGCGCGTCGACTGGGGCTCGTGCGCGCCCATCACCTTCGGCGAGGCCGATGAGGAGACCTTCGGGTGCCTCGCCCTCGCCAAGCGCGCTGGCCGCGAGGGCGGCACGCTCCCGTGCGCCATGAACGCCGCCAACGAGGTCGCCAACCTCGCGTTCCGTCAGGGCGCCTGCGGCTTCACGGACATCGAGAAGGTCGTCCGCGAGGTCATGGACGCCACCCCGGTCGAGCGCGTGGAGAGCCTCGAGCAGCTCCTCGACGTCGACGCCCGCGCCCGCGAGGCCGCCCGCGCCGCCCTTTCTTCGGAGGTCTGACCTTGTCCGTGCTTCTTTCCGTCGTATCCGCCGTGTTCTGGGGCGCCATCGTCCTTTCGGTCCTCGTCTTCATCCACGAGGCGGGCCACTACCTGGCCGCCCGCGCCTGCGGCGTGCGCGTGACCGAGTTCATGCTGGGCCTGCCCTGCCGCCACAGGCTCTCGTTCAAGAGCAAGAAGGTCGGCACCGAGATCGGCGTGACGCCCCTGCTCCTGGGCGGCTACAACCGCATCTGCGGCATGGAGCCCGTCGAGTCGTCCAAGCTTGCCGAGGTGCTCGCCTGCGTGCAGGCCAACGGCCGCGTCGAGGTCTCCAAGGTGGCGTCCGAGACGGGCATCGGCGAGGACGAGGCCATCTCCGCGCTCGTCAGCCTCTCCGACTGGGGCGCCGTGAGGCCGTACTACAACCCCGAGCTCGGCGAGAAGCCCTCCCAGAAGACGTACCCCGCCGCATTCGAGACCATGGCGCGCGACGCCGCGCTTCTCACCGAGTTCGACCGCGGGCACGACTTCTCCAAGGAGGGCGCCACCAAGGCCGGCGCCCCGCGCGTCCCCGAGTGCGGCGCCGAGAAGTTCCTGGAGGCCGAGAGATCCCACACCTACCTGGGCATGGGCTTCCTCAAGCGCCTCGCCATCCTCTTCGCTGGGCCGCTCGTCAACGTGCTCTTCGCGTTCGTCGTGGTGAGCGCGTACTTCATGGCCTCCGGCATCCCCGCCGCCTCGAACGAGGCGGTCATCGGCGAGGTGTACTCGGGCTCCTACGCGGAGGCCGCGGGCGTGGCCGTCGGCGACCGCGTCGTCAAGGTGGGGGATACCGAGGTCTCCGATTGGTCCTCCATGTCCGCCGCCCTTGACCCTTATCTGGACAGCGGAACCGACTTCACCCTGACGGTCGAGCGCGGCGGCGAACAGGTCGAGCTCGCGGTCGACCTTGAGGACGGCCAGAACACCGCTATGCTCGGCATCGGCTCCGAGGTCATCGTCTACCACCCTGGCCCTGTCCAGTCCGCGGGCCTCGCCCTGAGCTACGGGAAGATGGTCGCCGAGTACGTGGTCCAGCTCATCGTCCCGCAGAAGACCATGCAGGTGCTCGACCAGTCCTCATCGGTCGTGGGCGTCTCGGTCATGGCCTCCGAGGCCGCCTCCTCGGGCCTTATCGACCTCCTCATCCTCGCCGCGTCCGTATCGATGTCGCTCGGCTTCATGAACCTGCTGCCCATCCCGCCCCTCGACGGCGGAAAGATCCTCATCGAGGTCATCCAGCTGGTTACGCGCCGGCAGCTCTCGCTCAAGGTGCAGAACTGGATCAGCTACGTTGGTCTCGCCTTCTTCGTCTTCGTCTTCGTCGTCGTGCTCAAGAACGACATCGTCCGCTTCGTGATTGGATAGCCATGAGCGTAAATGACCCGAAACCGGCGGAAAACGCCCTGCCCCGCGAGCTTACCCGGCCGGTCCACGTCGGGAACGTGCAGGTAGGTGGCGGCGCGCCCGTCTCGGTACAGTCCATGTGCACCACGAAGACGGACGACCCCGCGTCGACGCTCGCCCAGATCGGCCGCCTGGCCGACGCGGGCTGCGAGATCGTGCGCGTGGCCATCCCCTCGGCCGCCGTGCTCGACGGTTTCCAGGAGATCTGCGCGGCATCGCCCCTGCCCGTGGTGGCCGATATCCACTTCGACCACCGCCTGGCCATCGAGGCGGCCCGCCGCGGGGCCTCCGCGCTGCGCGTGAACCCGGGCAACATCGGCTCCTGGGACAAGGTCGACGCCGTCATCGACGAGGCCGGCGCGGCTGGGATCCCCATCCGCATCGGCGTGAACGCCGGCTCCCTCGACCGCGCCATCGACGCGCGCGAGGACCTGACCCAGCCCCAGAAGCTCGTTCAGAGCGCCGTCAGCTTCGTGCGCCACTTTGAGGAGCGCGGCTTCACCGACATCGTCATGTCCGCGAAGGTCCACGACGTGCCGGCAACCATCCAGACGAACCGCGAGCTCTCGCGCCTGCTGCCCCACGTGCCGCTTCACATCGGCGTCACCGAGGCGGGCACGCTCACCCAGGGCACCGTGAAGAACGTCGCGGCCCTCTCGGTGCTTCTCTCCGAGGGCATCGGCGACACCATGCGCCTCTCGCTCACGGCCGATCCGGTCGAGGAGGTCAAGGTGGCCTGGGAGCTCCTGGCCGCCCTCGGCATGCGCCGGCTCCACCCCGAGCTCGTGAGCTGCCCCACCTGCGGCCGCTGCCAGGTGGACATGATCCCCATCGCCGAGGAGGTGGCCCGCCGGCTCCAGGACGTGAAGGCGCCCATCTCGGTCGCGGTCATGGGCTGCGCCGTCAACGGCCCCGGCGAGGCCCGCGGCGCGGACATCGGCATGGCGAGCGGGCGGGGAGAGGCCCTTCTCTTCGCGGCCGGCGAGTCCATCCGCAAGGTCCCGGAGGAGCGCATGGTCGACGAGCTCTTCGCCGAGATCGAGTCTCGCTTCGGCGAGAAGGGCGAGGCCTAGCCCCCGCGCCGCACGCGCAGGGCTTCTTGCCGTAGAATCTACCTCATGTGTCACGATGCAGGGGCCTTTGCCCGGCATCGCATCCGGACGATTGGAATCACCGTGAAGCGCTACCAGAAGATGTCCCGTCTCTATGCCCCCACCCTCAAGGAGGACCCCGCCGAGGCGGAGCTCGTGAGCCACAAGCTGCTGCTTCGCGCCGGCATGATCCGCAAGACCGCGGCCGGCCTCTACAGCTACCTGCCGCTGTGCTGGCGCGTGATCCAGAAGATCGAGGGCGTCATCCGCGACGAGATGGAGGGTATCGGCGCCCAGGAGATGCTCACACCCATCGTCACCCCCGCCGAGCTCTGGGAGCAGTCCGGCCGCTACGCCGCCTACGGCCCCGAGCTCATGCGCCTGAAGGACCGCCACGAGCGCGACTTCGTCCTCGGCCCCACCCACGAGGAGACCTACACCGACCTCGTACGCAACGAGCTGCGCAGCTATAAGCAGCTGCCCGTCACGCTCTACCACATCCAGGACAAGTTCCGCGACGAGCTGCGCCCCCGCTTCGGCCTCATGCGCGGCCGCGAGTTCATCATGAAGGACGCCTACTCCTTCAGCGCCACGCAGGAGTCCCTGCAGGAGTGCTACGAGGACGAGAAGGGCGCCTATGCCCGCATCGCCGAGCGCTGCGGCATCAAGGCCCTGCCCGTCGTGGCCGACTCCGGCCAGATCGGCGGCGACACCTCCGTCGAGTTCATGGCGCTCGCCGACGCCGGCGAGGCCGAGCTCGTCTGGTGCGACTGCGGCTTCGCGGCCGACACCGAGGCCGCGACGACCCAGGTCCCCGTCCTCGACGGCCCCGGCCACGGCGAGCTGCGACGCATCGAGACCCCGGGCACCCACAGCATCGAGGACCTCGCCAAGCTGCTGGAGATCCCCGAGAACGCCACCGTCAAGTCTCTCTGCGTCGTCGACGCCGAGGGCAAGCCCGTCCTCGCGCTCGTCCCGGGCGACCACGAGCTCAACGACTGCAAGGCCGAGCACGTCTTCGGCGCCGGCTACCGCATGATGACCGACGACGAGCTCAAGGGCTACCGCCTGCCCAAGGGCTCCATCGGCCCCGTGAACCTCACCGAGGGCATCCGCATCGTCTGCGACGAGTCGCTCAGGGCCGCCCACAGCTGGGCCTGCGGCGCCAACGTCGACGGTTACCACTACGTGGGCATCGAGCCGGGCCGCGACTTCACAGTGGACGAGTGGGCCGACCTTATTACCGTGGCCGAGGGCGATCCCTGCCCGCACTGCGGCAAGGCGCTGCACTCCGCCCGCGGCATCGAGATCTCCCAGGTCTTCCAGCTGGGCACCAAGTACTCCGAGTCCATGGGCGCGACCTTCATGGACGAGGACGGGCGCGAGAAGCCCTTCCTCATGGGCTGCTACGGCATCGGCGTCTCCCGCATGGTCTCGGCCGTCGTCGAGCAGCACAACGACGACCGCGGCATCTGCTGGCCCGTCTGCGTCGCGCCCTACGAGGTCGAGGTCGTCGCCATGAGCGTGAACGACGACGTGGTGTGGCCCGTCGCGCAGAAGGTGACCGAGGAGCTCGCCGCGGCCGACCTCGAGGTCCTCGTCGACGACCGCAAGGAGCGCCCGGGCGTCAAGTTCGCCGACGCGGACCTGATCGGCATCCCGTACCAGGTCATCCTGGGCAAGAAGGGCGTGGCCGCCGGCACCGCCGAGGTCAAGGACCGCGCGAGCGGCGAGCGCTTCGACGTGCCGTTCGGGGAGCTCGCGTCCTGGCTCTCCGGGCGCATCGTCCCCGCGCGCGCCTAAGCGCACAGGACGGGAACTTCCGGCCCCGGGCGGCGACGAGCTGCCCGGGGCTTCTTGATAGAGGGGAGAGAGGAACATGAACTACGCGGAGCTTGCCGCATCTGCCAGGGGAAACATCGGTCCTTATTGCAAGGCTTGCAACAAGTGCGACGGGCGCGGGTGCCGGGGCCAGATCCCCGGGCCGGGCGCCAAGGGATCGGGCACCGTCGCCATCAGGAACCACGAGGCGTGGCAGCGCGCGCTCGTGAACATGGACACGCTGCACCCGTACTTCGAGGCGCGGACGGGCGCGGGCGTCCTCGGCGCGGACCTCTCGCTGCCGGTCATGATCGGGCCCGTGGGCGACGTCCAGCGGCACTACGGCGAGAAGTACGACACTGTGGGCTACAACGGCTGCGTCCTGCGCGCCGCCGCGGGCGCGGGCACGCTCGCCTGGACGGGCGACGGCCTCGACCCGCAGATCATGACGCGCTCCTGCGACGCCATCGCCTCCTTGGGCGGCGCGGGCGTCGTCACGGTGAAGCCCTGGGACGCGAACACCCTCGAGCACAAGCTCGGCCAGGCGCTCGCCGCGCGCCCCGCCGCCGTCGCCATGGACATCGACGCCGCCGGCCTGCCCTTCCTCAAGGGCCAGAATCCTCCCGCCGGCGCCAAGGACGAGGTCCAGGTGGCCGAGGTGTCTGCGGCTTGCCACGAGCAGGGCGTACCCTTCGTGCTCAAGGGCGTCATGACGCCGCGCGCCGCCGAGCTCGCGGCCCGCGCGGGGGCGGACGCCGTTGTGGTCTCCAACCACGGCGGGCGCGTCCTCGACGGCGTCCCCGCCACGGCGGACGCGCTGCCCGCGGTGGCCGACGCGGTGGGCGACGATATCGAGATCCTGGTCGACGGCGGCATCCGCTCCGGCCTCGACGTCTTCCGAGCGCTCGCCCTCGGGGCGGACGCGGTCCTCATGTGCCGGCCCTTCGTCGTGGCGGCGTTCGGCGGCGGCGAGGAGGGCGTGGCCGCCTACCTCGCGCAGCTCCAGGCCGAGCTAGCCGACACGATGGAGATGTGCGGTGCCGAGACGGTGGCCGACATCTCGGCCGACATGATCTTCAAGGGATAGGGGGCCTCGCCATGAAGAAGACCAACTCCGACCTCGCGCTTCTCGCCACCTCGGGCATCAGGCGCTTCAACGCGCTGGCCAACGCAACGCCCGGCTGCGTCAAGCTCACCCTCGGCGAGCCCGAGTTCGACACGCCGGCCGCCGTCAAGGAGGCCGTGGCCCGCGCCCTCGCCGAGGGGCAGACCCATTACCCGCCCAACAACGGCAAGGCGAGCCTGCTCGCGGCCCTCTCGTCCTATATGGGGGAGCAGGGGCTCGCCTACGCCCCCGAGGAGCTTATCGTCACCTGCGGCGCCACAGAGGCGCTCTCCGCCACGCTCCAGGCGCTTCTCGACCCCGGCGACGAGGTCGTCGTTCCCGTGCCGGCCTTCGGCCTCTACGAGACCGTCGTGCGCGCGGCCCACGGCGAGGTCCGGTTCCTCGACACGAGCTCCGACGGCTTCGCGATAGACGAGGACCGGCTCAGGGCCGTGGTGGGGGAGCGCACGAAGGCCATCGTCGTCACCTCCCCGAACAACCCGACGGGGTGCGTCTACGGGGCCGCCTCGCTCGACGCCGTTGCGCGCGTCGCGGCCGAGACGGGCATCTACGTCATCTGCGACGACGTGTACAACCGCCTCTGCTACGCGGAGGGCTGCGAGCGCTTCGCTTGTCGGCACCCGGAGCTCCGCGACCAGACCGTCGTCGTCGACTCGTTCTCCAAGCCGTGGGCCATGACGGGGTGGCGCATCGGCTGGCTCGCCGCCGCCCCCGCGCTCAAGGCGCAGATTGAGAAGATGCACCAGTACCTGATCTCCAGCATCCCGACGTTTGTGCAGGACGCCGCCGTGGTCGCGCTCGGCTGCGACGTCGCGCCCATGCGCGAGACCTATCGGCGCCGCCGCGACCTCGTGGTCGAGAGGCTCGGCCGCATGGGGCTGCCCCTGACGCGCCCCGAGGGCGCTTTCTACGCCTTCCCCGACGTGAGCGGCCTCGGCATGGGCTCCGAGGAGCTCTGCGAGCGCCTGGTCCGCGAGGCAGGCGTGGCCTGCGTGCCGGGCACCTGCTTCGGGTGCGAGGGGTTCATGCGCCTCTCGTACTGCGTCGCGGACGACCAGCTCGAGCTCGGCCTCGACCGCCTGGAGGGCTTCCTGGCGGCGCTGTAGGGCCCCGGGCGGGGCGCGCGCTTCCGGATCCAGCCGAATACCAACCCGCGACCGAGGCTGCTTCGATATCGGCCCGAATACCAATGCCCGCGCCCCTGCAGGCTGGTATTCGGGCCGATTTTCGTGCAGGAAGAAGCGGCGAAAAGGTACTGGCCCCCTTCTCGAAGCGCCCAGGGCGCGGGGATTGGTATTCGCCCGGTTTCCGCGCGCCCGGGCCCCCGCGAAACAGGGTCACGAAAAAAATCTCAGATTCTCGCTTGACCCGACGCAAGATGCCCGATATATTATTCCTCGCACCAACGCACGGGGAATTAGCTCAGTTGGGAGAGCGCGTGACTGGCAGTCACGAGGTCAGGGGTTCGAACCCCCTATTCTCCACCATGTTAAATAGAGCGGCGGCTTCGGTCGTCGCTTTTTTCATACGGGCTCATGGCGCAACGGTTAGCGCAGGGGACTCATAATCCCTGGGTTGCAGGTTCGAATCCTGCTGGGCCCACCA